>NZ_JBVODQ010000008.1:0-188043 GCF_055666685.1 Enterobacter sp. E14S | reverse complement strand
GAAGCTCCGTTATTTTCGCCATATCCAGACACCGGCCCTGCCACGGCGCAACGAGAGCCTGCCGGGTTTTCGGGGAAATGAGGGTCGCGCCGGAAAGGGTAATGGTATCAATGGTGAAGCAGGGCCCGGCGCCGGTTACAGGCAGAGGTCTGGCAGGCGCCGGGCGAGGAATACTCCGCTCCAGCTCTTCACGCTGTTGCTGGTTCTTTAATAACAGTTCCTCCTGCTGCTGACGCACTGTGTCCCGGTCAGCAGGAGTAAGGGGGGCTGCATGGCTCAGAGTGCAAAAAAATAACGAGCAAAAAAGGGCGGCTTTGCTGTAATAGCGCATATAAAAGGATAATATTTTTTTGGTTTTCTTCAGTATGCCAGCTCTGGCGCAATAGGGAATAGTCTCAAAAAGGGCACTACTACAATTGGTAGTAATATTTGCGTTAAGTTTAAAAAAAATAAAAAATCGTGATAAAGAAGACCGTAATTCCTGAAGGTTTTATTATTCGATCATCGTTTCTTGTTTCACAAAATATTAACTAACCTTCCCAGCAGTGAGATATAAACGTCAGCGAGTGGTGCTAATTAAATTAACGGGACCGCGACGCGGCCCCATCTTCTTGATTAATTTTTTTATCGTTCCCACCATCGTGATGTGGGTGATCCCCATGCCCTCCATGTCCGTGGAAAAGATGCATTAGCGGGCAGACCAGCAGCAACAGATATGGCCAGTAACCTGCCACATGTGACCAGTGTTCGCGCAGGAGAGCAAATGCCGTAATCGCGACGACTGCAATAAGAGCATAAGTTGTACTTTTCATACTGGACTCCTTCTGTTCGTAACAGGCCCTTCACTCTGGGGTATTTCCCGAACCTGACACTTTTCAGATGCAACGCATTTACAATGCCTGCTCCCGGCGTCCCGTTATCAGCCGTTCCGCTAACTATTCGATTCGCTGGAAGACTTTTTTACTTTCATCTGGGGAGAAAGCGATAACATCGTAAACCTCTTTTCGATCCCCCGTTTCCATTCCTGGACTTCCGGCTGGCATTGCGGGGGCGGCGAGACCGTATATACCCGAACCAGAGTGCATTGCCTTATGTATCGTTGTCGCAGGCACATGGCCTTCAATGATCAAATTACCTGCAACCGCGGTATGACAGCTTCTTAGTCCTGCAGGAACAGCATGCTTTTGCTTCAGGGCTGACAGCGCCGATCGTTCATGACGTGAGTTCGCACTTCAAACCCGTCTTTTCCATCGCCTTGCCCCACTGGGAACAACAGCCACAGTTTTGTGATTTGTACATATCAATCACTTTTTCACTCGCTGTCGCGGGCAGTGAAAGGCCAAGAGCCAGGGCCATTAGAACCGTTTTTTTCATGCTCACCTCTGTATATTATCGATGTAAACCCTGACGTCAGGGTGAAGCAGTAAAGAAGGACACCCACAGAGGGTGCCCTTTCAGGGTTATCACACGCTTTTTTTATGTCTGCGCAGCCAGATTAATTTGTAGGCGGCAGGAATAATGAACAGGGACAGCAGCGGAGCCGTGATCATCCCACCAATCATGGGGGCCGCGATACGGCTCATGACTTCTGAACCTGCACCGGTTCCCCAGAGTATTGGCAGCAGACCCGCAATGATCACCGCCACGGTCATGGCCTTCGGCCGGACACGCAGTACGGCACCGTGATAGAGGGCTTCATCAAGACCTTCCGGTGTGAATGTCTCTTTACGGGACAATTCCGGGTGCGCTTCAATGGCATGACGCAAATACATCAGCATGACCACACCAAACTCTGCCGCCACCCCGGCCAGGGCGATAAAGCCGGTGCCGGTTGCCACAGACATATGGAAGCCCTGCCAGTAGAGGAACCATATTCCCCCGACCAGGGCGAACGGCAGGCTCATCAGGATCAGCAGCGCTTCATCCACGCGGCGGAACGCCAGATACAGCAGAATGAAGATGATCATCACCGTCATCGGCACCATCAGCTTCAGTTTCTTGTTGGCGTGTTCGAGCAGCTCAAACTGCCCGGAGAATGACACGCTGGTACCCGGCCTCAGCTTTACGTTCTGACTGATGGCCGTCTTAATGTCGTTCACCACCGACAGCATATCCCTGCCGCGAGCATCGATATAAATCCAGCTCGCAGGCCGGGCATTCTCCGTTTTCAGCATCGAGGGGCCGGAAACCACGTTGATATCCGCCACATCGCCCAGCGTGATCTGCTGTTTCATCGGCGTCAGGATCGGCATCTGCTTCAACGCGTTCGGGCTGTTCCGGTAGTCCTGCGGATAGCGGATATTAATCGGGTACCGGGCGACGCCTTCCACCGTTTCACCCACCGTCGCCCCGCCGATGGCCGAGGAGACGAACAGCTGCACATCGCCCACCGTCATCCCGTAGCGGGAGGCTTTTTCCCGGTTGATATCAACGTCAATGTAGCGCCCGCCCTCCAGACGTTCAGCCAGGGCAGACACCACGCCCGGCACGGTTTTCGCTACCGCCTCGATGCTTTGCGCCGTGGCGTCAATATCCGACAGAACGGTCCCTGACACCTTGATGCCTATGGGGCTTTTGATCCCGGTCGAAAGCATATCGATGCGGTTACGAATGGGCGGAACCCAGAGGTTCGCCAGGCCGGGCAATCGAACGGTCTTGTCGAGCTCGTCAACGATCTTGTCAATCGTCATTCCGGGCCGCCACTGATCCTCAGGTTTGAGCTGAATGGTGGTTTCCACCATCTCGAGCGGCGCGGAATCCGTTGCGGTCTCAGCCTTACCCGTTTTACCAAAAACGGAGGCCACTTCTGGCACGGTTTTGATTAACTTGTCCGTTGTCTGCAACAGTGCGGCCGCTTCTGCCGGAGAAACGCCCGGCAACGTTGACGGCATATACAGCAGATCGCCTTCGTTGATCTTCGGCAGGAACTCGCCGCCCACCTGACTCAGGGGCCAGATCACCGTGAAGATGGACAAAGCCGCAACCAGCAGGGTTGTTTTTGGCCAGCGGAGCACCTTAATCAGTAGCGGATGGTAGGCTTTAATCAGCAGCCTGTTCAGTGGGTTACTGGTCTCAGCGGGAATCTTACCCCGGATCCAGAACCCCATCAGGATGGGGATAACGATGATAGCCAGCGCGGCCGCGCCCGCCATGGAATAGGTTTTCGTGAAGGCCAGCGGACCAAACAGCCGCCCTTCCTGACCCTCAAGGGTAAAGATAGGAATGAAGGATAAGGTGATGATCAGCAGGCTGATAAACAGCGCGGGGCCAACCTCGACAGAGGCGTTGGTGATCACCTTCCAGCGCGTGGCATTATCAATCTGCTCTCCCGGATGCTGGAGATCCCACTCTTCCAGCCGTTTGTGCGCGTTTTCAATCATGACGATGGCGGCATCCACCATCGCGCCGACGGCAATGGCAATGCCTCCCAGCGACATAATGTTGGCGTTCAGCCCCTGGAAATGCATGACGATAAAGGCAATACACAGGCCAAGCGGCAGAGAGATAATCGCGACCAGCGCAGAGCGGACGTGCCACAGGAACAGGGCGCAGACGATGGCCACCACGATAAACTCTTCGAGCAGCCTGGAACTCAGGTTGTCGATTGCCCGATCGATGAGCTGGCTGCGATCGTAGGTGGTCACAATCTCAACGCCTTCCGGCAGGCTGGCCTTCAGCGTCTCCAGCTTATCTTTCACCGCCGTGATGACTTCGCGCGCATTTTTTCCCGAACGCAGGATCACCACGCCACCCGCAACTTCCCCCTGCCCGTTCAGCTCGGCAATACCGCGGCGCATTTCCGGCCCCGTTTGTACGCGGGCGACATCGCGAAGGTAAATCGGTACCCCGTTCTCTCCAGCTTTCAGGACAATGTTATTGAAATCATCCATCGTCTGCAGATAGCCGCTGGCCCGGACCATATACTCCGCTTCCGCCATTTCAACTGACGATCCCCCCGCCTCCTGGTTAGACGACTCAAGTGCCTGCTTAACCTCCGGCAGGCTAATGCCGTACTGAGCCAGCTTTAACGGATTGACCTGGATCTGATACTGCTTCACCACGCCGCCGACGGAGGCCACTTCGGCCACGTTCGGGATAGTTTTCAATTCAAATTTCAGGAACCAGTCCTGCAATGAGCGCAACTCGGCGAGATCGTGTTTTCCGCTGCGATCCACCAGCGCATACTCAAATATCCAGCCCACGCCGGTGGCATCAGGACCGATTTCAGAGCTCACGCCGGCAGGCAGCTTGCCCTGAACCTGGTTCAGATACTCCAGCACGCGCGAACGGGCCCAGTACAAATCGGTGCCGTCTTCAAAAATGACGTACACGTACGAATCGCCAAACTGCGAAAAACCGCGCACGGTCTTTGCGCCGGGAACCGACAGCATGGTGGTAGTCAGTGGATAGGTGACCTGGTTTTCAACAATCTGCGGGGCCTGGCCGGGATAGCTGGTTTTGATAATCACCTGAACGTCAGAGAGATCGGGCAAGGCATCGACTGGCGTGTTAATAATCGTCCAGGTGCCCCAGACGCTGAGGAACAGCGCCCCCATCATGACCAGGAAACGGTTGGCGACCGACCGCCGGATAATCCATTCAATCATCATCGTCTCCTTAATGGCCAGAATGCGCGTCGTCAGCGGCTTCAGTGTGACGCATGCGCTCCAGCGCGCCGGTAATATTGGCCTCCGAGTCAATCAGGAACAGACCGCTGACCACTACCGACTCCCCCTCTTCCAGTCCACTACCAATGCCGGACTGCTGCTGAGATTCATGCAGAACGTGGATCCTTTTAGGTACAAAATTCCCGTCCGCATCAACCGTAATCACGCGCTGTTCTTTGCCGGTATCAATAACGGCCTGGGAGGGGATCAGCAGCATTTCCTGACTTTGGGTATTCAGCTTCAGGTACGCGTTCATGCCCGGTTTCAGCAGCTCGTCCTTGTTAGAGACCTGCAGGCGCACCTGCAGCGTACGGGTGGTTGGATCCACGCTCGGCAGAAGACTCCATTTTTCAACCGGGAAGGATTTATCCGGATAAGCCGGTATCGAAACAGCAAACTGCGAGGTCTCTTTCAGCAGATAAGCAATAGACTCAGGCACTGCCGCGCCGATCCAGACCGGATCCATCCCCTGAATTTGCGCTACTACCTTATCTTTGGAAATATTCATGCCGGTACGCAGATCAAAGGCCGTGATCGCTCCGTCGATCGGCGCCCTGATGGTAAACCGGGTCTGGATAGTGCGGGTCGCACGCAGCCTCTGAATATCCTCATCCGGCATACCCGCCAGCCGAAGCCGTTCCAGAACCCCTTTGATTTGCGTCGGCGTTCCGCCGGTGCCGGATAACAGCAGAAACTCGCTCTGCGCCTCTACCCAGTCAGGAATGGTTATATCAACGAGCGGCGTGCCTTTCTTCACCTTATCGCCCGTCGTCAGCGGGTACACTTTTTCCACAAAGCCTTCCGCGCGCGCCTGCACAATGACAAACTGATAGTCGTTATAGCTGACGTTAGCCGGGATCGTCTGGGCATAGTTCAGCGTTCCGCGCGTCACCTTTTGCGTTTTTAATCCCAGGTTCTGAACCTGCGTCGGGTCAATACGGATACCGGCACTGCTTTTATTGTCGTTTTCATCCGCATATTTCGGTACCAGATCCATATCCATAAACGGCGATTTGCCGGGCTTATCGAATTTAACGTCTGGCTTCATCGGGTCATACCAGAAAAGCACCTTTCTTTCTGGTGCGCTATTTTCCGTTTTTACTGATGAATGAAAAACCTGCCATGCCGTCACCGATATCAGCCCTCCCGCAATTAGGCTGCTGACTATCATGGCAGCATATTTTATTTTTAATGAGGCCATGCCGTTTCTCGCTATTTAATGCTCTTCAGTAAAGAGATATTGCCCTGCTGAATAAACGAAAAATCCACGTGACTGCCGACTTTTAAGGCATTGATACTTTCGTCAGCCTGAATAAAGGTGAAACGCATGGTCATCGCGGGCCAGCCAATCGCCGGGATGGCTTCATGAGAAATCGTGACTTTTTTATTCGTGAGATCAATGTCCTTCACGATACCGGTCCCGGTGATGAGCTGCTCTGAGGTCCCTTCGCTCGCAGCACTCATCCCCTCGTGCTGATGAACTTCAGCCTGGAGGCCGGCAGAAAACACAATGGAGATCGCACCGAATACAACAGCCTTAAGTGAATTGCGCATGTTTATTGTCCTGTTTAATTAAATAACGTTATTCGACCCAACCGCCGCCGAGCGCGGTGAAGAGATTAATTTCATTAACCTGCCGGGCATAAATAAGGTCGAGAATATTTTGCTGCGTGGAGAAAAGAGAACGTTCCGCGTCGAGCACCTCGATATAGCTGACCACACCGCTGGAATATAATCCTCTGGCCCGCTGCAGGGTAATTTGCAACGAATCAAGATAGCGCTGCTGCGCTTCAACTTGCTGATTAATGCTGTCCCGCAGCGCGAGCGCGTCGGCAACCTGTTTGAAGGCGGACTGAATTTTTTGTTCGTAATTCACAACCGACTGCTGCTGGCGAATTTCGGCCAGCTTCAGGTTGGCCTTATTCCTGCCCGCATTAAAAATGGGAATGTCGATTTTAGGAATAAAATTCCACATCCCGCTCCCTGACGTGAACAGGCTGGACAACTCCGTGCTGCCGGTTGAAAGCCCGCTGGTCAGCGAAATGGACGGGAAAAAAGCAGCACGTGCCGCGCCGATATTGGCATCGGCCGCTTTAAGCTGATACTCCGCCTCCATAATATCCGGACGCTGCAGCAGTATCGCTGAGGAAAGATGGGGTGGCAGTTTTACCGGCGCAACGTCGATGGCGTTCATACCGCTATCGCCCGGCAGTGCGCGATACGTGCCGAGGACCAGCTGCAGGGCATTGTTGGCCTGCGCCAGCTCCCCCTCTCTTTTGGCAATATCTGCCCGCGTACTTTCGATCTGTCCCCGGGCCTGTTCCAGCGCCAGGACGTTCGTGCTGCCCGTCACCAGCTGCTGCTCAACGAACGCATAAGACTGCCGGTAATTTTTCAGCGTTTCCCGCGCGACACGCAGCTGTTTATACGCCAGCTGCTGGTTGAAATAGCTCTGGGAAACGTTAGAGACGAGCAGGATATGCACCGCGCGACGGGCCTCTTCGCTGGCGAAATAGTTTTGTCGGTCGGCATCGCTCATGTTCTTCAGCTTGCCGAAGAAATCGAGCTCATAGATAAGCGCAAGGTCCGCGTCGTACTGCTGCGCGGTGGGTTTGTCACTTTTCAGCCCACCGCTGTACGTGATGCCCGAGGAGGCATTCAGCTGAGGGTAGCGATCCGCATCCGTCACGTTGAACTGCGCCCGGGCCTCTTCGACCTTCAGGGCGGCCATTTTCAGATCGCGATTGTTCTTCAGGGCCTCCGTAATCAGCCCGGCAACCTGAGGGTCGACGAAAAAGTTGCGCCAGCCGGTATCCTGATACCCTGCCGCCGCGGGCGTCAGGCCGTTACGGGAGAGCGAAAACTGCCGGGGGACAGGTGCCTCCGGCCGCTGGTACTCCGGGGCCAGCGAGACGCAGCCTGCCAGAATAAATACCGTAGTGATGCTTAGTCGTTTTAACAGGAACATAACGGTTCAAATAAAGTCCAGAGTAGTTTTAGGGCTACTCTACGCAACGCATCCTGTTTGACGGGTGACAGGATAATGACAATGTTGTCATTTTTAGCGTAAGTCATTGTTAACGGCGGTACGCTCACTAGAATGTCATCAGCAGCCAGTCAGGGGAGCACGATGAAAATACTGATCGTCGAAGATGAAATGAAAACCGGTGAGTACCTGAGTAAGGGGCTGACTGAAGCGGGGTTTGTTGTGGACCACGCGGATAACGGCCTGAACGGCTACCATCTCGCCATGACCGCTGAATACGATCTGCTGATTCTGGATATCATGCTGCCCGATGTGAACGGCTGGGACATTGTCCGCATGCTCCGCTCTGCCGGCAAAGGGATGCCCATCCTGTTACTCACGGCTCTCGGCACGATTGAACACCGGGTTAAAGGGCTTGAGCTGGGCGCGGATGACTATCTGATTAAGCCATTCGCTTTTGCCGAGCTGCTCGCCCGGGTGAGGACGCTGTTGAGACGCGGAAATACGGTGATCGCGGAAAGCCAGCTTCAGGTGGCAGACCTGACGGTTGACCTCGTGTCGAGAAAGGTAAGCCGGGCCGGAATCCGCATCTCGTTAACCAGCAAAGAGTTCAGCCTGCTGGAGTTTTTCCTGCGTCATCAGGGAGAGGTGCTACCCCGCTCCCTGATTGCCTCCCAGGTGTGGGACATGAATTTTGACAGCGACACAAACGCGATTGACGTGGCGGTAAAGCGGCTTCGGGCGAAAATCGATAACGATTTTGAACCGAAGCTGATCCAGACGGTGCGCGGCGTAGGCTATATGCTGGAGGTGCCGGATGCGCGTTAAGCTTCCCGGGCGCCCTTTTTCGCTTGCCCTGCGGCTGACCTTTTTTATCAGTCTCTCCACGATACTGGCCTTTTTCGCCTTTACCTGGTTTATGCTCCATTCCGTTGAAAAGCACTTCGCCGAGCAGGATGTCAGCGACCTGCAGCAAATCAGCACCGCGATGCACCGCATACTGCAGTCTCCGGTCGATCCTGACCAAAAGAAAATCAGCAAGATCAAAGAGTCTATCGCCAGCTATCGCAACGTAGCCGTCCTGCTCCTGGATCCGCAGGGCAATATCCTGTTCAGCTCGGCGCAAGGGGCGGCACTGCGTCCTGCGATGAACGCGGCGGACTTTAGCGAACACCGCCGCGCGCAGGATGTGTTTCTCTGGACGGTTGAAGACCCTACCGAAAACATGCACGCCGGGTCCGACATGAAAATGGAAACGTACCGGATTATCGCCTCTTCAGGCACGGCGACGCTGCAGGGCAAAACGCAGGGCTACGTCATGCTTATCGGGCTCTCCATTAATTTTCATCTGCACTACCTTGAGGCGCTGAAAAAGAATCTCCTGGCGATTGCCGCGGCGATCAGCCTGCTGATTATTCTTGTCATTCGCATCGCGGTTCGTCAGGGACATTTGCCCCTGCGTAACGTCAGCAACGCCATTAAAAATATCACGTCAGAAAACCTGGATGCGCGGCTGGAGCCGTCCCGCGTGCCCGTTGAGCTGGAACAGCTGGTCATCTCCTTCAACCATATGATCGAGAAGATTGAAGATGTCTTTACCCGCCAGGCGAATTTTTCTGCCGATATCGCGCATGAAATCAGAACCCCCATCACCAACCTGGTGACGCAAACGGAAATCGCGCTGAGCCAGAACCGCTCGCAGAAAGAGCTGGAAGATGTTCTGTACTCCAGCCTTGAAGAGTACAACCGGATGACACGCATGGTCAGCGACATGCTTTTCCTGGCGCAGGCGGATAATAACCAGCTCATCCCTGACCGGGTGATGTTTGATTTAAGTGCCGAGGTCATGAAAGTCTTCGATTTCTTCGAAGCCTGGGCGGAAGAACGCAACGTTACGCTGAAATTTAACGGGACGCCCTGCCTGATAGAAGGCGATCCGCAGATGTTCAGAAGAGCGGTGAATAATCTGCTCTCCAATGCCCTGCGCTACACGCCAGCCGGGAAAGGGGTGACGGTCTCCATCAGAGAACAGGATAACGACGTTGAACTGATGATAGAAAATCCCGGTACGCCGATCCCGCAAGAGCATCTGCCAAAGCTGTTTGACCGTTTCTATCGCGTCGATCCGTCAAGGCAGCGCAAAGGCGAAGGCAGCGGGATCGGGCTTGCCATCGTGAAGTCCATCGTCTCCGCGCACCACGGAAAAGTCCGCGTGGAATCGGATGCGGTATCGACGCGCTTCATCCTCTCCGTGCCGGGAAAAATGGCCTGAGCGTCAGCGCACGGCCCGACACACTTCCAGCACCTTTTCCCTGAGCCATCTATGCCCCGGGTCCCTTTCCATGCGCGGATGCCACATCTGTGAAACCGTAATGGTCCGGGTTTTAAACGGCAGTTCAAAGACGTGTACATGCTCGTTCATCGGCTGATTGAGCAGGTACAGCGCCGGCACCATGGCAATCAGATCGGACGCCAGCGCCACGGATAATGCCGTCGGAAAGCCGGGCACCACGCTGGCGATCTTGCGTTTCATCCCCCGTTCCGCCAGCGCGTCATCGACAGATCCATGTAAGGATCCGTTCGGAGAGGCCACCACATGGCCCCACGCGACATAATCGTCAAGGCTGACTTCAGGCTGAAATGACAGCGGATGTCCCTTGCGAACCGCACCAACAAACCGATCCTGAAAGAGCCGTTGCAGCCGTATTTCCGGCCCCATATTGTTCTGCACGCCGATCTCCAGGTCGACCAGCCCCTCACGCAAATAGCGCGAGGTTTTTTCCGGTTTCGGCGAGAAGCGGATGCACACCTCGGGCGCAACGCTCGCCACCGCCGCAATAAGCAGTGGCCCAAAAGCCACCACAAAGCCGTCGTTGGCTCTGATGGTGAACAGCCGCTCGAGACTTTCCACCTTCAGCGCGTCGGTGGAGGGCTGTAGCACTGCCCTCGCCTCATGCACGGCGCTTCTGGCGCGGTCCCGCGTGGCTTCGGCCCATGGCGTCAGCACCATATGGCGACCGGCCCGCACAAGAATAGGATCGCCGGTCACCTCCCGCAGCCTGCTCAGGGTGCGGCTCATGGCGGAGGTGCTGAGGTTCAAACGTCGCGCCGCGCCCGCCACGCTGGCTTCGGCCAGCAGAACGTCAAGCGCAACCAGAAGGTTAAAGTCAGGATCGGCCACGGTGGCTCCTAAGATAAGGCGTTATATGCAACGATTAAGTGCAGCTGATGCGTCTTCCGCCCTGTATACCGCATGATTATAGTTTCGTCATCACTATTCTTATGCGGAGTAACGACGATGACGCTATTTTCAAACCAGCCTGGCGATGAAGGCTTACCCGGTCATGAACGCGCCCGGGTCATGGCCGCCGTCATGACCAGCACGCTGATGGGCGTCTTTGACGGCACCATGATCAACATCGCGCTGCCCTCCATGGCAAGGGCGATGCAGGTTCCTGCGAACGTTGCGGTCTGGTTCGCCAACGGTTACCTGCTGTCAGCGGCAATGACGCTAGCCATCTTCGCCGCGCTGGCGGCGCGCGTGGGCTATCGTCCGGTGTTTCTGGCCGGGCTTGCCACCTTTACGCTCACCTCGCTCGGCTGCGCGCTGGCAGCAACGCCGGAAATGTTAACCGGCATGCGTATTCTGCAGGGCATCGGCGGCGCGGCCACCCTGAGTATCGCCCCGGCGATCCTGCGATCCGTTTTTCCGGGTCGACTGCTTGGCCGCATTCTGGGGCTGCACGCCCTGCTTATCGCCTCCAGCACGGCGATTGCCCCCGTGCTGGGAGGAACCATACTGGACGCGCTGAGCTGGCAGTGGCTGTTCGCCATTAACATTGTTCCGGGCAGCATCGCCCTGCTGCTGGCGTGGCGGGCCTTGCCGCGGGAAACGGCCGTTGACCGCTCGCCCTTTGACGCGCCGGGCGCCGTGCTCTCCGCCGCGCTGTTAGGTTCAGCGATTATGCTGGCCGACAGCCTTCAGAGCGTGACGCAAGACATCAACCAGGCGGCCACAGGCTGGGGGCTACTCGCGCTGGTCAGCGCCCTCGCCTTTATCTGGCGGATTCGGCGCGCGCGAAGTCCTATCCTGCCGCCCGTCATGTTCAAAAACGGACGCTTCACCCTAGCCGCCCTGACCTCGCTGGCCTCGTTTGTCAGCCAGGGCATCACCTTTGTTGCGCTGCCGTTCCTGTTTCAGAGCGTGTATGGCTACAGCCCGGTGGTCTCCGCGCTGCTGTTCACCCCGTGGCCGATCGGCATCGTGCTGATCGCGCCGCACGCGGGACGCTGGGCAGATACGATTTCCGCGCCGCTGATCTCGACAATCGGGCTGATGATTTTTGTCGGTGGGCTGGTCCTGCTGGCGACGTTGCCGGACAGCCCTTCCGCATGGAATATCTGCCTGCGCAGTCTGGTTTGCGGAATTGGGTTTGGCTGCTTCCAGAGCCCCAATAACCGGGAGATGCTCTCTAACGTGGCGCGGGAATATGCCAGCTACGCCTCCGGCGTGTTGTCTATTGTGAGGACATTCGGCCAGTGTCTCGGTGCCGCCGCGGTGGGCGTGCTGCTGGCCGCAACTGCCGGGGCAGATCATCAAACGCTTGACGACCGGGCCGTGCATCTGGCGCTGTGGATAGCCGTGATAGCCTCAACGGGATCGGTGTTGTTTAGCGTGAGCAGGCTGCGTAAAACGCGCGAGTTGTCGGGTAAACCTGTGTAAACTTTATTGATAAAAACAAGGTTAATATATTATGACGTCTCGCAATATTATTAATAAAGGATTTAAAGCATGACCGAGAAACACTGGTCAAAAATGGAATATCTCCATCAGACGGTAACCAATCCAAATATTCATATCAAAGGTACGCACAGTTATTACAGCGACTGCTGGGACAACGGATTTGAACGTTCCGTGGTGCGCTATTTGCTCGGCGACGATGTCAGCCGGGACTGGGAACCTCTCGGCCGGCTGGATAAATTATTTATCGGTAACTTCGTCTGCATTGGCGCAGAGAGCGTTATTCTGATGGGCGGGAACAGCACTCATCGCATGGACTGGATCAGCCTTTATCCCTTTATGGAGTCGATAAAGGAAGCCTACCTGTCACGCGGCGATACAACGCTGGGGGATGGCTGCTGGCTCGGCATGCGGGCGATGATTATGCCCGGCGTTACCATTGGCGAAGGCGCGGTGGTAGCGGCGGGTGCGATCGTGACCAAAGATGTGCCGCCCTACGCGGTGGTGGGCGGAAATCCGGCCACCATTATTAAATACCGTTTTTCAGAAGACGATATTGCCCGACTGCTCGCGTTAAAAATATACGATCTTCCTGAAGAAAAACTGCTCGCGATACAGCCAATATTATCCTCAGGAAATATCACCGAGCTGGAAACGCTTTTACGATAACAGTCTGCCGTCGCATATATTTCCGTACGACGGCATCTTTTCTGTAGTCTACGTTCTACGCGCCGTGTTGACTTGTCTTATTTTTTATAAGGTGTGAACCGATTTAATAAATTCAGGCCGAATAATATCGCTGGCTGGCTGACGATAATCAATCAGGCTGCGGCGAAAGAAGATGAAACCAAATGGTATCAGTCAGGGAAAAACAGGTGTACAGGTAAACGTTCATTATGGTCCCCAGGCCAAATGGAACGAAGATACGAGAAAAGAAGCAGATATTTTCAGACCAATCACGCGACAGGTGCGGGTGTAGAACAATGAGTGGTTTAAGTTGTACTTGCTAAAGCGGGACAATGTAACTGACTGATAAATAATAACTTATTGATTTATCAGGAGACTGGAGCGGGCGAAGGGAATCGAACCCTCGTATAGAGCTTGGGAAGCTCTCGTTCTACCATTGAACTACGCCCGCTTTGAGGTGCGTATGGCATTATAGACCTTACGCACCTTCATACAAGCCTCTTCACAACTAACCGGCGATAAAATAATCACTTAGCACTTCGGTTTGCTGCCGGGCGCAGGCAGATAACGCTGCGGATCGATGGCCGTCGCCTTATAGCGAATCTGGAAATGCAGCTTCACCGCGTCCGTACCGGTGCTGCCCATGGTGGCAATCTTCTGCCCGGCTTTGACGTTCTGCCCGTTGTTGACCAGCATCGTGTCGTTGTGCGCATAGGCCGTGATGTAGTCTTCGCCATGCTTAATCATGATCAGGTTACCGTAGCCGCGCAGCTGGTTACCCACGTAAACCACCTTCCCTGCCCCGGAGGCATAAACCGGCGTACCGCGCGCAGCGGCGATATCAATACCCTTGTTGCCACCTTCAGAAAGTGAGTAAGGGGCGACCACTTTACCGCTGGCAGGCCAAATCCAGCAGCGCTGTCCAACCGGCGGCCATGACGATTGCGGCACCTGATAGGACGGCGTCACTTTGGCGGTTTTGCCTTTCGAAGAGGATTTTTTACCCGAGGACGATCCGCCGCTCACCTTCAGCTGCTGCCCCACCTCAATGGTGTAGGGCGGAGAGAGGTTATTCAGCCGCGCCAGATCCTTCACGCTGGTCCCCGTTGCGCGCGAAATCCGGTACAGCGTATCCCCGCGCTTAACGGTATAGACCAAACCGGAATAGCTGCCCATATCCGAAGATTTGCTCCCTGAACAGCCCGCCAGCAATAGCGTCAGCGTCAGGCAAAAAATGGCGGTGATGGGGTTTCTCGTCAGGCTTCCTGCAAACAAAACAGATCCTCGGTCAGCGTGAATGGCGCACTATGATAACAGCCAAAACGAATATGGGTCATGCCCTTTTCCGCTCTACGCGCCAAACCGTTCGTATAAGAATGCAGTATAATGATCCGGCTGATGGTGCTGAACCACTCGGCATTTTGGCACTGGAGCATCAATGAGTATTCAAGAACACGTTATTTTGGTAAACGACCAGGGAATGGTGATTGGCACTCAGGAAAAATATGCCGCGCACACCTTACATACCCCGCTGCATCTGGCTTTCTCCTCCTGGCTTTTTAACGCAAACGGCGAATGTCTGATCACCCGGCGCGCCTTAACCAAAAAAGCCTGGCCCGGCGTCTGGACCAACTCCGTCTGCGGCCACCCGCAGTCCGGCGAAGAGACGATACAGGCGATAATCCGCCGCTGCCGCTTTGAAGTGGGCGCTGAGCTGTCCGATATCACGGCCGTCGCCCCTGAATTTCGCTATCGGGAAACCGACCCGTCCGGGATCGTGGAAAACGAAATTTGCCCGGTATTCGCTGCCCGAATCACCAGTGACGTGAAGATAAACGAAGATGAAGTGATGGACTATCAGTGGGTTGAGCTGGACGCGTTATTCCGCGCGCTGGACGCGACGCCCTGGGCCTTTAGCCCGTGGATGGTGATGGAAGCGACGACCGCCCGCGAAAAACTCAAAGCCTTCGCGGCGCAATAAAAAAGCCCCTTTCGGGGCTTTTTTACATCTTAACGACTTATTTCACCGGGCGCATCGCCGGGAACAGGATCACGTCGCGGATGGTGTGGCTGTTGGTGAACAGCATCACCATACGGTCGATACCAATCCCCAGGCCCGCCGTTGGCGGCAGGCCGTGTTCCAGCGCGGTCACGTAGTCTTCGTCGAAGAACATCGCTTCGTCGTCGCCTGCGGCTTTCGCGTCAACCTGATCCTGGAAGCGCTGAGCCTGGTCTTCAGCATCGTTCAGCTCGCTAAAGCCGTTGCCGATTTCGCGGCCGCCGATGAAGAATTCGAAGCGATCGGTGATTTCCGGGTTCTCGTCATTACGACGCGCCAGCGGGGAGACTTCAGCCGGGTATTCGGTGATGAAGGTCGGCTGAATCAGGTGCGCTTCGGCCACTTCTTCGAAGATCTCGGTCACGATACGCCCCAGACCCCAGCTCTTCTCAACCTTGATACCGATGCTTTCGGCGATCGCTTTCGCAGAATCGAAGTTATCCAGATCCGCCATGTTGGTTTCCGGACGGTATTTCTTGATCGCTTCGCGCATGGTCAGTTTTTCGAACGGCTTGCCGAAGTCGAAGACTTCTTCACCGTAAGGAACCTGTGTGGTGCCCAGAATGTCCTGCGCCAGGGTGCGGAACAGGGATTCGGTCAGCTCGATCAGATCTTTGTAATCCGCATACGCCATATAGAGTTCCATCATGGTGAACTCTGGGTTATGACGAACGGAGATACCTTCGTTACGGAAGTTACGGTTGATTTCGAACACGCGGTCGAAACCACCGACCACCAGACGCTTCAGGTACAGTTCCGGCGCGATACGCAGGTACATGTCCAGGTCCAGGGCGTTGTGATGGGTGATGAACGGACGCGCAGACGCGCCGCCAGGGATCACCTGCATCATTGGGGTTTCCACTTCCATAAAGTCGCGGTTGACCATGAACTGGCGGATACCGGCCATGATCTGGGAGCGAATTTTGAAGGTCTTGCGGGATTCATCGTTAGAGATGAGATCCAGGTAGCGCTGACGATAGCGCGCTTCCTGATCCTGCAGGCCGTGGAATTTGTCCGGCAGCGGGCGCAGGGCTTTGGTCAATAGACGCAGCTCGGTGCAGTGGATAGACAGTTCACCGGTTTTGGTTTTGAACAGTTTACCTTTCGCGCCCAGGATATCGCCCAGGTCCCACTTTTTGAACTGCTCGTTGTAGATGCCTTCCGGCAGGTCGTCACGGGAAACGTACAGCTGAATACGGCCGCCCACGTCCTGCAAGGTCACGAAGGAGGCTTTACCCATGATACGACGGGTCATCATGCGGCCTGCAACGGCCACTTCAACGTTCAGCGCTTCCAGCTCTTCGTTCTCTTTCGCGTCGAAGTCAGCGTGCAGTTGGTCTGAGGTATGGTCACGACGAAAATCGTTCGGGAACGGCACGCCCTGCTCGCGCAGCGCTGCCAGCTTCTCGCGGCGGGTTTTCAGTTCGTTGTTAAGATCGACTACCGCGTCAGCGCCCTGTGCTTGTTGTTCAGACATGTTGGTTCCTCATAACCCTGCTTTCAAACTTGCTTCGATAAATTGGTCCAGGCTGCCGTCCAGCACCGCCTGCGTGTTGCGGGTTTCAACCCCGGTACGCAGGTCTTTGATGCGGGAGTCATCAAGGACGTAAGAACGGATCTGGCTGCCCCAACCGATGTCGGACTTGTTGTCTTCCATCGCCTGTTTCTCAGCATTTTTCTTCTGCATCTCCAGTTCATAAAGCTTCGCTTTCATCTGCTTCATGGCCTGGTCTTTGTTCTTATGCTGGGAACGGTCGTTCTGGCACTGTGTTACCAGCCCGGTTGGAATGTGGGTAATACGCACCGCAGATTCCGTACGGTTAACGTGCTGACCACCCGCGCCGGATGCGCGATAAACGTCGATACGCAGGTCCGCCGGGTTAATTTCGATATCAATATCTTCATCAACTTCCGGATAAACAAACGCGGAGCTGAAGGAGGTATGACGACGGCCACCGGAGTCGAACGGGCTCTTACGCACCAGGCGGTGAACGCCGGTTTCGGTACGCAGCCAGCCGTAGGCGTAATCGCCAATGATCTTGATGGTGACGGATTTCAGACCCGCAACTTCACCTTCAGACTCTTCGATAATTTCGGTTTTGAAGCCGCGCGCTTCTGCCCAGCGCAGGTACATACGCGTCAGCATGCTGGCCCAGTCCTGCGCTTCGGTGCCGCCAGAACCAGCCTGAATATCGAGATAGCAGTCAGCGCTGTCGTATTCGCCGGAGAACATACGGCGGAACTCAAGCTGCGCCAGCTTCTCTTCCAGCACGTCGAGTTCTGCCACGGCTTCGTTAAAGGTTTCTTCATCGTCGGCTTCGACGGCCAGCTCCAGCAAACCGGAAACATCTTCCAGCCCCTGAGCCATTTGATCCAGCGTATCTACGATAGCTTCGAGAGAGGAACGCTCTTTACCCAGCGCCTGTGCGCGTTCAGGTTCGTTCCAGACGTCCGGCTGTTCCAGCTCGGCGTTTACTTCTTCAAGACGCTCTTTCTTGGCATCGTAGTCAAAGATACCCCCTAAGAACGTCAGAGCGCTCCGTGAGGTCCTGAATACGGTTTTTTACCGGATTAATTTCAAACATGGTCTGTTTTCTTTTATGGACTTGTCAAAATGCGGTGATAAGAGCGGGATTGTACCGAATCCACGCCCTTTTTTATAGAGATTACTGCCGCTAAATTGGCCAGATATTGTCGATGATGATCTGCAGGGTGCGGTTACCGCGAAACTCGTTGATGTCCAGTTTGTACGCCAGCTCGACCTCGCGCACGCCGTTGTCCGGCCAGATGGAGGTATCGACGTTGAAGGCAATGCCGTCCAGAAGCGGTCCGCCGCCCACAGGCTCGACCATCACTTTCAGATGACGTTCGCCGACGATGCGCTGCTGCAGCAGACGGAAACGACCGTCAAACAGCGGTTCCGGGAACATCTGCCCCCACGGACCGGCATCGCGGAGCATTTGCGCCACGTCCATCGTCATTTCAAGCGGTGAGAGCTCACCATCGGACACCACTTCCCCCTGCAACAGGGCCGGGTCAATCCAGTCGGTGACAAGCTCACCAAACAGACGCTGAAACTCGTCGAATTTCGCCTCTTCCAGAGACAGGCCTGCCGCCATCGCATGGCCGCCGAACTTGATCATCAGACCCGGATACAGCGTATCGAGACGCTCCAGCGCATCGCGCATGTGCAGCCCCTGGATTGAGCGACCAGAGCCTTTCAGCGTGCCGTCACCCGCGGGGGCGAACGCGATCACCGGACGGTGGAAACGCTCTTTAATACGCGACGCCAGAATGCCGACCACGCCCTGATGCCACTCGGGATGGTACATCGCCAGGCCGCCCGGCAGCGTATCGCCGCTGCGTTCAAGCTTTTCGCACAGGGTCAGCGCTTCGGCCTGCATCCCCTGCTCAATCTCTTTGCGTGTCTGGTTCAGCGCGTCCAGCTCGTTGGCCAGCACGCGCGCTTCACCGATGTTGTCGCACAGCAGCAGCGCCACGCCGACGGACATATCGTCCAGCCTTCCGGCTGCGTTAAGACGCGGCCCGAGAGCAAAGCCCAGGTCGCTTGCCGCCAGCTTGAGCGGATCGCGGTTGGCAATCTCCAGAAGCGCCTTGATCCCCGGACGGCACTTGCCCGCCCGAATGCGGCTTAGGCCCTGCCAGGTCAAAATACGGTTATTGGTATCGAGGGGCACCACGTCCGCGACGGTGCCCAGCGCCACCAGATCGAGATATTCTGCAAGGTTCGGTACGGCAATGCCGCGAGAGTCGAACCAGCCCTTATCGCGCAGCAGGGTCCGTAACGCCAGCATCAGATAAAACGCTACGCCCACGCCTGCGAGGGATTTCGACGGGAAATCGCAGTCGCGCAGGTTGGGGTTAATAATCGCTTCCGCATCCGGCAGCGTTTCGCCCGGCAGGTGGTGATCGGTGACCAGCACAGGGATCCCCAAAGCGTGAGCATGATCGACGCCCGCATGGGAGGAGATCCCGTTATCGACGGTCATGATCATCTGTGCACCACGGGCGTGGGCCTGATCGACCACTTCCGGGCTGAGGCCATAGCCGTCTTCAAAACGGTTCGGTACCAGATACGTGACGTTATCGCAGCCCAGCGCGCGCAGGCTGAGCACGCTCAGCGCGGTGCTGGTTGCGCCGTCGGCGTCGAAATCGCCTACCACCACAATCCGCGTACCCTCACGAAGCGCGTTGTAGAGCATCTCAGCGGCTTTTTCGATACCGCTCAGCTGCTGCCAGGGCAGCATCCCTTTCACGCTGCGTTCAAGATCCTCAGCGCGACGCACGCCGCGGCTGGCGTAGAGGCGCTTAAGCAGCGCCGGGAGATCGTCCGGTAAATCAACGGGTTCAACCGCCTCGCGGCGGCGCAATTTTATCGGGGCTTTCACGCGGATTATTTACCACCAAACTGTTTCTGGTGCGCGTCGAGGAACTCTTTCATCTCTTTTGGTCCCTGATAGCCCGGAACGACATAGCCGTTGCTCAGGACAATCGCTGGCGTACCGCTCACGCCAAACTGCACGCCGAGCGCGTAGTGGTTAGCGATATCAATGTCGCAGGAGGCCGGCTTAACGCCTTTGCCGTTCATGGCGTCGTCAAACGCTTTGTTTCGGTCTTTCGCACACCAGATCGCCTTCATGTCCTGCTCTGGCTGGCTCTGCACGCCCGCGCGCGGGAAGGCCAGATAACGCACGGTAATGCCCAGCGCGTTGTAGTCTTTCATCTCTTCATGCAGCTTGTGACAATAGCCGCAGGTGATGTCGGTGAAGACGGTAATAACGTGTTTTTCCTGCGCCGCCTTATAGACGATCATCTCTTTTTCGAGCGCGTTCAGGTTTTTCATCAGCAGCTGGTTGGTGACGTTCACCGGCTGCGCGCCGCTCACGTCGTACATTGGCCCCTGAATAATGTGTTTGCCGTCTTCGGTGACGTACAGCACGCCGCTGTTGGTCAGTACCGTTTTCATGCCGGCAACCGGTGCAGGCTGAATATCGCTGCCGGTGACGCCAAGCTTAGCCAGCGACTGTTTGATGGCGGCGTCGTCCGCATGGGCGAAACCGGTAAATGAGGCTGCCAGCAGGGTGAACAGCGCGATAGACTTTTTCATATGTGATCCTGTTACAATTCGTCGGCACTCACGCACGAGGGTGGTGCTGTTGGTGTAGCTGCCGCAGGCGTTCCGTCGCGACATGGGTGTAAATTTGCGTCGTGGAAAGATCGCTGTGGCCCAGCAGCATCTGCACCACGCGTAAATCAGCGCCGTGGTTTAACAGATGCGTCGCGAAGGCGTGACGCAATACGTGCGGCGAAAGCTTTTCACTGTCGATACCCGCCAGTGTGGCGTAATGCTTGATGCGATGCCAGAACGTTTGCCGCGTCATCTGCTGGGCGCGCTGGCTCGGAAACAGGACGTCGATAGACGTACCATTGAGCAGCCACGGACGACCATGCTCCAGGTACGTTTCCAGCCAGTAAACCGCCTCTTCACCCAGCGGAACCAGCCTTTCCTTGTTGCCTTTACCAATGACGCGCACCACGCCCTGACGCAGGCTGATGTCGCTCATCGTCAGGCCAACCAGTTCCGAAACGCGCAAGCCGGTAGCATACAATAGCTCAAGCATGGCTTTATCGCGTAACTCCAGCGGCAGGTCAACAGCCGGTGACTGTAATAATCTCTCAACTTGTGCTTCGCTGAGATCTTTCGGCAGCCGCTGCGGGAGCTTAGGGGATGCCAGCAGCGCGCTGGGATCGTCTTCGCGAATCTTCTCACGGTAGAGGTGCTGGAACAGCCGACGCATGGCGCTGAGCAAACGCGCGGAGCTGGTGGCTTTGTAGCCCCCAGCAATACGTTCCCCCAGCAGCGCCTGCAGGTCGTCACGCTGCGCGCTCGCAAGGGATAATCCCCGGTGCGCAAGCCACTCCACCAGCATGGTGAGATCGCGACGGTAGGCGCTGAGGGTATTCTCGGCCAGATTTTTCTCCAGCCACAGCGCGTCGAGAAACTGTTCGATCAGTGCGAGATCCTTTTCCACATCAGCCCCTTTGATTCTGCAGTCAGGCCATTATGCCTGATTGCGACCGGTTTCTGGTACACTACGCGCATAGTCAAAGCAAGAATTGAGATAGTTACGCGATGAATATTGGTCTGTTCTATGGTTCCAGCACCTGCTACACCGAAATGGCGGCAGAGAAAATTCGCGACATCATTGGCCCGGAACTGGTGACGTTGCATAACCTGAAAGATGACGCGGTCGCGCTGATGGAACAGTACGATGTCCTGATCCTTGGCATCCCAACCTGGGATTTTGGTGAGATACAGGAAGACTGGGAAGCCATCTGGGATCAACTCGACTCGGTCAATCTCGACGGCAAAATCATTGCCATGTACGGCATGGGGGATCAGCTGGGCTACGGGGAATGGTTCCTCGACGCGCTCGGCATGCTGCATGACAAGCTGGCGCCGAAAGGAGTGTCGTTTATCGGCTACTGGCCAACCGAAGGTTACGAGTTCACCAGTAAAAAACCGATTATTGCCGACGGCGAACTGTTTGTTGGACTCGCGCTGGATGAAACCAACCAGTACGATCTCAGCGATGAGCGCCTGCAAAGCTGGTGCGAGCAGATTCTGGGCGAAATGGCTGAAAAGTTTAGCTAACGCGCATTACCCCTGCGTCGTCTGTTGCAACAGCATCCGGCGCAGGTCTCGCCATTCGGCAGCATCCATACTGTCAGCCGCCAGCCACAGATGCTGGCAACGCCCGCCGTCCACCTTGCGTAACCGTAACATCATGCCGCAGTTGAGCATCCAGGGCATACCGAGAATATCCCACTCTCTACCCTGCCAGCGCAGGCGGGAATCCATCAGTAATTTAATCTCTCCCTGACGGGCATTAATGCGACGCTGGCTGCGAACGCTGTCAAAAACGACAAACGACAGTAACAGCAGCCACAGCGGCGTATAGCTCAGCGGCCAGGGCATCAGTAACACAAAGGCCGCAACCAGGCCGTGGAGCAATAAAGACATCCACTGCGAGCGCCACGAGACGCGAAGATCAGATTGCCACAGGACCACGTTCCCGATTCCGTGTTTGAATTAATTGCACCATCCGTTGCAACTCGGTGTCGGCGGGTTTGCCGTGGTTCATCAGCCAGTTGAACAAATCCGGATCGTCAGACTCAAGCAGGCGAACAAACAGACGCTTATCGTCATCGCTTAAGCTGTCATACTCATATTCAAAGAAAGGCATGATGGAAATATCAAGTTCACGCATGCCGCGACGGCACGCCCAGTGAATACGGGCCTTGTTGTTAATATCCATGTTCAGTTTCCTGCATTACGTTTGGCACAGTCGGTACCCCGTTCAGTGTTCTTTATTTCTCTACGGGGACACCAGCTAGTGTAACGTGTTTTTGACCGTTTCATTACTGGAATATTGCGATCGCCGAGCAGGCTTCCAGAATAATCCCTACAAAGACAGCGGATTACATTATTTTGCGTAGCGCTACGCATAACCGGTTTATGGCACAAATGGCCTGTTGAAAGCGCTTGCATTGCCTGCAGGCTCTTTTACCATTAGGCATTATCAAAGCGTTAAGCAATTCAGGATATCGTTATGGCATATACACCATTTTCTCCTCGCCAGCCCGCCGCCTCTGCGCGTCTGCCGCTGACGCTTATTTCTCTTGATGACTGGGCGCTGGCAACACTCACCGGTGCCGACGCCGAAAAATACCTGCAGGGCCAGGTGACCGCCGACGTCAGTCAGATGACCGAACACCAGCACCTGCTGGCCGCGCATTGCGACCCAAAAGGCAAAATGTGGAGCAATCTGCGACTCTTCCGCCGTCAGGACGGCTTTGCCTTTATTGAGCGCCGCAGCCTGCAAGAGGCCCAGCTCAAAGAGCTGAAGAAGTACGCGGTCTTCTCCAAAGTCACTATCGCCCCGGACGACGAACATGTCCTGCTGGGAGTGGCCGGTTTTCAGGCGCGTGCGGCGCTGAAAAATCTCTTCAGCGAACTGCCGGATGCAGAAAAGCAGGTGGTCAGCGAAGGCGCGACCTCCATCCTGTGGTTTGAACACCCGGCGGAGCGTTTCCTGTTAGTCACGGATGCGGCAACAGCCGAACGCGTGACCGAAGCGCTGCGCGGCGAAGCGCAGCTCAACAACAGTCAGCAGTGGCTGGCGCTGAACATCGAAGCGGGTCTGCCGGTGATTGACGCAGCAAACAGCGCGCAGTTTATTCCTCAGGCAACGAACCTGCAGGCGCTGGGGGGTATCAGCTTTAAAAAGGGCTGTTACACCGGCCAGGAGATGGTGGCGCGTGCAAAATTCCGCGGCGCAAACAAACGTGCGCTGTGGACGCTGGCGGGCCATGCCAGCCGTGTACCTGAAGCGGGTGAAGACTTAGAGCTGAAGATGGGTGATAACTGGCGCCGCACCGGCACCGTGTTAGCCGCCGTACAGCTGGATGATGGACGTCTTTTGGTACAGGCCGTCATGAACAACGACATGGAAGCCGACAGCGTGTTCCGCGTGCGCGACGATGCGAACACGCTGAGCATCGAGCCGTTGCCATATTCGTTAGAAGAGTAATCGTATCCAGGTGCCCTCCCTCTCCCTGTGGGAGAGGGCCGGGGTGAGGGCAACCGCTCGCACGGTGGAAAAAACTACACCTGCCCCACGTACAAATAGATCGCCAAAAAGTGGCATACGCTGCCGCCGAGCACAAAGCCGTGCCAGATGGCATGGTTGTATGGGATGCGCTTGCAGACGTAGAAAATCACGCCGAGCGAGTACACCACGCCACCTAAGGCCAGAAGCGTCACGCCCCCTACCGACAGTTTGACCGCCAGTTGATACACCACAATCAGCGACAGCCAGCCCATTGTCAGATAGGTGACCAGTGACAGCACCTTAAACCTGTGCGCGATGGTCAGCTTAAACAGGATCCCCAGCAGTGCCAGGCTCCAGATAACAATCATCAGGCCACGCGACAGCGGTGAGTTGAGCCCCACCAGCAAAAACGGTGTGTAGGTGCCCGCAATCAGAAGATAGATAGCACAGTGGTCAAATTTCTTGAGCCACATCTTAGCCCGCTGATGCGGGATCGCGTGATACAGCGTCGACGCCAGGAACAGCAGGATCATACTCCCGCCATACAGGCTGTAGCTGGTAATGGCCATCGCGCTGGCATTGGCGTCCACCGCCTGCACCAGCAATAACACTAAACCGACAATCCCAAACACCAGGCCAATGCCGTGGCTGATGCTGTTGGCTACTTCCTCAGCCAGCGAATATCCCTGTGCGATTAATGGTCTGCTCACCATACAAAACTCCGGGAAAACAAAAGATGATTATTCATCGCATAACTATGCTAACTGAGAATGATTCCAGTGAACACCTGTTAGCTAAAATAAAGTTAAACATAACGTTTCTAAATTACAATCAGACAGTTACACTTTAATTTCAGCGAACGTGCGTTTCGATTTTAACTAGAGGTGTTTAAAATCAATCACATAAAACTGGTCCTGCCTGGGGTAGATCTCTGCGATCACGCTTTTCAATGCATCCAGGGTCATATTCTCCTGTTCAGCATGTTTTTGCGTCAATGTGTCGAACGTAACGGTTGACGTTCCTGTTACTTCGATGGTGCAAAAATAACCATCATCCTCATAACGCCCCACCCGCAGGATATCGCCGGTTTTGAAATGGGATTCACTTTTATCCCGGATAGTGATGGTTTTACGCCCGGCCAGGATGTCGTCCTGAAAGCGCTGAAAAAAAGTGATGTCGTTTGGCTGCATGTTATTATTCCCTGAAGAAAAGTCTGATGAGTGAGTGTAGCCATTGTGAGCATGTTCTCCCATTCCGCCATTGCCAGTCTCAATAACCTGGAGATGATGGTCTACAACTATGTCATAAAAAATCGTGACAAAGTGATGTACATGACCATCCGCGAGCTGGCGGATGCGGCAGACGTCTCAACCACGACTATCCTGCGCTTTTGCCGCAAGCTTAACTGCGAAGGATATTCTGAATTTCGGGTGCGCTTTAAGCTTTATCTTGAACAGAACGAGCCCCAGCAGGCGAATTTCGGTGCCAGCGAAATTATCAGCTTTTTTAAAAGCGTGAATAATGAAGAGTTCGATGCGTTATTAGATAAGGCGGTTGATATTATTTTATCGTCAGAGCGAATTATATTTGTCGGTGCCGGAACATCGGGTTCGCTGGCAAAATATGGCGCACGCTTCTTTTCTAATATCGGTAAATTCAGTAACCATATTGATGACCCTTATTTCCCGGTCACCAACGATATGGCGAAAAATGCGCTGGCGATTGTGCTCTCCGTCTCGGGCGAGACCGAGGAGATCCTGCGCTTCGCCAGCCAGTTCAGCCTGCATCACTGCAAGGTGCTCTCGATAACCAGCCACGAGCACTCGCGTCTCGCAAAACTGGCGGACTTTAATCTCTCCTGGCATGTTCCTCAGACGCGTATTGCAGGCGTCTACGACATCACCACGCAAATTCCCGTCATTTATATTCTGGAATCTCTCGGACGTAAACTGGCGAAGAAACTCACAGAATAAAACACCCTGTTTTTTTGATGTAACAAATCACATTTACTGTGAATTGTTATATCGTGACATTCATTTTCGCTTTGCTAGACTCGATGCCAATAAGCCATTTATTGAGAAGAGCAGCGATGAAAAAATTAACCTTACCAAAAGATTTTTTATGGGGCGGCGCGGTTGCCGCTCACCAGGTTGAAGGCGGCTGGAACAAAGGCGGCAAAGGGCCAAGCATTTGTGACGTATTGACCGGCGGCGCGCACGGCGTCCCGCGCGAAATCACCCAGGAAGTAGTGCCGGGTAAATACTACCCTAACCACGAGGCCATCGACTTCCACGGCCACTATAAAGAAGACATCAAGCTGTTTGCCGAGATGGGTTTCAAGTGCTTCCGCACCTCTATAGCCTGGACGCGCATCTTCCCGAAAGGTGACGAAACGCAGCCAAACGAAGAGGGGCTGAAGTTCTACGACGATATGTTCGACGAGCTGCTGAAATACAACATCGAACCGGTGATCACCCTCTCCCACTTCGAAATGCCGCTGCACCTGGTGCAGGAGTACGGTAGCTGGACCAACCGTAAAGTGGTCGATTTCTTTGTGCGCTTCGCGGAAGTGGTCTTTGAGCGCTACAAAAACAAGGTCAAATACTGGATGACCTTCAATGAAATCAATAACCAGCGTAACTGGCGCGCGCCGCTGTTCGGTTACTGCTGCTCGGGCGTGGTCTATACCGAACATGACAATCCGGAAGAGACCATGTACCAGGTCCTGCACCACCAGTTTGTGGCCAGCGCCCTGGCGGTGAAAGCCGCGCGCCGCATCAACCCTGAGATGAAAGTCGGCTGCATGCTGGCCATGGTGGCGCTCTATCCGTTCTCCTGCAAACCGGAAGACGTGATGTTCGCCCAGGAATCCATGCGCGAGCGTTATGTCTTTACCGACGTCCAGCTGCGCGGATACTACCCGTCCTACGTGCTGAACGAGTGGGAGCGCCGCGGCTTCTCCGTAAAAATGGACGCGGGCGACGAGCAGATCCTGCGTGAAGGTACCTGCGACTACTTAGGTTTCAGCTACTACATGACCAACGCGGTGAAAGCGGAAGGCGGTACCGGCGATGCGATTTCCGGTTTCGAAGGCAGCGTGCCGAACCCGCACGTGAAGGCGTCCGACTGGGGCTGGCAGATTGACCCGGTAGGCCTGCGCTATTCCCTGTGCGAACTGTACGAGCGTTATCAGAAACCGCTGTTTATCGTGGAAAACGGGTTCGGCGCCTACGATAAGGTGGAAGAAGACGGCAGCATCAACGACGACTATCGCATCGACTACCTGCGTGCCCACGTGGAAGAGATGATCAAAGCCGTGACGCACGACGGCGTGGATCTGATGGGCTATACGCCATGGGGCTGCATCGACTGCGTGTCGTTCACCACCGGCCAGTACAGCAAGCGCTACGGCTTTATCTACGTGAACAAGCACGACGACGGCACGGGCGACATGTCGCGTTCACGCAAGAAGAGCTTTAACTGGTATAAGGAAGTGATTGCCAGCAACGGCGAGAAACTTTAACGCCGTAACGCCGGGCGGCGCTACGCTTGATCCCCTCTCCCTTTGGGAGAGGGTTAGGGTGAGGGGTTTACTTCCCGCCCGCCAACTCAATAAAACTGCCCGTTACGTACGACGCCTTCTCGCTCAGCAGCCAGACAATCGCCTGCGCCACCTCTTCCGGCTGGCCGCCGCGCTGCATCGGCAGCAACGATTTCACGCGATCCACTCGCCCCGGCTCTCCGCCGGACGCATGAATATCGGTATAAATTAGACCCGGACGCACGCAGTTGACGCGAATGCCCTGCGCCGCCACTTCCAGCGATAGCCCGGTTGTCAGCGAATCGACCGCCCCCTTGGACGCGGCATAATCCACATATTCACCCGGCGCGCCCAGGCGCGACGCGGCGGAAGAGACGTTCACTATCGCCCCACCCTTGCCGCCATGCCTGAAGGACATGCGTTTTACCGCTTCCCGGCAGCAGAGAAAGTAGCCCGTGACGTTGGTCGCCAGGACGCGGTTAATGCGCTCAGCGGAGAGGTTCTCGATAGTGGATTGCTCAAACAGAATGCCCGCATTATTGACCAGCGCACGAAGCGGCTCGCCTTCACGATCGAGGCTGTCAAACATCGCCAGCACCTGGGCTTCATCACTGATATCCGCGCGGACGGCAAACGCTTTACCGCCCTCTTCCACGATCTGGTTGATCACGTCCGTCGCGGCTTTAATGTTGTGGTGATAGTTCACCGCCACGGTGTAGCCTTCGCGCGCCAGCTGCAGCGCGGTGGCTTTTCCAATGCCCCGGCTGGCGCCGGTGACCAGTGCTATTGCCATTCGCTTCTCCCAATAAAAAAGCCGGGTGGCGGCTTCGCCTTACCCGGCCTTTATGACTACACCAATAATATTACTGGTATTCGCTCATCGGCACGCAGGAGCAGAACAGGTTACGGTCGCCGTAGACGTCATCGAGACGCTTCACGGTCGGCCAGTATTTGTTTGCCACGCCTGCCGGGAAGACGGCCAGCTCGCGGGAATAACCGTGGTTCCACTCGGAAACCATCTCATGCTGGGTGTGCGGAGCGTTAACCAGCGGGTTATCTTCCAGCGTCCATTCGCCGTCCTGCACGCGGTCGATCTCCATGCGGATCGCCAGCATTGCGTCGATAAAGCGGTCCAGCTCGGCCTTGCTTTCAGACTCGGTCGGCTCAACCATCAGCGTACCCGCAACCGGGAACGACATGGTTGGCGCGTGGAAGCCGTAGTCAATCAGACGCTTGGCAATATCCAGCTCGCTGATGCCCGTCGCTTCTTTCAGCGGACGAATATCCAGGATGCACTCGTGCGCCACGCGACCGTCGCGGCCGGTATAGAGCACCGGGAAGGCAGACTTCAGGCGAGTCGCAATATAGTTGGCGTTCAGGATCGCCACCTGGCTCGCCTGCTTCAGCCCTTCCGCGCCCATCATGCGGATGTACATCCAGCTGATTGGCAGGATAGAGGCGCTACCGAACGGTGCCGCAGAGACCGCGCCCTGACGGGTCAGCATACCTTCAATCTGCACCACGCTGTGGCCCGGTACAAACGGTGCCAGGTGCGCTTTCACGCCGATTGGGCCCATGCCCGGGCCGCCACCGCCGTGCGGGATGCAGAAGGTTTTGTGCAGGTTCAGGTGCGACACGTCCGCGCCGATAAAGCCCGGAGAGGTAATGCCCACCTGAGCGTTCATGTTCGCGCCGTCGAGGTAAACCTGACCGCCGAACTGGTGCACCACTTCGCACACTTCACGGATAGTCTCTTCGTACACGCCGTGGGTAGACGGGTAGGTCACCATGATGCAGGAGAGCTTGTCGCCCGCCTGCTCGGCTTTCGCACGCAGGTCGACCAGATCGATGTTGCCGTTCTTATCGCACGCCACCACCACCACTTCCATGCCCGCCATCTGCGCAGAAGCCGGGTTGGTACCGTGGGCGGAGCTTGGGATCAGGCAGATATCGCGGTGACCTTCGTTGCGGCTTTCGTGATAGTGACGGATCGCCAGCAGACCCGCGTATTCGCCCTGCGCGCCGGAGTTCGGCTGCATGCAGAGCGCGTCATAACCGGTCAGTTTCACCAGCCAGTCGGAAAGCTGGTTGATCATCATATGATAACCTTCCGCCTGCTCTGGCGGACAGAACGGGTGCAGCTCGGAGAATTCAGGCCAGGTGATCGGGATCATCTCCGCCGCGGCGTTCAGCTTCATGGTGCAGGAGCCCAGCGGGATCATCGCCTGGTTCAGCGCCAGATCCTTGCGCTCCAGAGAGTGCATATAGCGCATCATCTCGGTTTCGCTGTGGTAGCGGTTAAACACCGGATGCGTCAGGATCGCATCGTTACGCAGCATGCTTTCCTGAATGGAGCGGCTGTCGAGCGCGACCTCTTTGTCGAGCGCATCAATTTCCAGACCGTGCGCGTCACCCAGTAACACGCTGAACAGGTTCAGGATATCGTCGCGGGTGGTGCTTTCATCCAGCGTAATGCCGACGGCGTTGTGGATGTCGCTGCGCAGGTTGATCTCTGCTGCATTCGCGCGCGCCAGCACGGCCGCTTTGTCCGCCACTTCCACACACAGGGTGTCGAAGTAGTGAGCGTGGCGCAGCTTAAGGCCTTTCTGCTGCAGACCGCAGGCCAGAATATCGGCCAGACGGTGAATTCGGCTGGCAATGCGTTTCAGGCCAGCCGGGCCGTGGAACACGGCGTACAGGCTGGCGATGTTTGCCAGCAGCACCTGGGAGGTACAGATGTTGGAGTTCGCTTTCTCGCGGCGGATGTGTTGCTCGCGGGTTTGCATCGCCATGCGCAGCGCGGTGTTACCGGCAGCGTCTTTTGAGACGCCGATGATGCGGCCTGGCATAGAGCGTTTGAATTCATCTTTCGCGCCGAAGAACGCCGCGTGCGGGCCGCCGTAGCCCATCGGCACGCCGAAGCGTTGCGCTGAACCGAAGACGATATCTGCGCCCTGTTTACCCGGCGCCGTCAGCAGCACCAGCGCCATAAAATCGGCGGCAACGCTGACAACCACTTTGCGGGATTTCAGCTCGGCAATCAGCGCGCCGTAGTCGTGTACTTCGCCCGTTGTCCCCACCTGCTGCAGCAGCACGCCGAAGACGTCCTGGTGATCCAGCACTTTGTCAGCGTCGTCTACGATCACGTCAAAGCCGAAGGTTTCCGCGCGGTGCGCACCACGTCCAGCGTCTGGGGATGCACGTCCGCCGCAACAAAGAAGCGGTTGGCATTTTTCAGCTTGCTCACGCGTTTTGCCATCGCCATTGCTTCGGCGGCGGCGGTCGCTTCATCCAGCAGCGAGGCGGAGGCGATATCCATACCGGTCAGATCCAGCGTCACCTGCTGGAAGTTCAGCAGCGCTTCCAGACGGCCCTGAGAGACTTCCGGCTGGTACGGGGTGTAAGCGGTGTACCAGCCCGGGTTTTCCAGCATGTTGCGCAGGATAACCGGCGGTAACTGCACGTTGGTGTAGCCCATGCCAATGTAAGACTTATAGCGCTTGTTCAGGCCTGCAATAGCCTTCAGCTCCGCCAGCGCGGCGAATTCCGTGGTGGCTTCCCCCACCTGAGGCGGCGTGGCAAGCTGGATGTCTTTTGGCACAATCTGGCCGATCAGTGCGTTTAATGAATCCGCGCCAACTGTCTTCAGCATCTCCTGCTGTTGCTGAGCATCCGGCCCAATGTGACGTTCAATGAAGGCGCCACGGTTTTCAAGCTGGCTTAAAGTCTGTGTCATGAGCGATGGTTCCTGAAACGTGCAGTGAATTTAAGTTCCCTCTCCCTCTGGGAGAGGGTTAGGGTGAGGGGAAGATGGGCACTCGCCCCTGCCCTCTCCCGAAAGGAGAGGGGGATAAACGATTACTCGTCTTCTAACAGTGCTTCGTACGCGGTCGCATCCAGCAGCGCGGCAACCTGAGATTCGTCGCTGGCTTTGATCTTGAAGATCCAGCCGCCTTCATAAGGCTCGCTGTTCACCAGCTCTGGCGAATCGCTCAGCGCGTCGTTGACGGCAACGATTTCGCCGCTCACAGGGGCATAGATGTCAGATGCCGCTTTTACGGACTCCGCCACGGCGCAGTCGTCGCCCGCACTAACGGTCGTGCCCACGTCAGGCAGGTCAACAAACACCATGTCACCCAGCAGCTCTTGCGCGTGCTCGGTGATCCCTACGGTGTAAGTGCCGTCCGCCTCTTTGCGCAGCCATTCGTGTTCTTTGCTGTATTTCAGTTCTGCTGGCACATTGCTCATTGAAGTTCTCCTGATAAAAATGATTAGGCGACCGGCTTACCGGCGCGAACAAAAATCGGTTTGGTCACGTTGACCGGCATTTCGCGGTTGCGGATTTGTACCACCGCCGTTTCGCCAATGCCCGCCGGCACGCGTGCCAGTGCAATACTGTAGCCCAGCGTCGGGGAGAAGGTACCGCTGGTGATCACGCCTTCGCGAGGATTGCCGTCGGCATCGGTGAAGCGCACCGGCAGTTCACCGCGCAGCACGCCCTTCTCGGTCATCACCAGACCCACCAGCTGTTCAGTGCCCTTCTCGCGCTGCATCTCCAGCGCTTCACGGCCAATAAAGTCACGGTCAGCCGGTTCCCATGCGATGGTCCAGCCCATGTTGGCGGCCAGCGGAGAGATGCCTTCATCCATCTCCTGACCGTAGAGGTTCATCCCCGCTTCCAGACGCAGCGTATCGCGCGCGCCCAGACCCGCAGGCTTCACGCCCGCTTCCACCAGCGCACGCCAGAAATCAGCGGCCTTCTCATTCGGCATCGCAATTTCGTAGCCCGCTTCACCGGTGTAGCCGGTGGTGGCGATAAACAGATCGCCCGCCTGCACGCCGAAGAACGGCTTCATGCCTTCGGTTGCTTTGCGCTGCTCGTCGTTAAACAGAGACGCGGCTTTCGCCTGCGCGTTCGGCCCCTGTACGGCGATCAGCGACAGGTCGTCACGGACGGTGATGTCGATGGCATAAGGTTCGGCGTGTTGGGTGATCCAGGAGAGGTCTTTTTCGCGGGTGGCGGAGTTGACAACGAGGCGGAAGAAATCTTCAGTGAAGTAATAGACGATAAGGTCATCAATCACGCCGCCCGAGGCATTCAGCATGCCGGTATAGAGCGCTTTACCCGGCGTTTTCAGTTTGGCGACGTCGTTTGCCAGCAGATAACGCAAAAACTCCCGGGTGCAGCTACCGCGCAGATCGACAATCGTCATGTGGGACACGTCGAACATACCGGCATCGGTGCGCACCGCGTGGTGCTCATCAATCTGCGAGCCGTAGTGCAGCGGCATCATCCAGCCATGGAAGTCCACCATGCGGGCGCCGCATAACACGTGTTGTTCGTACAAAGGAGTCTGTTGAGCCATCTTGTCCTCGTTGAAAAATTCACCGTGAAACCCGGTGTCGGCCCCGTTACCTGGCGCCGACGCAAACGTTCTCTTTTACCCGAACTTACCACCGAAACCGGCGGTTAACCATAAGGTAAAACGGGTCATCACATTAGCTTATGACCAAAAAACGCTAAAAAGCCTACAGAGTTATTCACTGGAAAAATGCGATTAACCCCGCACAAAATTAACAATGATCTAACAGGATTTAGCACATGGTGATATTTCGTGCGGAAAAACGGGCCGAATTTCCGTAACGAGAAAAACACGACATTAGATTATCTAATGCGAAAAAAGACGTGAAATTAGAATATTTCAAACGAGGGAATTTCCCCGGCGCAGAGGCCGGGAAAATAAAGTGTGACAGGGATCGAGATTAGCGTAACCAGTCGGGAAGATCGTTAAGACCCATCGCCTGGCGAAGAAGTTGAGGTTTGACGCCAGGAAGCGTATCGGCCAGTTTAAGACCAATATCGCGCAGCAGTTTTTTCGCCGGATTTGCGCCGGCAAACAGCTCGCGGAAACCCTGCATTCCCGCCAGCATCATCGCCGCACTGTGCTTGCGGCTGCGCTCGTAGCGACGCAGGTAGAGATGCTGACCGATATCTTTGCCTTCGCGATGCAGGCGACGCAGTTCCTCAACCAGCTCCGCCGCGTCCATAAAGCCAAGGTTGACGCCCTGCCCTGCCAGTGGATGAATGGTATGCGCCGCGTCCCCCACCAGCGCCAGACGGTGCGCCGCAAACTGACGCGCGTAGCGGCCGGTTAACGGGAACACCTGCCGCTCGCTTTCAAGGGTGCACAAGCCAAGGCGGTTATCAAACGCCATGCACAGCGCCTGGTTAAAGGCGTCCGGCGTCGCCTCCTGCATCAGCTGGGCTTTTTCAGGCACCAGGGACCAGACAATCGAGCACAGGTGCGGATCGGCAAGCGGCAGGAACGCCAGTATGCCGTCGTTGTGGAAAATCTGGCGCGCCACGCCGCCGTGCGGCTCTTCGGTGCGGATCGTCGCGACCAGAGCGTGATGACGATAGTCCCAGAAGGTCAGCGGGATATCGGCTTTATTACGCAGCCAGGAGTTAGCACCGTCAGCACCGACAACCAGACGGGCGGTCAGCATATCGCCGCTCTGCAGGGTGATAAACGCCTCGTTTTCGCCCCATGCCACCTGCTGGACCTGCGCAGGCGCAATCAGCGTCACGTCGCTGCACTGCTGCGCTTTCTGCCACAGCGCGTGGTGGATCACCGCGTTTTCGACGATATGACCCAGATGGCTATAGCCCATGCTTTCATCATCAAAAGCAATATGACCAAAGCTGTCTTTATCCCAGACTTCCATGCCGTGATAGCAGCTGGCGCGCTGCGCCACAATATCTGCCCAGACGCCAAGGTGCGTCAGCAATTTCTCGCTGGCGGCATTGATTGCTGAGACGCGGAGTTCCGGCGGGGCATCTGGCGCAACGGGCTGAGGCTGCTTTTGCTCCAGCACCGCCACGCGCAGGCCGCTGCCCTGTAAACCACAGGCCAGCGCCAGTCCGACCATACCGCCGCCAACGATGGCGACATCAACATTTTGCACGGTGATAACTCCTTAACGCGCGACCCAACCAAGAGTCCGCTGCGCCAGCACGTCACGTGCCGGAATGAATAATTCCATCGCCATCAGCCCGAGGTTGCGACCCGCAACCAGCGGTGCCCAGCGATTGGCAAAAAGATGGACTAAGCCGTCGGTGACGCCAATCGTCGCCTCTTTATCCGCCTGGCGGCGCTTCTGGTAATGGCTGAGCACCGGGTATGCGCCACAGTCTTTTTGTTCGCCCCATGCCTGAGAAAGGGTTTCCGCCAGGCTCATGACATCCCGCAGGCCAAGGTTGAACCCCTGCCCCGCGATGGGGTGCAGCGTCTGCGCGGCATTACCGACAAGCGCCAGACGATGGGAGATGGACTGAGAGGCTGTCGTCAGCGAAAGCGGGTAGACCGCACGTTTCCCCGCATGGGTAATACGCCCCAGCCGCCAGCCAAAGGCTTTTTGCAGCTCGGTACAAAAACGTTCGTCTGACCAGGCTTTAACCTCTTCAGTCTTATCCTGCGGATGACACCAGACCAGGGAACAGCGCCCGTCCGACATCGGCAGCATCGCCAGCGGGCCATGCTGCGTAAAGCGTTCAAACGCCCTGCCGTGATGTTCAGCTGCGGTCGCGACATTCGCAATGACCGCAACCTGCCCGTAAGGCTGCTGACGCCACTCCACGCCGCACTGGGCGCCGAGCGATGAGCGCGAGCCGTCCGCGGCGACCAGAAGCTGGCCTTCAAGCAAGGTGCCGTTTTCCAGCGTCACGCTGACCGACGCCTCACTGCGGCTCACGCCGGCCACGCGCGCCGGACAATGCAGCGTGACGCCCGGCGCATCCTGTAACAGACGGAACAGACGCAGGCCAACGTCGTGGAGTTCAACAACCTGACCCAGCGCGTCAATGCGGTAATCCTGCGCGTCCAGCGTGACAAAGCCAGCATGGCCGCGATCGCTCACGTGGACGGTGTTAATTGCCGTCGCGCAATCGGCGATGGCCTGCCAGATGCCAATGCGGGACAGCTGCTGGCAGGTACCCTGCGCCAGGGCAATAGCGCGGGAATCAAAACCGGGATGATTCTTTGCCTGCGGCGCGACGGCTTCCACCAGGTGCACCGGAAGCTGGCCTTTCGTCAAATGCGAAATGGCCAGCGCCAATGTGGCCCCGGTCATGCCGCCGCCAACGATAATCACGCTCATGCGCGTGCCGCTGCCATCAGCGCCTCGATATCGTCAGCGTTTTTCACGACGCTCGCGGTCAGGTTTTCGTTACCGGTTTCGGTAATGACGATGTCATCTTCAATACGAATGCCAATCCCGCGGTACTCCTCAGGCACGTCGGCATCCGGCGCGATATACAGGCCTGGCTCCACGGTTAACACCATGCCCGGCTCCAGCACGCGCGAACGGTCGGTGCCGTACGCGCCAACGTCATGCACATCCAGCCCCAGCCAGTGGCTCAGGCCGTGCATGAAGTACGATCGATGCGCATTTTCAGCGATCAGGGTGTCGACCTCTCCTTTCAGGATCCCGAGCCTGACCAGGCCGGTAATCATGATGCGCACCACTTCGCCGGTCACTTCCTGTATTGAGGTACCGGGACGATACAGCCTGAGCGCCGTCTCAAGCGATTCCAGGACAATGTCGTAAATGGCGCGCTGTGCCGGTGAGAATTTACCGTTCACCGGGAAGGTACGAGTGATGTCTCCCGCGTAGCCCTGATATTCGCAACCGGCGTCAATCAGCACCAGATCGCCGTCGCTCAAAGCGCTTTCGTTTTCGGTGTAGTGCAGAATGCAGCCGTTTTCTCCGCCGCCAACAATGGTGTTGTAGGAGGGATAACGTGCGCCGTGGCGGTTAAATTCGTGGTGAATTTCGCCTTCCAGCTGGTATTCGAACATCCCGGGACGGCACTTTTCCATGGCGCGGGTGTGCGCCAGGGCGCTGATTTCGCCCGCACGACGCATCAAATTCAGCTCTTCTTCAGACTTGAACAGGCGCATCTCATGCACCACCGGACGCCAGTCCGTCAGCGTGGCCGGCGCGGACAGGTTCTGCCGCGAGCCTTTGCGCAGCTTATCCAGCGCGGTGAAAACAATCTCATCGGCGTAGGCATATTCGCCCTGCGCGTGATAGAGCACGTCGAGGCCGTTAAGCAGCTGATAGAGCTGCTGGTTGATTTCGCTAAACGCCAGCGCGCGGTCAACGCCCAGCTTCGCCGGTGCAGCCTCCTGGCCTAAGCGGCGGCCAAACCAGATTTCGGCCGTCAGATCGCGCACGCGGTTGAAAATCACGCTGTGGTTGTGGGTGTCATTGCTCTTAATCAGCACCAGCACCGCTTCCGGCTCGTTAAAGCCGGTGAAGTACCAGAAATCGCTGCTCTGGCGATAGGGATATTCGCTGTCGGCGCTGCGCGTGACTTCGGGTGCAGCAAAAATCAGCGCGGCGCTGCCCGGCTGCATTGTTGCCAGCAGCGCCTGACGGCGGCGCGAATACTCTTGACTCGAGATAACCATGACACCCTCCTGTGCGTTATTTTTCTTAATGTAAGGTTGGCTTGCGGACTTCCGGCGCGGTCGGCTGTGAGCGCGTAAAGTTGTCGTGGCACAGCAGTGCCGCCACGCGCACGTACTCGATAATCTCTTCAAGAGACATTTCCAGCTCTTCCTGGTCTTCGTCTTCATCGTAGCCAAGCTGGGCGATGTTACGCAGGTCGTCAATCGCTTCACCCGCTTCGCCGGTCACTTTATCCAGTTTAGGCTGCGTCACACCCAGCCCCAGCAGATAGTGGTTTACCCAGCCAGCCAGCGCATCGGCGCGATCGAACACGCTGACGTCGTCGCCTTCAGGCAGATAAAGCTGAAAAAGGAAGCCATCGTCTTCCAGCGAATCGCTGGTTGCGGCGTGCATTTTACGCAGCGCTTCCGCCAGCTCGTGACCAAACGCCAGCCCTTCATTCGTGAGGTCGTGGATCAGCGGCTGCCATGAGCTGTCGCTGTTTCCGCCGCACAGCATGCCACTGATCAGACCGTGCATTTCGGCAGGGGTTAAACCGATTCCCTGCTGGTTCAGTAACTGGTTTAAATCCTTGTAACCAGGCATTTCGTTCTGTATAGACATGAGCATTCGTCATCAAAGGGGGGAAGTTTCATGATATGCTACCACTTTGGACCCTGGTGATACCAGAAAAGGGCTTGTATCTTCACATCAGGGTAGCTATAGTGTCGCCCCTTCGCAGCCCCCGGGGCAGTAAGCGAAGGCAGCGCAGTCAATCAGCAGGAAGGTGGCATGTCTGCACAACCCGTCGATCTCCAGATTTTTGGCCGTTCACTGCGAGTGAATTGTCCGCCTGAACAAAGGGATGCTTTGAATCAGGCAGCGGACGATTTGAATCAGCGGTTGCAAGATCTAAAAGAACGCACTAGAGTCACAAATACTGAGCAGCTGGTTTTCATAGCCGCGTTGAACATCAGCTATGAACTGACTCAGGAAAAAGCGAAGACCCGCGACTACGCGGCAAGCATGGAGCAGCGCATTAAAATGCTCCAGCAGACCATAGAACAGGCATTGCTTGATCAAGGTCGCAATCCCGAAAGACCGGGACCAAAGTTTGAATAACACTTCTCAGTTGACTATGGTAGAGTAACTGTGAAGACAAAATTTCTCTGAGATGTTCGCAAGCGGGCCAGTCCCCTGAGCCGATATTTCATACCACAAGAATGTGGCGCTCCATGGTTGGTGAGCATGCTCGGTCCGTCCGAGAAGCCTTAAAACTATGACGACACATTCACCTTGAACCAAGGGTTCAAGGGTTACAGCCTGCGGCGGCATCTCGGAGATTCCCTCTCTTTTCTTCTACCGACTACCATGACCCAATTCCCTGAAGTTTCTGCTTCACGCCAGGACATCCGTCAGTTAATTCGTCAGCGCCGCCGTGCGTTAACCGCCGATCAGCAAGCGCATTTTGCCCAGCAGGCCGCCGCCCGTATGATGGCGTATCCCCCTGTCGTGATGGCGCACACCGTTGCGCTGTTTCTGTCATTTGATGGAGAGCTGGATACCCAACCGCTGATAGAGCAGCTCTGGCGCGCCGGGAAGAAGGTCTATCTGCCGGTGCTGCACCCGTTCAGCGAAGGTAATTTGCTGTTTCTGCACTATCACCCCCACAGCGAGCTGGTGGTGAATCGCCTGAAAATCACCGAGCCGAAACTCGACGTGCGCGACGTGCTCCCGCTGTCACAGCTGGATGTGCTGATCACACCACTGGTGGCGTTTGATGAACAGGGCCAGCGTTTAGGGATGGGCGGCGGTTTTTACGACCGGACGCTGCAAAACTGGCAGCAGTACGGGTTGCAGCCGGTGGGCTATGCGCATGATTGTCAGGGCGTGGAGGCGTTGCCGGTGGAGAAGTGGGATGTGCCGTTGCCGGCGGTAGTGACGCCATCAAAGTTATGGGAGTGGTGAAACAGGCGTGCGGCCTGATGCCCTCACCCCAGCCCTCTCCCATAGGGAGAGGGAGAAAACATAAAAAACGGTAACTCTCGTTACCGTTTCGCATTTACCTCGCCACAATCAGTACAGCAGACGCGCGCGAATCGTCCCCTGAATCGCCTTCATGCTCTGCAGCGCTTTTTCGGCCACATCGTCATCCGCTTCGATATCAATAACTACGTAACCCATCTGCGAGTTCGTTTGCAGATACTGCGCGGCAATATTGACGCCCTGCTCGGCAAAGATCTGGTTGATCGCGGTCAGCACGCCAGGACGGTTCTCGTGGATGTGCAGCAGACGACGACCACCGTGCAGCGGCAGAGACACTTCCGGGAAGTTCACAGCAGAGAGCGTAGAACCGTTGTCGGAATATTTGCTCAGCTTACCCGCCACTTCCAGACCGATATTCTCCTGCGCTTCCTGGGTAGAGCCGCCGATGTGCGGCGTCAGGATCACGTTGTCGAATTCGCACAGCGGGGAGGTAAACGGATCGCTGTTGGTCGCTGGCTCCGTCGGGAAGACGTCGATGGCCGCGCCCGCCAGGTGCTTACGCTTCAGCGCATCCGCCAGGGCCGGGATATCGACAACCGTGCCGCGCGCGGCGTTGATCAGCAGCGAGCCCGGCTTCATCAGCGCCAGCTCTTCCGCGCCCATCATGTTTTTGGTGGACGCATTTTCCGGCACGTGCAGGCTCACCACGTCGCTCATGTTCAGCAGGTCAGACAGGTGTTGAACCTGGGTCGCATTGCCCAGCGGCAGCTTGCTTTCGATATCATAGAAAAACACGTGCATACCCAGGGATTCCGCCAGAATACCGAGTTGCGTACCGATGTGGCCGTAGCCGATAATCCCCAGTTTTTTACCACGCGCTTCATATGATCCGGACGCCAGCTTGTTCCACACGCCGCGGTGCGCCTTGGCGTTAGCTTCAGGAATGCCGCGCAGCAGCAGCAGCAGTTCGCCGATCACCAGCTCCGCTACGGAACGGGTGTTGGAGAACGGGGCGTTGAAGACGGGAATACCGCGTTTGGCGGCAGCATTCAGGTCAACCTGGTTGGTACCGATGCAGAAGCAGCCGATAGCCACCAGCTTTTCCGCCGCGGCAATAACCTCTTCAGTCAGGTGAGTACGGGATCGCAGGCCAATGAAGTGGGCATCACGGATGGACGCTTTCAGCTCTTCGGTATCGAGCGCGCCTTTGTGAAATTCGATGTTGGTGTAACCTGCCGCACGAAGGCTATCGATTGCTTTTTGATGCACGCCCTCGACCAGCAGGAATTTAATCTTGTCTTTCTCCAGTGATACCTTTGCCATTTACCCGACCCTGTTTTTGTCTGAACTGATGTTGTGCTGGATATGAATCCGCTGTAGCCAACATATCAAAAAACTATTGCAGCAATATGAACGTTTGCGTCGGCACTCTGAAGAAAAGTCATACAGAGCAAAATGTCAGAGGAAAATGCTATGGAAATTTACAATCGCGGCAGGATCGGCAAAAGAGGCGTAAAAACGTGACACAAGTCACCGAATTTAGCTTTTCAAAAATTTTTTAGCGGGGGGAGGACTCCCCCCGTCAGATCATTTTACGATGGTTTTCACGCCGTCAGCGGTGCCGATCAGCGCCACATCCGCGCCACGGTTGGCAAATAGCCCTACGGTCACTACGCCTGGGATAGCGTTGATGGCATTTTCCAGCGCAATCGCGTCAAGAATTTCCAGACCGTGAACGTCGAGGATCACGTTACCGTTGTCGGTGACGACGCCCTGACGGTATTCCGGACGACCGCCCAGCTTCACCAGCTGACGGGCAACCGCGCTACGCGCCATTGGGATCACTTCGACCGGCAGCGGGAAATTACCCAGAATGTCGACCTGCTTGGAGGCGTCCGCGATGCAGATAAACTTGTCCGCAACGGAGGCGATGATCTTCTCGCGCGTCAGCGCCGCGCCGCCGCCTTTGATCATCTGCATGTGGCCGTTGATTTCATCCGCGCCATCAACGTAAATCCCCAGACGATCCACTTCGTTGAGATCGAAAACGGTAATGCCGAGGCTTTTCAGCTTTTCCGTGGAAGCATCAGAGCTGGAAACCGCGCCCTCGATTTGCCCCTTCATCGTGCCCAGCGCATCGATAAAGTGTGCCGCGGTTGATCCCGTACCGACACCGACAATGGTACCCGGCTGCACGTACTGGAGAGCGGCCCATCCTACTGCTTTTTTCAGTTCATCCTGCGTCATGATCGTTTTGCCTGTGGTGTGAAAACTCAGGGCGCATTATAGAACACGTCGAATGGAATTCGTCTGCCACGAAGGGAAAATTGTGTCATAGTGCAGAATAAGCAAAATTAAGGAGCCAGCCAGAGCAATGAAACGTCCGGACTACAGAACACTACAGGCACTTGATGCAGTTATTCGTGAACGCGGTTTTGAGCGCGCGGCGCAAAAGCTTTGCATCACCCAGTCCGCCGTATCACAGCGTATCAAACAGCTTGAAAACATGTTCGGCCAGCCGCTGCTGGTGCGTACCGTGCCGCCACGTCCAACCGAGCAAGGGCAAAAGCTTCTCGCCCTGCTGCGCCAGGTTGAACTGCTGGAAGACGAGTGGCTGGGTGACGAACAAACGGGCTCTACGCCGCTGCTGCTCTCTCTGGCGGTCAACGCCGACAGCCTGGCAACCTGGCTGCTGCCGGCCCTTGCGCCGGTATTAGCAGATTCCCCTATCCGCCTGAATTTACAGGTTGAAGATGAAACCCGTACCCAGGAACGCCTGCGTCGCGGTGAAGTGGTTGGGGCGGTCAGTATCCAGCCTCAGGCCTTGCCAAGCTGTCTTGTCGATCAGCTGGGCGCGCTGGACTACCTGTTTGTGGGTTCAAAAGCCTTTGCCGAGCGCTACTTCCCGAACGGCGTCACCCGCGCCGCGCTGCTGAAAGCTCCTGCCGTGGCGTTCGACCATCTGGACGATATGCATCAGGCGTTCCTGCAGCAAAACTTCGATCTGCCGCCGGGCAGCGTGCCGTGCCATATCGTCAACTCGTCTGAAGCCTTCGTGCAGCTTGCGCGTCAGGGCACCACCTGCTGCATGATCCCGCATCTGCAGATTGAGAAAGAGTTGAAAAGCGGTGAGTTGATTGACCTTACGCCGGGGCTGTATCAGCGCCGGATGCTCTACTGGCACCGTTTTGCGCCGGAAAGCCGCATGATGCGCAACGTCACCGACGCGCTGCTGGCGTACGGGCACAAGGTATTGAGACAGGATTAATCGCTTGAATTCCCTCTCCCTGCGGGAGAGGGTTAGGGTGAGGGCAAATTACTGTGCCTTAGGCGCCTCAGTTTGCTGAGTTTGGGTTGGCTCCAGCTGGAACACCACATCCACCTGATCGTCAAATTGAATGGTTGGCTGCTCGTATGTTTCCTGAGCAGATACCGGGGCTGCATCAGCCTTCATCATCCGTACCATCGGGCTTGGCTGGTAGTTAGAGACGTGGTAACGCACGCTGTAAACCGGGCCGAGCTTGCTCTTAAAGCCAGAAGCCAGCTGTTCCGCCTGGTGAATGGCATCATCAATCGCCGCTTTACGCGCTTCGTCTTTGTATTTTTCCGGTTGCGCAACGCCCAGCGACACGGACCGAATTTCGTTGAGACCCGCCTTCAGCGCGCCATCCAGCAGCGAGTTAAGCTTATCCAGCTGACGCACGGTCACTTCGACGGTACGCACGGCACGGTAGCCTTTCAGGATGCTTTTACCATTCTGGTAGTCATAATCGGGTTGAGTACGCAGGTTCGCGGAGTTGATATCTTTTTTACCGACACCGTTCTGCTCAAGGAAAGAGAGGTATTGCGCAACACGATCGTCAGCCTGCTTCTTGGCAGATGCCGCATCTTTCGCAGACACATTGACTTCAATTGCCAGCGTTGCGACATCGGGTACCGCGTCCACGCTTGCGGTGCCTGAAGTGACGATGTGCGGGCCATCCGGCAGTTCACTTGCCTGCACCGACACCGCACCAAAACTTACTAATGCCGCCAGGGCCATCACCTTAAACTTCACTGTTATTCCTCCATGTTGCGAAGAGTGCCCATTAACAGGGCGCATGCCAGCAAGCTTAGCGGGTCTTGTTCAGTTGTCCATAAGACAAGGATTAGTTGAACAATTCCTGAACGTGGTGAATCCCCTCTTTTGCCAGCTGAAAGGCAATAAACCACATCACCAGCCCCACCAGCGTATTAATGATGCGCTGGGCTTTGGCCGTACGCAGACGAGGCGCCAGCCATGCAGCCAGAATGGCGAGACCAAAGAACCAGAGGAAAGAGGCGCTAACCGTACCCAGCGCAAACCAGCGTTTCGGCTCAACGTCCAGCTGCCCGCCCAGGCTGCCCAGCACCACGAAGGTGTCCAGATAAACATGCGGATTAAGCCAGGTGACCGCCAGCATGGTGACGATAATCTTCCAGCGGCCCTGCTTCATGACTTCCGCGCTCGCCAGTTCGAGGTTGCTGCTCATCGCGGTTTTCAGGGCACCAAAACCGTACCAGAGCAGAAACGCCACGCCGCCCCAGGTGACCAGCGCCAGCAGCCAGGGAGACTGCATGAGCAATGCGCTGCCGCCAAAAATTCCGGCACAGATCAGCAGTAAATCGCTTACCGCGCACAGCAGGGCAATCATCAGATGATACTGGCGGCGAATGCCCTGGTTCATCACAAACGCATTTTGCGGGCCAAGTGGGAGGATCATGGCCGCACCTAAGGCAAGCCCTTGAAAGTAATAAGATAACATGAAGAAATTCTCACAGTATTGTTCTGGAAGGAGACTATACTGCGCGAATTACATTAGAGGAAATTGATAATATTAATTGGGGATTAGCAACACTTATAAAAATAAAGCCCGGTAGCGCTAGCGCTGACCGGGCCTGCGAGAAGTTATTCGGCTTCTTTGACTTTTTTGACGTTTACGTCCATCTGAGGGTACGGGAAGCTGATGCCGTTGGCATCGAAGTCGCGCTTAATGCGCTCCAGCACGTCCCAGTACACGTTTTGCAGATCGCTGCTCTTGCTCCAGATACGCACCACGAAGTTAATAGAGGAAGCGCCCAGTTCGTTGAGGCGAACCGTCTGCTCTTTGTCTTTCAGAATGCGATCGTCTGAAGCAATGATGTTGCTAATCAGCGACTTCACCTGATCGATGTCGGAGTCGTACGCCACGCTGATAATCAGTTCGTTACGACGGACCGGCTCACGGGAGAAGTTAATGATGTTGCCCGCGATGATTTTCCCGTTCGGCACGACCACGATGCGGCCATCGACGGTACGCATGGTCGTTGAGAAAATCTGCACCTGCAGCACGGTTCCGGCAATGCCGCCAAGGTCAACGTATTCGCCGGAGCGGAACGGACGGAAGGTAACCAGCAGAACGCCTGCCGCCAGGTTTGACAGCGAGCCCTGCAGCGCCAGACCAATAGCCAGACCGGCGGCACCGAGAACGGCAATGACGGAGGCAGTCTGCACGCCCACACGGCCCAGCGCCGCAATCAGCGTAAAAGCGATAATGCCGTAGCGCACCAGAGCGGAGAGGAAGTCAGCCACCGTGGCGTCAATGTGACGGGCCAGCATTACGCGGTTAACCGCGTTCGATACGATACGCGCCACGATCATCCCGACGATGATGATGGCAATCGCCGCGACGATGTTCACGGCATAGCTCAGCAGCAGCGCCTGGTTGCGCACCAGCCAGTTACCGGCGTTGTTGATGCTGTCTACAACATCGAGTTGTTCCATTTATTCTTCCTTTTGTTAAACCAAAACACAAAATCCATCCCCCATGGAGACAGGCAGGTCCGTAAAGGGTAAACAAAAAGCGCAAGTATTGCCAAACAGATCACAAAAACCGGCCTGACAGGGTATTGAAAAAGCATAAAAAAAGGCCCGCATTTGCGGGCCTTCTGATGCTGTTAGCAGCTCAAATTACAGAACGTCTACCGCGTTCAGCTCTTTGAATGCCTGCTCCAGACGAGTAATCATAGAAGTCTGGGCAGCGCGCAGCCATACGCGTGGATCGTAGTATTTCTTGTTCGGCTGGTCTTCGCCTTTCGGGTTGCCCAGCTGACCCTGCAGGTAAGCTTCGTTGGTTTTGTAGTACTGCAGAATACCGTCCCATGTTGCCCACTGGGTGTCGGTATCGATGTTCATTTTCACTACGCCGTAGCTTACGGAGTCTTTGATTTCCTGAGCAGAAGAACCGGAACCGCCGTGGAAGACGAAGTTCAGGCTGTTGTGCGGCAGGTTGTGTTTCTTAGAAACGTATTCCTGAGAATCACGCAGGATAGTCGGGGTCAGAACCACGTTACCTGGTTTGTAAACGCCGTGTACGTTACCGAAGGACGCTGCGATGGTGAAGCGTGGGCTGATTTTGCTCAGCTCGGTGTAAGCGTAATCAACGTCTTCTGGCTGGGTGTACAGTGCAGAAGCGTCCATGTGGCTGTTGTCCACGCCGTCTTCTTCACCACCGGTGCAACCCAGTTCGATTTCCAGAGTCATGCCCATTTTGGCCATGCGCGCCAGGTATTTAGAGCAGATTTCGATGTTTTCGTGCAGTGACTCTTCAGACAGGTCGATCATGTGAGAAGAGAACAGTGGCTTACCGGTTGCCGCGAAGTGTTTTTCACCCGCGTCCAGCAGACCGTCGATCCACGGCAGCAGTTTCTTCGCGCAGTGGTCAGTGTGCAGGATAACTGGAACACCGTAGTGCTCAGCCATCTGGTGTACGTGATGTGCACCGGAGATAGCGCCCAGGATTGCAGCACCCTGAGGAATGTCAGTTTTCACGCCTTTACCTGCGATGAACGCAGCGCCGCCGTTAGAGAACTGAACGATAACTGGAGCTTTAACTTTAGCAGCAGTTTCCAGTACGGCGTTGATGGAGTCGGTACCCACGCAGTTAACTGCTGGCAGAGCGAAGTTGTTTTCTTTAGCTACCTGGAACACTTTCTGTACGTCATCACCAGTGATAACGCCAGGTTTTACGAAATCAAAAATTTTAGACATGTTGCTTAGTCCTGTATCTTCGGCCGTTAGAAAAGGTGCGAGCTCTTAAAAGCGCGCTGAAAATTGGGCAGGTTTCCCTGCCCTTGAATGGCTTACTTCTTAGCGCGCTCTTCGAGCATTGCTACTGCTGGCAGTACTTTGCCTTCCACGAATTCGAGGAATGCGCCGCCACCAGTGGAGATGTAGGAGATCTTGTCAGCGATACCGAACAGGTCGATTGCCGCCAGGGTGTCACCACCGCCTGCGATAGAGAACGCTTCGCTGTCTGCGATAGCGTTAGCAACGATTTCAGTACCTTTGCGGAAGTTCGGGAATTCGAACACGCCAACAGGACCGTTCCACAGGATAGTTTTTGCGTTTTTAAGGATTTCAGCCAGTTTCTGTGCAGAAACGTCGCCCAGGTCCAGAATCTGCTCTTCATCTTTGATGTCGTTAACAGATTTCAGGGTCGCGGTTGCGGTTTCAGAGAACTCGGTCGCTACGCGAACGTCAGTTGGAACCGGGATATCGCAGGTGCTCAGCAGGCGTTTGGCTTCGTCAACCAGGTCTGCTTCGTACAGGGATTTGCCTACGTTGTGGCCCTGAGCGGCAACGAAGGTGTTCGCGATACCACCGCCAACGATCAGCTGGTCAGCGATTTTAGACAGGGAATCCAGAACGGTCAGTTTGGTAGAAACTTTAGAACCACCAACGATAGCCACCATTGGACGAGCAGGTTCTTTCAGTGCTTTACCCAGCGCTTCCAGTTCGTCAGCCAGCAGAGGACCGGCACAGGCTACGTCTGCGAATTTACCGATACCGTGGGTTGACGCCTGAGCACGGTGAGCCGTACCGAATGCATCCATCACGAACACGTCGCACAGTGCAGCGTATTTTTTGGACAGAGTTTCGTCGTCTTTCTTTTCGCCTTTGTTAAAGCGAACGTTTTCCAAAACGACCAGTTCACCGGCTGCAACTTCAACGCCGTCCAGGTAATCTTTCACCAGGCGAACCGGGTTGGACAGTTTGTCTTTCAGGTAATTAACCACTGGCAGCAGAGAGAACTCTTCGTTGTACTCGCCTTCAGTTGGACGACCCAGGTGGGAGGTGACCATCACTTTCGCGCCCTGCTTCAGAGCCAGTTCGATGGTTGGCAGAGATGCACGGATACGCGCGTCACTGGTCACTTTGCCATCTTTAACCGGTACGTTCAGATCGGCACGGATGAAAACGCGTTTACCAGCCAGATCCAGATCGGTCATCTTAATTACAGACATGGTGAATCCTCTCGTTGATTCTTAAAGTTTTGCAGACGCACAATGCGTCTTACCTGAAACCTTGAGCGGCCATTGCTAACGTGGTGTCGAGCATTCGGTTAGCAAAGCCCCATTCGTTATCACACCAGACCAGCGTCTTGATAAGGTGTGCGCCACTGACTCTCGTTTGCGTGCCATCGACGATGGCGCTGTGCGGGTCGTGGTTAAAATCTACTGAGACCAACGGTAATTCCGTATAGTCAACTATACCATGAAATGCCCCCTGTGCCGCTTTTTGCAGCAACAGGTTGACTTCACAGGCTTTTACCGGTTTTTTCACCGTCACGCTAAGATCGATTGCGGTGACGTTAATCGTCGGGACACGCACGGCAATCGCTTCAAACCGGTCATTAAACTGCGGAAAAATTCGGGTGATCCCTGCCGCCAGTTTCGTGTCCACCGGAATGATTGACTGGCTCGCAGCGCGAGTGCGTCGTAAATCCGGATGGTAGGCGTCAATAACCTGCTGATCGTGCATGGCGGAGTGAATCGTGGTCACGGTGCCGGATTCAATGCCATACGCATCGTCTAACAGTTTGATGACCGGAATAATGCAGTTAGTGGTACAGGAGGCGTTGGAAACAATGCGGTGTTCGGCCTGCAGCTCATGCTGGTTGACGCCAAACACGACGGTTGCGTCGAGGTCGTTACTTCCGGGATGAGAAAAGAGGACTTTTTTCGCGCCTGCAGCAAGATGCGCTTCGCCATGTTCGCGGTTGCCGTACACGCCGGTACAGTCAAGCACCACATCCACACCCAGTTCACGCCAGGGTAGCCCGGAGATGCTGTTCTCATGCAGCACGCGAATAGCGTCGTCACCAACAAAAAGTCGATCTCTTTCCTGGCGTACGTCCCAGGCAAAGCGTCCGTGGCTGGTGTCATATTTCAACAAATGCGCCATGCCCGTAGCATCCGCCAGTTCATTGATTGCCACCACGGTTATTTCCGCCCGACGTCCGGATTCATATAAAGCACGAACCACATTACGTCCGATGCGACCGAAGCCATTAATCGCTACGCGTACGGTCATAGATCTCCTGCAGAGCAATCCCTGAGTTTGAGGTGGCTGAAAGAGTAATCCAGCTACGCCCGAAGGGGAATCCTTGCTGTCACAAACTGCGATTGATTGGTCAATTGTCGAACATTTAATCGACTGAAACGCTTCAGCAAGAATAAGCGAATCGGGGAATAAAAGGAATGTCTGTCCAGATGAATAAGCGAGCTATATGACTTGCGTCACATTTTAGGTGGAATAATTTACGCCGAGGGAAAAGCAAAACGGTAACCGAAAGGTTACCGTTTTTAGTGTTTGCACCCTCTCCCCGAGGGAGAGGGCCGGGGTGAGGGCATCAGCCCGCACCGTATAAACAATTACAGCAGTTCTTTCGCCTTAGCGACAACGTTCTCAACGGTGAAGCCGAACTCTTCGAACAGCAGCTCTGCCGGAGCAGACTCACCGAAGGTGGTCATACCGACGATAGCACCGTTCAGGCCCACGTATTTGAACCAGTAGTCAGCGATACCCGCTTCCACTGCCACGCGAGCGGAAACCGCTTTAGGCAGGACGGATTCACGGTAAGCGGCATCCTGCTTGTCGAACGCGTCGGTAGACGGCATGGAAACCACGCGCGCTTTCACGCCTTCGGCAGTCAGTTTTTCCCAGGCTGCAACAGCCAGTTCAACTTCAGAACCGGTGGCGATGAAGATCAGCTCTGGCTGGCCCGCGCAATCTTTCAGCACGTAACCACCGCGAGCGATGTTCGCCAGCTGCTCTGGAGTACGCTCCTGCTGTGCCAGGTTCTGACGGGAGAGGATCAGCGCGGTTGGACCGTCCTGACGCTCAACGCCGTATTTCCACGCCACCGCGGATTCCACCTGGTCACATGGACGCCATGTGCTCATGTTCGGGGTCACGCGCAGGGAAGCCACCTGCTCTACCGGCTGGTGAGTTGGACCATCTTCGCCCAGACCGATGGAGTCGTGGGTGTAGACCATCACCTGACGCTGTTTCATCAGCGCGGCCATACGCACGGCGTTACGTGCATATTCGACAAACATCAGGAAGGTAGAGGTGTACGGCAGGAAACCGCCGTGCAGGGAGATACCGTTGGCAATCGCGGTCATACCGAATTCACGTACACCGTAATGGATGTAGTTACCGGCAGTATCTTCGTTGATTGGCTTAGAACCAGACCACAGGGTCAGGTTAGATGGTGCCAGGTCAGCGGAGCCGCCCAGGAATTCTGGAAGCCATGGGCCGAACGCTTCAATCGCATTCTGAGACGCTTTACGGCTCGCGATTTTAGACGGGTTCGCCTGCAGCTTAGCAATGAATTCGTTCGCTTTCGCGTCGAAGTCAGACGGCATTTCACCTTTCATACGACGGGTGAATTCCGCAGCTTCCTGCGGGAACGCTTTCGCATAGGCAGCGAACTTCTCGTTCCAGGCCGCTTCTTTCGCCTGGCCTACTTCTTTTGCATCCCACTGAGCGTAGATTTCAGATGGGATTTCGAATGCAGGGTGTTTCCAGCCCAGCGCTTCGCGGGTCAGTGCGATTTCCACATCACCCAGAGGCGCGCCGTGGGAGTCGTGAGTACCCGCTTTGTTCGGGGAGCCGAAGCCGATGATGGTTTTGCACATCAGCAGGGACGGTTTGTCCGTCACCGCGCGCGCTTCTTCTACTGCACGTTTAATCGAGTCAGCATCGTGACCATCAACGCCACGCACTACGTGCCAGCCGTAGGCTTCGAAACGTGCAGCGGTGTCGTCGGTGAACCAGCCTTCAACGTGACCGTCGATGGAGATACCGTTGTCGTCATAGAACGCAACCAGTTTGCCCAGCTTCAGGGTACCTGCCAGGGAGCACACTTCGTGAGAAATGCCTTCCATCATGCAGCCGTCGCCCATGAACGCGTAGGTGAAGTGATCGACGATGTCGTGACCAGGACGGTTGAACTGCGCCGCCAGCGTCTTCTCAGCAATCGCCATACCCACAGCGTTAGCAATACCCTGACCCAGCGGGCCGGTGGTGGTTTCTACGCCAGCGGTGTAACCCACTTCCGGGTGACCTGGAGTTTTAGAGTGCAGCTGACGGAAGTTTTTCAGCTCTTCAATTGGCAGATCGTAGCCGGTGAGGTGCAGCAGGCTATAGATCAGCATTGAGCCGTGGCCGTTGGACAGCACGAAGCGGTCGCGGTCAGCCCATGACGGGTTCTGCGGGTTGTGGTTCAGGAAATCACGCCACAGGACTTCGGCGATATCAGCCATACCCATAGGAGCCCCTGGGTGGCCGGATTTGGCTTTCTGTACTGCGTCCATGCTCAGCGCACGAATAGCATTAGCAAGCTCTTTACGTGAGGACATTTTAACTCCAGATCGGACTGTTAAAGGCCATGCCCTTGACGACAGCGCGTTTTGGGCTACGCCGGAAAAAAGTGCCAACAATGTAACCCAAGCCGCAAGTCATGTACATGGAGCATTCTTTTGCTTGTTAAGAAATCTCTGGATCATGCTCGCATGTTGCGCAATCTGCTCGCCCGGCCCTGCAGATATTCCTTATACTTAGCCCGACACCGGCTTCGCTGACGGTGACCTTTTCGGATTTTATTCAGTTTAACGAGTACGGAAGCAACCTCATGAAAATGCGTGCAATAGTGCTGGCCCTGGGTACAACGCTCCTGCTGAGCGGCTGTCAGAATATGGATTCTAACGGTCTGATGACGTCAGGCGCAGAGGCCTTTCAGGCCTATTCCCTGAGCGATGCGCAGGTGAAAGCGCTGAGCGACCAGGCCTGTAAAGATATGGACGGAAAAGCCACGCTTGCGCCGGCTAACAGTACCTACACGCAGCGTCTGAATAAGATTGCTTCCGCGCTGGGCGACAACATCAACGGCCAGCCGGTGAACTACAAGGTCTACATGGCGAAAGACGTGAACGCCTTCGCGATGGCGAACGGCTGTATCCGCGTCTATAGCGGGCTGATGGACATGATGACCGACAACGAAGTGGAAGCGGTGATCGGCCACGAAATGGGCCACGTTGCCCTGGGCCACGTGAAGAAAGGGATGCAGGTTGCGTTAGGCACCAATGCCATCCGCGCAGCGGCGGCCTCAGCGGGCGGTATCGTTGGCAGCCTGTCGCAGTCACAGCTTGGGGACGTGGGTGAAAAGCTGGTTAACTCTCAGTTCTCACAGCGTCAGGAGTCCGAGGCGGATGACTACTCCTACGATCTGTTGCGCAAACGCGGCATTAATCCATCAGGTTTAGCCACCAGCTTCGAAAAACTGGCCAAGCTGGAAGCCGGACGCCAAAGCTCCATGTTTGACGATCACCCGGCCTCAGAAGAGCGCGCACAGCATATTCGCGACCGTATGGCCGCAGACGGAATTAAATAATTTCAGAAGGAGGCAGTTTTGCCTCCTTTTTATTTCGCATGAATTGTTAACTTAACAGCACGTATCGATAACACCTCTAAAAGCCCCGCCAAATCTGCCCTATCGCATTGAAATGTCTGGTCACATAATTATTGCAAAGGTCACTTTTTCCGGTAATTATCACCCCCGCAGTTATTCAAATTAATATATCCAGACAGAGACGTTCCCTCCGTGAAAAAAGAATTATCATTAATTGCTTTAAGTTTATTTGCCGCATTACCTGCCGCTGCTAGCCAGCAATCCGACAGCCAGGGTTTTATTGACGACAGCCATCTGGATCTGTTTTTACGCAATGCGTATATCAGCCGCGACTACCATCAGGGCCAGCAGGACAAAGCCGAATGGGGTCAGGGGATCATCGCCACCTTTGCATCCGGCTATACCGAAGGGCTGGTGGGCTTTGGTGTAGACGGTATTGCTCAATACGGCGTGCGCCTGGACGGCGGCCGTGGCAAAAGCGGCGCAGGCGGCATCGACTTCTTTAAACAGGAAGAGGATGGCCGGGCAAAATCCGATCTGGCAAAGTTTGGCGCCACCGCCAAAATGCGCATATCAAACACCGTACTGAGCTACGGGAATCAGCGTCCTGAGCTGCCTATCATCAATGCCGACAGCTCTCGCCTGCTGTTTGAAAGCTACACCGGCACCATGCTGACCTCGAAAGAGATCGACGGTCTGGAAGTCAACGCTGGTTACTTCACCGACGAGCAGCGTAAAAGCGATGACCGCCACGACAGCGGGCTGAAGAGCCTCTCCTTCGGCGGTGCGAGCTATCAGTTTAACGACCAGTTCAGCGGCGCGCTGTACGCCTCTCATAATGAAGAGGTAATGAACAAGCAGTACCTGGGCATGAACTTCAAACAGCCGTTCAGCACCGGGCAGCAGCTGGTACTCGACTTCAACGGCTATAACTCCCGTCTGGACCAGAGCTACGCGGACAGCCTCGACACGGGCCGCAGCAACACCATCTGGAGCCTGGCGGCGAGCTACATCTGGGACATTCACACGTTCAAAGTGGCTTACCAGCAGAGCAGCGGCAGCACCGGCTACAACTACGGCGGCTATCGCGACAAGGGCGGCGTGGGTGACGGCGGTAACACCATCTGGCTGGCGAACTCCTACTGGTCTGATTTTAACGGCGAAGATGAACGTTCCTGGCAGGCATCCTACGGTCTGGACTTTGCCGGCCTTGGCTTACCGGGCCTGAGCTGGACCACCGCCTACGTGCGCGGCGATAACATCAAAACCTCTGAAACCAGCAACGGCAAAGAGCACGAGTGGTTTAACCAGATCCAGTACCAGGTGCAGGATGGCCCGGCGAAGGATCTGAAGCTGAAACTGCGTTACTCCGTCCTGCGCGTCTCCGGCAACGCCAGCGAGTACAACGTGGGCGGGGACGAGATCCGCGCTTACGTGGAATACCCGTTTAACGTGTTCTGAAGGCAATAAAAAACCTCTCAAGAGAGAGGTTTTTTCACGCCAGGCGAGACTTACTCGCCTTTCTTAGCAGCCTGAATATAGAGCATTTCCAACGCCAGAGTCGCTGCGGCCAGCGCGGTGATCTCGGACTGGTCATACGCAGGCGCCACTTCCACCACGTCCATCCCGACAATGTTCAGATCCTTCAGGCCGCGCACCAGCTTGATGGCACGATCTGAGGTCAAACCGCCGATGACCGGCGTACCGGTGCCCGGTGCAAATGCCGGATCCAGGCAGTCGATGTCGAAGGTCAGGTATACGGGCATATCACCCACGATCTGCTTCACCTGAGCGATGATGTCGTCCACGCCGCGATCGTTAACCTGGCCCGCATCCAGCACGGTGAAACCGTTGTCTTTGTCGAACTCGGTGCGAATACCGATCTGCACGGAGTGGTTCGGATCGATCAGGCCTTCGTTCGGCGCGGTGAAGAACATGGTGCCGTGGTCAAACTCGCAGCCGTTCGCGTAGGTGTCGGTATGTGCATCGAAGTGCACCAGCGCCATTTTACCGAAGTGCTTCGCATGGGCGCGCAGCAGCGGCAGGGTCACGAAGTGGTCGCCGCCGAAGGAGAGCATGCGCTTACCGGCAGCCAGCAGCTTCTCGGCGTGCGCCTGCAGCTTCTCGCTCATCTCACGCGCGTCGCCGAAGGCGTACACCAGGTCACCGCAGTCCACCACGTTCAGGCGCTCGCGCATGTCGAAGTTCCATGGGAAGCGGTTATGCTCCCAGGCCAGGTTAGTTGAAACCTGACGGATCGCTGCCGGGCCGTGACGCCCCCCCGCGCGGCCAGATGTTGCCATATCGAACGGCACACCGGTGATCACCCAGTCAGCGTCGCTGTCGTACGGCTGGAAGTTCATCGGAAGGCGTAAAAAACCAAACGCGTTAGATACCAGAGAGTTATCGTACTGATGACCTAAAGTGCTCATGTCCTGACCTCTTTTAAAGTCGATACATTAAAAACAGATGAAAAAAAATCCCCTCCGCGTCGTTAAACCCGACGAGGAAGGGATTGATTCGTAAATCGCTTATTGGGGCGAATTATCGCCGGTAATTCATACGGGTTCAAGTGAGTATAGGGCATTGTGCGGTCTGATGCCCTCACCCCGCCCTCCCCCTGTGGGAGAGGGCGTTTTCCTACTCGTCTTCCAGGTAGGTGTACCCGTACAGGCCCGCTTCAAACTCTTCCAGGAACTGCTGCTGGAGCGCATCGTCCAGACCGGTGTTTTTCACCTGATCGCGGAACTGAGTGAGCAGTTTTTTCGGATCCAGCTGAACGTATTCCAGCATGTCCGCCACGGTGTCCCCTTCATCGGACAGCTCGATTTCCACGTTGCCGTCAGGGAACACGAACACGTCCACCGCTTCGGTATCACCGAACAGGTTGTGCATGTTGCCGAGGATTTCCTGATACGCGCCGACCATAAAGAAGCCCAGCATCGGTGGGTTCTCCGGGTCGTATTCCGGCATTGGCATCGTCGTTGCGATACCGTCGCCGTCGACGTAGTGGTCGATGGCACCGTCGGAATCACAGGTGATGTCCAGCAGCACCGCACGGCGTTCCGGCGCGTGATTCAGCCCTTCCAGCGGCAGAACCGGGAACAGCTGGTCAATACCCCAGGCATCCGGCATCGACTGGAACAGCGAGAAGTTGACGTAAATCTTGTCCGCCATACGCTCCTGCAGCTCGTCGATAATCGGACGGTGCGCGCGGTTGCTCGGGTCGAGCTGTTTCTGCACTTCATGGCACATGTTCAGGTAGAGCTGCTCCGCCCACGCGCGTTCCTGCAGGCTGAAGGTGCCTGAAGAATAACCCACGTGAATATCGTGCAGGTCCATCTGGCTGTCGTGCAGCCATTCGCGCAGGGAACGACGCGTGCCCGGCTCGTGCATTTCCTGCCAGGTTTCCCACATGCTTTGCAGGGAACGCGGGGCATCGTCTGCCGGAGGTGTCGCTTCGGTGATTTCGCTACGCTCAACGCCGATGATGTTAGAGACCAGCACCGTATGGTGCGCGGTGACCGCGCGACCGGATTCGGTGATAACCGTCGGGTGCGGCAGGCCGTTCTCTTCACAGGCATCGCCGATCGCCCAGATGATGTTGTTCGCGTATTCGTTCAGGCCGTAGTTCACGGAACAGTCAGACTGCGAACGGGTCCCTTCGTAGTCCACGCCGAGGCCGCCGCCCACGTCGAAGCACTGAATATTCACGCCGAGCTTGTGCAGCTCCACGTAGAACCGCGCGGATTCACGCACGCCGGTGGCGATGTCGCGAATATTGGCCATCTGCGAGCCGAGGTGGAAGTGCAGCAGCTGAATACTGTCCAGACGACCGCGCTCGCGCAGGATTTCCACCAGCTGCAGCACCTGGTTTGCCGCCAGGCCGAACTTGGATTTCTCGCCGCCGGAGGACTGCCATTTACCGGAGCCTTGTGACGCCAGACGCGCACGCACGCCAAGGCGCGGCACCACGTTCAGACGTTCGGCCTCTTCCAGCACGATGGCGATTTCGGTCATCTTTTCGATAACCAGATAGACCTTGTGGCCCATCTTCTCGCCAATCAGCGCCAGACGAATGTATTCACGGTCTTTATAGCCGTTACAGACGATCACCGAACGGGTCATGCCCGCATGCGCCAGAACCGCCATCAGCTCCGCTTTGGAGCCTGCTTCCAGGCCCAGCGGCTCGCCGGAGTGGATCAGGGATTCAATCACGCGGCGGTGCTGGTTCACCTTGATCGGGTAAACCAGGAAATAGTCGCCCTTATAGCCGTAGGACTCACGCGCGCGCTTGAACGCGGCGTTAATAGAACGCAGGCGATGTTGCAGGATCTGCGGGAAGCAGAACAGTGCAGGCAAACGCTGGCCCTGAGCCTCACGGGCTTTCACCAGTTTCGCGAGATCCACGCGCGCTTCAGGAACGTCCGGATCCGGGCAGACGCTGATGTGGCCCAGTTCGTTGACGTCGTAGTAGTTATTGCCCCACCAGGCAATATTGTAAGTGCGCAGCATCTTGCTGGCTTCCTCGGAGCTCATCGCAACCTCCTGCATAGAACGTAGTACACCCTGTTCGCCCGCTGACGAAGGCGAAAAAGAAGACATGTCGTCAGACATAGCGAACCTCAACTCTTTGTAATAAGTGTAAAACAGTTGACTACTATCGCAGCGTTATACGGCGATAACAACCCATAAACGGCTCCGTTTCCCAGCAGAGTATGCTGAAAACCAGACCGTGCGACCGGTTTCTTATTCATATCATTGTAAAACACGTATCCGAACTCTGTATGACAAGGTTCGGCGAAACCACGAGAAAACTCTTGTATTAACAAGAGCGCCCTTGTTCAGTTTTCACAAAGCGTGACCGGCCCTGGAATCCTGAGAAGCGCCGAGATGGGTATAACATCGGCAGGTTTGCAGACTAGAAATGCGGGTTGCGGGAATCAAATACGCGCCAGAACGGCTGCGCTGAATGTGCGGAAAACGATGGTTCATTATCTCGTATCACCTCCACGGCCGCCTCTGTTGAAACGGACCACAAGCCAAAGCTAAAAGTTCACTGCTTAACCCGGCTGGAAGTGGCGACACGATGAGTTCATCGAGCGCTTATTTTATATGAGCCGCGCGCCGCGTTTTATACCGAGAAGGGGGCTAAAAAGCAAAACAAAAATGCGCGTGCTGCCAGCAGCGTCAGGAAAAATTTCCAGCTGCCATTTCAACGCAGTGAGAGATGAATCAAAAAAAACTGGAAATCGGGCGAAGAAGTGACCTAAAATAGCCGTCCAGATGTTAATCCATCTATACTGATTAACACTCATACTGCCAGTGTCAAAAACCTGCAGGCCTTGGTAGAATTATCTCCTTTGGCTATTCCGCACAGCAGCTTGAGCTAACCAAATTCCTCTTAGGTGAAATAAAACATGGCAAAACACCTGTTTACGTCCGAGTCCGTATCAGAAGGACATCCTGATAAAATTGCTGACCAAATCTCTGATGCGGTGCTGGATGCGATCCTGGCGCAGGATCCTAAAGCGCGCGTAGCGTGCGAAACCTATGTCAAAACCGGCATGGTTCTGGTTGGCGGTGAGATCACTACCAGCGCATGGGTTGATATCGAAGAGATCACCCGTAACACGGTGCGTGAGATCGGCTATGTGCATTCTGATATGGGCTTTGATGCCAACTCCTGCGCGGTTCTGAGCGCGATTGGCAAACAGTCTCCAGACATCAACCAGGGCGTTGACCGTGCCGATCCGCTGGAACAGGGCGCGGGCGACCAGGGCCTGATGTTCGGCTATGCAACCAACGAAACCGACGTGCTGATGCCAGCACCGGTCACCTACGCGCACCGTCTGGTGCAGCGTCAGGCTGAAGTGCGTAAAAACGGCACCCTGCCGTGGCTGCGCCCGGATGCGAAAAGCCAGGTCACCTTCCAGTATGACGACGGCAAAATCGTTGGGATTGACGCGGTAGTGCTTTCTACCCAGCATTCCGAAGATATCGATCAGAAATCCCTGCAGGAAGCAGTGATGGAAGAGATCATCAAGCCGGTTCTGCCGACCGAATGGCTGAGCTCTGCGACCAAATTCTTCATCAACCCAACCGGACGCTTCGTTATCGGCGGCCCAATGGGCGACTGCGGCCTGACCGGTCGTAAAATCATCGTTGATACCTACGGCGGCATGGCGCGTCACGGTGGCGGTGCTTTCTCCGGTAAAGATCCGTCTAAAGTTGACCGTTCTGCGGCGTACGCGGCACGTTATGTGGCGAAAAACATCGTTGCAGCCGGCCTGGCTGACCGCTGTGAGATCCAGGTTTCCTACGCGATCGGCGTAGCTGAGCCAACCTCCATCATGGTTGAAACCTTCGGTACCGAGAAAGTGCCTTCAGAACAGCTGACGCTGCTGGTGCGCGAGTTCTTCGACCTGCGTCCATACGGCCTGATTCAGATGCTGGATCTGCTGCACCCAATCTACAAAGAAACCGCGGCATACGGTCACTTTGGTCGTGAACATTTCCCATGGAAAAACCGACAAAGCCGCCCTGCTGCGTGAAGCTGCCGGTCTGAAGTAATCGACTGACATCTGCGTGATAAAAGGCCAGCCTTCGGGCTGGCCTTTTTTTGTTGGTGGCGCCGCAAAGGTGCACATATGGTACCGATTACACCGCACCGGATGCGCCTCGCTTTCAGAATATTCTCTTTGCATGATCGCCTTTCTTCTGCTGTTACATCGCCTTTCAGTTAAGTCTGAAATGTGTTCTTTCGCGATGCATATCACCTCGTTTACCTCTATATTTTCAAAGCTTTAATTATTTTTACGGTTGCACGCTAGTGTAACCGATTACACCTATGTGATTAATCTCACATATTTTTACGGGTCACTCACCTACCCTTTACATCAATAAAACTGATAACCCAACTGGAGGGCATAATGCCTGACAATAAAAAACAGGGGCGTACGTCCAACAAGGCGATGACATTCTTCGTCTGTTTCCTCGCCGCCCTGGCAGGATTACTTTTTGGCCTGGATATCGGCGTGATTGCCGGTGCATTACCTTTCATCACTGACGAGTTCCAGATCAGCGCTCACACCCAGGAGTGGGTGGTCAGCTCCATGATGTTTGGCGCCGCAGTGGGTGCCGTCGGCAGCGGCTGGCTCTCCTTCAAGCTCGGGCGTAAAAAGAGCCTGATGATCGGCGCGATCCTGTTCGTTGCCGGTTCACTCTTCTCTGCCGCTGCGCCTAACGTTGAGGTCCTGCTGGTTTCCCGCGTGCTGCTCGGTCTGGCCGTGGGCGTGGCGTCCTATACCGCCCCGCTTTACCTGTCTGAAATCGCGCCGGAGAAAATCCGCGGCAGCATGATTTCCATGTACCAGCTGATGATCACCATCGGTATTCTTGGTGCTTACCTGTCCGATACCGCGTTCAGCTACAGCGGCGCATGGCGCTGGATGCTCGGCGTGATCATCATTCCGGCCATTCTGCTGCTGATTGGCGTCTTCTTCCTGCCGGACAGCCCGCGCTGGTTCGCCGCCAAACGTCGATTCCACGATGCCGAACGCGTGCTGATGCGCCTGCGCGATACCAGCGCGGAAGCGAAAAACGAGCTGGAAGAGATCCGCGAAAGCCTGAAGGTCAAGCAGTCCGGCTGGGCGCTGTTTAAAGAGAACAGCAACTTCCGCCGCGCGGTGTTCCTCGGCGTCCTGCTTCAGGTCATGCAGCAGTTCACCGGGATGAACGTCATCATGTATTACGCGCCAAAAATCTTTGAGCTGGCGGGCTATACCAACACCACCGAACAAATGTGGGGGACCGTCATCGTGGGTCTGACCAACGTGCTGGCGACCTTTATCGCCATCGGTCTGGTGGACCGCTGGGGACGTAAGCCAACCCTGACGCTGGGCTTCCTGGTGATGGCGGCCGGTATGGGTGTCCTCGGTACCATGATGCATGTGGGCATTCACTCACCAACCGCCCAGTACTTTGCGGTCGGCATGCTGCTGATGTTTATCGTCGGGTTTGCGATGAGCGCCGGCCCGCTGATTTGGGTGCTGTGCTCTGAGATCCAGCCGCTGAAAGGGCGTGATTTTGGTATCACCTGCTCTACCGCAACCAACTGGATTGCCAACATGATCGTCGGCGCAACGTTCCTGACCATGCTCAATACCCTGGGCAACGCGAACACCTTCTGGGTCTACGCTGGTCTGAACATCTTCTTTATTGTGCTGACTATCTGGCTGGTTCCAGAAACCAAACACGTTTCTCTGGAACATATTGAACGTAACCTGATGAAAGGTCGTCCGCTGCGCGAAATCGGCGCACACGACTGATCCTCACGCGGGAGGCGCCTCTTGCGCCTCCCCGCTTCGCGCTTTATGCTCTGCCTCTATGAAAGCACCCCGTCTCCCCATCGCCCTCCAGCAAGCCGTTATGCGCTGCCTGCGGGAAAAACTCGCCCAGGCGAACCTGAAGCTCGGTCGCAATTACCCTGAACCTAAGATCGTTTATCAGCAGCGCGGCACCGCGGCCGGCACCGCCTGGCTCGAGCCCTATGAGATCCGCCTTAACCCGGTGCTGATGATGGAAAACCAGCAGGCGTTTATCGAGGAAGTGGTACCGCACGAGCTGGCGCATCTACTGGTGTGGAAACACTTCGGACGCGTCGCGCCCCACGGCAAGGAGTGGAAGTGGATGATGGAAGCGGTGCTCGGCGTTCCGGCACGCCGTACCCATCAGTTCGAGCTGGAATCGGTGCGCCGCAATACCTTCCCCTACCGCTGCCAGTGTCAGCAGCACCAGCTTACCGTCCGCCGCCATAATCGCGTGGTGCGCGGCGAGGCGATCTACCGCTGCGTCAAATGCGGAGAGCCGCTGGTTGCGGAATAATCATCTGAACTTTCAGGAACTTTCCTGATCTGACTGATTGCATACGTGAACAACATTCGTTACGTTGCGGGCTCGTTTTGACACGGAGTGTAAGATGTCCCGTAATTTTTCTCTCGCGGTCGCCTTTCTGACGACGGCGCTCTCAGGCCATGCTCTGGCCGACGGTATCAACAGTTTTTCCCAGGCCAAGGCAGCAGGCGTGAAGGTAAACGCCGATGTGCCGGGCGATTTCTACTGCGGCTGTAAAATTAACTGGCAGGGTAAAAAAGGGGTCGTTGACCTTGAGTCCTGCGGCTATAAGGTGCGTAAAAACGAAAACCGCGCCAGCCGCATTGAATGGGAACATGTCGTTCCGGCCTGGCAGTTTGGCCACCAGCGCCAGTGCTGGCAGGATGGCGGACGTAAAAACTGCGCCAAAGATCCGGTTTATCGCCAGATGGAAAGCGATATGCATAACCTTCAGCCTGCCGTCGGTGAAGTGAACGGAGACCGGGGTAATTTCATGTACAGCCAGTGGAACGGTGGCGAAGGCCAGTACGGCCAGTGCGGTATGAAGGTTGATTTTAAAGAGAAAGTCGCCGAGCCCCCTGCCCGCGCGCGCGGCAGTATCGCCCGCACCTACTTCTATATGCGTGACCGTTACGACCTCAACCTCTCCCGCCAGCAGACGCAGCTGTTCAACGCCTGGGACAAGCAGTACCCGGTGACGGAGTGGGAATGCCAGCGCGACGAACGTATCGCCAGAGTCCAGGGGAATCACAACCCTTACGTCCAGCGGGCTTGCCAGGCGCAAAAGAGCTAACCTACACTACGGCAATTCGCTTATATCGCATGACACATGGAATTTCTGACTATGCGCATTCCCCGCATTTACCATCCTGAACTGATTACCGCAGGCCGCGAAATCGCCCTGTCTGATGACGCCGCCAACCACGTTGGCCGCGTGCTGCGCATGGGCGCAGGTCAGGCAATACAGCTGTTCGACGGCTCGAACCAGGTTTTCGACGCGGAAATCACGCGGTCGGATAAAAAAAGCGTCCACGTTAACGTGCTGCGTGGCGAAGTGGATGACCGGGAATCACCGCTGCACATCCATCTGGGCCAGGTGATGTCGCGCGGCGAGAAAATGGAGTTCACTATTCAGAAATCCATTGAACTGGGTGTAAGCCTCATTACGCCACTTTTTTCTGAGCGCTGTGGCGTTAAACTGGATGCGGAACGTCTGAACAAAAAGATCCAGCAGTGGCAGAAAATTGCCATTGCGGCTTGCGAACAGAGTGGCCGCAACCGTATTCCGGAGATCCGCCCGGCGATGGATCTGGAGGACTGGTGTGCAGAAGAGGACAGCGGGCTGAAGCTCAATCTTCATCCGCGCGCCAGCGCCAGCATCAATACGCTGCCCTTGCCCGTTGAGCGCGTACGCCTGTTGATTGGCCCCGAAGGCGGCCTGTCGGCGGACGAAATTGCGATGACGGCACGTTACCAGTTTACTGATATTCTGTTGGGACCTCGCGTTCTGCGCACTGAGACAACGGCACTCACGGCCATTACCGCGCTACAGGTACGGTTTGGCGATCTGGGTTGAAGCATTAACGGAGAAGAACATGATCAAGCTCGGCATCGTGATGGACCCCATCGCAAACATTAACATCAAGAAAGATTCCAGCTTCGCCATGCTGCTGGAAGCGCAGCGTCGCGGCTATGAACTCCACTATATGGAGATGAACGATCTTTACCTGATCAACGGTGAAGCTCGCGCCCGCACCCGCATCGTTAACGTCGAGCAGAACTACGACAAATGGTACGAGTTTGGCACCGAGCAGGATATTGCCCTGGCCGATCTCAACGTCATCCTGATGCGTAAAGATCCGCCGTTCGACACCGAATACATCTACAGCACCTACATCCTTGAGCGCGCAGAAGAGAAAGGCACGCTGATCGTCAACAAGCCGCAGAGCCTGCGTGACTGCAACGAGAAGCTCTACACCGCCTGGTTCTCTGACCTGACGCCGGAAACACTGGTGACCCGCAGCAAAGCGCAGCTCAAAGAATTCTGGCAGAAGCACGGCGATATCATCATGAAGCCGCTGGACGGCATGGGCGGCGCGTCGATTTTCCGCGTGAAAGAGAGCGATCCGAACATTGGCGTGATTGCCGAAACGCTGACCGAACTGGGCACGCGCTACTGCATGGCACAGAACTATATTCCGGCGATCAAAGACGGCGATAAGCGCGTTCTGGTGGTAGATGGCGAACCGGTTCCTTACTGTCTGGCGCGTATCCCGCAGGGTGGCGAAACTCGTGGGAACCTGGCAGCCGGTGGCCGCGGTGAGCCGCGCCCGCTGACCGAAAGCGACTGGGAAATTGCCCGCCGCGTTGGCCCGACGCTGAAAGCCAAAGGCCTGATCTTCGTTGGCCTGGATATCATCGGCGATCGCCTGACCGAAGTGAACGTCACCAGCCCGACCTGCATTCGTGAAATTGAAGCGGAATTCCCGATTTCGATCACCGGAATGCTGATGGACGCTATCGAAAAACGTTTACAGAAATAACCTAACAATACTATTAGTGACAGCGCCTGTGTTTGTCCCCATACTGGGCGCTGTCGCTTTTTAAACCAGGAAACAGTACCTCTGACAATGAATTTACAGCATCACTTTCTTATTGCCATGCCTGCTCTCCAGGACCCGATTTTTCGCCGCGCCGTGGTTTATATTTGTGAATACAATGAAGACGGCGCGATGGGTATTATCATCAATAAACCACTGGAAAATCTTCAGGTTGAAGGAATTCTGGACAAGCTGAAAATACCGGCTGAAGCGCGACTGCCGGAAATCCGGCTTGATAAACCGGTGATGCTGGGTGGACCTCTTGCAGAAGATCGCGGCTTTATCCTGCATACGCCGCCGGTATTCTCTTCCAGTATTCGAATTTCGGATAATACCGTTATCACGACCTCGCGCGACGTGCTTGAAACGCTGGGCACCGCTGAGCAGCCTTCTGAAGTGCTGGTGGCGCTGGGCTATTCGTCGTGGGAGAAAGGCCAGCTTGAGCAAGAGATCCTCGATAACGCCTGGCTTACGGCGCCTGCGGACATGAATATCCTGTTTAAAACCCCTATCGCCGATCGCTGGCGTGACGCGGCAAAGCTGATTGGCATTGATATCCTGACCATGCCTGGCGTAGCGGGGCACGCCTGATGAGCGGAACGCTTCTGGCCTTCGATTTTGGTACTAAAAGCATTGGCGTCGCCGTGGGTCAGCGCATCACCGGTACCGCGCGTCCGCTTACGGCCCTGAAGGCCAACGACGGCACGCCAGACTGGAATCTTATCGAGCGTCTGCTCAAAGAGTGGCAGCCGGATGACGTGATTGTTGGGCTCCCGCTGAACATGGACGGCACAGAACAGCCGCTTACCGCCAGGGCGCGTAAGTTCGCCAATAAAATCCATGGCCGCTTTGGCGTCTCCGTGAAGCTTCACGACGAGCGTCTCAGTACCGTCGAAGCGCGTGCGGGCCTGTTTGAGCACGGCGGCTTCCGGGCGCTCAACAAAGGCAGCGTGGACTCCGCTTCTGCCGTGATTATCCTCGAAAGCTATTTCGACCAGGGCTTTTAACCACCGGGACCTACAGCCGCCCCTGCGCCCGCCTCTCCGCCAGGCTCTGGTCAAAGTTCTGCATTCCTGCCTGTTGACCGGTTTGAATGATCCCGGGCAGTTGCCACGTTTTCCCTTCGCGAATCAGATTCGCCGCCGCCGCAGTGTTCACCAGCAGTTCATACAACGCGACGCGCCCGCCCTGTAGATCGGGAAGCAGCCTCTGCGCCAGCACCGCCCGCAGGCTGCCGGCCAGCTGGTTACGCACCGGATCTTTCTCCTGCGCCGGGAACGTATCGACCAGCCGTTCAATCGCCTGCGATGCCCCGCGCGTATGCAGCGTCGCCAGCACCAGATGTCCGGTTTCCGCCGCCGTCAGCGCCAGACGGATCGTTTCGCTGTCGCGCAGCTCCCCCAGCAAAATAACGTCCGGATCCTGGCGTAAGGCACTACGCAGCGCTTCGGCAAATGACGGGCTGTGCTGACCTATCTCCCGCTGCTGGATCAGGCAACGTTCGCTCTGGTAGATAAACTCCACCGGATCTTCAAGCGTGAGGATATGGCCGTCAGCATGGTGGTTAAGAAAATCGACCATCGCCGCCAGCGTAGTGGATTTGCCGCTGCCGGTCGCCCCGGTGACCAGAATCAGCCCGGCGTCATTGGATAACAGTTCCGGGATCGCCCGCGGCGCGCCCAGCGAAGAGAGTTGCGGGCAGCTACGCGGCAACAGCCGCAGCGTCACAGAAACACCTCTCATCTGCTTAAAGGCACTGCCGCGCAGGCGCTGGCCTCCCGTCACCGTCGCGGCAAAATCCACCTGCCCCTTTGCCCACCATGTTCCCTGCTGCTCATCGTTAAGCCACGCTTTTAATAACGCCCCAACGTCGGGAGGCTGAAAGGGAGCGGGTTCAAGCCGGCCTAATCTGCGCCAGCGCGGTGGCGAATCACTGCACAGGTGTAGATCGGAGACGTTATGCTTTACACTAAGGGCCACAATTTCTTCCACATCCATAGACTTCTCCTCGGAAAATGAACGACATTACGCATAACCTGGCACAGGTCCGGGACAAAATCTCAGCCGCCGCAGCGCGTTGCGGCCGTGCTTCAGAAGAAATTACGCTGCTTGCAGTCAGCAAAACCAAGCCTGCGAGCGCCATCGCAGAAGCTATTGATGCAGGGCAGCGGGCGTTTGGTGAAAACTACGTGCAGGAAGGTGTGGATAAAATTCGCTACTTCCAGGAACAAGGGAAGACGGATCTGCAGTGGCACTTTATTGGCCCCCTGCAGTCGAACAAAAGCCGTCTGGTGGCAGATCACTTCGACTGGTGCCACACCATCGACCGCCTGCGTATCGCTACCCGTCTGAATGACCAGCGTCCGGCAGAAATGCCGGCACTCAACGTGCTTATTCAGGTCAACATCAGCGACGAAAACAGCAAGTCCGGCATTGCGCTAAGCGAGCTGGATGCGCTGGCCGCAGACGTGGCCGCCCTTCCGCGCTTGACCCTGCGCGGACTGATGGCAATTCCTGCGCCTGAGTCAAGTTATGAAAGGCAGTTTGCCGTGGCACAGCAAATGGCTGTAGCATTTGAGGCGCTTAAAGCGCGCTATAACACGGTAGACACGCTTTCACTGGGCATGTCGGATGATATGGAAGCCGCCATCGCGGCAGGCAGCACTATGGTGCGCATCGGCACGGCAATTTTCGGTGCGCGCGACTACTCAAAATAATAAGGAAACCTGAGGAACGCCATGAAGACGTTGACTTTCCTGCTCTCAACAGTGCTTGAGCTGTATACGATGGCGCTTTTGCTGCGCGTCTGGATGCAGTGGGCCCGCTGTGATTTTTACAATCCGTTCTCGCAGTTTGTCGTGAAAATCACGCAACCTGTTGTCGGACCGCTGCGCCGCATTATCCCGGCGATGGGCCCCATTGACAGTTCGTCTCTGCTGGTGGCGTTTATTCTGAGCGTTATCAAAGCGATTGTGCTGTTTATGGTCATCACCTTCCAGCCGATTATCTGGATTGCTGCGGTCCTGATTTTAATCAAAACCATCGGCCTGCTGATTTTCTGGGTGCTGCTGGTCATGGCCATCATGAGCTGGGTAAGCCAGGGCCGTAGTCCGGTAGAATATGCGCTGATCCAACTGGCCGAGCCGCTGCTGCGCCCGATTCGCAACCTGCTGCCTTCGATGGGCGGTATTGATTTCTCGCCGATGATCCTGGTTCTGCTGCTGTACGTGGTTAATATGGGGATCGCTGAGCTGTTACAGTCGACGGGCGATATGCTGCTGCCGGGGCTGTGGATGGCGCTATGAGTGCCGTAAGCACCTGCGCTGACGGGCTGGTTTTGCGGCTGTATATTCAGCCAAAAGCCAGCCGTGACAGTATTGTCGGGCTGCATGGCGACGAGTTAAAAGTCGCCATCACCGCCCCACCGGTTGACGGTCAGGCGAACGCGCATCTGACCAAATATCTGGCAAAACAGTTTCGCGTCGCCAAAAGCCAGGTCATCATTGAAAAAGGTGAACTTGGGCGACATAAACAGGTAAAAATCCTTAATCCGCAATCTATCCCGACGGAAGTCGCGGCTCTGAAATAACAGGACTAAACCATGCAGAAAGTTGTTCTCGCGACCGGCAACGCCGGTAAAGTGCGCGAGCTGGCCTCGCTATTAAATGATTTTGGGCTGGACGTGGTCGCCCAGACCGATCTTGGCGTGGAGTCCGCCGAAGAGACGGGGCTGACGTTTATCGAAAACGCGATCCTGAAAGCACGTCACGCCGCGCAGATTACCGGCCTGCCCGCGATTGCCGACGACTCCGGCCTGGCCGTGGACTTCCTGGGCGGTGCACCGGGGATTTACTCTGCGCGCTATTCCGGCGTGGACGCCACCGATCAGCAGAATCTGGAAAAGCTGCTTGTCGCCCTGAAAGACGTACCGGACGAACAGCGCACCGCGCAGTTCCACTGCGTGCTGGTCTATATGCGCCACGCGGAAGACCCGACGCCGATTGTCTGCCACGGCAGCTGGCCGGGCGTGATTACCCATGAAGCAGCTGGCAACGGCGGCTTTGGCTACGACCCGATTTTCTTTGTCCCGACCGAGGGCAAAACCGCTGCGGAACTGACCCGCGAAGAGAAAAGCGCGATTTCCCACCGTGGACGCGCGCTGAAACTGTTACTGGAAGCACTGCGTAATGGCTAATTTGCCGCCTCTGAGTCTGTATATTCACATCCCGTGGTGCGTGCAGAAATGTCCGTACTGCGATTTCAACTCGCACGCGCTGAAGGGCGAAGTGCCGCACGATGACTACGTTGCGCATCTGCTGGCCGACCTGGACGCCGATGTCGCTTACGCACAGGGACGTGAAGTTAAGACCATTTTCATTGGTGGCGGTACGCCGAGCCTGCTGTCCGGCCCGGCAATGCAGACGCTGCTGGACGGCGTGCGTGCGCGCCTGAAACTGGCGGCAGATGCTGAAATTACGATGGAAGCCAACCCCGGCACCGTTGAGGCCGACCGTTTTGTCGACTATCAGCGCGCGGGCGTGAACCGCATCTCCATCGGCGTGCAGAGCTTTAGCGAACCGAAGCTAAAACGTCTGGGGCGCATTCACGGCCCAGAAGAGGCGAAGCGCGCGGCAAACCTGGCAACGGGGCTTAACCTTCGCAGCTTTAACCTGGATTTGATGCACGGCCTGCCGGATCAGTCGCTGGAAGAGGCGCTGGACGACCTGCGTCAGGCGATCGAACTGAACCCGCCGCACCTGTCGTGGTATCAGCTCACCATCGAGCCAAACACGCTGTTCGGTTCCCGCCCGCCGGTGCTGCCGGACGACGACGCGCTGTGGGATATCTTCGAGCAGGGTCACAGGCTTCTGACCGCTGCGGGCTATCAGCAGTATGAAACGTCCGCGTATGCGAAGCCGGGCTATCAGTGCCAGCACAACCTGAACTACTGGCGCTTTGGCGACTATCTGGGAATTGGCTGCGGCGCGCACGGCAAGGTGACCTTCCCGGACGGGCGCATTCTGCGCACCGCCAAAACCCGCCACCCGCGCGGGTATATGGAAGGCCGCTACCTGGAGCGTCAGCACGACGTTGAGGCGGCGGATAAACCGTTTGAGTTCTTCATGAACCGCTTCCGTCTGCTGGAAGCCGCGCCGCGCGCGGAATTTGCGCGTTACACCGGGCTGCCAGAATCGGTGATTCGCCCGCAGATTGACGAGGCGCTGGCGCAGGGATATCTCACCGAGAGCGAGGAATACTGGCAGATCACCGAGCACGGCAAGCTGTTCTTAAATTCCCTTCTTGAGCTGTTTCTCGCCGAAGAATCCTGAAGGCTGATTCAGGATTTTGCATCCCGTTCTGCCGGCTAAGGGAAAGGCTGGCAGAGTGTGGGGATGAAAATTACTCGTTCTTATGCAAAACAGCTCAGACGTGAGCTGACAAAAGAAGAAAGACGGCTTTGGTATCTACTGCGCAGCCGCCGTTTCGAAAATTATAAATTTCGTCGACAACATCCTGTAGATCACTACATTCTGGATTTCGCCTGCTGCGCGGCTCATCTGGCTGTTGAGCTGGATGGTGGGCAACATGATGAAAAGCAGGAATACGATCTTCAAAGAACGTGCTGGCTTAACGAGAAAGGCTGGCATGTCATTCGATTCTGGAACAACGAACTCTGGAATAACGAAGAGGCGGTGTTAGAAAAGATCCTTGAAATACTGCAAATGCTGCAACCCTCACCCCGGCCCTCTCCCTGAAAGGGAGAGGGAGCAAACCATCCCCTCGCCCCTTTGGGGAGAGGGTTAGGGTGAGGGGAAATTACTTAAGCGTCCCCACCAGCGCCTTCCGGCTATCTTCCAGCGACACCACGCGTTTACACACGTCTTTGCCGAACTGCTGGAAATCATCTTCCTGGTTCTTCCACTCGTTCTGAATGGAGGTCTGCAAGCCGCCCAGGCTGCCCAGCACGCCCTGCAGCGGGTTACCGCCGCCCTTCAGCACGGCTTTGGCGCCCATCTCGTTGATGCTGTCCTGCAGGATGCCGCCCATCGCCTGGTTCACCAGCTGCTGCCCGTCAGCGCGGACCTGATCGATCGCCTTGTAGTGGAACGTCAGGCCGTCGGAGCGCGTCTCGATAATGCGGTTCATCTGCTCTTTAAGCTGCTTGTCCAGCTTCGTCAGGCGGGTGCGCATATTGCTGCTCTCACCCACCTCTTTGGTGATGATCTTATCCAGCGCGACGCGGCTTTTCTCAACGCGGGTCAGCGCGCCTTCATTAATCCATGGCAGCGCGGTACGCAAATCGGCCTGATAGTCTTTCGCCTGCTCACGCTGTGCGGCAGTCAGGTTGTACTGCTTGCCGTTAAAGGTGACGTTCCCCTGCGGCGTAATCACCAGATTGCCGTTCTCGCCTTTGACCTGCACGGTTTGCGGGCTTAACACCACGTCATCACGCGGGGTGACGCTACATTGATAATCCGCATGGGCGGTGAATCCGGTTGCCATCAAAGCAACCGCCAGCAACGTTTTGCGCATCTTAAACACTCCCTCAGACAAAATGGGCCAGCTAATGCTGGCCCCTTACTGCTTTATTAGTCCCACCAAACGTCGAAAAGTTCGCTGACGCGGACATCTTCGAGCTTGTGGTCTTCAAGCCATTTACGCACCAGGGCCTGATGTTCTTCGGTGCATTTACCCACTTCCTGGGTGCAGATCAGACCTTCCCAGGCCAGGTAGCCGCTACCGTCGAAGGCCAGCTTGTTTGGCTCAATCACGTCATTGATAAACGCATCCACGTCCTGATCGATCTGTTCTACACTGGTGCCTTCCGGGAAACGCCACGCAACGGAGAAGCCCACTTCCTGGAATTCTTCGATGTGCATCTTTTTACGCAGACGACGGCTACGATTCTTTGCCATTATTTCACCCTCTCGAACATTAAGTCCCATACACCGTGACCAAGACGATGGCCACGCTGTTCAAATTTCGTTACCGGACGCGATTCCGGACGCGGTACATAGTCGTTACTCTCAGACTGGTTTTTATACCCGTCCAGCGACGACATCACTTCCAGCATATGTTCCGCATACGGTTCCCAGTCGGTCGCCATATGGAAGACACCGCCCAGCTTCAGCTTACTTTTCACCAGCTCGGCAAACGGTGCCTGAACGATACGGCGTTTATTATGACGTGCTTTGTGCCACGGGTCAGGGAAAAAGAGCTGAACCATGGTTAAAGAATTGTCAGGAATCATTTTATGCAGCACTTCCACCGCGTCGTGACACATCACGCGCAGGTTCTCAACGCCCTCTTCATGGGCCGTTGCCAGGCATGCACCCACGCCCGGGGAGTGGACTTCGATACCGAGGAAGTTCTGCTCCGGTCGCGCTTTCGCCATAGCCACCAGCGAGGTGCCCATACCAAACCCGATCTCCAGCGTGACGGGGGCTTCGCGGCCGAACAGTTCGGTAAAGTCCAGAGGCTGCTCGCTGAACTCAACGCCCATCACCGGCCAGTAGTTGTCCAGCGCATGTTGCTGCCCTTTTGTCAGGCGGCCCTGACGGCGGACAAAGCTGCGAATACGGCGCAGCGGGCGACCGTTTTCATCAAATTCCGGTGAAATGACGTCGTTTTTCATAAAAGAGTTGTCTGCTTGTGAGAATGTTCGGGAAACGGGCATTATCCAAAGTTAAGGCTTCTATGCAAGCATGGGAAAGATCCGGTTTACAGCAGATTGACGCTGTGCTGCAATCTGCGTCCCTGATTATGCGAATCGATGACCATGCAAGCCTCTCAATTTTCAGCCCAGGTGCTGGACTGGTACGACAAATACGGGCGTAAAACCCTGCCCTGGCAAATTGAAAAAACGCCTTACAAAGTATGGCTCTCCGAGGTGATGTTGCAACAAACGCAGGTCGCCACAGTCATTCCTTACTTCGAGCGTTTTATGGCGCGCTTCCCGACGGTGACCGATCTGGCCAACGTCCCGCTGGACGAGGTCCTTCATCTGTGGACCGGTCTTGGCTATTACGCCCGGGCGCGTAACCTCCACAAGGCCGCACAGCAGGTCGCGACGCGCCACAACGGGAAATTCCCGGAAACCTTCGATGAGGTGGCCGATCTTCCCGGCGTCGGACGTTCAACCGCAGGCGCCATTCTCTCCCTGTCTTTAGGCAAGCATTTCCCGATCCTCGACGGCAACGTGAAGCGCGTGCTGGCACGCTGCTACGCCGTCGACGGCTGGCCGGGGAAGAAGGACGTTGAGAAACGCCTTTGGGAAATAAGTGAAGCGGTCACCCCGGCCAACGGCGTCGAGCGTTTCAACCAGGCGATGATGGATCTCGGCGCGCTGGTCTGCACGCGCTCAAAACCAAAATGCGAACTCTGCCCGGTGAATAATCTCTGCGTGGCGTATGCCAACCATTCATGGGCACAATATCCGGGTAAGAAACCCAAACAGACGCTGCCGGAGCGCACCGGCTATATGCTGCTGATGCAGCACGGCGACGAGGTCTTCCTCGCCCAGCGTCCACCGAGCGGTCTGTGGGGTGGTCTATACTGCTTCCCACAGTTTGAAGATGAAGATTTGCTGCGTGAATGGCTTAAACAGCGCGGGATTGCTGCCGATAACCTGACGCAGCTGACCGCGTTTCGCCATACGTTCAGCCATTTCCACCTGGACATTGTACCCATGTGGCTTCCCGTGTCGTCATTTGCCTCGTGCATGGATGAAGGCACCGCTCTCTGGTATAACTTAGCGCAACCGCCATCAGTCGGACTGGCGGCTCCCGTGGAGCGCCTGTTACAGCAATTACGTGCCGGTGCAATGGTTTAGCATCGACAAGAAAAAGAGGAATGAGTATGGCCAGAACGATTTTTTGTACTTTCCTGCAGCGTGACGCTGAAGGCCAGGATTTCCAGCTTTATCCGGGCGACCTGGGTAAACGCATCTACAATGAAATCTCCAAGGAAGCCTGGGGACAGTGGCAGAAAAAGCAGACCATGCTGATCAACGAGAAAAAACTCAGCATGATGAACCCGGAACACCGCAAGTTGCTGGAGCAGGAGATGGTGAGCTTCCTGTTCGAAGGTAAAGACGTGCACATCGAAGGCTATACGCCACCGGAAAAATAACAGCGTGCGGGGGAAACCCCGCCGTTAAAGCAAACACAACACGCACTCCCGGAATGATGAAAAAACTTTTAGCGCTAGCCCTTGTTGCGCCGTTGCTTGTCTCGTGTTCGTCAAAAAAAGGCGAAGATTACAACGAAGCCTGGATCAAGGACACCAACGGTTTTGACATTTTGATGGGGCAGTTTGCCCACAACATCGAGAATATATGGGGATTTAACGAAGTTCTTATTGCCGGACCTAAGGACTACGTTAAGTACACCGATGCCTATCAGACCCGTAGCCACATCAACTTTGATGAGGGTACGATCACGGTTGAAACCATCGCAGGCACTGACCCTGCTGCGCGACTGCGTCAGGCGATCGTCAAAACCCTGCTGATGGGTGACGATCCTGGCTCAATCGATCTCTACTCAGATGCCGACGATATCACTATCTCGAAAGAGCCGTTCCTGTACGGCCAGGTTGTCGATCAGACCGGCCAGCCGATCCGCTGGGAAGGTCGCGCCACGAAATTTGCCGACTACCTGCTGCAGACGCGCCTGAAAAGCCGCTCTAACGGTTTGAAGATTATCTACAGCGTCACCATCAACCTCGTCCCGAACCACCTCGACAAGCGTGCGCATAAGTACATTGGGATGGTGCGTCAGGCCTCGCGCAAGTACGGCGTGGATGAGTCGCTGATCCTGGCGATTATGCAGACCGAATCCTCGTTCAACCCGTACGCGGTAAGCCGTTCCGACGCCCTGGGGCTGATGCAGGTAGTGCAGCACAGCGCCGGTAAAGACGTCTTCCGCGCCCAGGGGAAATCCGGCACGCCGAGCCGCAGCTATCTGTTCGATCCGCAGAGCAACATTGATACCGGCACGGCCTACCTGGCGATGCTGAACAATGTGTACCTGGGCGGAATTGATAACCCAACGTCACGCCGCTATGCGGTGATCACCGCCTATAACGGCGGCGCGGGCAGCGTGCTGCGCGTCTTCTCGAATGACAAAGTGCAGGCCGCAAACATCATCAACAGCATGGCGCCAGGGGATGTCTACTCAACCCTCACCACCCGCCACCCGTCTGCGGAATCCCGTCGCTATCTGTATAAGGTGAATACGGCGCAAAAGAACTATCGTCGCCGGTGATCGGCACACCTTCTCCCCTCTGGGAGAAGGTGTTCTGTTTCCCCTCTCCCTGTGGGAGAGGGTCAGGGTGAGGGCATCAGGCCGCACCTATCCAACCCCACCCATACGAAAATGTTATTTGCATCACAATCCAAACTGCAAATTAATGTGGATTGCATTTTTTTGCGGGAGGTAACAAAACATATCGTTGCCAACTGATAGAATTGCATCAAATAACAACCCTGAATGTTCCCAAAACAACATATCTCCCGCTCACTTGTGAGGAAAGTAACATGAACCTTAAGCTGCAGCTTAAAATTTTGTCGTTTCTGCAGTTCTGCCTGTGGGGTAGCTGGCTGACTACACTCGGCTCCTATATGTTTGTGACGCTCAAGTTCGATGGTGCGTCAATCGGTGCCGTATACAGCTCGCTCGGTATTGCGGCTGTCTTCATGCCAACGCTGCTGGGCATCGTGGCGGATAAATGGTTGAGTGCGAAATGGCTGTACATGCTTTGCCATCTGGTGGGCGCGGGGACGCTGTTTATGGCAGCCCAGGTGACCACGCCGGGGGCGATGTTCATGGTGATCCTGCTTAACTCGCTGGCCTATATGCCAACGCTTGGCCTGATCAACACCATCTCCTACTACCGCCTGAAATCCGCGGATTTGGATATCGTGACCGATTTCCCGCCAATCCGTATCTGGGGCACCATCGGCTTTATCATGGCGATGTGGGGCGTGAGCTTCGCAGGCTTCGAACTGAGCCATATGCAGCTCTATATCGGTGCGGCGCTCTCCGTGGTGCTGGCGATCTTCACCCTGACGCTGCCAACCATTCCGGTTTCTAACCAGCAGAAAAACCAGAGCTGGAGCACCATGCTCGGCCTGGACGCGTTCGCGCTGTTTAAAAACAAACGCATGGCGATCTTCTTTATCTTCTCCATGCTGCTGGGCGCAGAGCTGCAGATCACCAACATGTTCGGCAACACCTTCCTGCACAGCTTCGATAACAACCCGCTGTTCTCCGGCAGCTTTATCGTTGAACATGCGTCGGTGATGATGTCCATCTCTCAGATCTCTGAGACGCTGTTCATTCTGACCATTCCGTTCTTCCTGAGCCGCTACGGCATCAAAAACGTCATGCTGATCAGTATCGCGGCATGGATGCTGCGCTTCGGCCTGTTCGCCTACGGTGACCCGAGCGCGTTTGGTACCGTGCTGCTGGTGCTGTCGATGATCGTTTACGGCTGCGCCTTCGACTTCTTCAACATCTCTGGTTCGGTGTTTGTGGAAAAAGAGGTGAAGCCTGAAATCCGCGCCAGCGCGCAGGGTATGTTCCTGATGATGACCAACGGCTTCGGCTGTATTTTGGGCGGAGTGGTAAGCGGTAAAGTGGTTGAGATGTACACCACCAACGGCATTACCAACTGGCAGCCTGTGTGGCTGATCTTCGCGGCATACTCTCTGGTGCTGTTCTTCGCGTTCATCGCACTGTTCAAGTACAAGCACGTGCGTGAACCGCACGGTGCGCAGCCGATCGCGCATTAATCTTTGCGGTATTGTGCCCGGTGGCGGCTTCGCCTTACCGGGCCTACAAACACACCGTTCACAGGCCGGGTAAGCGTTAGCGCCACCCGGCTATTTTATTGCAGAGAGCACCCACCCCACCGACAGCAAATCCGCGCTGCCGCCCGGGCTCAGGTTCCGTTCAATCAATGCCTTATCCATCTTAAGCAGCGCCTCTCGATCCCAGCCACTCACCAGTAATTCCCGCGCGTAGCCCTGAACGTAGCGCAGCCCTTCAATGCCGCCGCGCGAGACGAGATTACTGTCCTGATTGACCGCCATCAGGCGCAACAGCAGGCCGTGAAGCGACTGTCCGTTCCACTGCGCCAGCGCCTTACGCGCCGTCGCAAAGCCGCTTTCCGCCTCTCCGCGCGCGCCGGTTAAGCCGTACAGATGAAACTGCCGCTCGCCCGCCGTCGCCTGCCCGCTGCGCGCGGCCAGCTCACGCGACACCAGCCCGCTGCAGATGTTACTCACCTCACAGCAGAGGCTGTCTGCGGAGATATTTTTCACACGTCCGGCAGCGAAGCACAGTAAACCCAGGGCAAAAATCCCGCCCTTGTGGGTGTTCACTCCGTTCGTCGCGGCATACATCGCCTGCTCGCAGGCCATCCCCATCGGGCGGATAATGCGAAGCTGTGCGTCAGCGGGTTTATCTGCATGTGCGTTACCGAGTTCGGCAAAGCGCGAAAACCACGGCGTAATCGCCGCAATGCTGCGGACGAACAGCGCGTGGTTCATATCGCGATGGGAACCGTTATTGAGCTTGTCCACCAGCCCCGGCTTGGGCGTCAGCTCCAGCTCCTGCCATAGCGCCGCCTCGGCAAGCGCGGGCACGTCAACCGGGCGCGGTTTAGTCGCGAGCAAACCAGTCATCGATCGTCTTCTCCACGCGGGAAACCACCTGCTCAACGGGGTGATTGCGCGAACGGGAACAGGCATGAGCGGGTTCGTCGCAGATCAGGCAGCGTCTGAGGTTTGCCCCCAGAGACTGACGCCCGACGTGGCCGTACTGAGGGCAGATCACGTCCAGATCCCACAGCCTGCCGAGCGGGTGCGTCTGCTCCAGCTCCGCGCAGTGCGCTTTGATTTCCACCGCAGGATGGGCCACGCACCACAGGGCTTCTGGCCCGGTCGGGAGCCACAGCACCTGGCGGTCCAGCACCTGCCAGCGGTTTTCCCACAGCAGCTGGTCGCACATTTGCAGCGCCACGCCCATGGTATTGCGATAGCGCAGGCTGTCTTTGATTTCCCCTGGCGTGACCAGCGTGAGGGAAATCACCGGTTGTTGATAGTGCTCAAGCATGTCAGCCTGGCGCGCTGCGCGGCGCTCTTTCGCCGCCAGCAGTTCGTCCAGGCTGACACCCGCCCGCACGGGTGTCGCTATTGTCATAACTACTCCTTCACCTGTCGCACGGTGTCGATCACGCTGCCGTCGCGGTAGCGGATCACCCCGACGATTTTGTCAGTAAATTCAATCGATTTCGGTACGCCCGTCAGGGAAATCGCCCGCTCGTAAAGCGTGCTGATATCCACAACTTTGAGCCCGGCTTCCAGCAGCCGCTCGCGGATCTCCGGCCGCGCCGGATTGACCGCAATGCCGTGGTCGGTGACCAGCACGTCGATGCTTTCGCCCGGCGTGAGGCGCGTGGTAACCCGCTTCACGACCGTTGGAATGCGGCTGCGCAGCAGCGGCGCGACGACGATGGTCAGGTTTGCCGCGGCGGCCACGTCGCAGTGTCCGCCGGACGCGCCGCGCATCACCCCGTCGGAGCCGGTGATAACGTTGACGTTGAAATCAACGTCGATTTCCAGCGCGCTGAGGATCACCACGTCGAGCTGGTCGCAGCTTGCCGCCTTGCTGCCGGGGTTGGCGTAGACGTTGGTGGAGATCTCAACGTGGTTCGGGTTGCGCGCCAGCGAGGCCGCCGCCTGACCGTCAAAGCACTGGGTATCGAGTAGCTTTTCGATGAGCCCCTTCTCGTGTAAATCCACCAGGCTGCCGGTGATGCCGCCGAGCGCAAAGCGCGCCTTCACGCCGCTGCGCTCCATCTTCTCTTCCATAAAGCGCGTGCAGGCGGTCGCCGCCGCGCCGGAGCCGGTCTGCATTGAGAAGCCCGGTTTGAAGTAGCCGGAGTGTTCAATCACGTCCGCCGCATAGCGGGCGATCATCAGCTCGCGCGGGTTGCTGGTGACGCGCGCCGCGCCGACGCTGATTTTTGCCGGGTCGCCCACGCTTTCAACCTGCACGATGTAGTCCACCTGGTCCTGAACCAGGCTGGCGGGCATATTGGGGAACGGCACCAGTTCTTCAGTCAGCAGCACTACCTTACGGGCAAAGTGCGCGTCCACCATCGCGTAGCCCAGGGACCCGCAGCACGATTTACCGTGCGTGCCGTTGGCGTTGCCAAACTCATCGCTGCACGGCACGCCGAGAAACGCCACGTCAATATTCAGCTCGCCGTCCTGCAGCAGCTTCACGCGCCCGCCGTGGGAGTGGATTTGCACCGGCTCGTCCATCAGCCCGTGGGAGATGGCATCCGCCAGCCTGCCGCGCATGCCCGAGGTGTAAATCCGGGTGATGACGCCGCTTTCAATATGCTCGATCAGCGCGTCGTTGCAGGTCATCAGCGAGCTGGAGGCCAGCGTCAGGTTTTTGAAGCCCATTCGCGCCAGCAGCGCCACGACGGTGTTGATCACCCGGTCGCCTTCGCGAAACGCGTGGTGGAAGGAGATGGTCATCCCGTCCTGCAGGCCGCAACGCTTAACCGCCTCTTCAACAGAGGCGCAGAGCTTGCGGCTGTGCTTAGCGTCGCTGTCCGCCAGCCACGGCGTGGCGCTGTGGGCGGTATCAAAAGGTTTTAAGTCCCGCAGATGGGGAAAATTCACGTGAAGAAGTTCTGTCTGATTCATTATTTTATCCTTACCGACGCACGCCGGAGGCCGCCGCGCGCTCCAGCACCACCTGCGCGTGGTTAATAATCGGTGCATCCACCATTTTGCCGTTGAGCGACACCACGCCCAGGCCGTTACGCTCGCCCTCTTCTGCCGCCTCAATCACCCTTTTGGCGTGATCCACCTCTTCCTGCGTCGGGGCGTAGGCGTTGTGCAGCAGGTCAATCTGGCGCGGGTTAATCAGCGATTTGCCGTTAAAGCCCATCTTGCGGATCAGATCGACCTCGCGCAGGAACCCGGCCTCGTCGTTAACGTCTGACCACACCACGTCGAAGGCGTCGATGCCCGCCGCGCGGGCGGCGTGCAGCACGGCGCAGCGGGCGTAGAACAGCTCGGTGCCGTCTCCGCGCTCGGTCTGCATGTCCATCACGTAGTCAAAGGCGGCCAGCGCAATCCCGATGAGGCGCGGAGAGCTGCGGGCAATCGCCACGGCGTTGATGACGCCAATGGCCGATTCAATCGCCGCCATCACGCGGGTGGAACCAACCTCGCGGCCACACTCCTGCTCGATACGTTCGAGATGGCTTTCCAGCTCGTAGATATCGTCCGGCGTGTCGGTTTTCGGCAGGCGGATCACGTCCACGCCGGCCCGCACGGCGGCTTCCAGATCCAGCAGGCCAAACGGCGTGCTGAGCGGGTTAATACGCACTACGGTTTCGATATCCTGATACATCGGGTGCTGCAGGGCGTGGAACACCAGCATGCGCGCGGTATCCTTCTCGCGCAGGGCAACGGCGTCCTCAAGGTCAAACATGATGGAGTCGGGACGGTAGATAAAGGCTGTTGAGAGCATGGCGGCGTTGGCGCCCGGCAGGAACAGCATACTGCGGCGGAGTTTGCTCATTTCAGCGCCCCCCAATTGATGGCCTGTTCATCGGCGGCACGCATCAGCGCGCTTTGCAGGCGGGCGCGGATCACACAGTCCAGCGCCCCTTTGTCTTCAATAATAATTAATCCCTGGTGCACGTTCATGGCGCGCAACGTGTCGTTGACCACCTGGCGAATTTGCTCGCCAAACTGCTTAATCACTTCACTGTGGATGACTATCTCCAGCTCGTCGTGAGCGGGAGCGATTTTCACCATCAGGTCGCTGGACTCCTGCGTTCCGGCCAGCGCCTCCCTTACAATTTTCATGATAAATTCCTGGTAGTTAAGCGACTTCCGCACTCGCACGGTAATGCGTTTCGAGATGCGCGAAGGTGGAGTCCGGGACAATCTCCCGGATCCGGGAAAACTGCTGTGTCTTCAGTAAGCGGCGCACTTCGGACGCTGAAATAGCGTTGCCGGTGGCCTTGATGCGCGGCATTTCTACCACCTCGATATGCGAGGCCAGCAGGTCGTGCAGCGTCTGGTTGTACTGGCGGGTGATATCGCAGAACGGCTCCGAGCCGATGAAGCGGTGCGTGATGCCGAGCGCCGGGGCGATGAAGTCCCGGAAGATCAGCACGTCGATCTCGCTCCACGCCTGCTGCACCTTGCCGGTCTCCTTCAGGAAGTAGGCCGGGAAGGTGGCGCGGGAGATGATGTACTGCGAGCCTTCATGCACCACCACGTTCGGCAGATGCGCCACGCCCGCGCGCACCATCTCGAGGCGCGCGCTGAACGGGAAGAACGAGGCGTCTTCACGCACCACGAACAGGTGCAGGGCGTCGCACCGCTGCGCCGCCTGCTCCACCAGATGGCGGTGGCCGAGGGTGAACGGATTGGCGTTCATCACTATCGCGCCAATGTTCTCCCCGCACTTGCGCTTCGCGCGCAGGGAACGGCAGTAGCGTTCGATCCCCTGCGGGGTGTTCTCCATCAGCACCGCGTTGTTCCCGCTCTGGGCAATCGGCCAGAAGCCGCTGCGGGCAAAGCGCTCCCGGTTGCACGGACGGGTGCAGAGGAAGAGATGAAAATGGCCGCACTCCAGCGCCGCATTTTCCACCTCTGCCAGCAGCCGCGCGCTGAGGTTCTCGCCCCGAAGCTGCTCGTTGACCGCCACGCATTTGATAACGTTGGCAGCAAGCCCAGCGCAACCCACCAGCTGCGAGCCGGACCAGGCTTCGACAAACAGCGTGATGTCGTTGTCCAGGCCAAGGCCGCTGTCTGCCAGCAGGTAGCGGATCTGGCTTAAGCGTTCCGGGTGTTTCGCCACGACGGTGTGGCGAAAATCGATGGGTTGACTGTTCATGCCGTCTTTCTTAATGTGCTGCCGCAAGCCCGACGGCTGGCGCTTCCACGATCACGTTGCTGAGATGACCGATATGCTCGATCTCCACCTCAATGCGATCCCCTTCTTTCATAAACAGCGGCGGATTGCGCTTTTTACCCACTCCGCCCGGGGATCCGGTGATGATCACATCGCCCGGGCTGAGGCGGGTGAAAGTGCTGATGTACTCGATCAGCTCCGCAACCTTGTGGATCATGCTGCTGGTGTTGTCTTCCTGTACCATGCGGCCGTTCAGCCAGGTGCGGATCGCAAGCTGGTGCGGATCCGGGATCTCATCCGCCGTCGCCATCCACGGCCCAAACGCGCCGGTTTTGCGCCAGTTTTTACCGGCGGTAAACCAGGTGTGCTGCCAGTCACGGGCGGAGCCGTCCATGTAGCAGCTGTAGCCCGCCACGTGGCGCAGGGCGTCATCGCGACTGATGTTCTCCCCGCCTTTACCGATGATCACCGCCAACTCGCCTTCGTAGTCGAATTCGCTGGAGTGGCGCGGCTTCAGCACCGGCTCGTTGTGGCCGGTCTGTGAATCGGGGAAGCGGACAAACAGCGTCGGGGCCGGGTTATGCTGGTCAAACTCCTTGCGCTTGTCGGCATAGTTCATGCCCACGCAGAGGATCTTTTCCGGCTGCTCGATCACCGGTAAGAAGGTGATGGCGCTCATCGGCACGTCCACGGCATCGTTCAGGTAGCGGGTGGCCTGCGCCAGCCCGTTGCCCTGCAGCAGCGCCTTGAGGTCGCTGTAGCGGTCGCCGAGACGGCGGCCTAAATCAATCACGCCATCGGCCTGGACGATGCCGTAGCTGCGTTTTCCCTGGTATAAAAAGCTTGCGAGTTTCATTGTTCTTTCCTGAAAACTTAAACGAGGAAGTTGCCCAGAATCAGCAGTGAGACAGAGACGTTAATCGCCCCGCCGATACGGGTAGCAATCTGGGCGAACGGCATCAGGCTCATACGGTTGCCTGCGGTCAGGATCGCCACGTCGCCGGTACCGCCCTGGCCGCTCTGGCAGCAGGAGACGATGGCGACATCAATCGGGTGCATACCAATCTTTTTGCCGACGAAGAAGCCGGTTGCCACCAGTGCGGAAACGGTGCTGACAATCACCAGCAGGTTGCTGACGGTGAACGCCGCCACCAGTTCATGCCACGGGGTGATGGCCACGCCGACGGCGAAGAGGATTGGGTAGGTCACGGAGGTCTGGAAGAATTTGTACACCACCTGAGAGCCTTCCAGCAGGCGCGGAGAGGCGCCGTTGCAGAGTTTCACCAGGACCGCCATAAACAGCATGCCAACTGGTGCTGGCAGGCCAATCAGCTTGTGGCCGAGCATGCCCAGCATGTAGAGCAGCACCGCCAGCAGCGCGCCGGAGGCGATAGTGGTGACGTCCGCTTTGCCGGAAAACGCAGGCTGAGAGACGGTGGCATCGGCATTCGCGCGGTTAGGCATCAGCTGGCCTTCACCGGTCAGATGCGGGAAGCGTTTACCGAGCTGGTTCAGGCAGCCGGAGATGATGATTGCCGTCAGACCGCCGAGCATTACCATCGGCAGCACGCGGCCGAGCGCCACGCCCTGGTCCATGTGCAGCAGGGTGGCATAGCCGATGGAAAGCGGGATCGCCCCTTCCCCGACGCCGCCCGCCATAATCGGCAGAATGATAAAGAAGAAGATCTGGAACGGCTCAAGACCCAGCGCCAGGCCAACGCCCATCCCTACCAGCATGCCGACGATTTCACCGCACAGCATTGGGAAGAAGATGCGCAGGAAGCCCTGAATCAGCACCGTGCGGTTCATGCTCATGATGCTGCCGACGATAATGCAGCAGATGTAGAGATAGAGAATGTTGGTGGATTTGTAGAACTTGGTGGTGGACTCGACCACCACGTCCGGCAGCAGGCCATAGTAGACCAGCGCGGAAGGGATAAAGGTGGCGCAAATCGCCGCCGCGCCGAGCTTGCCGACAATCGGCAGGCGTTTGCCAAACTCGCCGCAGGCAAAGCCGAAGAAGGCCAGCGTTGCCACCATGACCACGATATCGCTCGGCAGTTTTCCGCCCAGGCAATCAATCGCAATCAGCGCGCCCGCCAGAACGAACAGCGGCAGAGGAATAATCCCAACTTTCCAGGTATCCATAATATGCCACCAGCGCTCTTTGAGCGAAGGCCGCTGAATTTCAATCGGGTCGTGGGTAACAGAGAAAGAATCGTCAGTTGTGCTCATAATAAGCCCCTTGGTTATTTTGTGCGTTCAGCTTAGAGTCACAAAGGCTTACTTTATGTGAGGGATGGCATATTAAAAGCGAAGTTTTAATGGCAGCTATGGTTTTAATGGTTTCTTTTATTTAATGTGATTTATACCTTATTTATTGCCGTGGTTTTTATGGTTTCTTTTCCGAATTGAACAAACAAATAACATTTATCCGGGAAGCCCGAAGCACGTTCGCCTTCAGGATAACTCTTTTACAGCGCCCGCTGTGCAAGGGATCACAAGTTTTCGGCAAAGCGGGCGTCAGCGCAAAAAAAGATGATATATTGGCGATCTTTGCTGCTACCTCGCGTGATAGTTATGAAAGTTTCTTTCCAGATTAAGCTGTTTATTTCGCTGGTTGCCTTTTTCTCGGTACTTTTCGCGCTGCTGGGCGGATATTATTATACCGACGTCGGGAAGCAGCTTTATCAGGAAATGAGTACGCGTGCCAAAATACAGGCTGAAGAGATTGCGCTTATTCCGACATTGCGTCATGAAGTTGAACAAAAGAATATCTCCGCCATCCATGATTTTATGCAGAAGATGTCTGCACACAGCGACGCCAGCTTTATTGTGATTGGTGATAATAAAGGGCAGCATCTTTTTCACTCCGTCTTTGCCGACAGAGTGGGCACAACCCTGGTTGGCGGAGACAATGAGGCCGTATTGCAGGGTAAAAGCACCACCACCATCCGCAAAGGCGGGCTGGGCATTTCGCTGCGCAGTAAAGCCCCCATCTTTAACGCTGCCGGACAGGTGGTCGGCATCGTTTCGGTAGGCTATCTCACCAGCTACCTTGATACCATTACCGTCAGTAAGGTGGTCAATATCCTGATTGCCGCCGTGCTGCTGCTGATCGCTCTCTTTATCTTCTCCTGGTTCTTTACCCGCAGCATTAAGAAGCAGATCTTCTCCCTTGAGCCGCGCGAGATCGGCCTGCTGGTGCGCCAGCAGAAAGCGATGATGGAGTCTATTTATGAAGGGGTGATTGCCATTGACGATCGGCGGCGGATTGAAGTCATCAACCAGGCGGCACGCAAGCTGCTGGGCCTGAGCCAGCCGGCCCGCGAGCTGCGCGGACAGCTGATAAGCCAGGTGATCGATCCGGTCCCGTTCTTCGACACGCAGACGATGCTGGCGAAAGATACCCATGACGAGATTTGTCGTTTTAACGATCTCACGGTGATTGCCAGCCGGGTGCACATCATGCTTGAGGGGTCGCTGCAGGGCTGGGTGATCACCTTCCGCGATCGCAACGAGATCGACTCGCTGAGCGCCCAGCTCAGCCAGGTAAAACGCTATGTCGATAACCTGCGCATCATGCGCCACGAGCAGTTAAACAGGATGACCACCCTCTCCGGCCTGCTGCACATGGGCCGCTATGAGGAAGCCATTGGCTACATTCAGGCACAGTCGGAGCATGCCCAGGAGCTGCTGGACTTTATCTCTTCGCGCTTCAGTTCCCCGACCCTGTGCGGCCTGCTGCTGGGGAAAGCCGCCCGCGCGCGGGAGAAAGGCGTCGAGCTGTGTTTCGACCCGGGCTGTCGGCTGGACAGACCCTTCCTGCCCCTTGGGGAGCAAGAGCTGATTTCAATTATTGGCAACCTGCTGGATAACGCCATCGAAGCGACACAGCGGTCGCCGCTTCCCCACGCGCCGGTAGAAGTGCTGATCAAACTCAGCGAACAGGAACTGATTATTGAAGTGGCCGACCAGGGCGTTGGCATTACACCGGCGATCCGTGACCGGATCTTTGAACGCGGCGTCACCACCAAAACACGCGGCGATCATGGGATTGGCCTGTACCTGATCGAAAGCTACGTCACACAGGCTGGCGGCGCGATAGAAGTTGCCGATAATACCCCGCGCGGCGCCATTTTCTCCTTGTTTATCCCGGCCACGGGAACCGCCCGGCAACTGGAAGACACCGACTATGCAACATGAACTTATCGACGTACTGATTGTTGAAGACGAGAACGAACTGGCGCAACTGCACGCGGAGCTGATAGGCAAACATCCGCGTCTGAGGCTGGTAGGCATTGCCTCGTCGCTGGCTGCGGCCCAGGCAGAGCTTGAAAGCAAACAGCCGCAGCTGATGCTGCTGGATAACTACCTGCCGGACGGTAAAGGCATCTCGCTTATCAATAACCCCATGCTGGCCCGCGCCAACTGCTCGGTGATTTTTATTACAGCCGCCAGCGATATGGACACCTGCAGCCAGGCGATTCGCAACGGCGCGTTCGACTACATCCTCAAACCCGTCTCCTGGAAGCGGCTCAGCCAGTCGCTGGAGCGGTTCGTGCAGTTTGCGGAACAGCAGCGGGTCTGGAAGATTGTCGACCAGCAAAACGTGGATTCGCTGTATCAGCTCCAGGCGAAAAACTACCGCCTGGACAATGGCAGTAAAGGCATTGAGGAAAATACGCTGGCGCGGGTGCAGACGCTGTTCAACGACAAGGCAACGCACTGCTTTACCGTGGATGAGGTGGTGAGCGAAACCGGATTAAGCAAAACCACCACCCGGCGCTATCTGGAGCACTGCGTGGAGGCGGGTTTTCTGACGGTGGAGATGCTGTACGGCAAGATTGGGCATCCGAGGAGGATGTACAAGCGTAGTGCGGTTTGATGAAAGGTTCCCTCTCCCTGTGGGAGAGGGTTAGGGTGAGGGCAACAGCCCGCACTATCTTAATACATACCCATACAGCCGCTTAATCCCGTCGGCATCCTTCTCGCTGTAAACTCCCTGCAGCTCCGGCGAGAAGCCCGGCAGCAGGTTGACGCCCTCCTCCAGCGCCAGGAAGTAACGCTGTACCGCCCCGCCCCAGACCTCACCCGGCACCACGCACAGCACGCCCGGCGGATAGGGCAGCGCCCCTTCGGCAGCAATGCGCCCTGCGGCATCACGTATGCGAACCAGCTCCACCTCACCGCGAATATAGGCCCGGTTCGCATCCTGCGGGTTCATCACCACCTCCGGCAGGCTCTCCTTGCGGAACATCGCCTTCTGCAGATCCTTCACGTCAAAGCTGACGTAGAGATCGTGCATCTCCTGGCACAGCTGGCGGAGGGTGTAATCCCGGTAGCGCACCGGGTATTTCTGGAAGATCGTCGGCAGCACGTCCGCCAGCGGCGTGTCGTCTTCAATATGCTGTTCGAACTGGCCCAGCATCGCCACCAGCTGCGCCAGCTTCTCGCTGCTTTCGGCAGGCGTCAGCAGGAACAGGATCGAATTGAGGTCGCATTTCTCCGGCACGATGCCGTTTTCGCGCAGGTAGTGCGCCAGAATCGTCGCCGGGATCCCGAAATCCGTGTACTCCCCGGTTTCGGCATCGATACCCGGCGTGGTCAGCAGGAGCTTGCACGGGTCGACAAAGTACTGCTCGCGGGCATAGCCCTCAAAGCCGTGCCATTTGGCCCCCGGCTCAAAGCTGAAGAAGCGCAGCTCGCTGGCAATGGCGTGCGTCGGATGATCCTGCCACGGCCGGCCCGTCACCACCGGCGGGATAAACGGTTTGATCATATGGCAATTCGCAATGATCGCCTTGCGCGCTTCAATCCCCAGCTCGACGCACTCCGCCCACAGCCTGCGTCCGCTTTCACCTTCGTGGATCTTGGCATTCACATCCAGCGCTGCGAACAGCGGATAAAACGGGCTGGTGGAGGCATGCAGCATAAACGCGTTGTTCAGCCGCTTGTGCGGGCAGAAACGCGCCTGACCGCGAATGTGGTTATCCTTTTTATGGATCTGCGACGTTTGCGAGAACCCGGCCTGCTGTTTGTGCACCGACTGGGTCACGAAAATCCCCGGATCGTTCTCATTCAGCTCCAGCAAGAGCGGGGACGTTTCCGCCATCATCGGAATAAACTGCTCGTAGCCCACCCATGCGGAGTCAAAGAGAATGTAGTCGCACAGATGACCGATCTTGTCGATCACCTGGCGGGCGTTATAGATCGTCCCGTCGTAGGTGCCAAGCTGAATGATCGCCAGGCGGAACGGACGCGCCTCGTCGGCCTTTTCCGGCGCCGCCTCGCGGATAAGATCCCGCAGATACGCATCGTCAAAGCAGTGGTCGTCAATTCCGCCAATAAAGCCAAACGGGTTACGCGCGGCCTCAAGATAAACCGGCGTGGCGCCCGCCTGGATCAGCGCCCCGTGGTGGTTAGACTTATGGTTATTGCGGTCGAACAGCACCAGGTCGCCGCGGGTCAGCAGCGCGTTGGTCACCACCTTGTTGGCCGCTGAGGTGCCGTTCAGCACGAAGTAGGTTTTGTCCGCGTTGAACACTTTTGCTGCGAACTTTTGCGCGTGCTTGGCGGACCCTTCGTGGATCAGCAGATCGCCCAGCTTCACGTCGGCGTTGCACATGTCGGCGCGAAACACGTTTTCACCGAAGAAATCATAGAACTGTCGCCCTGCCGGGTGTTTTTTGAAAAATGCCCCGTGCTGGTGGCCCGGACAGGCGAAAGTGCTGTTGCCCATCTCCACATACTGGCTCAGGGTGTCAAAAAAGGGCGGCAGCAGGTTCTCTTCGTAGCGGCTGGCAGCGCTCTCCAGTTCCAGAAACTCCTGAGCTTTACCCGAGATAACCGCGGTAGCGCCATCGGGAACGTCCATTTGCTCCTGCGAGAAAATAAACACCGGTAGCTGAAAGCCCGTGCGTTTCAGCAGTGCAAGAATGCCGCTGCGACTTTCAGCTGTTGTGATGACGACGGCCGCCACATCGGTAAAATCAGTGCTGTCCAGCGTCACCTTTTCGCGGTGCGTAGACACAGTGGAAAGCAGCTCGCGGCTGACGGCAATTTTCATGGTTTTCATAGGCGCAGTTACCCTCACCGGGCGGTGAGACAGGGAGGAGAAAATTCGCGCAATAATGTCACCTTTTATTTTGAGGTGCAAGAAGGAATCAGTATGCACGAAACCACCCAAAGCTAAGGCCCGCGAAGCCCTGCCGTGCCATAATAATGCAATATCAATGATTAAATAACAGGAGTTAACTTTGGTTATCGGGCCATTTATTAACGCAGGCGCCGTATTGCTGGGCGGCGTACTCGGCGCCATGCTGAGCCAGCGGTTGCCGGAGCGTATTCGCACCTCCATGCCCTCAATATTCGGCCTGGCTTCGTTAGGGATCGGTATTCTTCTCGTGATCAAATGCGCCAACCTGCCGGTGATGGTGCTGGCCACCCTGCTCGGCGCGCTGATTGGCGAATTTTGCTTTCTGGAAAAAGGCATTAACAGCGCGGTGAGTAAAGCCAAAAACCTGATTGCCCGACCGGGCGGCAAGGCGAAACACGGCACGCACGAGTCGTTTATTCAGAACTACGTCGCCATCATTATTCTGTTTTGCGCCAGCGGCACCGGGATTTTCGGTTCAATGCAGGAGGGGATGACGGGCGACCCAAGCATTTTGATTGCGAAGGCGTTTCTTGATTTCTTTACGGCCACTATTTTTGCCACCACGCTCGGCGTTGCCGTTGCCGCGATTTCCGTGCCGATGCTGCTTATTCAGCTGGCGCTTGCCACCTGCGCCACGTTGATTCTCCCGCTCACCACGCCGGCGATGATGGCAGACTTTACCGCCGTCGGCGGCCTGCTGCTGTTGGCGACCGGGCTGCGCATCTGTGGGATTAAGATGTTTGCCGTGGTGAACATGCTGCCCGCACTGCTGCTCGCCATGCCGCTCTCCGCGCTCTGGACGCACTTTTTCGCTTAAGGATGCTGCGAAATGGTGAGAGATTGCGCAGTCTGTAACGAAAACAACATTTTTCGTTGACGCCACGGGGCAGATCGGGTTTAATGCGCCCCGTTGCCCGGATAGCTCAGTCGGTAGAGCAGGGGATTGAAAATCCCCGTGTCCTTGGTTCGATTCCGAGTCCGGGCACCACTATTTAGAAAACCCAGCCTATGGCTGGGTTTTTGCTATATGGCTACGGCCGATTTCTGGGCGTTGATAAGCGTGGCTTTAATGCGGGCACGCTTACGCTAATAGCCCGGTAAGTTAATACAGGCGGTGGCTCTTTTTATCACTTAATTTTGCCGGATAAATTGCTGACCTGATTTGAAAGGTTGTCGTTGCTCCGCTTCATGTCATCAAGGCTTCTTTGCAATCGCTCGATCTTACTCTCCTGCTCAGAATTCTTTCTCTCAAGCTCTAAAACCTTCTGAGTTAGCTCATCGACTTTGCGGTTGTCGGACTTCAGCTTCCTCAGGCTATCCTGCATCTCCTTTAGATCCGACTCCCTGAAATCAGAAGACTCGATTTCATCTGCATTAGAAATTACCGGGATATATCCTCTATTAGAGATGTGGGGTTCGATACTAACCTGAACTTTATTTAGACCCGCAGAGTGCGCGTAACCTATTGAAGAAAAATAAAAAAAAGAAACAACACACAGACCAGACAGATATTTATTCATTTCTAACGTCCTTTTAAATTTTTCAATCACTTCCAGGAGTCTCCTTCTGGTATCACCCGCTCAGGATAAAACACATGGCTTAGCCTCTGGCAGTTCATAAACGTGGTTAAAGAGCAGAAGATACTATTCGTTTTTCATTATAATACGCGTTTCCTCTCCCCCAAAATCCAACCGCCACCCGCTCATTTTCTGCCACCTTATATCCGCCGGCATCGAGATAAGCGCGTTACCACGCACCTAATCAAAGGTATCTCCCATGCCCGTCGAAGAAATAATCCTGCTTAGCGCCTGCCTGTCAGGGCACCTTGTCCGCTACAACGGTACCGATAAATCCTGCTCCTCAGATCTGCTGCAACACTGGCGCGAATAAGGCCGTCTGGTCACCCACTGCCCGGAACTGGCGGCAGGGCTATCTCCCCCCTTTATCCGCAGAGAGGGTTAGCGGTCAGGGAATCGACGTGCTGAACGGGCACGCGCAGGTGGTAGAAAGCGATGGGCGCGACTGTATTCGCCTATGTTGGTCATTAAGGAATTCGATTGTTCAAGCCCATACCTGTACAAAGCCGTTGCGACAGGTCAAAACCTGTCATCAGCTGAGATAAAGTGGTATCGGATAAATTACTCTGGCCTTGAAGAATAGTTTTTCAACATGTTGCCTGAAGACGTCAGGATAGTGTCGATTTCCCCTGCGATGACTACAGGCGATAACCCTAACGAAAACCCTATGGAAACCGTCGAACTCAGGTATGAGAAATCACCTGGAAGGTCCATTCTTTCTTTGCCGGAGAGTTACGGTCACTGTAATTCTCAGTGAGGTAATCTAACAATTCTTGCTCATCATGTAGCATCAGAAAAATTTCCAACCAGACTCTTCAACCGTGTCCATTACAACGTCCTTTCTCTCGTTTTGAGCCAGAGTAAATCCATAGCTAAAATAAGGATGTCGTCACCGTCCAGTTTTCTTAAAACTCAGAATACTGCCCGCAAGTCAGTTCTATACTTTTGGTTTTTCCCCACCCCAGGGATCGTTCCCACCTGCGTCCAGCAGTTTGTTTTTAAAGATAAACAAACACGCCTCGTTGAAGTTCTCTGCCCCCAGCCGTTCCGAGAGCGCCGTTCGTTTACGATAGAGGCTTTTCACCGACGTATTCAGCTCATCGGCAATGGCTTCCATCGGCATCCCTGCCCTCAGCAACCGCAGCATGATCGCTTCGTGTGTGCTAAGCCGTAAGTTAAGCAGCCACTTCGTGGTCAGGCGCCTGCCCTTCATATTGAGCACCAGGTTAAATAACGACGCCATATCCGGCGCGGTCAGCGACGTGTTCATAAATAACTTCATACTGAGCAGATTCTCCTCCCGGTGTCGCATATCGAGCATAACGCAGCAGATTGTTTTTTTCGTTCTGGCCGGATGGCGTATCAGGTAATCATATAAACGAAGCGGAGAACGACTATCAATCAATACAGAATATTCATCTGCACCGTTATCAAATATGTTTCTGTCAATCGAGTCGAGCAGGATAATATCCGGGAAAAATATCCGCATCCCTCTGACAAGGTAGCGATCCTGAGTCACTAAAACAATTGAAGTTGCCACTAACCATCCCTTTTAGATTAAAGCAAGCACGATCCCTCGCAAAGAAGGCCGCCTTCGTTTTATAGCGCTATTATATTAACGATAAATGTATTCCGGCTTTGGACATCCCTCAATACAGACATTGATGAGCAAGACTTCCTGTAGACTATCATTCAATGGCTGCCATTAATTATAAATAAAAAACAATCGCAGAAAAGTCACTTCTCTAAACATTAAGAGTTTTTGTCATGAAACTTCCCAAACATGCACCAGAAAGTACTTTAATTGAGGCAGGTAAACCACATTAAAAATATATACAAAGCTGTCACAATATAAATAAAATACCAATATATCAATCAGTTACAAATAACCAATCATTTCAATAAAACCGCCAAAAACCACTCGATACAGAATTATCTCAAAACTACTCAGCCGCTTTTCAACATATTTATCCGGCAACATATCAGGTGTACATTAGCTTTCACCCAGTCCACTAAGATAAGGATCCATAATTACCTTTAGGTAAGTACCCCGTAACATCACTGCATTCAGATTTAACGTTCTCATTTATGGCCTTTAACCCTGAGTTTAAAGGCGGCCGTGTTATGCAATGGATTCATGATAAACAAATGGCAAATAGATATGGAAAGTTCACTTCGCTTCAATACGTTATTCTTTTATCGCACCCCAACATTATTGTTTCTGTTATTCCTCTTTCCCGTTCTGGCTCAGGCGACTGAATCCGTTTATGAGCAACAGATTCAACAGGCGCGTAACGGTAATTACACGCCGTTTCTCGATTATCTTCAGCGTTATCAGCAGCAGCATGCCCTGACGCCTGCACAAGTTGCGGACTGGTTACAGGTTGCAGCCTGGGCGGGTCATGATGACGAGGTTATTCAGGTCTGGCAGCGTTACGGCATTTATATGCCGCTGCCCGCCCGCGGCGTTGCTGCCGTCGCGCAGTCCAGGCGAAATCAAAAAGCGTGGCAGCCGGCCCTGGCGCGCTGGAAAGAGGCGCGTAGCCTTGCGCCGGATAACGACGATTATCGTATCGGCTACATCAAAACTCTCGCCGATGCCCGCATGGACACGCTTGCCCTGCAGGAAGCCCGACGGCTGGTGGCGGAAAATCCCTCTCAGGCGCATCTCCAGACGCTCTCGTATGTCTGGTTACGCCAGGGAAAAAGCTGGGATCGGCTTCTGGCAGACACCCGCGCGCTGAATGTCGCACCTGAGAATAAAGCGCTCCTCAGCGAGCTGATCGACGCGCTAACGGATAGCCGGGTGAACACCCCCGCGCTGCAGCTTTCACAAAGCGTCACGCTGTCTCCCGCGGAGCGTCGCCGTCTTGAGCGTAATGCCGCCGCCGAACGGGTTCGCCTTGCCGATGTGCCCGGCAGAACAGAAAAGGAGCGCCTGCAGCTTGCGCAAACCGCGCTGAATCGTTACGACGCCCTGCTTGCTCGCTGGCAAAATGAGCCGCAGGCGGCGGAAGACGTCGTCCTGGCGCGTATCGACAGGCTTGGCGCGCTGTACGCCCATGCCGATTACCCACAGGTGATTAGCGAATATCAGGATCTTAGGACAGCCCAGCATCCGGTGCCGGGCTGGGCCATCGGCTGGGTGATTTCCGCGTATCTGCAGGAGCAAAACGCGCCCGCCGCCTTCTCGCTTCTGCAACGCTATCCGCAATACGCTTCCGACCCGCAGGACGAGGAGCACGCGCTTTTCTACGCCTGGCTGGATACGGGACAGTATCAGTCCGCCCGCCAGTACGTAGAGCGTCAGATCCGCAACGTCCCCTGGACCCGCTACGATTTCGGCTCCCCTACCCCTCAGCCGAACGACAGGTGGCTTACCGGACAGTCGCTCCGCTTTAACTATTTGCTGGCGACGAATGCCCTGCCGGAAGCCGAAACGCTGGCGCACCGTCTGGCGACAACGGCGCCGGGCAATCAGGGATTACAGATTGACTACGCCACCCTGCTTCAGGCGCGGGGCCTGCCGCGCGCGGCCGAGCAAAAGCTGAAAAAGGCGGAGGCGCTGGAGCCGTCCAACACAGAGCTAGAGCAACAGCAGGCCTACGTCGCGATGGATCTGCAGGAGTGGCGACAGATGGATTTACTGGCCGACGACGTGCTGGCTCGCGCGCCCAACGATCGCAGCGCCAGGCGTCTCGACAGGCTCAGAACGGTCCACCACATGTCCGAACTGCGCCTCAACGCGAGCAAGGGTTTGCACTCCGATAGCCCCGTCAGCGGGACACACGACCTGAGCTGGGACGCCACGCTCTATGGCCAACCCGTAGCGGACAGCTGGCGGCCGTTTGCAGGCACCCGCTACGCGCAGAGTAATTTCGATGAAGGCAAGGGCACCAGCCGTCACCTTTTGGGCGGCGTCGAGTGGAGGCCACGCGACCTCCAGCTCGAAGCCGAGCTTTCCAGCAACCGCTATCACGGTGAAAACAAGCCGGGCGCTCGCCTCGCAACAACATACTTTGTGACCGATAGCTGGCAGGTCAGCGGCAGCCTGGAACGCCTGTCGCGCACCACGCCCCTTCGGGCGTTACGCAACGGAATTAGCACCAACCGGGGTGAAGGCGGAGTGCGCTGGTATCAAAACGAGCGGCGTGAGTACCAGTTCAGCGCCGCCCTCAGCCGCTTCTCCGACCATAACCGTCGCCAGGAATACACCCTCACGGGCAAGGAGCGTCTCTGGCAGACCCCGTCCCTGACGCTGGATCTCGAGCCGGGGATCGCCGCCAGTAAAAACAGCCTGCGCGACACGCTCTACTACAACCCGGAGCGGGATCTGTCCGTGACGGCGGCCCTGGCCGTTGACCATGAGATGTACCGCCATTACGACACCCTCTGGAGCCAGCAGTTTGTAGCGGGAGGCGGCAGCTACTGGCAGAAAAATCAGTCCGCTGGCGCCATCGCCCTGCTGGGTTACGGACAGCGCGTCCAGTGGAACAACGTCATTGATACCGGCGTGATGCTGAACTGGGATAAACGCCCTTACGACGGCAAACGCGAGAGCAATCTCTCCGTCACGTTTGACGCGACTTTACGCTTTTAAGGATGAATATGCTGAACACACGTTTTTCCGTGGGCCTGATACTCCTCGGCTGGCTCTGCCTCAGCGCGAGCGTCTGCGCGCAGGCGATCTCGTTCATTGCGCCCAAAGAGAGGCCGCAGCTGGAGGCGAGTGAACCCTGGCCGAAAAACCAGTTTCTGGTCCTGGCCTACCACGACGTCGAAGACGATGCCGCCGATCAGCGCTATCTCTCCGTTCGCACCAGCGCGTTAAACGAGCAGATAAGCTGGCTGCTGCACAACGGCTACCACGCCATCAGCGTGCAGGACATTCTTGACGCGCATGACGGGAAAAAAACGCTGCCGCCAAAAGCCGTTCTGCTCAGCTTTGACGACGGCTACAGCAGCTTTTACACCCGCGTCTGGCCGCTGCTTCAGGCCTGGAACGTCCCCGCGCTGTGGGCGCCGGTGGGCAGCTGGGTGGATACGCCAGCAAATCAAAAAGTTAACTTCGGCGGTCTGATGACGCCCCGGGATCGCTTCGCGACGTGGGACATGGTGCGCGAGCTCAGCCACTCCCCGCTGATTGAGATCGGATCGCATACCTGGGCCTCGCATTACGGCATTCCGGCCAACCCGCAGGGCAGCCGCGAGCCGGCCATTGCGAATCGCTTTTATGACAAAGCGACGGGTCGCTATGAAACCGACCAGCAGTTCAGCCAGCGGATCGGCGATGACGTTCGCAAAGTGACTGAAAAAATCACGCAGGTGACGGGCAAAGCGCCGCGCGCCTGGGTCTGGCCCTACGGTGCCGCCAGCGGTACGTCGCTCGCTATCGCCAGACAGCAGGGTTACCAGCTGGCCTTCACCCTTGAGGACGGGCTGGGGAACGTGCAGGATCTGGGCAACATCCCCCGCCTGCTGATCGCCGGAAATCCCTCGCTCAAGGCGTTTGCCAGCACGGTCAGCCAGGTTCAGGAGCGCGATCCCGTGCGCGTCATGCACGTCGATCTCGACTACGTTTACGATCCCGATCCGGCCCAGCAGACCCAAAACATCAACAGGCTGATCCAGCGGGTCTACGACATGAAGATCAGCCATGTTTTCCTGCAGGCGTTTGCCGACCCGCAGGGCGACGGCAGGATCAAGGCGCTCTATTTCCCCAACCGCCGGCTGCCGGTTCGGGCCGATCTCTTTAATTTTGTCTCCTGGCAGCTGCAAACCGCGCGGGGGTAAAAGTCTTCGCGTGGATGCCGGTGCTCTCGTTCGATCTCGATCCTTCCCTGCCGCGCGTTCAGCGCCGGGATCGTCAAACCGGCCAGCTGCGTGAAGCCACCGAGCCCTATATCCGGCTCTCCCCGTGGGACCCGCAGGTGCGCCAGCAGGTGACGGACATCTATGAAGATCTGGCCCGCTATGCCAGCTTCAACGGGATTTTGTTCCATGACGATGCGGCGCTGACGGACGTGGACGATGCCGGTCAGAACGCCACGCGCCAGAAAAGCCAGACGCTCATCGGGTTTACACACGCCCTGAGCCTGGCGGTGAAGCATATCCGCGGCCCGCAGATAAAAACCGCGCGCAATATGTTCGCCTTACCCATTCTGCAGCCCGAAAGCGAAGCGTGGTTCGCGCAGAATCTTGATGATTTTCTGGCGGAGTATGACTGGACGGTACCGATGGCCATGCCGCTGATGGAGTCCGTCCCGGCAGACGAGAGCGATGCCTGGCTGACGCGTCTGGTTAACGCGGTCGCCGCACGCCCCGGCGCGCTCGATAAAACCATTTTCGAGCTGCAGGCCAGGGACTGGGACCAGAAACCGCAGCGCGCCGTTGCCGATAGCCAGCTTGCGCAGTGGATGCGCGTGCTCCAGCTGAACGGCGTCAAAAACTACGGTTACTACCCCGACGACTTTCTCAACAATCAACCTGATATCTCACGCATCAGGCCTGAATTTTCTTCGTACTGGTACCCTGACAATGACTGATCGCATTATCGCCTTCTCTATTTTATGTCTGGTATTCGGGTTGCCGTTAGGCGTGGCCGCCCTCTTTACCGGCGAACTGATTCTGGATTTCGTGTTCTTCTGGCCGCTGTTCATGTCGGTACTTTGGATAACAGGCGGCCTCTATTTCTGGTTTCAGCTTGAACGCCACTGGTCGTGGGATAAAGACACGCCCGCCCCGACGCTCGCGGGTGAACCGCTCATCTCCATTCTTATCCCCTGCTTCAACGAGGGACGAAATGCCCGGGAGACCATCAGCGCCGCGCTGGATCAGCGGTATGAAAATATAGAAGTTATCGCCATCAACGACGGGTCTTCTGACAACACCGCGGAGGTATTGCAGGCGCTGGCGCAGGAACAGCCGCGCCTGCGGGTGATTAACCTCGCGGAGAACCAGGGGAAAGCGCTGGCGCTCAAGGCCGGGGCCGCGGCGGCACGGGGCGATCTGCTGGTCTGCATTGACGGCGACGCCCTGCTCGATCGCGATACCGCCGCTTATCTGGTGGCCCCGCTGATTCAGTACCCCCACGTCGGGGCGGTTACCGGCAACCCGCGCATTCGCACGCGCTCCACGCTGATTGGCCGCATTCAGGTGGGCGAGTTCTCTTCCATCATTGGGCTCATCAAGCGGACGCAGCGGATCTATGGCCGGGTCTTTACCGTTTCCGGCGTCATCGTCGCGTTTCGCCGACAGGCGCTGGCGGACGTTGGGTACTGGAGTCCGGACATGATCACCGAAGACATCGACATCAGCTGGAAGCTTCAGCTGCGCCACTGGGATATCTTTTTTGAGCCGCGGGCGCTGTGCTGGATCCTGATGCCGGAGACGCTGAGGGGCCTGTGGAAACAGCGTCTGCGCTGGGCCCAGGGGGGCGCGGAGGTGTTTCTGGTCAACCTTCGCAGGATTGTGCGCTGGGAGCATCACCGCATGTGGCCGCTGTTTCTGGAGTACGCGCTGTCAACGCTGTGGGCCTTCGCGTACGCGATGACGGTGCTGCTGTTCCTCCTCAGCCAGGTTGCTCCTGTTCCCGCCAGGCTGACCGTGGAGAGCCTTTTTCCACCGGAGTTTACCGGGCTGCTGCTGGGCGTGATGTGCCTGCTGCAGTTCCTGGTCAGCTTGTACATCGAGCGGCGCTATGAACGTAAAGTGGCCAGCTCGCTTTTCTGGGTGATCTGGTTCCCGATGGTGTACTGGATGATCGGCCTGTTCACTACCCTCGTCGCATTTCCAAAAGTCATGCTTAAACGCCAGCGCGCCCGCGCGCGCTGGATCAGTCCGGACCGGGGAAAAGGGAGCATTTAATGAACGAAAATACCTTAATTTTGACCGAGCATCGGCTCTTGCCGCGTCTTTTCGATGCCTCGTTGACGCTGGTGGCATGGGGAGGATTTCTGTTTTTCCTGTATGCCCGGCTGTGGATGCAGCTAACCGATGAGAGCGACCACCGCTGGAGCGTGATTATTGCCTCCTTTAATACGGTGTTGATCTATTTGCTGTTCGCCGCGCTCAACGGCTGGCTGCTGATTTTGTGGTATCAGTACAACCGCCGCCGCGCCAACGTGAGACGGCGCCAGCCAGGCTATTTTCACCAGGAGGAGCTGGCCCGCAGCTTTAACGTCTCACCGCAGATCATCTCCGAGATGAGCCAGTACAACCTGCTGACGGTGTATCACGATCAGATTGGCCGCATCATCGATCTGAAGATCAACGAGCAGGAAGAGGAAGAGCAGTAACAAAAAGCCCCCGCAGGAGACCCTGCGGGGGCTTATTTATCGCAGGTATGAACTACTTATCTTTAACCACAATCAGCGGCTCGATATCGCTCTCTTTTTTCACCACCAGCGAGTCATCGCCGCGCAGGCAGGTCCCGCCGTAGTTTCCGCCCACGGTGAAGGTGCAGACCTGAATGTACTTGCCGTCGACGTTCGGCAGACACCACAGCTGCTGGTAAATATTCTTGCGGTCAACAAACTTGCCGCTGGATTTATCCAGCAGTTCGTCCTGGGCGCTGATGAGATCGATATTGCTGCCGCAGCGGCCAGCAATCGGCTTGACGGCATAGCCGGTCTGCTTCAGCAGATCGTTAACCTCAAAATCGGTGTCGAGCAGGTAACGGTGGTTCGGGAACAGCTGCCACAAGACCGGAAGAATCGCCTTGTTGCCGGGGATCACCGTCCACAGCGGTTCGAACACCAGCACCTCCGGGCGCAGCAGGACGTCAATCAGGCGCACCTCGCCCTTAGGATGTCCGGTGCGGATCGGCACGGCGGCGTATTCGGTTTCGCTGACCTCGCGGATCTGCTCTATCGCCGTTTCCCACGCCCAGGTTTTCCACACGCAGTTGACGTGGCGACCTTCGTCGTCAATCAGCTGTCCGGCAGCATCCCAGCTCAGCGCGCCCAGCCCGTGCAGGATCTTGGTCTCGAACCCGGCCTGCATCAGAGAACGCTGAATAAAGAGCGCGTGATAGTCCTCTTCGACATCGTTGTCCTGCATGATGTGGACGAACGGCCGCGCGTGGCTGTGCTTCCATGCGCCGGTCAGCTCTTCCAGCAGCCCTTCCGCCGGGTTATGCCCGTTGCCGCGATAGCCGTTTTTCACCCACTCTTCGAGAATCAGCCCGCCCTCGGTATGGCAGGACGCGGAGTCGGCGTTGTACTCGTAGACCTTAATGCCGCGCTCATCCATGCAGAAATCCATACGACCGGTGATCATATGGTGACGACGCCACTGCCAGGAGAGGCGCAGGCGCGGCCAGAGGATTTTCGGGATGTCGAAAAGCGCCAGCAGACTGTCGTCTTTCAGCACCTTGTCCGTGGCGTGCAGGTACATCAGGTGCAGTTCGTTGGTGGCCTTGATCAGCTCCTGCTCGGCGCTTTCGGTAATGGTGAAGTACTGGCAGGGATCTTTGTTGATCACATGGCCGTTGGCGCGGATATACGCCTGCTGCAATGCGTCATTTTCGTTAAGCCATTTTCCGTCGAACTGACGCCTGTTTTTCAGCCGCGCGCCGCTGATTTTCAGCAGTTCGCCGTCGATTTCCGGCTGGGGAATGCTGTGTTCCGCGTCGTCGGTCTGGATCATCCAGCCGAGAATCTCCGTGTCGTTGAAGGTGTCATGGATGGTATAACACCCGTTCTCCACGCTCAGACGCAGCTCGCGCGTCCACTGCTGCCCGAGCGGCAGCGGGGAGTGAATCACGTTCTGCTCCGCAATACGCACCCTATCTTCCAGAAGCTGGATGATCACCGCCACGTGGCCGGTCTCATGGAACTCGCCGCCCTTTTGCCAGATCAGCAGCGCCCCGGCCCGCGGCGCGCGTTTTGAGCCATTGGCAAAAGCCTGAAGGGGCAGGATGTTATCGTTCACCACCTGACGCAAAAAGCGCAGAGAGAAGATTTCCCACGCCATGCCGACGTCGGTAAACACAAAGCCATAGTTGAGAAACAGGAAACGGCGGGCAAACTCAACGCACTGCCACTTGTGGCCCATGTATTCGTTGCCGATATAGCTGCGAAAATCCGCGTCCTGCGGGTAGCTGCGCGGGTCCAGACTGCCGTAATTTGAAGAGTAAATCGCCACGCCACCGGGCGCATAGCCTAACAATGTCCCGAATGGCGCATCACTGCTTAACTTTCCTTTACGCATGTATCCAACCTAAAACAGGCAGGCGGCAATTTTTTTAAGGGTTGTCGTCGTCTGCACGTTGTAATTAACCTGACAGAGGGACATTTATCATACACCTCCCCTGACCATTGCGCTCACATCGTTAAACGGTCGATTCATCTCCTGCTAAACTCCCTCAACACATCACTCAAAAGGCAGGCCAACATGTCAGACAACACGTATCAGCCACCAAAAGTGTGGGAATGGAAAAAGAACGGCGGCGGCGCGTTCGCCAATATTAACCGCCCGATTTCCGGCGCGACCCATGAGAAAGATCTGCCCGTGGGCTCCCACCCGCTGCAGCTTTACTCTCTCGGAACACCGAACGGCCAGAAAGTGACGATCATGCTCGAAGAACTGCTGGCGCTGGGCGTGACGGGCGCGGAGTATGACGCCTGGTTAATTCGCATCGGCGAAGGCGATCAGTTCTCCAGCGGGTTTGTTGAAGTGAACCCGAACTCGAAAATACCGGCGCTTCGCGATCATTCCACGAACCCGCCAACGCGCGTCTTTGAATCCGGCAATATCCTGCTCTATCTGGCAGAGAAATTCGGTCACTTCCTGCCGAAAGATCCGGCTGGACGCACCGAGACCCTGAACTGGCTGTTCTGGCTGCAGGGCGCAGCGCCGTTCCTCGGCGGCGGCTTTGGTCACTTCTACAACTACGCGCCGGTAAAAATTGAGTACGCGATTGACCGCTTCACCATGGAAGCCAAGCGCCTGTTCGACGTGCTGGATAAACAGCTGGCGCGCGGTCGCTACGTGGCGGGGGAAGAGTACACCATCGCGGATATCGCCATCTGGCCGTGGTTCGGCTGCGTGGCGCTGGGCAGCGTCTATAACGCCGCCGAGTTCCTCGACGCAGAGAAGTACACGAACGTGCAGCGCTGGGCGAAAGACGTGGCGAATCGCCATGCCGTTAAGCGCGGCCGTATTGTTAACCGCACCAGCGGCGAGCTGAACGAGCAGCTCCACGAGCGCCATGCGGCGAGCGACTTCGATACCAATACGGAAGATAAGCGTCAGGCGTAATGTTCAGCCGGGCGGGTCCCCGCCCGGCAACTGAGATCCCAGCCCAGGGCATGATTAGCTTAAAGGTTGAGCCGGTATTGCTGGCACTATCTGGACGTTTTTCTCGCGTGAGAAACGACGTCTCAACCGACAGCAGTCACAAAGGATCTGTTATGAAACTTATTAAAACAACGCTGGTTATCAGCGCCCTCATTTTTTCCGCCTCGGGAATGGCTATCGACAAAACCGCCGCTGGCGCGGTAGCAGGCGCGGCCATTGGTGCGGCCACGGGCAAAGATCTGAAATCGACCGTTGGCGGTGCCGTTGTAGGCGCAGGCACGGGTGCCATGTTCAAAAACGGCGGCAAAGGTAAAGCCGCGCGTAAGGGCGGCGCGGTAGGTGCTGCCGTAGGCGCTGGTGCCGCAGCGGTTACCGGCAAGAGCGTGCTGAAAGGTGCAGCCGTTGGTGCGGGCACGGGCGCGCTGATTGGTGAAGCGACGCACTAAGGTCGTGTGCCACCTTGTGAACAGGCATGAATAATAAACCCAGCGATCGCGCTGGGTTTTTTGTGTTTTTGAATCAGATACAAGCCCGTTCGAACAACCGACGCGCGGCTGGCGTTAACCCTGACATATGAATGCAGGCATGCACCATTCCCGGCAACCGTTCACAGCGTACTGGCACCCCCGCCTCCTCAAGCCGCCGCGCATACGCTTCAGCCTCATCGCGCAGGGGATCATATTCACAACTCAGGATGGTTGCTGGTGGTAACCCTCTCAGCGAGGCCATATGCAGCGGCTCGGCATAAGGATGACGACATTCTCCCAGATAGTTCTCCCAGCAAAACGCCATCGCATCACGCGTTAAATAATAACCTTCAGCAAATTCCCAATAGCTTTGGGACGACATTTCGCGACTTAATGCCGGGTAGAGCAGCAACTGATGCTCAATGTGAGGTCCGCCGCGATCCCGGGCCAGCAGCGCTGTCGCGGCAGCAAGATTGCCGCCTGCACTGTCGCCGCCCACCGCCAGACGGGTCGCATCTATCCCCAAAAGCGCGGCCTGTTCACTGGCCCAGCACAGTGCCTGATAAACATCCTCTAACGGCCTTGGGAAGGGGAACTCCGGTGCCAGACGGTAATCAACGGAGAGTATTTTCCGACCAGTAGCATTGGCCAGTGCCTGACAGGGCCGATCGTACATCGACAGCGAGCCCAGACACCATCCACCGCCGTGAGCAAAAAGCATTGCAGGCTGTGCGATTTCAGCGTTTGAGGCAGCAGGCGTATACACGCGAAGACCGATAGCGTAACCATCATCAGCGATAACAACGTAATGTTGAATGCCGCCACCTGCTTCCTCCTCACCCTGTAGCCGCAATAAGTCCACTTCGGTGGCGGCACGCAGGTCGGCTAACGACGCCGGTTGCGGCGCGCCCGATGACGCAGCCAGAAAGTCAGCGATGTGTTTATCAAGCGGCACGATCGGTGTCCTCTGAGAGAAAGGGTACGATTAGCCCAATAAACGCCTCATGACACTCTTCGGTAATAAAATGCCCGCAGTCCGCCACCGTCTCGCCACGCAAATCAAGGGCATTGCCCTGCAGGGTTATCAGCGGAGCATCGCGCGTCGCATGTTCGGCCCCCACCGTTAACACCGGCATGGTTAAAGGCGTTAGCGCACGGCGCTGGTTCTGCCGGATGGTTTCCGGGATAGCGCGATAATAGTCGAAACCCGCTCGCAGCCCGCCGGGTGTTGAATAGGCGGCGATATACACCTCTGCGGCAACCCGTTCACGTCGATGAGACCAGCGGTCGAAAATATAGCTGAGATACTGTGATTCGCGCCCGCTGGTCAGGGTTTCGGGTAGATCCGCCAGCTGATTGAACATGAAGTGCCAGAGAAAGATGTTCTCTGCCGGTGCGACAAAAATCGGCGGTGGTGGGGCCAGTCCAGGGATAACCGCTTCTGTCAGCACAAGTCGTTCTATCGCCTGAGGAAAATCGCTCGCCATGGCGTATCCAACCCACATGCCAATATCGTGGCCTACTATGCTATAACGCGCATGACCCAACTGCGCCATCATGGTATGCAGCATGGCACCGACACGTCCGGTGTCATAGCCGTCGCGTGGTTTATCTGACTCACCAATGCCCGGAGGGTCGACCGCTATCGCCTGAAAACCCGCCGCCGCCAGCGCCTGAAGGATATAGCGCCAGGTATACCAGGTCTGTGGCCAGCCCGGTATCAGCAATACCGGTTGACCTTTTCCCGCCACGACGCAGTGGATGCGCTGTCCGTTCACTTTCGTATAGACGTGTTCTGCCCTGAGATCCGCGTGCGCGATCTCACCGTATTGTTGTTCCATGGGGACTCCCTGTGATGTTGTTGCTTAGCGGATGCCGAGTAATGCGTTAATTTGCTGAGGGTTAACTGGCGCACCGGCGAAATCATCGAAGACTTTATCGGTGATGTGAATAATGTGGTCGCGGATGAACGCGGCCCCTTCTCTGGCACCATCCAGCGGTTTTTTCAGACAGCACTCCCACTCCAGGGTTGCCCAGCCAGCATAATCGTATTGGGTCAGCTTCGAGAAAATAGCCCTGAAATCAACCTGGCCGTCACCCAATGAGCGAAAACGTCCTGCACGATCGACCCAGGACTGATAGCCACCATAAATACCCTGACGCCCGGTCGGATTAAATTCAGCGTCTTTGACGTGGAACATGTTGATCATGTCCTTATAAATATCAATAAAATCCAGATAGTTAAGCTGCTGTAATACCATGTGGCTGGGGTCGAAAAGTATCCGGCAGCGGGGATGCTCTTTCACCCTTTGATAAAACATTTCAAACGTCACCCCATCATGCAGATCTTCGCTCGGGTGGATCTCATAGCAGAGGTTAATTCCCTCCTCGTCACAGGCGTTGAGCACCGGCATCCAGCGTCTGGCCAGCTCGTCAAAGGCGGTTTCAATTAACCCTTCCGGGCGCTGCGGGAACGGGAACAAATAGGGCCACGCCAGCGAGCCAGAGAAGGTACCCAGATCGCTGAGCCCAAGCCTGGCGGAGGCCTTGACCGCCATCAGCAGCTGTTTCCGTGCCCACTCGCCGCGGGCTTGCGGGTTACCGTGTACTTCCGGCGGTGCGAAGCTGTCGCATAAGCTATCGTAAGCAGGATGTACCGCCATCAGTTGACCGAAGATGTGGCTGGTCAGTTCACTCACCACCAGGCCATGCTCCGCCAGCATACCGGTCAGATCGTCGCAGTAGGTCTGGCTTTCTGCTGCCGTCGCCACGTCGAACAGCCGACGGTCCCAGGCCGGGATTTGCAGAGCGCTAAACCCCGTTTCCGCCGCCCACCGGGCGATCGCAGGCAAATTATTGAATGGGGCCGCATCATCGCTGAACTGAGCCAGATGGAGAGAGGGACCTTTGAGGGTTTTCATCGTATACTCCTATTGTTTGTCGATTGACAAACAATAGGAGTAAAGCCGGATAACCGCAAGCGAAAATTATAAATTCGTTGGTAATCCAGATGATTTAGGCGATCCTGTTTCACTGAATTCAGGACCAACCGGAGCAACAAAATGGCAGGCAGACCGCGCCAGTTCGATCGTGACCAGGCGCTTATCAAAGCGCGCAACCTGTTCTGGCGACAGGGTTATGAAGGAACCTCAATGTCGGATCTGGTGGCGGAGCTGGGGATTGCATCGGCACGGATTTACAAGGCGTTCGGTTCAAAAGAGCAGCTCTTTCGGGAAGCTATCGCCGATTACGAAAAACAGGAAGGCGGTTTTGCGGATCGGGCCTTATCCGCAGGGGGCAACGTGCGGGATACCATCCAGACGCTGTTAATGGATGCGGTTCACCTGTACTGCCATCCGGATTTGCCGCAAGGATGTATGGTGGTGGCCTCTGCAGCCAGCGTCAGTGCGGAAAATGAAACGCTCAAAACCTGGCTGGCACAGCATCGCCTGCAGCGTACGCAGCAGATCATCGACCGTCTCCATCAGGCAGTGCATAACGGTGAACTGCCGGATACGACCGATGCAGAGAGTCTGGGAGACTATTTTGCCGTCTTTTTACATGGTTTGTCGGTGCAGGCCAGGGACGGTGTTCCGGAATCGCGTTTGCAGGCGGCGGTTAAGCAAGCGCTTAGCCTGCTGCCGCATTGCTGAGTGCGCTGCTAAGAAAGGCCGAATACAACGGTCTCGTATTTTTGCGATCCGCTTTCAGAAATCACATCTTCCCCACTGTCACAACCCAGTGAACAATTGCCTGTCGTAGCCTGAAGATTACAATGCATTTGCTTATCGTAAACTACAGGCTACAATAATGGCTAAGGTCAAACACTACATCACAGCAGACGGGTACGATCCTTTTGATGCATATCTGAGAAGTGTTAAAGATCCCATAGCTAAAGCCATGATTGCTACACGTGTCGCCAGAATGTCTACGGGTAACTATGGTGATTGCAAGCCATGCAGAGAGAGCGTTTCAGAACTCAGGATTGACCAGGGGCCGGGTTACCGCGTCTATTTCAGCGAAGTCTTCGATCCGGCAGATGGCGCAGTGAGTCTGGAGCAATTGACTGGAACGAAAAAAAAGCAAAATGCAGATATTGACAGGGCCGTTGAGTATCTCAACGAGTACAAGCGCAGGATATAAGAGGAAATCGGAATGGCTAAATCAGTACTTCATGATGACGCAATGGTACAGCTCCTGAAAGATTCTCCGGATTTCGCGCCCGTATATCTTCATCAGGCTTTCATTGAAATTGACGAGCCCGGAGGCTATGAGGCTTTCATGCTGGCTTTACGCCATGTTATTGAAGCCTCTGGCGGGATGACCGTCATCGCAAAACGTGCAGGCATTTCTCGCGAATCACTCTATAAATCACTCTCACCAAACGGTAACCCCTCATTTAAGCGTATCGCAGAAGTGGTATCCGCAACGGGATACCCGATTTCCCGAATTGCAGCTGCAGGGTTAAACGCACCAGCGTGAGTCGCACGTCAAAATACGCCCGGATGCGCTAGCCGCGCGAAGCATCAATGACGATCGTCATGCTGAAACACCATTGGAAAAGGCGGTAAGAGACATGCCTGCATGCCGCCTCGTCTGTTGCATTAATACTTAATGTCCCGCGCTTTTTGTCTTCCGGACTGTTTCATCTGACGCTTGTCCTGACGGCAGTCGTGATTACTCTGGTTATTGTTCGCCACGCAGGTTTGCTTCACCTGCCGCGACGCGTCGCGGGTTTCCTGCCTGACATCACGCGCCACGTGCCGCTCCTGCGCCTGCTGGGTCGCACTGGCACAAACCGAGAACAGCATCAGAAGAATGCAAGAAAGGACGGGAATGACAGATAACGATCTGTTCATAGCAACACCTCGAAGAAGAGAGCCCAGAACGTCAGTGGGGTTAGCAAAAGAATAGCAGTTTCAGAAGGGGCTGAATGGGGAAGGCGTTAATAATACAAGGCCGCACAAGGCGGCCTTATAGGTTGCGTTATGCCGTCAGGCGGAACTTCTGCACCGAGCGCTGAAGCTCTTCGGTCTGGCGCTCCAGCGCCGCCGCTGCCGCAGAAACCTCTTCAACCAGCGAGGCGTTTTGCTGGGTCACGCCGTCCATCTGGGTAATGGCAATCCCGACCTGCGAAATACCCTTGCTTTGCTCCTCAGAGGCAGAAGCGATTTGCTTCATGATGGTTGTCACTTCCGTCACGTCGCGCAAAATCGCATCCATGGTGGTGCCGGTGTCGCTCACCAGTTGCGCCCCCTGCTCTACGCGGGAAACGGAATCGGTAATCAGCCCCTCAATCTCTTTAGCCGCGTTGGCGCTGCGGCTTGCCAGGTTACGAACTTCGCCTGCCACTACCGCGAAACCACGCCCCTGTTCGCCGGCGCGCGCCGCTTCAACCGCCGCATTGAGTGCCAGAATATTGGTCTGGAAGGCAATGCTGTTGATCACGTTGGTGATTTCAGCAATTTTCTTCGAGCTTTCCGAAATACCGCTCATGGTGGTCACCACCTCTTCCACCAGCGAGCCGCCGCGGCTGGCGGTAGTTGAGGCGACATCGGCCAGCTGGCTGGCCTGACGCGCGCTTTCCGCGTTCAGTTTCACCGTGGCGGTCAGCTGTTCCATGCTGGCTGCCGTCTCTTCCAGCGCAGCCGCCTGCTCTTCGGTACGGGAAGAGAGGTCGTTGTTACCGCTGGAGATTTCCGTCGCGCCGCGCCAGATATTTTCACTGCCGGAGCGAATCGTGCTGACCGCTTCGCGCAGGCTGTCCTGCATCGCGCTCAGCAGCGGCACCAGCTGCCCCACGCAGTTGCGGCCGAACGGCTCAATGGGCTGGCTGAGATCGCCCTGGGCAATCTGGCGGAACTGCTGGCGAATGCGAGCCAGCGGTTTGACCAGCATCGCCACCAGATAACGGTCGGTGAAGAGCAGGATCAGCAGGCCGATAATCGTGGCGACGATAATCACCGTGCGGGTCATACTTGTCAGGCCGTCCACCACCACGCGGGTGCTGTCGAGCGACTTCGCGGCGGCATTGTTGAACTCCTCAGCGGCCGCACCGAACGCGCGGCTCAGCGGTGGCGTGACGTTGTTGGCCTGCTGGCGATACCCCTCCAGAGCCCCCTGCTTCGCCTGCTGCATTTGCGGCGTTACGCCCTGTTCAAGCAGCGACTGCCAGGAGCCGATCACCCGGGAAGAGACCTGCTCGTCCATCGGGCCTGGGGAGATCGCCTTCATCTCGGCCAGTTTCTTGCCCATGTTATCCAGCGCCTGTTGGGCAGAGGACAGATCCGGCGTGCCGCCTGCGGCTTTGACTTCCATAGCGCGGCTCAGACGGGTCACAAAGCGGAAATATTGATCGTTACCCTGGCTGAGTACCGTCATCTGTTTAACCAGCTGGCGATCGACTTCATTGCCATCCGATACGCGAGAAAGGGACCAGGTGCTGTACAACCCAACGCCCGCCCACATTAAACAAAAGATCCCGAGAATCGTCAGCATGACGAAACGGATCGTGAAATTACGGAGCATATTCATAAGTCTTCCTTGCCGTGAGGGTGAGTTCGCCCAGAGGCGAGTACTACTCTCGTTATCGGCAGGAAAGAGGGAAATTATAACGTTTTGTGATCATTTTTAATTAGCGTGGCTTCACTGGTCACACAGCTGCCGTTAATCATTAGGCACGCGCTTAGTGATGCAATTTGTGATGTGATAAGTGCAAAGTGGGAAAGCGCTTTGAATCTGTGGCAGGCGTCGTCGGATAAGTCGTCGGATAAATAGTGCGGTCTGATGCCCTCATCCCGGCCCTCTCCCACAGGGAGAGGGCGCTTAAGTGAGGGGAATTACTTTTTACTGATCTTATCCAGATACCCCATCACAAACGCAGACAGCACAAACGTCAGGTGGATGATGACGTACCACATCAGTTTGTTATCCGGCACGTTCTTCGCGTCCATAAAAACGCGTAACAGGTGGATAGAGGAGATTGCCACTATCGACGCGGCCACTTTATTCTTCAGCGACGAAGCATCCATTTTGCCCAGCCAGCTGAGCTTCTCTTTACGCTCGTCGATATCGAGCTGGGAGACAAAATTCTCGTAGCCGGAGAACATCACCATCACCAGCAGCCCGCCCACCAGGGTCATGTCCACCAGCGACAGCAGAACCAGAATCAAATCCGCTTCGGCAATAGAAAAAATGTTCGGCAGAACATGCCAGATTTCCTGAAAGAACTTAATCGTCAGCGCGATAAGTGCCAGCGAGAGGCCAAAATAGACGGGGGCCAGTATCCAGCGGGAGGCGTACATGGCATTTTCAAAAAAGCGTTCCATAGAGTCCTGTTTGCAAAAGAAACCAGCGCCCAGTATATCTCAACGGCGCTGACTGTTTGCAATAACTCAACGGTACGTCACTCAGACGTTGTCCGGGTTAACCTCGGGACGTGCGTACTCCGGCCAGACAAGCGCCACCAGTTCAGGATAGGCTTCCAGGCTGAACTCGCGAAAACACTGACGCAAATTTAATACGTCCAGATCGGAATAAGAGACCTTCTCGCCGTTAAGACAGCGCTTTTTAATATTGTCATAATATTTATAGACTGCTGAATTCAGATCGCTACAGCGACGCTGCGCCTCAAACAGTCCAGGCGTGTCATTAATTTCCGACATTTTCATGCGCTTAATTGTCGCGTGTAAAAAGTCGATATATTCGTGGTTTACCCGCCAGTACCAGACAGGCGTAACGGAGTTCATCAATACAGAGAAATGGTCTTCCCCTTCCTCTTTTGTCATCAGTTCAGGTTGCGGGGGTTCACTGGTGTCTTTCGACACTTTCGTTTTATTGAACTCCTGCATCAATAAAAGCACACCAGCGGTCAGTAATAGTAATGTGATGACCGTAAAAAAGATGCTGTTCATGGGTTGGCTCCATTTTTTTTGATTTTAAATTTGCCTCATGATATTGTCAACGAATCTCACGCCTTTACCAACCCCACCCTGTTGAAAATAAAGGAAATTAAAAATGCTGCCCGACTATCTCGTCCCGGCTAAGTACCACATTACGCCTGTGGAACAGCAACCGACGGAAGCAGAAAAAGAGGCCAGTTTCACTCAGGGGAAAAGAAAGCTCTCTGATTTCGAGCCCGATATATTAATTGGTGTTTCCCGAACTGGCAAATCCCGAAATATGTTGCTGGAAGAGCACGATCGCCATATAAAAGACCGCTTATTTCGCGCCATAAAAATTGAAGCCTTTGTCCACCTGCTGAATGACCTGCAGGCCGAGGGTGAAATAGATGCCCAGAAACTAAGTCAAATAATGACCGAGAAAACCGAAGAAATTAATGAAGCGGGCAATGAAATTTGGCTTAATTTAATTACGCGCGAAAAAAACAACCCAATCTTTTATAGCCTGGGGGAAGATTAACGTGAAAGAAGTTAAAAACAACGACGTTTATTTGACTTTAGATGATAAAAAAAGTGATGAATTTATCTTAAAGCAAAATCTCGACGCACTAAGAAACACAAAAAATGACGAGATGACGCGTATTACGCAAGACCTGGTATCGATCCCGGCGACGCTGGTTCGTTTGAAATGGCAGAATCGCCGTGAAATTTATCCGCTACAGGTCAAAGAAGAAATTTACGGTGCCGTGATGAACGCTATCATAGAGCAGCGCCCCGAGCTGAAAGAGAAGCTTCTGGGACGTCTTGAGGCCAATTATCAGTATCTGCTTGCCAGAGAAATCGCCACCCTGCGTCTGACGCGCAAGCTGTCCGACGGTGAGTACCGTACCTCAAACGTCACCTGCGTGGCGCTTGATGAGGACGCGCTGGCCCCCTCTTCTACCGCACCGACGGATAATAAAAACGCATAAACCGACAGGCATAAAAAAAGCCGGCTTTCGCCAGCTTCTTTATCACTTCGAGGCCGCTTTCTCTTCGCCGACCAGTCCAATCTTCAGGTAACCCGCCTGATGCAGCGTGTCCATTACCTTCATCATGGTTTCATAATCAACGGTTTTATCCGCGCGGAAGAAGACCGTGGTGTCTTTCTTACCGCCCGTAAGCTGCTCCAGCGCCGGGATGACCGAGTCGGCCGTCACCGGGTCGTTCCCGAGGAACATGGATTTATCCGCTTTCACCGACAGGTAGATAGGCTTCTCCGGGCGCGGCTGGGGCTGGCTGGAAGAGGCGGGCAGATTGACCTTCACATCCACCGTCGCCAGCGGGGCGGCCACCATGAAGATAATCAGCAGAACCAGCATGACGTCGATAAACGGCGTCACGTTGATTTCATGCATTTCGCCGTTATCGTCCAGATTTTCGTTTAGACGCATCGCCATACTCTTAACCTGCGCGCAGTTTAGACGCCGCGTGCACCGGCTTAACCGAGCTGGCGTTCAGGTCGAGATCGCGACTTTGCAGCAGCAGAACCTGCGCGGCAACGTCACCCAGCGTGGCTTTGTAGCTGCCAATCATACGCGCGAAGATGTTGTAGATGACCACCGCCGGGATAGCGGCAACCAGACCGATTGCCGTCGCCAGCAGCGCTTCTGCGATACCCGGCGCCACGACCGCCAGGTTGGTGGTTTGGGTCTGCGCGATACCGATAAAGCTGTTCATGATGCCCCAGACCGTTCCGAAAAGACCGATGAACGGTGAGATCGCGCCGATGGTCGCCAGATAACCATTGCCGCGTCCCATGTGTCGGCCAACGGCCGCAACGCGACGCTCCAGGCGGAAACCGGTACGTTCTTTGATGCCTTCGTTATCTTCACTGCCAGCGGAGAGTTCCAGCTCGTTCTGCGCTTCGTTCACTAGCAGGGTGGTCAGGCTTTTCGCGTGGAAGGATGAGGTCATATCTGCAGCCTGATCCAGAGAGCGGGCTTCGGCCAGCTGCTGCTGTTCCCGCTTAAGGCGACGCTTCTGTGAAAGCAGCTCGGCGCTTTTGCTGAAGAAAATAGCCCAGGTGACAACGGACGCCAGAATCAGGCCGATCATCACAATCTTAACCACGATGTCAGCATGCTGATACATGCCCCAAACGGAGAGATCCGTCTGCATCAAATTATTACCCACTCTGTATCTCCAGGACGCAAATCACAAAATCTGAGCGTAATAATATCAAAACGTCGTCGAATTGATAGTAGTTCTCATTAGTATTTGCATGGTGCCGTAATTTTCGCTCACTTTCCTTGCGCTTACGCAGTAAAAATTTCTTATGCGAATTTTTGCTAATATTTTCTGCTTATTCGATAAGCCTCGGGGTGCAGTTTTTTCCAATCGTGGTAGTCTGGACGTCCAGACGTATAAAAACAGGGTTAGCGAACATGACAAAGAAGCATCTTGATACCACGCTGGTACAGGCAGGACGCAGCAAAAAATATACGCAGGGATCGGTCAACAGCGTGATTCAACGAGCCTCCTCGCTGGTGTTTGATACCGTAGAGGAGAAAAAAATCGCCACGCGCAATCGCGCGAAAGGCGGGCTGTTTTATGGCCGTCGCGGCACGCTAACCCATTTCTCTCTTCAGGAAGCGATGTGCGAGCTGGAAGGCGGCGCGGGCTGCGCGCTGTTCCCGTGCGGGGCGGCGGCGGTCGCCAACACCATTCTGGCGTTTGTGGAACAGGGCGACCATATCCTGATGACCAACACCGCCTACGAGCCCAGCCAGGACTTCTGCACCAAAATCCTCAGCAAGCTCGGCGTAACGACCGGCTGGTTCGACCCGCTGATTGGTGAAGGCATTGCCGAACTTATTCAGCCAAACACGCGCATTGTGTTCCTGGAATCTCCGGGATCGCTCACCATGGAAGTTCACGACGTGCCGGCTATCGTGAAAGCCGTGCGCAGCAAAGCGCCAGAGGCGATCGTGATGATCGACAACACCTGGGCGGCGGGCGTGCTGTTTAAAGCGCTGGAATTCGACATTGATATCTCGATTCAGGCGGCGACGAAGTACCTGATAGGCCACTCTGACGGCATGATTGGCACCGCGGTTTCCAACGCGCGCTGCTGGGAGCAGCTGCGTGAAAATGCCTACCTGATGGGCCAGATGGTGGATGCAGACACGGCCTACATGACCAGCCGCGGTATCCGCACGCTGGGCGTTCGCCTGCGTCAGCACCATGAAAGCAGCCTGAAGGTGGCCGAATGGCTGGCGCAGCATCCGCAGGTTGAGCGCGTGAATCATCCCGCGTTACCGGGCAGTAAAGGCCACGAATTCTGGCAGCGTGACTTTACAGGCAGCAGCGGTCTGTTCTCGTTCGTACTGAAAAAACGGCTGAATAACGACGAGCTGGCGAGCTATCTGGATAATTTTACCCTCTTCAGCATGGCCTACTCCTGGGGCGGTTTTGAATCCCTGATCCTGCCTAACCAGCCGGAACAGGTTGCGGCTCTGCGCCCCAGCGGTGAAGTGGACTTCAGCGGCACCCTGATTCGACTGCATATCGGTTTAGAAAACGTTGACGATCTGATTGCCGATTTAGCAGCAGGGTTCGAGCGTATCGTGTAGAGTGCTGGCTGAAAATGTACTCCCTGGACGCTTTTGTGGACACGGCAATGAGAAAAGTCTGCTTGAGTTGCGCCCGGGATCAAACCCGACGGGCGAATAAGGGAGTACAATAGCGCTATATCTGCTGTTCCACAGGAAAGTCCATGGCTGTTATTCAAGATATTATCGCGGCGCTCTGGCAACATGATTTTGCCGCCCTGGCGGATCCTCACGTCATAGGCGTCGTCTATTTTGTGATGTTCGCAACGCTGTTTCTGGAAAATGGATTACTGCCAGCCTCGTTTTTACCCGGTGACAGTTTGCTTTTACTTGCCGGGGCCTTGATTGGCAAAGGCGTCATGGACTTTACGCCCACGATGGTTATCCTCACCTCCGCCGCGAGCCTGGGCTGCTGGCTGAGCTATCTGCAGGGCCGCTGGCTTGGAAACACGCGCGTGGTAAAAAGCTGGCTGGCGCAGTTGCCCCATAAATATCATCAGCGTGCGACCTGCATGTTCGATCGCCACGGCCTGCTGGCACTGCTGGCGGGGCGTTTCCTCGCGTTTGTTCGCACGCTTCTGCCTACGATGGCGGGTATTTCCGGTCTGTCAAACCGCCGCTTCCAGTTCTTCAACTGGCTGAGCGCCCTGCTGTGGGTGGGTGTGGTCACCACGCTCGGCTATGCGCTGAACATGATCCCGTTTGTGAAACATCACGAAGATCAGGTAATGACCTTCCTGATGATCCTGCCGATTTTCCTGCTGGTGGCAGGGCTGGTAGGGACGATTGCGGTGGTGATCAAGAAAAAGTACTGCAGCGCCTGATCCCCTCACCCTGACCCTCTCCCCATAGGGGAGAGGGAAAAAAGCCTAAGCTCCCTGCATGGTTCGGATGCGTGATGCATCTTCTCCCGGCGTGACGCCGAAATAGCGCTTAAACTCCCGACTGAACTGCGACGCGCTTTCATACCCGACGCGCATGGCCGCCGCGCTGGCCTTCATGCCGTCGTGGATCATCAGCATCCGCGCCTTATGCAGCCGGTAGGTTTTAAGGTACTGCAGCGGCGAGGTGCTGGTTACCGACTTGAAGTTATGGTGAAACGCCGAAACGCTCATGTTCGCTTCTGCCGCCAGCTGGTCGACGCTGAGGTTTTCCGTGTACTGGCTTTCGATACGCTTGAGCACGCGGCTTATCAGGCTGAAGTGGGTCTGTCGGCTCACCAGAGCCAGTAACGCTCCGCCGCCCGGGCCCAGCAGCACGTGGTAGAGAATTTCGCGGACGATCTGTTTGCCCAGAATGCGCGCGTCCAGCGGCCTTTCCATCACGTCCAGCAGACGTTCAATGGCGCAGAGGATCTCTTCCGACAGCGTCGCCGAGTTAATCCCGCTCGACGCCATAGACGGCTGGAAGAATTCGTCTTCGCCAATATCCATCAGCAGCTCCTGCAGCTGAAGAATATCGACGTTGACGCGAATACCGGCCAGCGGAACGGCCTCTGTCGCGAAGGTTTCACATTCGAAGGGTAAAGGTACCGTCAGAAGCAGATATTCATTGGTGTCGTAGCGGAACACGCGCTCGTTGATATAGCCAATTTTATGGCCCGAGAAGAGAAAAACGATGCCCGGCTGGTACATGACCGGCGTGCGCGTCCCGGGCTGCGTGCCATAAAGCAGGCGAATGTCAGGAAGCAGGCCACTGACGCCATTTTCGTTATCTATCAGTCTCTTAATCTGCGCAGTGAGCTGATGGCAGATCGCTTCACGGTTCATATTACGTTACTCCGGGTACGGTTTCCGACGTTGACAGTGTGCGTGCTTTTCCGCGCTTTCTCCAGCGCTCTGTAGAAATGGGCAAGACATCGGCAGGAATGTGCATTGAGAGGATAACCCCGGACGGCCACAATGTGCAGCATCAGGTAGCCCTCTGCGCCACCACGGTTTTTCACCCACTAAAGGGAACGAGCAATGAACAACTTTAACCTTCACACCCCAACCCGCATTCTGTTTGGTAAAGACGCTATCGCCGATCTGCGCGCGCAGATCCCTGCTGACGCCCGCGTACTGATCACCTACGGTGGCGGCAGCGTGAAAAAAACCGGCGTGCTGGATCAGGTATATAGCGCCCTGGACGGTCTGGACGTGCGTGAGTTCGGCGGCATCGAGCCAAACCCGTCTTACGAAACGCTGATGAACGCGGTGAAAATCGCTCGCGAAGAGAACATCACCTTCCTTCTGGCCGTCGGCGGCGGCTCCGTGCTGGACGGCACCAAATTCATCGCGGCGGCTGCGCACTACGCTGACGGCATCGATCCGTGGCACATCCTGGAAACCCGCGGCAGCGATATTAAAAGCGCCATCCCGATGGGCTCCGTGCTGACCCTGCCAGCGACCGGTTCTGAATCCAACAAGGGCGCGGTGATTTCCCGCAAAACCACCGGCGACAAACAGGCCTTTATGAACGAACACGTTCAGCCTGTGTTCGCTATTCTGGACCCGGTTTACACCTACACCCTGCCTGCGCGTCAGGTGGCGAACGGCGTGGTCGACGCCTTTGTTCATACCGTTGAGCAGTACGTAACGTATCCGGTGAATGCCAAAATTCAGGATCGCTTCGCGGAAGGCATTCTGCTGACGCTCGTCGAAGACGGCCCGAAAGCGCTGAAAGAGCCGGAAAACTATGACGTTCGCGCCAACGTAATGTGGGCCGCAACGCAGGCGCTGAACGGCCTGATCGGCGCTGGCGTGCCGCAGGACTGGGCAACCCACATGCTGGGCCACGAGCTGACGGCAATGCACGGTCTTGACCACGCTCAGACGCTGGCCGTTGTGCTACCTGCGCTGTGGAACGAAAAACGCGACACCAAGCGTGCCAAGCTGCTGCAGTACGCCGAGCGCGTGTGGAACATCACCGAGGGTTCCGACGATGCGCGGATTGATGCCGCTATCGAAGCGACCCGCAGCTTCTTTGAAGGTCTGGGCGTGCCAACGCGTCTGTCCGGCTACGGCCTGGACGGCAGCTCCATCCCTGCCCTGCTGGCAAAACTGGAAGAGCACGGCATGACCCACCTGGGCGAGCACGGCGACATTACGCTGGGCGTGAGCCGTCGCATTTACGAAGCGGCACGCTAAGCGTTTTTGTCCTCCCGACTTTCGTTTTTTGACATTTCGTCCAGACTTAATGCACACCCCATCGCCGGAGGAACCCTCCGGCGATGCGCACCTGAAGGAGGAAAAATGGCAAACCAAACCGTAATCAAGCTGCAGGACGGCAACGTGATGCCCAGCTGGGCTAGGTGTATGGAAAGCCGGTAACGACGAGGTCGTCTCCGCCATTCATAAAGCCCTGGAAGTCGGCTATCGGTCCATTGATACCGCCGCCGCATATAAAAACGAGGACGGCGTGGGTAAGGCACTGGCCAGCGCTGGCGTCCCCCGCGATGAGTTATTCATCACCACGAAACTGTGGAACGACGATCAAAAACGCCCCCGCGAAGCGCTGGAGGAGAGCCTGGAGAAACTCCAGCTCGATTTCGTCGATCTCTGGCTGATGCACTGGCCGGTTCCGGCTATCGATCACTACGTTGATGCCTGGAAAGGGATGATTGAACTGCAAAAAGAGGGGCTGGTGAAAAGCATCGGCGTCTGTAATTTCCAGGTTCACCACCTGCAGCGGCTGATTGACGAGACGGGCGTTGCGCCGGTGATTAACCAGATCGAGCTGCACCCGCTGATGCAGCAGCGCCAGCTTCATGCCTGGAACGCCACGCATAAAATCCAGACCGAGTCCTGGAGCCCGCTGGCGCAGGGCGGCGAAGGGGTGTTTGATCAGAAGATTATCCGTGAGCTGGCGGATAAATACGGTAAAACCCCGGCGCAAATCGTCATTCGCTGGCATCTGGACAACGGCCTGGTGGTCATTCCGAAATCGGTCACGCCATCGCGCATCGCCGAGAACTTCGACGTCTGGGATTTCCGGCTGGATAAAGATGAGCTGGGTGAGATAGCGAAGCTGGATAAGGGCAAGCGGCTCGGGCCGGACCCGGACCAGTTTGGCGGTTAATCGCGTAAAAAAGCCGGGTGGCGGCTTCGCCTTACCCGGCCTACGTGTCGACATAAAAAACCCCGGATTGCCGGGGTTTTTTATTTACGCTTTGCGCTTCACGGGCTTCTTCACACTCGAATTACCGTTCGAACGCTGATGCACAATCGGCGTGTGCTTGGTCAGCGCCGGGCGCGTATTGCGATTCTGGCGACGCGCTTCGCGCATCTCATCCAGCGTCGGGGCCGGTACCAGGCAGTCGCGGCGCGAGCCGATCAGGTGTTTATTTCAGAAACCTTTAGGCATGAATATTAAAGAATGTCTTCAGTCGGAAAGCGTGCCCCCATTTTCTGCGACTTCCATTTCCTCCGGCACCATTCTGTTTTTAATATACTGAGAATTCCTGCAGATGAGAGGAAAAAGCTCCGGATTATTAATTATGCAGTTCGTTGCCGTTCGAGCATCTTCCGGAGACCACGACGAAAACGAAAATGCCTGACGGTCAAGCCATTGAGACAGGATTTCATTATCAACAGAAGCGCTAAACAGTGCCGCAATAGCTCTGCGTTCAGCACCCTTCGCTGGTTCAATAAACGACAACTCATTATGGAAATAGGTAATAACTGCAATACGGCTGTCAGTACGAATATGTCTTTCAAGTAAGACATCCTGTAACTCATCAAGTACAGTCTCTCTCTGGTTATTATCCAGGCAAGACCACAGAAAATGAATATTCCCAGCGTTTGCAACAACGTCTGGTTCTGCATCACGAAACCATGATGCAAAAATACCAACACTGCCTTCCATCCTGATAAAAATACCCTGAAGGTGCATTTGCTTAAGAATAAACCGTATGTTTACAGGAAGAACCGTGAAACACTCAACAAGCCTTTCAGGAGAATTAAACATATTACTTGCCAAGATGTTCAGTTTCTCCGTCAGAATATCAAACTGTTCACCTGACTGATAAACGTCATTCAGAAATATCGGTCCCAGCGCATTAACATCAGACTCATTGATTTTTTCCGCTAGGATTTTTTGACGTTCTCGTACTAATATTAAAGGAGCGGCTGATTCTGTTGCTTCTTTGATGACATCATACTGGCCTTTTACAAAACTCAGGACAGGTATATTTACCAGAAAACCCGAGTTGACAATTTGGCAAACAGCATTTTTAATGTAAGGCAGAGTATTTTTATCATTGAGAGCTTTAAAGATACTTTCGGCGGAACGAAGATAACGCAGATATGAGACCATAGTGAAATCAAACTGCTCTTCGCCAATATGTTCATTGTACGACTCGATACCGGCATAGTTACCATGAAGTACCATATGAGAAACAGCCTGTGCAGCAAACTCCGCAGGAAAAAGATTTTTCGTCGCCGTATTATTAAGATAGTATTGATTTAAATTATTGTTGTTCCACTCAGGACTCAGAACAATTTTCCTGAAATGGATAACATCTTCTATAACTTGGCGATTCTTAAGCGCTGTTATTGCAGTACTGACCTGAACTCCACCTGTACCATCATTCTTTTCAATAACGCTCTGAACAGCCTTGGATACGATCTTGATATGCCGGATAATTCCCGGGGTAAAAAGGTCAACCTGCGGTTGCTCTGCGGCATAGCGTAACATTTGCTCCCGACCGTGACTTCCGATATCCAATGAGCCTATTTTCAGGTTTGGATAGGTCTCTTCGTGATTGACAAGATATTCCACATAAAACACACCGTCAACATAGTTCGCCATTTTTTCCAGCAGGGATTCACCAACCAGAACAGAGTATGAATCGGCTTCCTGCAGCAATGCCAGCGTGGATTCAGTCTCCCATTTTTCTGAATCCTGAATTTCATCCAGTTTACTGACAATAAACGATATCTGCCTTTCGATGAAGGGTTCCATACTCATCTGCCCGTCTGTCATCAGTCTCTGCAGACTAAGCGCTAATTCTTCATCATACTTCTCCCGATGTGAAAGAGCATAACTCAGGTTCATCATTTGCACTGCAATCCTGAGTTGCGTTTCGGCAAGTGCCCTGTATTTTTGATCCATCCGGCCATAAGAAACCAGCCAGTCACGCATCTGAATATGTGGTGCAACTCTCTGCCATGCTTCAGCGAAACCCCACAAGACCGTCAGTTCTTCAAGCCGCGGAGTATTTATGGCACCGATAGCGTCTTTAAGAGGCGTATCAAGCAACTCGCTCCTGGCAAGTTCCACCGTAGACTGATAGTGGATACTCATCAGAAATTCGCTCCACCTTTCCATATCGTTATTAAAAATTCGGGAAATTTGTTGATAAGTCAGCGAAAGCATCTCGTCAAAGTCATCAGGGACAATGCCGGGTTCAGTCTGATTGGTTCGGGGATCACGCAGTAATACCTTGATATCCCGTTCTCCATATCTGACCACCAGCAAGTAGAGGGCAATAAGAATATGGCGGTGCTCTTCTGTTGCAGGGATAGTAAGGTTCAGAATATGAATATCATTAACAAATTTCTTCATTAACCTTGGTGTTATACGAGGATATTCAGAAGGTTTCCAGCGCTCAAGCAACACCGTCGACTCCTCGCACGCCATTCCCACATCCTCATTTACTGTTTCTTTCCAGTATTGTCTTAACGCTTCCTGCCATCCAGCAGAAATGAGAGGAGGAACCTGAAAACTCACAGGGATCCGTTTTGCAATAAACTCTCGCCCACTGAAACCAGCCACAGAAAGTGATGCAGAAACCTGTCTTGCCGAATAGGGAACCACTATTCTGAAGTGTTCATGAGTGGCACCGGAGATAAGCTCCATATCACTCCAGAGTTCTTTGACTTTATCTGCACTGATTCGGTCCAAGTTATCAATGATAAGGATGAAGCGATCTCCCCGTGAAATGACTTCTTTTGAGGTAAATCCCCGCAAAGCCGCTGAAAGCTCAATAGCTCCAACTTCCTTGTTAACAAGCCAAGTTTCTTCAATTCTGTCAGTACTGTTGCGTTTGAACAAATCACCTATACTCGAATATCCTTTCTTTCTGTACCATTCCATTTTCTGCAGGCATGCCAGACCAGCAACCATAATTGCAGGAGAAAGAAACGCGAGGACCTCAACAGAAAAAAGCCACCATATCAATGGCTTGTTATTAGAAAAATACTGATTAAGGTCTGTCAGCACATAGCGAAGCATCTGAACAGAAAGCAGTGACAGTAAAATAAAAACAACGGTCAACCAACTCAGCCTACTGCTGACTTTTTTATCATATTCAACGATGTTACCCAGAGCCTGATTTTTGAATTTATCCAGTTTTTCCCGTGAGGCTGGACATTGCAGGCTAACCCCATGATGGATAACATCGATAAGAGCTTTTTTGGTTGATCCATGATGATAACGTTCCGCATCAAAGTTTATGAACGTAAACTCACCTTTAAGCTTTTTCTGCAGAAATTGAAGTATTGTAGACTTGCCAGAACCAAGCTCCCCTTCCAGGCCAATAATATTAACATCTGGCGTCCTGATGACCTGAGCCATATTCTCTGCAACTTTTTCATGGCTGCTGCCTCTGAACATATCCTGGTCGGCAGGTGATTCCGTCTGCAATCGTAGAGTCATTCAGCAATTCCTTAATCAAAACGTAAGATTCTTTCAAGATCAGATATAGTGCAGAGCCCGTTGCTACTAAATGGCTGTAGGCGGGGCAGATTAGTTTAAAGCATGCATAAACAGATATTTATGGAACGCCTTCCACATATTAATATTGAATATGAAACAATAAAAACATTAATGTGTTTGTGATTAGCTACAGTAGGAAGGAGGCAATTCCAAAGCCTGTCAAACAGGAGCAAGGCTAGCTCTGTTCCTGTTTTCTCCAGTGTTTCCTGAAACCTGGAGCTCTGCAGACACTTTCCAGTAACACTTCCTTCCTCGCTCAATCAGTCATGGTTAAGCATTTTCTTTAATGACCTGCAAATAACCTGTATGTTGAATGAATACAGTGAATTATACATACCCGTTGTGCACATTATGCAGAGCTGAAGTCCGAAAATATTCGTAGCTGTGTTTGCCGTTTAGTAATTTCAGTCTATTCCTGTGACAGCAGTTGCGCAAGTTGGCAGTTATCGCGGCTACCCGGTTACTATCCCAATTACACCTTCCATAAAACAAGTGGTCCGAACAGCGATTTACAATATCCAAACTGATCCCTTCTAGCGTTGGTCTCGGAAAAATGGATATTTCGGGCCGTATTCGTAATCGTGCGGGCCTGGCTCATATTCCCAGAATGGACGTCCGCATATGGTCTTAGGGCCGCGCTCGTTTACGATGTCCTCTACGTCCTGGATATGAAACGGCATCATTGCCAGAAACATTTTATCTTCGTCAGTCAGCGTCATGGTTGCACCATCGAGGCGGCTATAAAAATCGGCAAACTGTTTACCCGCGCCGTGTAACCGGTGCTCCGCTACACTGCGGATTGCATGCAGGTCCAGCTCCACGGCTTCCATACGATCCATGTATAACTTCATTTCCTTACGTAATTCTCTCAGTTCACGGGCTTTAATAAATCCGTATGCGTACCCGCTTAGAACTATAACTGCGATGATTGCTAAAACAGTCATTCGTTTACTCTTTAGTTGTGGCGGCCTTTTTGTATCGGTGCCTCATTGATGTGGTAATAAGGGCAGTTTTGAAATGCACTAAACGTACAATAATTTCAGATTTCCCAAGAACACCCTCAGCGGACGTTCACTTAAAATGCTTAGGTCCCTGCAGGCTTGTCAGAAGTTATAAATAACAGATACTAGTACGGTTTTCGAATTAAGGGTACTTACCGTCACTGTTTTCTGTGGTTCATTCCCCAGCCAGCACTCCGCTTCAATATGGCAGTCCTGCTGCTTTTTGTACCCCATAGAATCAAGATAGGCATCAATTCTGCTGGCATCGGTAACACCATAATATCTGACCGTATAGACATGGGATGCCGGACCGGTGATGTTGGCAAAATCAAAGTCATAGCGGGGAGAAATGCGGGGCATATTTTTAAGTAGCTCAGGCGTATAGAATTCGTATTCACGCCTGTCCTGTTGGGTATAGTGCGCACTGCCGGCAAACTCCATTGATGCATATGGCCATGCCCAGATGAGCACGACGGCAATCGCTACGACAACGCCAGTAAGTATTTTGAATGATTTACGCATGCGGCAATGCCCCACCTCTTGCTTTATCGATGAAAGACCCGTTTGCACTAGCAATAGTAACAATCCCCGAGCTGAAATCATTCCAGGGTCTGACCGTTCTCATGAAGTTAGGTAAATCACCTCTACGGGGTCTAGCATTCGGGAAGTGCTTTGGATCAGGGAAAAGAAGCGGACTGAAGGTCTCGTTTTTCCATGCCCCAACTTTGCCATAATAGTCCCAGCGTTTCAGGGCTTCCTGTTTACTGATCGGCTGCAGCGCGGGGAAAGGATTCTGGACAGAAACAACACGGTAGAACCCCAGCAAGTCAGATACCAGATCTTCGCCGCTGAAACCACTGTCCGTAGTGAAGTTAAGCGGGAATGCGGCCTGGAGTCCTTCAAATTTGCTCGCTAGGGACATCATCATGCCCAGAGCAATGCTGGTTCTTTCTGCATATGAACGCCCGCGCTTAATGCGCCATTTAATGAATTTACCCATCTTGATGGACCTGGTCGGATCGACCATGGATTGCGAATAGGCCACGTCATAATATTCTTTGCCGGAGGATTCGCCAGTTTCAATGTTGCGCAAAAGCTTTCTGATGTCGATACCCTGAGCGTGTCCCAGATCTATCCAGCCAAGCACCTCGGTATAAATCAGGCCATAAGGAACCCTGGCTGCGTCAGCACCATCGATTATATCGTTACGTTTACTCATTATTTCCCTCTCCCTGTTTCGCCCACGAAATCTGGCATACAAAGTAACTTCTCGTCCGTGACCACTAGGTTTTTAAGATATGTCCAAGGAGCGTTAAGCGAAAAACCTCAAGTTGTCATTACCGCTTCAGTTCGACATTTAATTACGTGGTATTCTAGACCCCGTATCGCGTCTGTCCAATGTTTGCCACACGCGTAGTCTAAACTATCCGTTCAGATGAAAGAGCAGATATGTGCGGACTTTTTCTCAGTCACTGACACACGCCGACTACTTGGCTTATCTGGCCTGTGAGGCTCACACTTAGTTTTCCGCAGTACCGCAGCTGATTAATGCCCGAGCCAAAACCGCAGCGACGGGAATTATTCTTCGTCCGCTGTGGGAACGCGGCCGCGCAATCGTTTCTGCTGACAGCTGGTACAAGTGGGTACGCGGCAGTTTGGTCAGCGGGATGACGAAGAAGGATTTGTTATTGACACGGCAGTAGCGGACAAGTGACTCATTGATATTCACGATCGACGTCCTCTCATCCTGACGCGGGCTGCCGATGGAGACTGGCTGCGGGAGAATCTCAGGGGTGAAGAAACGGATAGAACGGCTGCTACAAAGTGTGGTGATTCAGCACGAAAGTTAGGGGTGACCGACCTGAAGAAACCGATCACCATGGGTAAAGGATGTTAAAAAGTGTTCACCATGTCCCGGAACACCTGTCTACCATGCCCCAAGACTGTACAAGGAGAGGGCCGGGGTGAGGGCACCATCGTTATTCGATCTTACGTTTTCCCGCTTTTTTCGTCCCCGTAGCCCCACCGTTCGAACGCTGATGCACAATCGGCGTATGCTTGGTCAGCGCCGGGCGCGTATTGCGATTCTGGCGACGCGCTTCGCGCATCTCATCCAGCGTCGGGGCCGGTACCAGGCAGTCGCGTCGCGAGCCGATCAGGTGTTTTTTACCCATCTCTTCCAGCGCCTGACGGATCAGCGGCCAGTTTTTCGGATCGTGGTAGCGCAGCAGCGCTTTATGCAGACGGCGCTGTTTATCCCCTTTCGGCACCACCACCTCTTCACTCTTATAACCAATCTTACTCAGCGGGTTCTTGCCGGTGTAATACATGGTCGTCGAGTTGGCGAGCGGTGACGGATAGAAGTTCTGCACCTGATCCAGGCGGAAGCGACGCTGCTTCAGCCACAGCGCCAGGTTCACCATGTCTTCATCGCGCGTGCCCGGGTGGGCGGAGATGAAGTATGGGATCAGATACTGCTCTTTACCCGCCTGCTTCGAATAGGTATCGAACAGCTCTTTAAAGCGATCGTAGCTGCCCATGCCCGGCTTCATCATTTTCGACAGCGGGCCTTCCTCGGTATGCTCCGGCGCAATCTTCAGATAGCCGCCGACGTGGTGCGTCGCCAGCTCTTTGATGTAGCGCGGATCTTCCACGGCGATGTCGTAACGTACCCCGGACGCGATCAGGATCTTCTTGATGCCCTTCAGGTCGCGCGCGCGGCGGTAGAGGTTGATCGTCGGCTCGTGGTTAGTGTCCATATGCTCGCAAATGCTCGGATAGACGCAGGAGAGGCGACGGCAGGTTTGCTCCGCGCGCGGCGACTTGCAGCGCAGCATGTACATGTTCGCGGTTGGGCCGCCAAGGTCGGAAATCACGCCGGTAAAGCCCGGCACCGAGTCGCGAATCGCTTCGATCTCATTGATGATCGAATCTTCAGAGCGGCTCTGGATAATACGCCCTTCGTGCTCGGTAATGGAGCAGAAGGAACAGCCGCCGAAGCAGCCGCGCATGATGTTGATCGAGAAGCGGATCATCTCATACGCCGGGATACGGGCGTTGCCGTACGCCGGGTGCGGAACGCGCTTGTACGGCAGCGCAAAGACGCTGTCCATCTCCTCGGTGGAGAGCGGGATCGCCGGCGGGTTAATCCAGATAAAGCGCTCGCCGTGCTTCTGCATCAGCGCGCGGGCGCAGCCCGGGTTGGTTTCATGATGCAGAATACGGGACGCGTGCGCGTAGAGCACCTTGTCGGCTTTCACCTTCTCGTAGGACGGCAGCAGCACGTAGGTTTTTTCCCACGGTTTCGGACGCGGCGGCTGCACAACGATTGCCTTCGCTTCCGCTTTTTTCGGCTCAACCGGCTTGTTATCGGCACACGGCAGGTCTTCGCCGTACGGGTGCGGGATCGGGTCGATTTTGCCCGGCATATCAATGATGCGGGAATCCACCCCGCTCCAGCCCGGCAGCGCCTCTTTCACCATAATGGCGGTATTGCGCACGTCGCGGATGCTGCTCACCGGCTCACCCTGCGACAGACGGTGCGCCACTTCCACCAGCGGACGCTCGCCGTTACCGTAAATCAGCATGTCGGCCTTGGAGTCCACCAGCACCGAGCGGCGCACGGTATCTGACCAGTAGTCGTAGTGGGCGGTGCGGCGCAGGCTTGCCTCGATGCCGCCCAGGATCACCGGCACGTCTTTCCAGGCTTCTTTACAGCGCTGGGTATAGACCAGGGTTGCGCGGTCGGGGCGTTTACCCGCCACATTATCCGGCGTGTAGGCGTCGTCATGGCGCAGCTTGCGGTCGGCGGTATAGCGGTTGATCATCGAGTCCATGTTGCCTGCGGTGACGCCGAAGAACAGGTTGGGTTTACCCAGACGCATAAAGTCGTCTTTGCTGTTCCAGTCAGGCTGAGAGATGATCCCCACGCGGAAGCCCTGCGCTTCAAGCATACGGCCACAAATGGCCATGCCGAAGCTCGGATGGTCAACGTAGGCATCGCCCGTGACCAGAATGATGTCGCAGCTGTCCCAGCCCAGTTGGTCCATCTCTTCCCGGGACATCGGCAGGAATGGCGCCGGTCCAAAGCAGGCCGCCCAGTACTGGGGCCAGGAGAAGAGGTCACGATCCGGCTGGATCAGGGAAATTGCGCTCATAATGCTTCCGAAGAAAAAATAGACAAAAGGAGCGGGATTATACGCTGTTCATCCGCCAGATTTGAAGAAAAGGATGCAGGAAGCAGGCAGATATTCGTGGAAGTCGTTAAAATACCGCGCCCTGATAATTTTGAATCATAATATTCACTATATTTTCCGGTGAGTTGCCCCGGAACGTGTTATTGCGCGGAGCTCTGTCGTGAAGCCCAACGATTCATTATATGTATCCCAGCTGCGGGTTGTCCTTCACCTCTGCGGTTTTCTGGTTCTGCTGTACAGCCTTTCCATGCTGCCGCCGATGGTGATCGCCCTGCTGAATAAAGAGCGGACCTACTTTGCCTTCCTGACCACCTTTTTAACCTTTTTTACTCTCGGAGGGCTAACCTGGCGGGCAACCCGTCACGCCGGCATACAGCTTCGCACCCGCGACGGGTTTGTGATTATCGTGCTGTTCTGGCTGCTGTTTTCATTCATTAGCGCCATGCCGCTCTGGATGGATGACGGGCTACAGCTCTCCTTTGCCGACGCGCTCTTTGAAGGGGTTTCCGGGATCACCACCACCGGGGCAACGGTCATCGGGGACGTCAGCGCCCTGCCTAAGTCGTACCTTTATTACCGCGCTCAGCTGAATTTTATCGGCGGGTTAGGCGTCATCGTGCTGGCCGTCGCGGTCCTGCCGCTGCTGGGCATCGGCGGCATGAAGCTCTATCAGTCAGAGATGCCGGGGCCGTTCAAAGAGGAGCGTTTGACTCCCCGCCTTGCCGATACCGCGCGCACGCTGTGGGTAACCTACTTCGCGCTGGGCGTAGCCTGCACCCTGGCCTACTGGCTGGCGGGAATGTCATTTTTTGACGCCCTCTGTCACGGGCTGTCGACCGTGTCGTTGGGCGGATTTTCCACCCGCAGTGAGAGCATTGGGTTTTATGACAGCCACGCGATTGAGCTGGTCGCCGGGGCGTTTTCACTGCTCTCCGCGTTCAACTTCACCCTCTGGTACGTCGCCATTGTCAGACGCACCCTGAAACCGATTCGCCGCAGCCCGGAGGTTAAATTCTTTCTGAGCGCCGCCGCGGTGATTATTGTCATCACCGCCTGGCAGGTCTGGCATGCCGGGATGTACAACGCAACGGATAGCCTGGTGCACGCCTTCTTCCTTGCCAGTTCGATGATGACCGATAACGGCCTTTCGACAGCCGACTATGCCCAATGGCCCGCACACACCATCTTCCTGCTGCTGAGCGCCAGCTTTTTTGGCGGCTGCGTAGGCTCGACCTGCGGCGGGATCAAAGCCCTGCGTTTTCTCATTATGTTCAAGCAGAGTATTCAGGAGATGAACCAGCTGGCGCATCCGAGAGCGCTGCTGAGCATTAAGGTGGGCAAAAGCGTGGTGAACGAACGCGTCCTGCGCTCGGTATGGAGCTTCTTTTTTCTCTACGTGATGATCACGGGCTTTTTTGTCTGGTCGCTCAACCTGATGGGCTACGACCTGTTTACGTCATTCGCAACGGTTGCCGCCTGCATCAACAACATGGGGCTGGGGTTTGGCGAGACGGCGTCGACGTTTGGCACGTTAACCGAGGGGGCAAAACTGCTGATGTGCGCGGCGATGATCTTAGGGCGTCTGGAAATTTACCCGGTGCTGATTCTGTTCTCGCGCTTTTTCTGGCGGGCATAAAACATTCCCGGCGAACCGGGAATGACAGGATTATGGCGCAGGGTTGATCAGCATCTGCCCCACGGAGCCCCTGTCCATCATCTCCAGCGTCTGGCTGTGGAACAGGAACGGGAAATGCGGCCACGAAGGCTGACCGTAATAGACAAGCAGTTCAACCTGGCCGTCCACCCAGACGGTATCTTTCCAGCCGCGGTCTTCCGGGAACGGCATCGCGCCGTTGACGTTGCGGATCAGGAATGCCACCCCTTCAATATGGAACGACTGCGGCATATCTGAACGGACCGTCCAGCGCTCCCAGGTGCCCTGCTGCGCGGTAATGTCGATGCGGTTGACGTCCCACAGCGCGCCGTTGATTCCCGGGTCGTCGCCCAGGCTGATATCACGGCTGCGCACCGGCGAGCCGCTCATGATCTCCTGCGGCAGCAGGCGCATTGGCAGGCTATCGGTCACCAGCGGCAGCAGACCGGTTGGGCGCAGAGTCAGCACCAGGGTCGAGACAAGAATGCTCGACGGTTCAAAGAACCCGCGAATGCGGTCAACAATGCTGGCCGCTTCGCCGCAGGTGACAGACACTTCATCCCCGTTGGTCATATCAATGAGAACTTCACGACGTTCTCCCGGCGAGAGCGCCAGCTGTTTGACGGACACCGGGGCCGGTAAAAAGCCCTGGTCGCCGGAGATCACGTGCAGCGGACGGCCATCGCTCATTTGCAGCTGATAGCGGCGCGAGTTAGACGCGTTGAGCAGACGCAGGCGCACCCAGCCGCGCGAAACTTCCACATACGGGCTTTGCGCGCCGTTGACCAGCAGCGTATCGCCGACGAAGCCGCCGCTGCCCGGCTCGCTGTATTCCGGCGTACCGAAATTATCCAGACGTTTGTCCTGGATGATAATCGGGAAATCATCCACGCCGTAGTGGTTCGGGATCGGCAGGGATTTGCTGACCTCGTCTTCCACCAGCCACATTCCGGCCAGGCCGTTATAAACCTGCTGCGCCGTACGGTTAGGCGTGTTGGCGTGATACCACAGGGTGGCCGCGCTCTGGCGAATCGGCAGAACCGGCGCCCAGTCTGCGCTGGGTGACATCATTCGCGCCGCGCCGCCAATCAACGGGCCAGGCACCTGTAAGCCGCTGATGGTCATGGCGACATTTTCAGGGGTACGGTTACTGTAGATGAGCTTTACGTCATCGCCATTCCACACGCGTATGGTCGGCCCAAGGTAACGTCCGTTAATGCCCCAGACCGGCGCGCGCGTCCCCTGGGTAAAGGACCAGTGGCTGCGCTGCAGCGTCAGGAAAAGCGGCTGACCGCGACGAGATTCAATTAATGGCGGAATAGGCAGCGGCTGTTGCTGCCCGGCGGCGCTGGCTGTCAGCGGCATCGCACCCGCACAAAGGGCGATCCCGGAAGCCTGAATAAACTGACGCCGACTGAGTGACATATAAGCTCCATCTGAAACGACTAACAACGCGGGAATTCGTTTTCCCTTCAACGCCGGATTAAATCTTACCGGCGGCTTCTCTCTCTGCGACTTCTTTGTCGAGCTGCGCAATATGCTGAGCCATCAGCTCACGGCAGTGCGCTGCCAGCTCGCGCACCTGGTCTTTACCGTATTTGCTGGTATCGACGGGTGGCAGCATTTCGACAATTACCAGCCCGTTATTCAGGCGGTTAAGATTAATCTTATTCGAAGTATTGGAAACGCACACAGGAATAATTGGAACACCTGCCGCAATTGCGGCATGAAACGCCCCGGTTTTAAACGGCAGCAGGCCGCGGCCGCGGCTGCGCGTTCCTTCCGGGAACATCCAGATTGAGATTCTGCGCTTTTTAAAATGATTCACCACTTCCGCAATGGTGCTGTGCGCTTTCGCGCGGTTGTTACGGTCGATCAGCAGGTTACCGGTCAGCCAGTACAGCTGGCCAAAAAACGGGATCCACAGCAGGCTTTTTTTTCCCACCGTCACGGTCGGTGGAAGCACGATATTTGCGGCGGTCACCATATCGTAATTGTTTTGATGGTTAGCGATATAGATGGCGTTACCGAAATTCTCCGCCCCTTCAGGCAGACGTTTTTCAACCTTCAGACCAAACAGCGGCGCAAGGCGACCGAACATATGGCCGAAGGTGGCAACATGCTTAGGATTACGCGGACTGAACAGGCAATAGATGCAGCCGAAAATACAGACCAGAATGCAGTAGATAACGGTAAGAATAAGACGAACAATATATAGCATAGCGACCTCTGAAGCCCCAACAGCTGACAATTATACTTCACCTGTGGCCAGGTAAGGACTTTATTACGAGCGCGTATTGTTAATCGCAACGCACGAATTAACAACGATTTTACGGGAAATTTTATTGAAACTCCCCCTCCGGGCAGAGGGGGATATCACGACATTACTCTTCGCTGTCACCCGCGGTGCTGCGTGCAGGAGAGTCAATCTCCACGCGGTCGATGCGCTGCAGGCCGCGCATCAGCGAGCCGCGGCGACCGCGCTCACCCACCACTTTCTGCAGCTCTTCCGGACGCAGCTTGATCTTACGCTTGCCGACGTGAATGGTCAGCGTACTCTGCGGCGGCAGGAGGAAGAGATGCGCCAGGCTATCTTCGCCTTTCGCGGCTTCCGCCGACGGGATGTTGATGATCTTGTTGCCCTTGCCTTTCGACAGCTCCGGCAGATCGCTGACCGGGAACATCAGCATACGTCCGGCGGTGGTGATCGCCAGCAGCATGTCGCTTTCGTTCTCAATCACCAGCGGCGCCATCACGTGGGCGTTATCCGGCAGGCTTATCAGCGCCTTACCGGCACGGTTACGGGAGACCAGATCGTTGAAGGTACAGATAAAGCCGTAGCCCGCATCGGACGCCAGCAGCAGCTTCTGGTCATCGGCTTCCATCAGCATATGGTCAACCGTCGCCCCCGGCGGCAGCGTCAGCTTGCCGGTGAGCGGCTCGCCCTGCCCACGCGCGGAAGGCAGCGTAATCGGGTCGATGGCGTAGCTGCGGCCGGTGGAGTCGATAAACGCCACCGGCTGGTTGCTCTTGCCTTTCACCGCCGCTTTGAAGCTGTCGCCCGCTTTGTAGCTCAGCCCCGGCGCGTCGATATCGTGGCCTTTGGCGCTGCGCACCCAGCCGCTCTGCGACAGAACAATCGTGACCGGCTCGGACGGCTGCATGTCGTGCTCGTTCATCGCCTTCGCTTCTTCACGCTCGTGCAGCGGAGAACGACGGTCGTCGCCGAAGGCGTCTGCATCGGCCTGCAGCTCTTTCTTCAGCAGGGTGTTCATCTTGCGCTCGGACGCGAGGATCGCCTGCAGCTGATCGCGCTCTTTTTCCAGTTCGTTCTGCTCGCCGCGGATCTTCATCTCTTCCAGTTTGGCGAGATGGCGCAGCTTCAGTTCGAGGATCGCTTCGGCCTGGGTTTCGCTGATGCCAAAGCGCGACATCAGCGCCGGCTTCGGCTCGTCCTCGGTACGAATGATCTCAATCACTTCATCGATGTTGAGGAACGCCACAAGCAAACCTTCGAGGATATGCAGGCGCTTAAGCACTTTCTCCAGACGATGGTTCAGACGACGACGGACCGTATCGCGGCGGAAGGTCAGCCATTCGGTGAGGATCTCCAGCAGGTTTTTCACCGCCGGGCGTCCGTCGAGGCCAATCATGTTCAGGTTGATGCGGTAGCTTTTTTCCAGATCGGTGGTGGCGAACAGGTGGTTCATCACCTGCTCCATGTCCACGCGGTTGGAGCGCGGCACGATCACCAGACGGGTCGGGTTCTCGTGATCCGATTCGTCGCGCAGGTCGTCCACCATCGGCAGCTTTTTATTGCGCATCTGGGAGGCGATCTGCTCCAGCACTTTGGCACCGGAAACCTGATGCGGCAGCGCGGTGATCACCACGGCGCCGTCCTCTTTATTCCACACCGCGCGCATGCGCACGGAGCCGCGACCGTTCTGGTAGATTTTGCGGATTTCCGCGCGCGAGGTGATGATCTCAGCTTCGGTCGGGAAATCTGGCCCCTGCACGATATCCAGCAGCTCGTCGAGCGTCGCTTTCGGCTGCTCGATGAGGGTAATAGCGGCTTTCGCCACTTCACGCAGGTTGTGCGGCGGAATGTCCGTCGCCATACCGACCGCGATACCGGTGGTGCCGTTCAGCAGGATGTTCGGCAGACGCGCAGGCAGCATCTTCGGCTCCTGCATCGTACCGTCGAAGTTTGGCACCCAGTCAACGGTTCCCTGACCCAGCTCGCCCAGCAGCACTTCGGCATATTTAGAGAGGCGGGATTCGGTATAACGCATCGCCGCGAAGGATTTCGGATCGTCCGGCGCCCCCCAGTTCCCCTGCCCGTCTACCAGCGGATAGCGGTAAGAGAACGGCTGCGCCATCAGCACCATCGCTTCATAACAGGCGCTGTCGCCGTGCGGATGGTATTTACCCAGTACGTCACCGACGGTACGGGCGGATTTCTTGAACTTGGCGGTGGCGTTCAGCCCCAGTTCGGACATCGCATACACGATGCGGCGCTGAACGGGCTTCAGGCCATCCCCGATAAACGGCAACGCCCTGTCCATGATGACGTACATGGAGTAGTTCAGGTAGGCGTTTTCCGTGAATTCATGTAGCGCGAGGCGCTCTGCCATATCGCTCATTACGTGTGATTCCTCAACTCAGAAACCGAAGGGTTTCAGGCAATATTGCCGCAGATACTACCTCATCTGATGAATTGAGTCACAAAGAAAAAGGGCCGCACAGGCGGCCCTTTTCGGGTTATTTGTTCAGCTTAATAACCTGCTTCACGTCGATTTCAAACTCGTTCCAGTCTTTATCGACTTTACCCTGCAGTTCAACTTTATCCTGCGGAGTGACGGTCACGCCGTTCCAGCGCTTGTGGTCAATCTCAACTACAACCGTGCCGGACTCATCGCGGAAGGTGTAGCGGTCATCAGAGAGGCGCTCGGTGATGTTCCCGCGCAGCTTCACCCAGGCATCGTCCTTCAGGTCTTTCACTTTTGCCGCGGTGGTGAGGTTAGCGTTGTTATCGACAAAACCGCCCTGCTGAGTTTGCGTCTGGGTCTGTGTGGCCGATGGGCCAGTAAAACCGCCCTGAGCAGCAAAGACCGGCGCGGTGGTCATCATCATGATGGCCGCAATTGCAGCGAATTTTTTCATTTTCATCTCTCCCTTTAATGTCGTTTCGCAATCCATTTAACAGGGTAATCCTTAACAACTTCTTAAGGGAAAAATTTATTTATTATTGCTGTACAGCAGGCGCTTGCAGAGGGTTTACTGACGGCATCAAGGAGGGAACATGCGCATTTTACTGGTAGAAGACGACAGGCTCATCGGCGACGGTATCAAGGCGGGGTTAAGCAAAATGGGCTTTAGCGTGGACTGGTTTACCGACGGTAAAACCGGTCAGGCCGCGCTCTCTTCTGCGCCCTATGATGCCGTGGTGCTGGATCTGACGCTGCCGGAAATTGACGGTCTGGACATCCTGCGCGCGTGGCGCGAAAGCGGGCGCAGCGAGCCGGTACTGATTCTGACGGCGCGGGATGCGCTTAACCAGCGCGTCGAAGGGCTACGTCTTGGCGCGGATGATTATCTCTGTAAACCGTTCGCGCTGATCGAAGTGGGTGCCCGCCTCGAAGCGCTGGTCCGCCGCAGCCACGGACAGGCGCGTAGCGAGCTGCGTCACGGGAAGGTCACGCTCGATCCGACCCGTCTCATCGCCACGCTGGACGGTGAGCCGGTGACGCTCAAGCCGAAAGAGTTCGCGCTGCTGGAGCTGTTAATGCGTAACGCGGGCCGGGTGCTGCCGCGAAAGCTGATCGAGGAAAAACTCTATACCTGGGACGACGACGTCTCCAGCAACGCCATCGAGGTTCACGTCCATCATTTGCGCCGCAAGCTCGGGAGCGAGTTTATCCGCACCGTGCACGGCATCGGCTACACCCTGGGTAACGCATGAAACTGACGCAACGCCTTAGCCTGAAGCTGCGCCTGACGCTTCTCTTTTTACTTCTGTCTCTGACGGCCTGGTTTGCCGCCAGCCTGGTTGCCTGGCAGCAGACGACCCACAAGCTCGACAAGCTGTTCGATACCCAGCAGATGCTGTTTGCTAAACGGCTGCTGACGATGGATCTGGACGAGATCCGCGCCCCCGAACGCATGCGCGAGATCCCGAAAAAAGTGAAGCACGGTCGTCTGGACGACGACGCGCTGGCTTTCGCCATTTACGCCGTCGACGGCAAAATGCTCCTCAACGACGGTGAAAACGGACGCGATATTCCGTACCACTATCGCCGCGACGGGTTCGATAACGGGCAGCTGCAGGGCGACAACGACGAGTGGCGTTTTTTATGGCTAACCTCACCCGACGGGAAGTACCGCGTAGTGGTCGGCCAGGAGTGGGAGTACCGCCAGGAGATGGCGCTGGACGTGGTCAGCTCGCAGCTGACCCCCTGGCTGGTGGCGCTGCCCGCGATGTTGCTGCTGCTGATCGTCCTCCTGAGTCGGGAGCTGAAGCCGCTGAAAAAGCTGGCGCAGACCCTGTGCTCCCGCTCGCCGGATGCCACCGATAAACTGCCGACCGAGGGCGTCCCTACGGAAGTACGCCCCCTGCTCGACTCGCTGAATCATCTCTTCGCGCGCACCCAGGAGATGATGACCCGCGAGCGCCGCTTTACGTCCGATGCCGCCCACGAGCTGCGCAGCCCGCTGGCGGCCCTGAAGGTGCAAACTGACGTGGCCCAGCTCTCTCATGACGATCCGCAGGCGCGGGAAAAAGCGCTGACGCAGCTGCATGCGGGCATCGACCGCGCTTCCCGGCTGGTGGATCAGCTCCTCACGCTTTCGCGTCTGGACTCGCTGGATAACCTTGACGATGTCGAACCGATTCCCCTGGCCGACTTGCTGCAGTCGGCCGTGCTGGATATCTGGCATCCGGCGCAGCAGGCGGGCATTGATATTCGCCTGAACATTCATGCACCAGAGGTGACACGCACGGGCCAGCAGCTGCTCCTGAGCCTGCTGGTACGCAACCTGCTGGATAACGCGATTCGCTACAGTCCACGCGGCAGCGTGGTGGACGTGACGCTGGACGCGCGTGGCTTTACCGTGCGCGACAACGGCCCAGGCATTTCACCTGACGCGCTGGCGCGCATCGGCGAGCGCTTTTATCGCCCGCCGGGTCAGGATGCCACGGGCAGCGGGCTGGGGTTATCCATTGTAAAACGCATCGCCGCCCTGCACCGGATGCGCCTTTCGCTGGGCAATGCCCATGAAGGCGGTTTTGAAGTGAAGGTCAGCTGGTAAGGGATTATTGCGTTTAACGCAAAAGACTTTGCACATTTTGCTCATTTTACCGCACCGTCCTCGCGCGTAGAATACTGGCCATACTCTCATCATCGAGGACAAATAATGAGCAATATCCTGATTATCAACGGTGCAAAAGAATTTGCGCACTCTAAAGGCCAGCTGAATGACACCCTGACCGAGGTCGCGGACGGTTTCCTGCGCGACGCCGGGCATGATGTTAAGGTCGTGCGCGCGGACAGCAACTACGACGTGAAGGCCGAAGTGCAGAACTTCCTGTGGGCTGACGTGGTGATCTGGCAGATGCCAGGCTGGTGGATGGGCGCGCCGTGGACCGTGAAAAAATACATGGACGACGTGTTCACCGAAGGTCACGGCTCACTGTATGCCAGCGATGGCCGCACCCGCTCTGACGCCTCCAAAAAATACGGCTCGGGCGGCCTGATTCAGGGCAAAAAATATATGCTCTCGCTGACCTGGAACGCACCGCTGGAAGCCTTCACCGATAAAGATCAGTTCTTCGAAGGCGTGGGCGTTGACGGCGCGTACCTGCCGTTCCACAAGGCTAACCAGTTCCTGGGCATGGATCCGCTGCCGACCTTTATCGTCAACGACGTGATTAAAATGCCTGACGTCCCGAGCTATATCGCAGAATATCGCAAGCATCTCGCGGAAATTTTTGCTTAACTGGTAGCCTGGAATTAAAGGAGTAGTAAACATGCTTACCGTAATCGCAGAAATCCGTACTCGTCCAGGTCAACATCACCGTCAGGCGGTGCTGGATCAGTTCGCGAAAATTATCCCGACCGTACTGAAAGAAGAAGGCTGCCACGGCTACGCGCCGATGGTGGATGCCGCCACTGACGCCAGCTTCCAGGCGACCGCGCCAGACTCGATCATCATGGTTGAGCAGTGGGAAACCGTCGCGCATCTTGAAGCGCACCTGCAGACCGCGCACATGAAAGCGTGGAGCGACGCGGTGAAGGGTGACGTGCTGGAAACCCACATCCGCATTCTGGAGCAAGGGGTTTAAGTTTCCCCTCCCCCGCCCTCTCCCGAAAGGAGAGGGAGAACAGATCCTGGCCCGGTGAGCGTCAGCGCTACCGGGCTTTGTTTTTAAGTGCTTTTCTTCCCCGGCTTTAACCCACGGTGTAACTCGTTGATGCGCTTCATCGACTTGATAGTGCGCTGCGGCTCGGTGGAGGCGACGGATAAAATGATCATCTCCAGACACAGCAGCACCGTGCCGTGGAGCGGGATTTTGCCTTTTTCGCCGCCGCGCGGAACGTGGATCACCACGCTGGCCTCCTTGCTGAAGCGCGAATCGAGGGCGTTGGTCAGCAGGATGGTGGGAATGCCCAGACGTTTTGCTTCACGCAGCGTGGTTTGCCCCTCCCGGTGCGCGGATTTCTGCGCCATCATCACCAGCACGTCGCCGCGCTGAAGCGCAATCAGCTGCTCGGCAAGCCCTATTCCGGTACGGTTAAGCGGCGTGGCGGGTAACCCCATGCGGCTGAACAGCCTGGCGGTGTACTCGGCCAGAATGCCGGAGGCGCCAATGCCAAATATGGCAACCTGCCTCGCCTGCGCCAGCAGAGAGACCGCCTGGGCCATTGCGTAGCGGTTGTGGGGCTCGGATAACACCTCGCAGGTGTGCTGATGCCCCTCCAGCACGAAATCAATGCTCGCGTTGACGTCGCTGGCGAGCGTATTCACCGTGGTGGACATCTTTTCGCTGGAGGTGACCACCGGACCAAACCACTGCTCCAGCGTTTGCTTGAGATCGCGCAGCCCGGCGAAACCCAGCGCCTGAATGGCGCGGACTACCGTGGCATCCGAGGTTTTCAACAGCGTCGCGATCTCCATTGCGGTCTGTTCCATCACCGCTTCGCGGTTGTCATGGATATAGCGTGCAACCTGCAGCAGACGAGGCGTCAGCTGATGCGCACGCGCGCGAAAGCGGTCGCCATAGACATCCACGCGCCCTTTCTCTTTGCGGATCACCGTGACGCCTCCGGCAGCGGACGCCCGGCAATCTGCGACTGCACCTGCGCGGCCATCAGCCCTAACGAGGCGTACGAATTCGAGATGGCCTCTTCACGCGAGATCAGCACGTAATGCCCGGTTCGGCAGGCATTCAGGAACTGACACCAGCCCGGCATGACCGCATCCATCGCCGCCAGCTCGTCCTGCGGTTTACCGCCCGTATCCCCGCGCCAGGTGGCGAAGACGAAATCGGCATCCAGCTCCGGCAGGCGCTCGGCGCTGACGTCGATGCGCCCTCCGTCCGGGATGGACTCAATCAGCGGCGGGAAGGTGAACCCGGCGTCGCGCAGCACGCGGCCCAGCGAGTGGTAGCTGTGCATGGCATTAATCTTTCCCTGATTCGCCTGAATCACGGACACGGTCACCTTGCTGGTATCAATTGTCGCCTTCAGCGCCTTAATCTGCTCCTGATAGCGCCGCTCCAGAACCTTGAGCCGCGCCTGCGTTCCCGTCAGCTGAGCCAGCTTGCGGTAGATCTCCGGCGCGCCGCCGTCGAGATGATCGATGCTCACCGTCGGGGCAATTTTCGCCAGCTGTTCCACCGGGGTGTTGCGGGTCGGCTCGGTAACGATCAGGTCAGGCTTTGCGGCGGCGATAGCTTCAATATCGATATCGGCCGTGCCGATAAATGTAATGTCGGAATTATCAAAGTCGACGCCGGTCAACATGCCGCTGGAGCGCAGAAAGTGGCTGCCGTCCGGCCGCGTGCGGCCATGGCTTGCCACCGGCGGTACGCCAAGCTCAATCAGCGGAATGGTGATATCAAGATCGTGTAAAGAGACAATCCGTTTCGGATGAACCGGCACCACCACTTTTCGGTTCAGATCGTCAGTAAACGTCTGCGTCGGCTCCGCCGCACCCACCGCGAACCCCACCAGCAACAGCATCGAAAACACTACGCGCATCCTAGTCTCCTAAAATCTGTCCCGACGCTGCCAGAGCAGCAGCAGGAAAAACGGTCCGCCAATCAATGAAATCACAATTCCCGCCGGCAGCTGCAGCGGGAGGAACGCCAGACGTCCGACGTTATCCGCCAGCAGCACCAGCAGCGCGCCCAGCACGGCGCTTCCCGTCAGGAGCGCGGTTTGCCCACCGCGAAGCAGCAGGCGCGCCATATGCGGGGCAATCAGCCCCACGAAACCTATACTGCCCACGCACGAGACGCAGGCCGCCGTCAGCACCACCGGGGCGAGAACCCGCAGCAGCGCCAGCCGGGTTATGCGCACGCCAAGGCCCGCTGCGGCCTGATTGCCGAGCAACGCCACGTCCGCTGCCCGCGCGGTAAACAGCAGCAGCGCAAACGCGGGTGCAGCCCAGAGCGCGGCTAGCCCCACCAGCGTCCAGTTTGCCGCATGCAGGCTTCCCGCCAGCCACAGCATCGCTGTCTGCACGTCCCGCACGTCGGCGGTGGTGATAAAGACGCCCATTGCGGCGGCAAAGGCCCACGACACGCCGATGCCGATCAGGATGAACCGCGGGCGCGAGATATCGCGCGCCAGGGCGATAACCAGCAGCGCGGTAAGCAGCCCTCCGGCCATGCCGACCAGCGGACGCCAGGCCAGGCCCAGCGCCGGGAACTGAAAAATCAGCAGCAGTACCGCCGCGCTACAGCCCTCCTTCACGCCGATAAGCCCGGGATCGGCCAGACCATTGCGGGTGATGGACTGCATTGCCGCCCCCGCCATGCCGAGCATCGCGCCGCACAGCACCGCCATCAGCAGGCGCGGCAGGCGGATATCCATCACGATGTAGCGCGTCTCCGCCGTCAGGCTCTCAGGAGAAAACAGCGCCCGCCCGATGGCGGAGGTGGGAACAGGCAGAGATCCGTGCGTCAGGCCAAAGCCCAGCAGGCTTAACGCCACCAGCGCTAAAAGCGTCAGGCAGGCAAGCGCCCTCGGGCGAACCAGCGCCGATAAACGGCCAATACGGATCGCGCGGAATCCGGCCCGGTTCATTTGAACATCCTCGACGCCATAAAGATGAATACAGGCGCGCCGACCAGGGCCGTCATGATGCCGGTTGCCAGCTCCCAGGGCGTGAACAGCGTGCGGGCGGCGATATCCGCCAGCAGCAGAACCAGCGCGCCGCACAGGGCAGATAGCGGCACCATCACGCGTAAATCGACCGACACCAGACGACGAATGAGCTGCGGCACGACCAGGCCGATAAAGCCAATCGGCCCGGCAATTGAGACGGCCGCACCGCAGAGCAGCGCGATGGCCAGCAGGGCGAGCAGGCGGGTTTTCAGCAGCGACACGCCAAGCCCCTGCGCCATTCGGTCTCCCAGCGCAAGCATGTTGAGCGAGGGCGACAGACCGATGGCGAGAACAAAACCGGCTGCTGCGGCCCACAGGGCGCTCCGGAGCGTCTGCACGTTGATCCCGGCCAGGTCCCCTGCCAGCCAGGTGCGCATGGCGAGCAGAGTCTGTTCATCGAGAATTAACACCGCGGCGGTAATCGATGAGGCAAACGCCGACATCGCCACGCCGCACAGCGTGACCTTCATCGGCGTAAGCCCGGTGCGACCGGACGAGGAGAACATCAGCACCAGCAAAAACAGCGCGGCGGCACCGGCGGCGGCAACGAGCGGGCGACCAAACGGCAGCGACAGCCCAAGCGCGCTGGTAATCACGACCGCCAGCGCGGCCCCGGCGTTGAGCCCCAGAATATGCGGCTCGCCGAGCGGGTTGCGGATCACGGACTGCAGCAGCACGCCCGCCACGCCGAGCGCGGCGCCCGTCACCATCGCGGCGCAGAGGCGCAGCAGTCTTAATTTGATAATGACGTTATGGTCGAAATTGCGCGGATCGAAATGGAAGAATGCCTCCACCACCGTCTGCGGGGCGATGAAGCGTGCGCCGATGCCCAGGTGCATAATCGCGCCCAGCGCCAGCAGCAGTGCGAAGATCGGAAAGGCCAGAGAGGAGCGCATCATGGCTGAACGGTGCTCTGGCGAAACGGCATAAAGAACGGCTTGCCGGTCAACGGGTTTATGGACATATGCACGTCGACATCAAACACCGCTTTAATCAGCTCCGGCGTGCAGGCATCGCCCTCATGCAATACGCCTTCAACTTTCCCCTGGCGTAAAAAGACCAGCGAATCGCCGTAGTTCACGGCGAAGTTGAGATCGTGCAGCACCACCACGACGGTACGTCCGTGCCGGCGGGTCAGGGTGTGCAGCAGTTCCAGGATCTCCACCTGATAGCGAAGATCGAGAAACGTCGTGGGCTCGTCAAGCAGGATATACGGCGTTTGCTGCGCCAGCGCCATGGCGATCCAGCAGCGCTGACGCTGGCCGCCGGATAAGCTTTCCACCGGCATATGGGCAAACTCCGCCGTGCCGGTCAGGCGCAGGGCCTCTTCCACCGCCAGCTCGTCCTCGTCGCTCCACTGGCGCATAAAGTTTTGCCAGGGAAAACGCCCGCGCGAGACCAGTTCAAAGACGGTCAGCCCTTCCGGGAGCAGCGGAGATTGCGGCAGAATACCCAGCTGGCGGGCGACGGCTTTGGTCGGCAGTTCGTGGATCGCCTTGCCGTCGAGAACTGCCGCGCCGCCAAGCGGCTGAAGCAAACGCGCAATGGTGCTCAGCAGCGTGGATTTTCCGCAGCCGTTCGCCCCTACCAGCACCGTCATTTTCTGCTGAGGGATCGCAAGGGAGATATCATCAACGATGATTTTTTTCTGATAGCCCGCAGAGAGGTTCTCCAGAACCAGTCCCGGTTTTTTTGTGTTGTGAGCCACGTGAATGCCAACGTAATAAAAAAGCGCAACAAATATAAATAAAAATCATTCTCTTTTGAGAGTTTGACGCTGCGCCATGTAGTAGTCAAGAGAAGAAACACCCTGATAAAACCAGGGATAAGCCTGAAGGGAAATAAACAAAAAAGGACTTTCTAAAGCATTTAATTCAATAAGTTAAAAATCATCCCGCTGCGCTTATACGCCCGGCTAAACGTTGTAGCCGATTTTTTCTTTTTTCCATTTACTACTACATTCGCGCATGATTGAATGATTCTCAATTACATGTCCGATGCCCGCCGTGGCTAACGGACAGACCGTAAAGGGCAATGACTCACACATTTTTCCGCGAAACGTCATTCGCGGGATATTTCGGGATAACAGATGTAATGGCTACGTTCACACCTTCACTCTCTGGGGTAAAAGGGCGCGCGCTCTTTTCACTGCTGTTTATGGCGCCGCTGGTGCAGGCAGCAGATAACACCGCGGCTAAAGACGGCGAAACGCTTACCGTCACCGCCGATCCAAATACGACGGCGGAGGCCACGAATGGCTATCAGCCGTTGAATACCTCCACCGCGACGTTAACCAACATGCCGATGCTGGACATCCCGCAGGTGGTCAATACCGTCAGCGACAAAGTGCTGGAGGATCAGCATGCCACCACGCTGGATGAAGCGCTCTATAACGTCAGCAACGTGGTGCAGACCAACACCCTGGGCGGTACGCAGGATGCCTTCGTGCGCCGCGGATTTGGCGCGAACCGCGACGGCTCGATCATGACCAACGGCCTGCGCACCGTGCTGCCGCGCAGCTTTAATGCCGCAACCGAGCGCGTGGAGGTGCTGAAAGGCCCGGCCTCGACGCTCTACGGCATTCTCGATCCGGGCGGCCTGATCAACGTCATCACCAAACGCCCGGAGAAGACCTTCGGCGGTTCCCTTTCCGCTACCTCTTCCAGCTTTGGCGGCGGCACCGGACAGATCGATGTTACCGGCCCGATTGACGGCACGCGCCTGGCGTATCGCCTGACGGGCGAATATCAGGACGAGGATTACTGGCGTAATTTCGGCACCGAACGCAGCACCTTTATTGCCCCGTCGCTCACCTGGTTTGGCGATGATGCCACCGTGACCGTTCTCTATTCGCATCGCGACTATAAAACGCCGTTCGATCGCGGAACGATCTTCGATCTCAACACTAAAAAAGCCGTCGACGTCGATCGCAAAACCCGCTTCGATGAGCCGTTTAACGTGACCGACGGCCAGTCCGATCTCGCTCAGCTCAACGCGGAGTATCGCCTCAACAGCCAGTGGACCGCGAAGTTCGACTACAGCTACAGCCAGGATAAATACAGCGATAATCAGGCCCGCGTGATGGCCTACGATTCAAAAACCGGCAACCTGACCCGCCGCGTGGATGCGACCCAGGGCTCGACCCAGCGTATGCACACGACGCGCGCGGATCTGCAGGGGAACGTGGACATCGCGGGCTTTTACAATGAGATCCTGACCGGCGTGTCGTATGAGAATTACGATCTGCTGCGTACGGATATGATCCGCTGTAAAAACGTCAAGGATTTCAATATTTACAACCCAAGCTACGGCAGCCTCGGCAAGTGCACCACCGTCTCGGCATCCGACAGCGATCAAACCATCAAGCAGGAGAGCTACTCCGCCTACGCGCAGGACGCGCTGTATCTGACCGATAAGTGGATCGCCGTCGCCGGACTGCGCTACCAGTATTACACCCAGTACGCGGGAAAAGGCCGTCCGTTTAATGTGAATACCGACAGTAGCGACGACCAGTGGACGCCGAAGCTGGGCCTTGTCTATAAGCTCACCCCGGCGGTCTCGCTGTTTGCCAACTATTCCCAGACGTTTATGCCGCAGTCGTCTATTGCGAGCTACATCGGCGACCTGCCGCCGGAAACGTCGAACGCGTATGAAATCGGCGCTAAGTTTGACCTGTTCGACGGGATTACCGCCAACATCGCGCTGTTTGATATCCACAAGCGCAACGTGCTGTACACCGAGAGCATTGGAGATGAAACCGTCGCCAAAACCGCGGGCCGCGTGCGCTCTCAGGGCGTTGAAGTGGATCTTGCCGGATCGCTGACCGAGAACACCAACATTATCGCCAGCTACGGCTATACCGACGCGAAGGTGCTTGAAGACCCGGACTATGCGGGCAAACCGCTGCCGAACGTGCCGCGCCATACCGGCTCCCTGTTCCTGACCTACGATATTCACAATGCGTTTGCCGGGAATACCCTGACGCTGGGCGGCGGCGGGCACGGCGTAAGCCGCCGTTCCGCAACCAACGGTGCGGATTATTATCTGCCGGGCTATTTCGTGGCGGATGCGTTTGCGGCGTACAAGATGAAGCTGCAGTATCCGGTGACGCTGCAGGTGAACGTGAAGAACCTGTTTGATAAGACCTACTACACGTCATCTATCGCGACCAATAACCTGGGCAACCAGATTGGCGATCCGCGCGAAGTGCAGTTTACGGTGAAGATGGAGTTTTGACGTAAAAAAGCCCGGTGGCGCTAGCGCTTACCGGGCCTACGAACCATTCCCTCTCCCTATGGGAGAGGGTTAGGGTGAGGGCATCAGGCCTCAATATCCGCCATATCGCCTTTCTCCTGCAGCCAGTTACGTCGGTCTTCCGAACGTTTCTTGGCAAGGAGCATATCCATCATGGCGTTGGTTTGCTGCTCGTCTTCGTCGCTGATCGTCAGCTGCACCAGACGGCGCGTGTTCGGATCCAGCGTCGTTTCGCGAAGCTGCATCGGGTTCATCTCGCCCAGCCCTTTAAAGCGCTGCACGTTCGGTTTGCCCTTCTTGCGCTTCAGCTGTTCCAGCACGCCCGCTTTCTCTTCTTCCGTCAGCGCGTAGTAAACCTCTTTGCCGAGGTCGATACGGTACAGCGGCGGCAGCGCCACGTGGACGTGACCGTTTTTCACCAACGTTTTGAAGTGCTTCACGAACAGCGCGCACAGCAGCGTGGCGATGTGCAGACCATCGGAGTCCGCATCCGCGAGGATACAGATCTTGCCGTAGCGCAGCTGGCTCAGATCGTCGCTGTCCGGATCGATGCCGATCGCCACCGAGATATCGTGCACTTCCTGCGAGGCCAGCACCTCATCAGAAGAGACCTCCCAGGTGTTCAGGATCTTACCCTTGAGCGGCATGATCGCCTGATATTCACGATCGCGCGCCTGCTTGGCCGATCCGCCCGCCGAGTCCCCTTCCACGAGGAACAGCTCGGTACGGTTGAGATCCTGCGCGGTACAGTCCGCCAGCTTGCCCGGCAGCGCAGGGCCGCTGGTCAGCTTTTTACGCACCACTTTCTTCGCGGCACGCAGACGACGCTGGGCGCTGGAAATCGCCATTTCGGCCAGCATCTCTGCCGCCTGAACGTTCTGGTTCAGCCACAGGGTAAACGCATCTTTCACCACGCCGGAGACGAACGCCGCGCACTGACGTGACGACAGGCGCTCTTTGGTCTGACCGGCAAACTGCGGATCCTGCATCTTCACGGAGAGCACGTAGGCGCAGCGATCCCAGATATCTTCCGCCGACAGCTTCACGCCGCGCGGCAGAATATTGCGGTATTCGCAGAACTCACGCATCGCGTCCAGCAGCCCCTGGCGCAGGCCGTTGACGTGGGTACCGCCGAGCATGGTCGGGATCAGGTTGACGTAGCTTTCCGTCAGCAGCTCGCCGCCTTCCGGCAGCCACAGCAGCGCCCAGTCCACCGCTTCGGTATCGCCGCTAAAGTTACCGACAAACGGTTTTTCCGGCAGCGTTGGCAGGCCGTTTACCGCTTCGCACAGGTAATCGTTCAGACCATCGGCATAGCACCAGGTTTGTGCGGTATTGTTAACGTGATCGGTAAAGGTGATTTCCACGCCCGGACACAGCACCGCTTTGGCTTTCAGCAGGTGCGTCAGGCGAGAAACGGAAAAACGCGGGCTGTCGAAGAAGCTTTCGTCAGGCCAGAAGTGGACGCTGGTGCCGGTGTTGCGTTTGCCGCACGTGCCGACAACCTGCAGATCCTGCACCTTATCGCCGTTTTCAAACGCGATGTTATAGACCTGGCCGTCGCGACGAACGTTTACTTCCACGCGTTTGGACAGAGCGTTCACCACGGAAATGCCCACGCCGTGCAGACCACCGGAGAACTGGTAGTTCTTGTTGGAGAACTTACCGCCCGCATGCAGACGACAGAGGATCAGCTCAACGGCAGGCACGCCCTCTTCCGGATGGATATCCACCGGCATGCCGCGCCCGTCGTCGATGACTTCCAGCGACTGATCGGCGTGCAGAATGACGTCAACGCGTTTGGCATGGCCCGCCAGCGCTTCGTCCACACTGTTATCAATAACTTCCTGGCCCAGATGGTTTGGGCGCGTCGTATCGGTGTACATCCCCGGGCGGCGGCGAACCGGCTCAAGCCCGGTGAGGACCTCAATGGCATCAGCGTTATAGGTTTGCGTCATGATTTAAACTAGCAATTCGCATTGATTGTCAGTGGCTGTGCAGTCCAAGAAAATCGACAATCTGGGTGAAATGATTCTCAAAGCCCGTGAAAGCATGGTTTCCGCCCTCTTCTATAGTCTGGCGGCAGGAGGCGTAATACGCCACTGCCTGGCGGTAATCCAGCACTTCATCACCCGTCTGTTGCAGCAGCCAGATGAGATCCGGCGCCTCAAGCGGGTCGACCTGCATAACTTTGAGATCGTAAATATGGCGTGACTCTAGCACATATTGCTGCCCGGTGTAGGGGTTCTCGTTTTCGCCAAGAAAGTCCCTCAGCAGCTCAAATGGCCGAACCGCCGGATTAACCACAACGGCGGGCAGCATGAAGCATTGTGAGAGCCAGGTGGCGTAGTACCCGCCCAGCGATGAACCGACCACACCGAAGGTTTCGCCGCCGTGCGCAAGCACGATAGATTCCAGCATCTCCGCGGCCTCTGCCGGGTAAGGCGGCAGCTGCGGGATAATCATCTCAACGTCAGGGTGATGCTCGCTCAGCCACTGGCGAAACTGTGTCGCTTTTGCGGAGCGCGGCGAGCTGTTGAATCCGTGCAGATAAAGGAGCGTAGACATCAATAGCCTTCTGAAGCGGTATCCGGGCGGAATTTTGCACCGGTCAAACGGCAGACTTCCGTAGTCAACGTGCCGTCGGTATGCAGTTCCAGCCAGCGCCAGCCCGGCGCGATGGTATCAAGCGTAAAGTTGGCGCAGTGCGGCTTAAACTGAACGCAGGTCGACGGCGTCGCCAGCATGCGGCGTCCGTTCCAGTCGAGATCCTGTTCCTGGTGAATATGCCCACACAGCAGATTTTTCACCCGTGGGAATTTCGCCAGCACGCGATCCAGCGCCGCGGAGTTGCGCAGGCTGTGCTGATCGAGCCAGCTGCAGCCCGCCGGCAGAGGATGATGATGAAGCAATAGCAGCGTGTGACGTTCAGGTTCAGCAGCCAGTTTGGTCTCAAGCCAGTCGAGCTGAAACTCGCTTAACTCACCGTGCGGGACGCCAAACACCTGGCTATCGAGCAGCAGGATCTGCCACTGTTCACCCGCAAAAACACATTTCGCCGGAGAAATTCCCGCATCCTGAAGAGAACTGTACATGGCGGGCTGGAAGTCATGGTTTCCTGGCAGCCAGACGCAAGGCACGCTAAAGCTCGCGATGCCTTCAGCAAAATGCTGGTAGGCCGCGGAGGACTGATCCTGCGCCAGATCGCCCGTTGCGACAATCAGATCGCATGCACGGTTTTCAGCGTGAATGGCGCTAAGTACCGCCTGATAACTCTCCCAGGTGTTGACCCCCAGTAGCGTTTCATGCTTTTCGGCAAAAAGGTGGGTATCGGTGATTTGTAATATCCTGACTGGCGCCCCACCAGCAACAGTCAGGTTCAACAGGCTTTCCAAATGGTGTCCTTAGGTAGGTTTATGACGCTAACAAACCGGAATCGCCATTGCTCCATGTGCTAAACAATATCTTAGCCAGTCGGCTAAAAACTGGTTAATTTGATGCTTTTCGTCGCGTTGATGCAACTTTTTATTCGGGTAATCATACCGCGCCTTGAAGCGAAAGATCTGCTGGCTTGAACACACTTCAGCGACCATCGCATCGTGATAGAGGCGTACCGTCATCGACGGCAGGCTCCAGTAGCTAATGCTGGGTGCCGTTTGCTCAATCTCCACCAGCGTAGTGTAGCGCGTTGATTCTGTTATCGTTAACCGATACTGCGCGTTGCTCACCTGATAGCTTACCGTTTCGCCGGGTGCGTCGTTTCGCGGCAGCAGGCGGCGCAACTGTGCGAAATTGGTTTCGCACAGGCGCATCATTTCTGGGAAGTCAGGTGTATAGCGCTTCATTTTTTCCACTCGTTTAGTAATGTCTGATAATGCAGCTGTAGCCATTGCAGAGCGATGACAGACGCTGCGTTGTCGATTTTCCCCTCTTCTACCCACTGATAAGCCTGTTCCCGGCTCACCACATGAACCCGAATATCTTCGTTTTCATCTGCCAGACCGTGGATCCCTTCCGCCGTCGTGGCGTCCACTTCGCCCACCATTATGGACAAGCGCTCGCTGGTACCGCCCGGGCTTGCCAGATAGCTCAGCACCGGTTTTGTACGGCCCACCACCAGCCCGGCCTCTTCCAGCGCCTCGCGTCGGGCGACGTCTTCAACCGTTTCACCTTCTTCGATCATCCCGGCCACCATCTCCAGCAGCCACGGGCTCTCACTGACGTCATAAGCGGCGATGCGGATCTGCTCCACCAGCACAACTTCGTCACGCACTGGGTCAAAGGGTAGCAAGACTGCCGCATGCCCGCGCTCAAAAATTTCGCGTCTGATTTCGCCGCTCATTTCCCCGTTAAACAGGCGATGCCTGAAACGGTAAAGATCCATTGAAAAAAAACCGCTATAAAGCGTTTCTCGTGCAATAATTTCTACATCGTTTTTGGCGAATGTCACGGGCAACTTTTCTGGTTTTTGCATGAGTCGAGTCCTGGTAGCAATGGTGATGAAATTGTGAATTTCAAGGCTGTTTGGCTGCCGTTTGTAAGGCTATATGGTAGATTGGTGCAAATTACCGCCAGATGGCACGTTACGCCAACCTTTTGGTATGGAAGATTCTGTTAGAATCGGCAATTATTTTTTAATTAGATCAGCGCTAATACTGCTTCACAACAAGGAATGCAAATGAAGAAATTGCTCCCCATCCTTATCGGCCTGAGCCTGACGGGCTTCAGTGCAATGAGCCAGGCGGAAAACCTGTTACAGGTCTACCAGCAGGCACGTCTGGGCAACCCTGATTTACGTAAATCAGCGGCCGATCGTGATGCTGCGTTTGAAAAGATTAACGAAGCGCGTAGCCCCTTGCTGCCGCAGTTAGGCTTAGGTGCAGATTATACCTACAGCAACGGTTTCCGCGATGCTAACGGCGTAAACTCCAATGCTACCAGCGCCTCACTGCAATTGACACAGACGCTGTTTGATATGTCCAAATGGCGCGCCCTGACCCTGCAGGAAAAGAGTGCGGGTATTCAGGATGTGACCTATCAGACCGACCAGCAGACGCTGATCCTGAACACTGCCACGGCGTACTTCAACGTGCTGAGCGCGATTGACGCACTCTCCTACACCGAAGCGCAGAAACAGGCGATTTACCGCCAGTTAGATCAAACCACCCAGCGTTTCAACGTGGGCCTGGTCGCGATCACCGACGTGCAGAACGCCCGTTCACAGTACGACACCGTGCTGGCTAACGAAGTGACCGCGCGTAACAACCTCGACAACGCGCTGGAATCCCTGCGTCAGGTCACCGGGAATTACTATCCTGAGCTGGCGTCGCTGAACGTGGACAGCTTTAAAACGGATAAACCGCAGGCCGTTAACGCCCTGCTGAAAGAGGCGGAAAACCGCAACCTGAGTTTGCTGCAGGCGCGTCTGAGCCAGGACCTGGCCCGCGAGCAAATTCGTCAGGCGCAGGACGGCCATCTGCCAACCCTGAGCCTGAGCGCGTCTACCGGTGTCTCTGATACGACCTACAGCGGCTCTAAAACCAATACGTCCCAGTATGACGACAGCAATATGGGTCAGAATAAAGTGGGTCTGAGCTTCTCCCTGCCGCTGTACCAGGGCGGCCAGGTCAACTCTCAGGTGAAACAGGCGCAGTACAACTTTGTTGGCGCGAGCGAGCAGCTGGAAAGCGCCCACCGCAACGTGGTGCAGACCGTGCGTTCCTCCTTCAACAACGTGAACGCCTCGATCAGCAGCATCAACGCCTATAAACAGGCCGTTGTGTCTGCACAGAGCTCTCTGGATGCGATGGAAGCGGGCTACTCGGTTGGTACACGTACTATCGTTGACGTGCTCGACGCGACCACCACGCTGTACAACGCGAAACAGCAGCTCTCCAGCGCGCGCTACCAGTACCTGATTAACCAGCTGAACATCAAACAGGCTCTGGGTACGCTGAACGAGCAAGATCTGCAGATGCTGAACAGCGCGCTGGGCAAACCGGTCTCCACCTCTCCGGACAGCGTTGCGCCAGAGAACCCGGAGCAGGTTGCCGCGGTTGATAACTTCAACGCTAACAGCAACACCCCTGCGGCACAGCCGGCCGCTGCGCGTACCACTACATCCGCCAGCAAAGGCAATAATCCGTTCCGTAACTAAGAGTGTCATCAGGCCCATTGCGGCCTGATGCCCTCCACCCCGCCCCTATCCCACAGGGAGAGGGGCGCATCTGAATCACATCCGAACGTAAGCCAACGTAAAGATCCCCCTGATTCCGCCCCTCTTCGCTTCATTTTCAACCACTCATCCTCTATCCTGAGCGTTATTACCACTGGGTCCTGGAAGACAAACATGAAACGGACAAAATCCATAAATCACGCTTCGTTCCGCAAGAGCTGGAACGCGCGTCACCTCACCCCTGTTGCGCTGGCGGTCACGGCTGTCTTTATGCTGGCAGGCTGTGAGAAAAATGACGAAACGGTTTCGCTGTATCAAAACGCGGACGACTGCTCTGCCGCCACTGGTAAAGCGGCCGAATGTAAAACGGCTTACACCAGCGCGTTGAAAGAAGCAGAACGCACCGCGCCGAAATATGCCTCACGCGAAGACTGCGTGGCGGAGTTTGGTGAAGGTCAGTGCCAGCAGGCACCGGCTCAGGCAGGCACCGCACCTGAAAATCAGGCGCAGGCGCAGTCCAGCGGCAGCTTCTGGATGCCGCTGATGGCAGGCTACATGATGGGTCGCCTGATGGGCGGCGGTGCGGGCTACCAGCAGCAGCCGCTGTTTAGCTCGAAAAACCCGGCCAGCCCGGCTTACGGTCAATATACCGATGCCAGCGGCAAAGGCTACGGCGCAGCGACCCCCGGCCGCACAGTGACCGTACCGAAAACGGCAATGGCGCCGAAGCCTGCGACGACCAGCACCATCACCCGCGGCGGTTTTGGTGAATCGGTGGCGAAGCAGACCAGCATGCAGCGTAGTGCGACAGGCACCTCCTCTACTCGCTCAATGGGCGGCTGATCATGGAACGAGTCAGTATCATCGAGCGCCCGGACTGGCGCGAAAAAGCCACAGAGTACGGTTTTAACTTCCACACCATGTACGGCGAGCCGTACTGGTGTGAAGACGCCTATTACAAGCTCACGCTGGCTCAGGTGGAAAAATTGGAAGAGGTGACGGCCGAGCTGCACCAGATGTGCCTGAAGGTCGTGGAAAAGGTCATCGACAGCGACGAGCTGATGGCAAAGTTCCGCATTCCGAAGCACACCTGGGGCTTTGTGCGCCAGTCGTGGAAAACGAATCAACCTTCGCTTTATTCTCGCCTGGATCTGGCGTGGGACGGCAAAGGCGAGCCTAAGCTGCTGGAAAACAATGCCGATACGCCAACCTCTCTGTATGAAGCGGCGTTCTTCCAGTGGATCTGGCTGGAAGACCAGGCCAATGCCGGAAACCTGCCGGAAGGCAGCGACCAGTTTAACAGCCTGCAGGAAAAGCTGATTGAGCGTTTTGCCGAGCTGCGCGAACAGCATGGCTTTAACCTGCTCCATCTCGCCTGCTGCCGCGACACGGAAGAAGACCGTGGCACGGTTCAATATCTGCAGGACTGCGCCGCCGAAGCGGAAGTGGCGACCGAGTTTCTCTATATCGAGGATATCGGCCTGGGTGAAAAAGGTCAGTTTACGGATATGCAGGACCAGGTGATCGGCAACCTGTTCAAGCTATACCCGTGGGAATACATGCTGCGCGAGATGTTTTCCACCAAGCTGGAAGATGCTGGCGTGCGCTGGCTGGAGCCGGCCTGGAAGAGCATCATCTCTAACAAAGCCCTGCTGCCGATGCTCTGGGAGATGTTCCCGAACCACCCGAACCTGCTGCCAGCCTATTTTGCGGAAGATGATTACCCGCAAATGGAGAAATACGTCGTTAAGCCGATCTTCTCCCGCGAAGGCGCAAACGTCTCGATTATCGAAAACGGCAAGACGCTGGAAGCGGTTGAAGGGCCATACGGCGAAGAAGGGATGATCGTCCAGGAGTTCTATCAACTGCCGAAATTTGGCGACAGCTATACCCTGATTGGCAGCTGGCTCATCAACGATCTGCGGCCGGGATTGGCATTCGCGAAGATCGCGCGCTGATCACGCAGGATCTGTCACGGTTTTATCCGCACATCTTTGTCGAATAGGCCGCGGCTGATGCCCTCACCCCGAGCCTCTCCCACAGGGAGAGGATGCAAACACTAAAAACGGCAACCTGAGGTTGCCGTTTTGCTTTTATTATCCCACCTGTACCGAAAGCATACTCAGACTACCCATCTCAATACCGTCGACCGGGATCGTAACCGGTTCCTGACCATCCCACGCGCCAAGAACGTACAGCAGCGGCAGGAAGTGCTCCGGCGTCGGGTTAGAGAGCGAACCGCCTTCGTGATCCAGATAGTTCACCAGCGGATGCTCTTCAGCCGGGCCTTGCCAGGCCAGGTTCGCTTTGACGTAGTCGTTAAAAGAGGTTGCCCACGGGTACGGCGTGTTCTCACCGTGCCAGCGTGCGGTACGCAGGTTATGCACCACATTGCCGCTCGCCACCAGCATGATGCCTTCATCACGCAGGGTTGCCAGCTTACGCCCCATCTCCAGATGCCAGGCCGCCGGTTTAGTGCTGTCGATGCTCAACTGCACCATCGGGATATCCGCGTCAGGATACATTTTAATCAGCACGCCCCAGGAGCCATGGTCAAAGCCCCACGCTTCTTTATCCAGCGTCACAGGGACAGGTGCCAGCAACTCTACCAGCTTTTGCGCCAGCTCAGGCGAGCCGGGGGCCGGATAATGCGTGTCGTACAGCGCCTGCGGGAAGCCGCCAAAATCATGAATGGTTTTTGGCGCTTCCATGGCGGTCACGCCTGTCCCACGGGTAAACCAGTGCGCAGACACCACCACGATCGCTTTCGGACGCGGCAACGTCTCGCCAAGATGACGCCAGGCGCGGGTATAGACGTTGTCTTCCAGAACGTTCATTGGGCTACCGTGGCCTAAAAACAGGGCTGGCATACGGGAAGAAGTCATGGTGATATCCTTACAGAAGGTGTCAATTTAATGGTGCTACATTACGCGCAATCCGGCAAAGATGAACGCAGATAAGCGTGAAGATCATCATCAGGAAATTTGAATGTAAGGAATGTGTAAAGCCGGGTTTTAACCCTCGCTTTGCCAGAAATGAATCATTTATATTAATGAGAATCATTATCAAAAGGAGCAATGCATGTCAGTCCCCCTGATCCTGACCATACTGGCGGGCGCCGCGACCTTCATCGGTGCGCTCCTCGGCGTGCTCGGCCAAAAGCCCTCTAACCGCGTACTGGCCTTCTCACTGGGCTTTGCTGCCGGGATCATGCTGCTCATCTCCCTGATGGAGATGCTGCCTGCCGCGCTGGGCACAGAAGGCATGTCTCCGCTGCTGGGCTACGGCATGTTTGTCTTTGGCCTGCTGGGATACTTTGCCCTCGATCGGATGCTGCCGCACGCGCATCCGCAGGATTTAATGCAGAAAAACGTGACGCCCATGCCGCGCAATATCAAGCGTACCGCCGTGCTGTTAACGCTTGGCATCAGCCTGCACAACTTCCCGGAAGGGGTCGCCACCTACGTGACGGCCAGCAGCAATCTTGAGATGGGCTTTGGCATCGCGCTGGCGGTCGCCTTACACAATATTCCTGAAGGACTGGCCGTCGCCGGACCCGTGTATGCCGCAACGGGATCGAAACGCACCGCGGTGTTCTGGGCGGGCATTTCCGGGATGGCCGAAATCCTTGGCGGCGTACTGGCCTGGCTGATCCTCGGTAGCCTGGTCTCTCCGGTAGTGATGGCGGCGATTATGGCCGCGGTAGCCGGGATCATGGTTGCGCTTTCGGTGGATGAACTGATGCCGCTGGCGAAGGAGATCGATCCTAACAACAACCCCAGCTATGGCGTGCTGTGCGGAATGTCGGTGATGGGATTAAGTCTGGTTCTGCTGCAGACCGCAGGAATTGGGTAAAAAACGCCGGGACTTCCCGGCGTTTTTATTATCAGCTGGCTTTGCGCTCGTGCGCCTGGCGATACTCAACCAGATCTTCAATCGTGACCACCGGCATGTTGTGCAGGCGGGCAAAGGTGATGCACTCCGGCGCGCGCGCCATGGTGCCGTCATCGTTGGTCAGTTCGCACAGCACGCCAGCAGGTTTGAAGCCAGCCAGCGTCACCAGGTCGATCGTCGCTTCGGTGTGACCACCGCGGGTCAACACGCCGCCCGCCTGCGCACGCAGTGGGAAGACGTGGCCTGGACGGTGCAGATCGGATGGCTTCGCACCATCAGCAATCGCTGCACGTACGGTGGTCAGACGGTCAGCCGCAGACACACCGGTGGTCACGCCATGCGCAGCTTCAATGGTCACGGTAAAACCGGTACCAAAGGCGCTGGTGTTGTTTTCGACCATCATCGGCAGCTCGAGCTGCTTACGACGATCTTCGGTAATACACAGGCATACGATGCCGCTGCCGTGACGGATGGTCAGCGCCATCTGTTCAACGGTCATGTTTTCGGCGGCGAAAATCATGTCGCCTTCGTTTTCACGGTTTTCATCGTCAAGCACCATCACACCGCGGCCTTCGCGCAGTGCATCCAGTGCATGTTCAACACGTTGAGTTGAAGTGCCAAAAGAGGAAAGTAGCGTCTGATTCATGGTAAAAAAACCTCATTAACATTATGGTTACCAGAATCAGGGCAGTCTTAGGAGCGCCGTATAAGCGGCAAAAAGATAACGTGAGCGGGCCCATGCCCGACTTGATCGTTACTCTCTCCCATCCGGACTCTAACCGTCGGCCCCGGAATTACACCGGATCTGCTGACCTTTGAGTATTCACCCAAAGCGCTCGCGGGCTTTCAGCGTCACGCTGATTTACCGCCGGTGGGGAATTTCGCCCCGCCCTGAGAATAAGCGAGATAACTATAACGCTATTGATTATCCTGGGCAATGCATAAGCATCAAACAATTTTGTTTACCCCGGGCATGACGCGCTACAATGGACACTAACACTTTTCCATCAAGGGAAACGCCAATGATTGACCCGAAAAAAATTGAGCAGATCGCGCGTCAGGTTCATGAATCTATGCCAAAAGGCATTCGTGAATTTGGTGATGACGTAGAAAAGAAAATCCGCCAGACGCTGCAGGCGCAGTTGGTTCGCCTTGATTTAGTCAGCCGCGAAGAGTTTGACGTGCAGACCCAGGTTCTGCTGCGCACCCGCGAGAAGCTGGCGCTGCTGGAACAGCGTCTGAACGAGCTGGAAAACCGCAATGCGCCGGAAGAAGTGAAGCCGGCACCGGCCATTCCTCCGGTGGATGACCAGGAGTAAGTGCGGCCTGTTGTGCCCGGTGACGGCTACGCCTTACCGGGCCTACATGAACACGTAGGTCGGGTAAGCGAAGCGCCACCCGACATAAAAAACGGGCCAGCTGGCCCGTTTTTTTTACTGACTGTCCTTCTGGATCTTCTTGATGATGTTGGTGGTTGAGCACCCGTCCTCAAAGTTGAGCACCATCACCTCGCCGCCGTTGGCCCAGACCTCTTCGCTACCCGCGATTTGCTCCGGCTTGTAATCCCCACCTTTTACCAGCAGGTCCGGCAGAATACCGGCAATCAGGCGCTGCGGGGTATCTTCTTCAAACGACACCACCCAGTCCACCGCTTCCAGCGCGCCAAGCACAATCATACGCTGCTCGAGCGGGTTCACCGGACGCGTTTCGCCCTTCAGGCGTTTCGTCGATGCATCGCTGTTAACCGCCACAATCAGGCGATCGCCCAGCTTGCGCGCGTTCGCCAGATACGAAACGTGGCCCGCGTGCAGAATGTCGAACACGCCGTTGGTCATCACGACTTTTTCACCACGCTTGCGCGCGGCGGCGACGGCCACCTTCAGCTCGTCTTCGGTCATAACGCCAAAACCGGTATCCGCACGACCGCGCACCGCGTTTTCCAGCTCGATTGGCGAAACGGTTGAGGTACCCAGTTTACCCACCACCACGCCCGCCGCGGCGTTAGCGAAGTAGCACGCCTCTTCCAGCGAGTTTCCTGCTGCCAGCGTCGCCGCCAGCACGCCGATCACCGTATCACCGGCACCGGTCACGTCGTACACTTCCTGCGCCTGGGTTGGCATATGCAGCGGCGCTTTGCCCGGCTGCAGCAGCGTCATCCCCTGCTCGGAGCGGGTCACCAGCAGCGCGGACAGCTCGAAGTCAGCAATGATCTTCATGCCGCGCTCAACCAGTTCGTCCTCGGTTTTGCACTTACCCGCCACCGCTTCAAACTCGGAGAGGTTTGGCGTCAGCAGCGTCGCGCCGCGATAGCGCTCAAAATCGGTGCCTTTCGGGTCGATCAGCACCGGCACGCTGGCTTTGCGCGCCAGCTGAATCATCGTCTGCACGCTCGCCAGCGCGCCTTTGGCGTAGTCGGACAGCACCAGCGCGCCGATATTGCCCAGCGCCTGGTTGATACGCTCGTGCAGTGGCTCGGGGTCAACGCCTTCAAAGCCTTCTTCAAAATCGAGTCGGATCAGCTGCTGGTTGCGCGACAGCACGCGCAGTTTCGTAATCGTTGGGTGGGTCGGAACAGAGACGAAATCGCACTTCACGTTCACGTCCGCCAGCGACTTGCTCAGCGCGCGCGCCGCATCGTCGATGCCGGTCAGGCCCACCAGACGCGAGTGCGCGCCCAGAGAGGCAATGTTCATCGCCACGTTTGCCGCGCCGCCGGGACGCTCTTCAATGGTGTCGACCTTAACCACCGGTACCGGTGCTTCCGGAGAGATGCGGCTGGTAGGCCCATACCAGTAGCGATCCAGCATCACATCCCCAACAACCATTACCCCAGCACGTTCAAACTCTGGCAGTGTTACTTTCATTCCTGACTCCAGAAAGATTCACAATTTGCGCGCGATAATATCACACTTGATTTGTTACGCACGGTTCCACCAGCCACTTCTGCCAGCTGGCCGTTACCTGAGCACGTTCATGAGCAAAACAGTCCAGCGCCACGTGCCCCGGCTGCTCCTGCAGCGCCAGATGATGAAGCTCATCGCGCAGCGTCGTGTAGGCGCGGGTTAAGGCCTGCGCCTCCTGCTCGTCCATGATGTCGTTTTGCGCCAGCAGTTCCAGAATGCGCACGTTATCGGACCAGCGCGTCAGCTTCGGCTTGTCGTGGGCGTGCAGCAGCACCAGATACTGGGTGATGAACTCAATATCGGTAATCCCGCCCTCATCGGCTTTAATATCAAAGCGATCGCGGTGTTTATTGCCGAGATGCGCGCGCATTTTCTCGCGCATTTCGCGCACTTCCGTTTGCAGCGTGCTGCCATCACGCATGGTGGTCATAACGTCCTTACGGATGACGTCAAACTGCGTTTTGAGCTGCGGATCGCCATACACCACGCGAGCGCGCACCAGCGCCTGATGCTCCCACGTCCAGGCTTCATTCTTCTGGTAATCGGCGAAGGACTCCGTCGAGGTCACCAGCATGCCCGCCGCGCCGGACGGACGCAGTCGCGCATCCACTTCATACAAAATGCCCGACGAGGTGCGGGTACTGAACAGGTGCATGATGCGCTGCGCCAGGCGAAGGTAGAACTGGCGCCCGTCAATTTCACGCTCGCCGTCGGTCATTACGTCAACCGGGCAGTCGTGCAGGAAGATTAAATCCAGATCGGAGCTATAGCCCAGCTCCCAGCCGCCAAGCTTGCCGTACCCCACGACCGCAAAGCCGCGTCCTTCACGTTCGGCCAGGTGTTTCGGCTGGCCGTAGCGCGCCACCATCTGCACCCACGCCTGATGGACCACCGCGTCGATGATCGCCTCAGCAAGCCAGGTTAAGTGATCGCTCACTTTCATCACCGGCAGCGTTCCGGCGATGTCAGCCGCCGCCACTCGCAGCATCTGCGCCTGCTTAAACTGACGCAGCGCCTCCAGCTGTTGCTCTTCGTCCTCTTCCGGCACGCGCAGCAGATACTGACGCAGCTCGTCCCGGTAGGCATCCGTCGCCGTGGGCTGATACAGCGTGTTCGGGTCGAGCAGTTCATCCAGTAGCAGCGGGTAACGCGCGAGCTTGTTGGCCACCATCGGCGACGCGGCGCAGAGCGTAATCAGGTGCTTCAGGGCCCCCGGAAACTCGCTCAGGAGTTCCAGATACGTGGTACGCGTGATAATCCCGCTCAGCAGCGGCATCATGCGCGACAGCGGCACCGGCGCGTCCGCCCGCGAGCAGACCTCGCTCAGCAGGTGCGGCATCAGGTGATCCAGCACCTGACGGCCGCGCGGGCCGATGGCGCGTTTGTTCAGCTCAAGACGGAAATCAGCGATCAGCGCCACCACGCGATGGCGCGCGTCGTCGGTTAAGTGCGTCAGCACCGGCGTGGTGTCGTCCTCCTGAAGCGCGTCCTGCCACAGCTCGCGCCAGTGCTCGGAAAGCGCATCGTCCTGCGATTCACTTTCGTCATCACCGATCAGGTCGTTAAAGATGCGGCGCACGCCCGCCATGTGGGCGTCCAGTCGTTCGGTCAGCGTTGACCAGTCGTCCACGCGCATGCCCCAGGCCAGACGCGCCCGGTTAAGGTCATCGCCCGGCAGGGTCTGGGTCTGTTCGTCGTTGATGCTTTGCAGCAGGTTTTCCAGACGGCGCAGGAACAGATAGGCCTCGCGCAGGGTTTGCGCGTCGCCGTCCGGCAGCAGGTGCAGCTGCTCGATGGCGCTCAGCGTCGGCAGCAGCGAACGGGACTGCAGGGACGGCTCACGGCCACCACGAATAAGCTGGAAGACCTGGACGATAAATTCGATTTCACGGATGCCGCCCGCGCCGAGCTTGATGTTGTCCTTCAGACCACGACGGCGCACCTCACGGGCGATCATCCCTTTCATATTACGCAGGGACTGGATCACGCTGAAGTCGATATAGCGACGGAACACGAACGGGCGCAGCATGGCGCGAAGCTCGTTGGCGTAAGCGTCGTCGCTGTCGCCCATGATCCGCGCTTTAACCATCGCATAGCGCTCCCAGTCGCGCCCCTGCTCCTGGTAGTAATCCTCCAGCGCGGCAAAGCTCAGCACCAGCGGTCCGCTGTCGCCAAACGGGCGCAGGCGCATGTCCACGCGGTAAACAAAACCGTCCTGCGTCGGCTGATCCAGCGCCTTAATCAGACGCTGACCGAGACGGGTAAAGAACTGGGCGTTGTCCAGCTCGCGACGGCCACCGCGCGTGGAGCCGTTCTCGGGCCAGGCAAAAATCAGGTCGATGTCGGAGGAGAAGTTCAGCTCGCAGCCGCCCAGCTTGCCCATCCCCAGAATCAACAGCGGCTGAGGAACCCCTTCCTCGCTGCACGGCGTGCCCCACTCTTTACAGCAGGCGGCGTAGAGCCAGTCGCGCGCGGCGACAATCAGCGTTTGCGCCAGCTCGCTTAACTGCTGCAGCGTGCTCTCTTCGCTTACCAGCGCCAGCGCCTGAGCCCAGGCAATGCGCACCATCACCCGACGGCGGAACTGGCGCAGGACGCGCATCAGCGTCGCTTCATCCGCAACGTCTTCGAGCGCGGTTTGCAGCCAGCCGGCGTAATGCCGCCACTCGTCCGCCTGCGGCGGCGCGTTCTCAAGCTCTGCCAGCCAGTCCGGGTTGGCGGTGATACTTTCCTGCACAAAATCACTGAAGGCGAGCACGCTCTTCGCCTGCTCGCTTAACGATGACGTCGGTAATGACTCAGGCAGACGTTCGCAAACGGTCTGCCACTGCTGCTGTAACGGTGAAGAAAGCGGCATTATAGGGGTTCCTTGCCAGAGTTAACGTTTTCCGCTGTGCAGCCAGAACGGCTCCTGCGAAATGGCCTCGTTACGGAAATGCTCAATCTCAATATGCTGGCGGGTTTCAATGGCATGCTTCAGCCCCTGCCAGTTTTCCAGCCAGGCCTGGGTTTTAACGCCGTCATAAGCGCCGGAAAGCAGCAGCATGCTGTCGATGTTGCGCGACAGACGGGGAAGCTGATCGCCATACTGGTCGCCGAGCGGATACGCAAAAGTGCTCTTCAGCTCGGCGGCATGACGGGAAAGATGAATATCCGCGAAACGCTTAAAGTTTTCCGCGATTTTGGCCTCCGCTTTCGCATCCAGGAAGGCGCGCCAGCCGCGCGTTACCAGAAACTCGGTCAGCGCCAGTTTTGCCGAAGCGGCTTGCGGGCTGTAGATCGCCGTTTGCGCCGATACGTCGGAGAGCATCAGCGTTTCGGTTTGCGTCAGCAGGTCACGTAAGTGAGCGCTCGCTTTGCGAGGAATAATACCGCCGAACAGCGTCAGGGTATGGCGCACCAGGGCAATCGCCGCCAGCACGTTGGATTTCGCGTTTTTCACATTTCGCACCCAAAGCTCTTCATGGTACTGCCACTGAGAAAGCGCCAGCTCCAGCGCGGCTTCCAGGCCCTGTTCAACGCTGGCTTTCGGCGCAACGTGCAGGCTGGTCGTCTCTTTCAGCACGCGCGGCGCATTTCCGGCGGCCAGATGGTAACCCCGCGCGGCTTTACTCAGGCTTCCCTGACGCAGTCCGGACTGGTTCACCAGCCTGCGCGCCAGCTTCAGCACGTCATTTGCATCCCCTTCCAGCAGCTCAAGCTCGAGTTCGCAAATCGGCTCCTGGAACTCACCGGCCTTCACGTCCCCCAGATCGAGGGCGATTTCGATGCGGCTTTTGCCTTCCGTGACCAGCCATTTCTCGCGCCAGAAATCGGTGCTGAACAGCGGCTGCACCTGTTCCGCCAGCGTAGAAGGCAGCTCGCCATCCGGCCAGACTTCCGCCGGGAAACGTTCCAGCTCAAGTTCTGGCTTGCTGATGTCGATATTGTATTCCGGGCGCTGATGTAAACCGCCGACCACGCGGCCGGCAATTTTCATCGTCATCTCGTAGCGCCCGCTCGCGCCGCGGATGCGCAGCCCCATATCGTGGCGACGCAGCCAGTTGTCTGGCGTTTCGTAATAGATATTAAGCAGTTGTACCGGTGCATGGTGTTCGCCGGAAAGCGTATGCAGATGCTGGCGGAGTGCGTCAACGCTGTCTTGTTCGACGATAAACTTTAATTCGATTTCTTGTGCCATAGCCTTGTACTTTTGCGTGCGTCACAGACGCGTCAATGAGGGCGAACTTCCTCGCCATTTGTTTGTCAGTACATAGTATTTTGCGCCAAATTGCCATGCAATGAGCAATTTGTCGGGCGTAAATGTATAGAGTCGTGACACAGATGATTCTGATTGCTGACGAATGCTTTGCGTAGAGACACTGTTGCCACTACTATCGTTCCACTATTTATGAAAATAACGACTAATGATGCTTAAATTACGCCTGATTGGACTTACTTTACTCGCTTTTAGCGCCGCAACCGCAGTGCACGCTGAAGAGAAGCGTTACGTTTCTGACGAACTGAACACCTGGGTACGCAGTGGCCCCGGAGATAATTATCGCCTCGTGGGCACGGTGAATGCCGGCGAGGAAGTCACCCTGTTACAGACCAACGCGGACACCAATTACGGTCAGGTGCGCGACAGTACCGGTCGTACGTCCTGGATCCCGCTGAAAGAGCTGAGCACCGTGCCAAGCCTGCGCACGCGCGTTCCCGATCTGGAAAACCAGGTGAAGACCCTGACCGATAAGCTGAACAACATCGACGGCACCTGGAACCAGCGCACCGCTGAAATGCAGCAGAAAGTGGCGCAAAGCGACGGTGTGATTAACGGCCTGAAAGAAGAGAACCAGAAACTGAAAAACGAGCTGATTGTCGCGCAGAAGAAAGTGAATGCCGCTAATCTGCAGCTCGACGACAAACAACGCACCATCATCATGCAGTGGTTTATGTATGGCGGCGGCGTGCTGGGCGTGGGTCTGGTGCTGGGTCTGGTCCTGCCGCATCTGATCCCAAGCCGCAAGCGTAAAGACCGCTGGATGAACTAATTCGTCTTCTCTGCCAGACTTACGTATCATTCTGGAAAAGAGAAAACGGGAGAGTTGGGCGTGAAGAGTTATCTTGTCGGTGGTGCGGTACGTGATGCGTTGTTAGGTCTGCCGGTCAAAGATAAAGACTGGGTGGTGGTTGGTGCCACCCCTGAAGAGATGCTCGACGCGGGCTACCAGCAGGTAGGCCGCGATTTTCCCGTGTTCCTGCACCCGAAAAGCCGTGAAGAGTATGCCCTGGCGCGTACCGAGCGGAAATCGGGCTCGGGCTATACGGGCTTCACCTGCTATGCCGCGCCGGACGTCACGCTGGAGCAAGATCTCCTGCGCCGCGATCTCACCATCAACGCGCTGGCGCAGGACGAAGACGGGCAGATTGTTGACGCCTATGGCGGTCAGGACGATCTGCGCAACCGTCTTTTACGTCACGTCTCCCCGGCGTTTTCTGAAGATCCGCTCCGCGTGCTGCGCGTGGCGCGCTTTGCCGCGCGTTACGCCCATCTCAGTTTCCGGATTGCCGATGAGACAATGGCGCTGATGACCGCCATGACAGAGGCGGGCGAGCTTGAACACCTGACGCCAGAGCGCGTCTGGAAAGAGACGGAAAATGCCCTCACCACGCGCAACCCGCAGGTCTTTTTCCAGGTCCTGCGCGACTGCGGCGCGCTGAAGGTGCTGTTCCCGGAAATAGACGCGCTGTTTGGCGTGCCTGCCCCGGCAAAATGGCACCCGGAAATTGATACCGGCGTACACACGCTGATGACCCTGAGCATGGCGGCCATGCTCAGCCCAGACGTGGACGTGCGCTTTTCCACCCTGTGCCACGATCTCGGCAAAGGCTTAACGCCAAAAGAATTCTGGCCTCGCCACCACGGGCACGGCCCGGCAGGGGTGAAGCTGGTCGAGGGGCTGTGCCAGCGTCTGCGCGTGCCGAACGAGATCCGCGATCTGGCGAAACTGGTGGCCGAGTTCCACGATCTGATCCACACCTTCCCTATTCTGAAACCGGCCACCATCGTTAAGCTTTTCGATAACATCGACGCCTGGCGCAAACCCCAGCGCGTCGAGCAAATCGCGCTCACCAGCGAAGCTGACGTGCGCGGTCGTACCGGTTTTGAAGCGTGCGATTACCCGCAGGGACGCTTACTGCGCAAAGCCTGGGACGTAGCGAAAGCGGTGCCCACGAAGGACGTTGTCGAAGCGGGATTCAAAGGGCCGGAAATTCGCGAAGAGCTCACGAAACGGCGAATTCAGGCGGTGTCGGACTGGAAGGAAAAGCATTGCCCTCAGCCGAAAGACTGAGGGCCATCGGTCAGAAGAAGACCACGTACACCGCAGCCGCCACGATAAAGCGATAGATCGCGAACGGAACAAACGAGATACGCTTAATCAGCTGCAGGAAGGTTTTAATGGCAATCAGCGCCACGATAAACGCGGTGATGAAGCCGACGGCGAACATCGGAATGTCGCCAGCCGTCAGGAAGTGATAGCTCTTATAGACGTCGAGTACGGTGGCGCCCATCATCATCGGCACCGCCAGCAGGAACGAGAACTCTGACGCGGCGTAACGGCTTACGCCCATCAGCATCCCGCCGGAGATGGTAGCGCCTGAACGCGAGAAGCCCGGCCACAGCGCCAGACACTGGAAGCAGCCAATGATAAACGCCTGACGATACGTCATATCGTCCAGACCTTCCGCGCGCGCGTTTTTGGCTTCAGCACTTCCGCGGCGATGAGCAAGAAGCCCCCCACCACCAGCGCGTACATTACGTTAATCGGGTTAAACAGCGATTTGATGGCGTCGTGGAACACCAGGCCCAGCACCACCGCAGGGATCATCCCGAGCAGAATATGGATCAGTGACAGACGACCTTTACTGAGCCCCTCGTGCTGAGGCGGACGGCCAAAATGGATGCCGATCAGGCCAAACAGGCGACGCCAGAACATCACGACCACCGCCAGAATAGACCCCAGCTGGATCACCACTTCAAACGTTTTTGCGGTATCGCCTTCAAAGCCCAGCAGATGGCCAACGATAATCATATGGCCCGTACTGGAGACCGGCAAAAACTCCGTCAATCCTTCGACCACACCCAGTATTGCCGCCACCAGCAGCGAGTGCATATCGCTCATCTATAAACCCCTAAAAAAGATATAAAAAACGGTCGCCCCAACGGCTACCGTGAAAGATACAGCTTTAAGACCGGTATAACCTAAATTGGTTTAGCAATTATGACGTTAATTCTTGCCTTTCAGATTTGTGCCACGCTCAATGATGACGCCAACGTTGGCGCGCGCGCCACCGCTCCCGGCTTGCTCAGCTTGATGCGCACCCACGGTGAGTTGAATTTTTTCAACAGCAATTCTGCGACTTCTTCCGCCACCCGTTCGACCAGCGCAAAACGTTGACCTTCAACGTGGGCGATGACCGCTTCACTGATATCGGCATAGCTCAGACAGTCGTTCACGTCATCGCTTTTCGCCGATTTGCGGTTATCCCATCCCATTTCGATATCGAACACCAGCTTCTGCTCGATGGTCTGTTCCCAGTCGTAAACACCAATTGTGGTGATTACCGAAAGTTGCTCTATAAATACAATATCCATCACGACCTGCCTGCTTTTTGGCTAAACCGGATACCACTTCCGGCGAATTATGCGTATTATCCACAGATGCTGAGAATACAGATACATTTTCAAAACGGAACAGCGTTATGAGTGCAATCGCGCCTGGAATGATCCTCCTCGCCTATCTTTGCGGCTCAATCTCCAGCGCCATTCTGGTCTGCCGCATTGCCGGGTTGCCTGACCCGCGTGAAAATGGTTCCGGGAATCCGGGGGCGACCAACGTACTACGAATTGGCGGCAAGGGAGCAGCCGTAGCGGTTTTGATTTTTGATGTTCTGAAAGGGATGCTGCCCGTCTGGGGCGCCTATGCGCTGGGCGTTACGCCGTTCTGGCTGGGGCTCATTGCTATTGCTGCCTGCGTTGGCCATATCTGGCCCATTTTCTTTGGTTTTAAAGGCGGAAAAGGCGTTGCGACGGCCTTCGGTGCGATTGCACCTATCGGCTGGGATCTCACCGGCGTCATGGCCGGAACCTGGCTTCTGACCATTCTTCTGAGCGGCTACTCGTCGCTGGGCGCCATCGTCAGCGCGCTGATCGCCCCGTTCTACGTCTGGTGGTTCAAACCCCAGTTCACCTTCCCGGTGTCGATGCTCTCCTGTCTTATCCTGCTGCGTCATCACGACAATATCCAGCGTCTGTGGCGTCGTCAGGAGACCAAAATCTGGACGAAGCTCAAGAGGAAGAAAAAAGACGCTCCGAAGGGTTAGTTATGCCTTATAGCCAAATGTGATTTTGGTCACCTTCTGCCTGTGGTAACTGTTAGAGACACAACACAACCACATAAGAAGAAAATGGCTGAAATCACAGAATCAACTCCCCTTTCAACGGCAGGAAGCACCCCGGATGGCGACATCCAGTGGGTGCGCAGCGCGTCGGACGTATCACGCCTCGTTAATGACGGCTCTCAGGGCCGGGCAAACGCCCGTATCGTGGTCGGTATCGCGCTGGGCGGTATTTTCCTCGATGCCTACGATCTGGGCGCGCTGGCGTTTGGCATTAAAGACATCACCCGCGAATTTAACCTGACGCCCGCCGGTACCGGCATGGTGGCCTCGGCGATTACCTTTGGCGCCATTGTCGGGGCGCTGCTTGGCGGTTACCTCACGGATAAAATCGGGCGCTACCGCGTTTTTATGGCTGATATGGTGTTCTTCGTGGTGGCAGCGATCGCCTGTGCGCTGGCCCCGAACGAATATGTGCTCGCGGGCGCCCGCTTTGTGATGGGGCTGGGGGTAGGGATCGACCTTCCCGTGGCGATGGCGTTTTTAAGCGAGTTCGCCAGGCTGAAAGGGCCCGGAAATAAGGCCTCAAGCGTCGCAATGTGGTGCCCCACCTGGTATGCCGCCATCAGCATTTCCTACCTGCTGGTGCTTTTCTTCTACGCCGTGCTGCCGGAGAGCCACAGCGACTGGCTGTGGCGTTTGATTCTCGGCTTTGGCGCGGTGCCCGCGCTGGTGATTATCGCCATCCGCAGCCGCTATATGAGCGAATCTCCGGTCTGGGCGGCGAATCAGGGCAACCTGAAAGAGGCGGCGTCAATTTTACGCCAGTCGTATAACATCAATGCCCACGTGCCGCAGGACGCGCTCGGCCAGCCAGCCCCTGTCGTGAATAAAGCGAAATGGTCAAATTATCTGAACCTGTTCCGCGGCATCTACTTGCGCCGCACGACGCTCGCCACGCTGCTGTCCGTCGTCTCGTCGTTTGCCTACAACGCCGTGGCGTTTGGCCTGCCGGTGATCATCTCCAGCTTCTTTGTCCAGTCGATGCTCACCACCATTCTCATTTCTCTGGCGCTTAACCTGCTGTTTGCCTTCGTCGGCGGACTGCTGGCGGTACGCTACGTGCCGCGCTTCGGCGCCTGGCGGATGTCGCTTGCGGGTTATGCCTGCCAGCTTGTCGCATTGCTTGGCCTGGCGATGATTGGCCGACCGGAAGGTGCCTCTGAAGGCGTGCTTGCGGTGGCGATGCTGGCGCTTTTCCTGTTCGGTCAGGGCTTCGGCCCGGGCGCGCATACCATGACGTTCGCCTCCCTGAGCTACCCGACCTCGCTGCGCGGCGTGGGCGTGGGCCTCAACCAGACGCTGATGCGCAGCAGCTCGACGCTGTCGCTGTTTCTGTTCCCGCTGCTGGTGGCGTCGCTGGATACCGCCGTCTTCTGGGCGATCGCGCTGGCGCCGTTTATCGGCCTGGCGTCGCTGCTGGCGATCCGCTGGGAGCCGTCCGGGTATGACGTGGATGCGGAGGACTACCGGTAACGACACATCACTTCGGTGGGTTCACCCCGCCGAAGGGTTCTTACAAATCGTCGAGCAGCGTCCGGGAGAGTTTTTTTAGCGTCTCAAGCTCATCGTCATTCATCCGCATGCTGCAGCGAATCTGGTCCGGCAAAGCCATCACCCGTTTCTTCAGGTCTTTGGCCTTATCGGTCAGTACGACATTTTTCATCCTTTCATCACCTACAACCGCGATACGGTTGAGAAATCCTTTTGCCTCAAGCTTTTGTACAAGCGGGGTCAATGTGCCCGAATCAAAAAATGTCTTATCGCTGAGATCGCGAAGTGGGATGTTATCTTTCTCATAAAGCGCCATCAAAACAACGAATTGCGGATAGGTTAGATCCATCTCTTGCAGTAAAGGGCGATACTGGCGAACGAACGCGTTGGTGACCGAGTACAGCGAGAAGCAAAGTAAATCGTCTAGCGTTTTGTTTTCTTTCATTTTTCTATCAACTCCGAATCGGTTTCCTGAAAAAATTATAAATAATGTTTGACTAAAAGTATCTTGCGCGCAAGTATTGCACCAACAACTAAATAGCGCACTATTTAGCTATCTCATCCGATCAAATACGCTTAAAGAGGCACTACCATGAAAACACTAACCGCCATCCTGGTTTCTTCCGTCTTCGCGTCAGCTGCGGCATCCGCACAAACCACCAATACCCCAACCCCGACCGCAGGCGTACAGGCATTTCTTAATGTTTTGAATTCCGGCAAGGGTAAGCCAATGGAACAGATGACCCCGCAGGAGGCCCGCCAGGTACTGATTGGCGCGCAGCAAGGCGCAAAACTGCCACCCGCTCAGGTTTCTGAAAAAACGATCCAGGTAAATGGCCAGGCGATAAAACTGAAAATAGTGAAACCTGAAAACGCCAGCGGCACGCTCCCCGCCTTTATGTTCTTTCACGGCGGCGGTTGGGTGCTGGGTGACTTCCCTACCCACGAACGCTTAATCCGCGACCTCGTTCGCGCTTCGGGAGCCGCTGCGGTTTACGTCGATTACACCCCGTCACCTGAGGCCCATTTCCCGGTGGCAATTAATCAGGCCTATGAAGCGACAAAATGGGTCGCCGGGCACGGTCAGGAAATTGGCGTGGACGGTAGCCGTCTGGGTCTGGTGGGTAATAGCGTCGGCGGCAACATGGTGGCTTCGGTGGCGCTACAGGCCAAACAGTTCAATGGGCCAAAAATTCGCTACAACGTCATGCTCTGGCCGGTTACCGATGCGAACTTTGATACTGCCTCGTATAACCAGTTCGAAAATGGCTATTTCCTGTCGAAAAACATGATGAAATGGTTCTGGGATAACTACACCACCAGCGCTGCCGATCGCAACAATATCCTTGCCTCTCCGCTTCGCGCCAGCACCGCGCAGTTGAAAGGCTTCCCCGAGACGCTGATCCAGACAGCGGAGCTGGACGTTCTGCGGGATGAAGGTGAAGCATTCGGGCGTAAACTGGATGCGGCTGGCGTCCCGGTGACCGTCACGCGCTATAACGGCATGATCCACGACTACGGCCTGCTTAACCCGCTGAGCCAGGAGCCAACGGTGAAAGTTGCCCTTGAGCAGGCAGGTGCAGCGTTGCACGAGCACCTGAAATAGTCTCATCATTGCTTATTCAGAGCACGGCCCCGGCCGTGCTTTTGTATTTCTCCTGCCTGGCCATCCATAAGCGACTCATATGACAGGCTTCATTTCCGCCAGGGCATACTGAAACGTATCCCGATGGTGTGGAAATGGATGCAGCATGTTAGCAGCTCAGGTCACTGATAATACGTATAAAGGCTGGCAGGCATCGCTTGCCCTGCAGTTTTGTCACACCCCTGAGAAAACCCTCCTGCACTCCGCCCACCACGTCGGGCCGCTTACCGTTCAGCGTCCGTTTTATCCCGAAGGGGAAACCTGCCACCTTTATCTGCTGCACCCGCCCGGCGGAATTGTGGGCGGCGATACGCTGGACATTTCCGTTCGGCTGGACGCCAAAAGCCATGCGCTTATCACCATGCCCGGCGCCAGCAAGTTCTATCGCAGCAGCGGCCCGCAGGCGCGTCTTAGCCAGCATTTTTACCTCGAGGAAGATTCCACCCTGGAGTGGCTGCCGCAGGACACCATTATTTTTCCCGGCGCGAATGCCGCGCTGCGCTCCGTCTTCCACCTGAAGGCCTCCAGCACGCTGCTGGCGTGGGAGCTGTACTGCCTGGGCCGCCCGGTGATAAACGAAACCTTCAGCCACGGCACGCTGGAGAGCCGCCTTGAAATCTGGGTTGAAGACGAACCGCGCCTGATCGAGCGCCAGCATCTTAGCGACGGCGATCTCACGCCCGTCGCCGGGCATCCGTGGCTCGGCACGCTGCTGTTCTACCCTGCGCGGGAAGAACATCTCGACGCGGTGCGCGAATGGCTCGCGCCGCTGAAGACGTTTGCCGGAGCAACGCTCACCGATGACCTGCTGTCGGTGCGTTTTCTCTCCCACGACAACCTGATTTGCCAGCGGGTGATGCGCGATATCTGGCAGTCGCTTCGCCCGCTTCTCACTACCAAACCCGCCTGTTCGCCGCGTATCTGGCAGACATAAGAGAAACGTTATGGAACTGACCCCCAGAGAAAAAGACAAGCTTTTGCTGTTTACCGCCGCGCTGGTTGCCGAACGCCGCCTCGCGCGCGGGGTAAAGCTCAATTACCCGGAATCGGTCGCGCTGATCAGCGCCTTCATCATGGAAGGTGCGCGCGATGGCGAAACCGTCGCCTCGCTGATGGAGGCGGGCCGCCACGTCCTGAGGCGCGACCAGGTCATGGAGGGCGTGCCGGAGATGATCCCGGATATTCAGGTGGAAGCCACCTTCCCGGACGGGTCCAAGCTCGTCACCGTTCATAACCCAATCGTCTAAGGAGCGCGCGATGATCCCAGGTGAATACCGGATCCAGCCCGGAAACATTGCCCTCAACGTCGGGCGTGAAACCCAACGCGTGGTTGTCGAAAACCACGGCGACAGGCCGATTCAGGTCGGATCGCACTACCACTTTTACGAGGTCAACCCGGCGCTGAAGTTCGATCGGGATGCCACCAAAGGCTACCGACTGAACATCCCGGCGGGCAGCGCCGTGCGCTTTGAGCCCGGTCAGAAGCGGGAAGTGACGCTGGTTCAGGTCACCGGGGCGCAGCGCATTTTCGGTTTTCGCGGCGAGGTGATGGGCGAGGTGAAACATGGCTGAGATTTCTCGCCGGGCGTATGCCGATATGTTCGGCCCCACCACCGGGGATAAAGTGCGGCTTGCCGACAGCGAGCTGTGGATCGAAGTGGAAGACGATCTCACGGTCTACGGCGAAGAGGTCAAATTCGGCGGCGGAAAGGTGATCCGCGACGGCATGGGCCAGGGGCAGATGACCGCTGACGGCTGCGTGGATCTGGTTCTCACCAACGCGCTGATCGTCGATCACTGGGGGATCGTAAAAGCCGATATCGGCGTCAAGGACGGGCGGATCTTCGCCGTCGGCAAAGCCGGGAACCCGGACATTCAGCCCGGCGTGACGATCCCGATTGGCGCCGCGACGGAAGTCATTGCCGCCGAGGGGAAGATCGTCACCGCCGGCGGGATCGACACCCACATCCACTGGATCTGCCCGCAGCAGGCGGAAGAGGCGCTGGTCTCCGGCGTCACCACCATGATCGGCGGCGGCACCGGACCGGCGGCGGGCACCAACGCCACCACCTGCACGCCGGGGCCGTGGTATATCGCCCGCATGCTGCAGGCTGCCGATGCGCTACCGGTGAATATCGGCCTGCTCGGCAAGGGTAACGGCTCCAACCCGGATGCCCTGCGCGAGCAGATTGCCGCCGGTGCTATCGGGCTGAAGATCCACGAAGACTGGGGCGCGACGCCTGCAGCAATCAACTGCTCGCTGGAAGTCGCGGAAGAAATGGATATTCAGGTGGCGCTGCACAGCGACACGCTGAACGAGTCCGGTTTTGTCGAAGACACGCTGGCGGCTATCGCCGGGCGCACCATCCACACCTTCCACACCGAAGGCGCGGGCGGCGGCCACGCGCCGGATATCATCACCGCCTGCGCGCACCCGAATATTCTGCCCTCCTCCACCAACCCGACGCTGCCCTACACGGTGAACACCATCGACGAGCATCTCGACATGCTGATGGTTTGCCATCATCTCGATCCGGATATCGCCGAGGACGTGGCGTTTGCCGAATCCCGCATTCGTCGTGAAACCATCGCCGCGGAAGACGTGCTGCACGACATCGGCGCGTTCTCGCTCACCTCGTCAGATTCACAGGCCATGGGCCGCGTCGGGGAAGTGATTATCCGCACCTGGCAGGTCGCGCACCGCATGAAGATCCAGCGCGGCGCGCTGCCGGACGAGATGGGCGATAACGATAACTTCCGCGTGAAGCGCTATGTCGCCAAATACACCATTAACCCGGCGCTCACCCACGGCATCGCCCACGAAGTCGGTTCGATTGAGGCGGGCAAGCTGGCGGATCTGGTGGTCTGGTCTCCGGCGTTCTTTGGCGTCAAACCCGCCACCATCGTCAAGGGCGGAATGATCGCCTGCGCGCCGATGGGCGATATCAACGCCTCAATCCCCACGCCGCAGCCGGTGCATTACCGCCCGATGTTTGGATCGCTGGGCGCCGCGCGCCACGCCACCCGACTGACGTTTATCTCGCAGGCCGCCAGTGCGAACGGCCTCCCGCAGCAGCTCAACCTACAGAGCGCTACCGCGGTGGTGAAAGGCTGCCGGACGGTGAAAAAGGCGGACATGATCCACAACGGCCTGCAGCCGAATATCACCGTCGACTCGCAAACCTACGAGGTGCGCGTCGACGGCGAACTGATAACCAGCGAACCGGCTGACGTTCTGCCGATGGCGCAACGCTATTTCCTGTTTTGAGGAGTGATGATGATCTATTTAACCCAACGCCTGGACCACGCGCATCCGATTACCGCCAGCGTCACGCTGCCGATTGACGTGCGGGTGAAAAGCCGCGCCCGCGTAGCGCTGAACGACGGCCGCGAAGCCGGGCTGATGCTGCCGCGCGGCCTGCTGCTGCGCGGGGGCGACCTGCTGACCACCGACGACGGCAGCGAGGTGATCGAAGTGATCGCCGCCCCGGAGCCGGTTTCCGTGGTGCGCTGCGCCGATCCGTTCCTGCTCGCCCGCGCCTGCTACCACCTGGGCAACCGCCACGTGCCGCTGCAGATCATGCCCGGCGAGCTGCGCTATCACCACGACCACGTTCTCGACGGCATGCTGCGCCAGTTCGGGCTGGAGGTGGCCTACGCCAGCCTGCCGTTTGAACCGGAAGCAGGTGCTTACGCCAGCGATGCCCACAGCCATAGCCATTCTCACGCTCATTCACATTAAGGATCCATCATGCGCAAGTATTTACCGCTGTTACTGCTGGCTTTTTCCGTTCCCGCGCTCGCGCATCCCGGCCACGGCACCGACAGCTTCCAGGCCGGTTTTCTCCACCCGCTGACCGGGCTCGATCACCTGCTGATGCTGGCGGGCGCAGGCGTGCTCTCGGCGCTGAGCGGCCGCAAACTCCTGCTGCCGTTTGCCACCCTCGGGATGATGCTTGTCGGCGCCATTGCGGGCAGCCTGCTCGGCGGCTTCAGCGGCATGGAGATGCTGATTATCGCCTCGCTGGCGGTATCCGGCGTGATGATGTTTAAAACTGAAAACCGTCTGCTGCTGGCGGTACCTGCCCTGGCGATGTTCCACGGCTGGGCGCACGGCGTGGAGATGTCCAGCCACAGCTTCTGGCTCTTCACCAGCGGCTTTATGCTCGCCAGCGCCACGGTGCTGTGCGCCAGCTTTGCCGCAGGGCTGCTGCTGCGCCGTCACGACGGCCTGCGTAAAACCTTCGGCGGCGGGCTGATCGTCTCTGCCCTGCTGGCGCTGATGAGCTGATGGAGCACGCCCGCCAGAGGCTGCGCCTGATGCAGCTCTCAAGCAGCAGCCTGCCGGTCGGGTCGTTTACCTGGTCGCAGGGGCTGGAGTGGGCCGTTGAGGCAGGCTGGGTCACCGACGCCGACGCGTTCAAACGCTGGCAAATCCAGCAGATGGAGCAGAGCTTTTTCTGCGTCGATCTGCCGCTGTTTATCCGTCTTTATCAGGCCTGTGAGCAACGCTCTCTTACTAATGCCAAACGCTGGACGGCATACCTTCTCGCCTGCCGGGAAACGCGCGAGCTGCGCGAAGAAGAGCGCAACCGTGGAGTGGCGTTTACGCGGCTGATTAAGAGCTGGGAACCTGACTGTCCGCCCGAATGGCTGCCGCTGTTTATGCAAAGCCAGCTCTGCGGCATGGCCTGGCTCGGCGTGCGCTGGGGCATTAGCGCGCACGAGCTGGCGCTGAGCCTCGGCTACAGCTGGATGGAGAGCGCGGTGATGGCGGGCGTCAAGCTGGTGCCGTTTGGGCAACAGGCCGCGCAGCAGCTGATTATCGAACTGGGCGACCATTACGCCGCCGGGCTTGAACAGGCATTTTTGCGCAGCGACGACGCGCTGGGGGCAGCAACGCCGCTGTCCGCCATCGCCTCCGCGCGCCACGAAACCCAATATTCACGACTATTCCGTTCCTGAGGAGTCAACATGGCTGATTACAAACATCCCCTGCGCGTAGGCGTGGGCGGCCCGGTAGGATCGGGCAAAACCGCGCTGCTGGAAGCGCTCTGCAAGGCGATGCGCGACACGTATCACCTGGCGGTGGTCACGAACGATATCTACACCAAAGAGGATCAGCGCATCCTCACCGAGGCAGGCGCGCTGGAGCCAGAGCGCATCGTCGGCGTGGAAACGGGCGGCTGCCCGCATACCGCCATTCGTGAAGATGCGTCGATGAACCTGGCGGCAGTGGAGGCGTTAAGCGAGAAGTTCGGCAATCTGGATCTGATCTTCGTGGAAAGCGGCGGAGACAACCTGAGCGCGACCTTCAGCCCGGAGCTGGCGGATCTGACCATCTACGTGATCGACGTGGCCGAAGGGGAAAAAATCCCGCGCAAGGGCGGGCCGGGGATCACCAAATCCGATTTTCTGGTGATCAACAAAACCGACCTCGCGCCGTACGTCGGTGCGTCGCTGGAGGTGATGGAGCGCGACACCAACCGCATGCGCGGCGAGCGCCCGTGGACCTTTACCAACCTGAAGGCGGGTGACGGTCTGGCGACGATTATTACGTTTCTGGAAGAGAAAGGGATGTTGCGGGTGTAGGGCCATAATACCCTCTCCCTGTGGGAGAGGGTTAGGGTGAGGGATTACGCCTCCGGCAGTTCCGCCAGCGGCCAGCGCGGACGCACGGACACGCTCAGGTCGGACGTTGCGCCCGCATTCAGGCGCACCATTCCCGCGTAAGCGATCATCGCGCCGTTGTCGGTGCAGAATTCCGGACGGGCATAGAACACTTCCCCGCGACGCTTTTGCATCATCTCGGCGAGCTTCGCGCGCAGCGTGCGGTTAGCGCTCACGCCACCCGCCATCACCAGACGCTTAAAGCCGGTCTGATCCAGCGCGCGCTTGCACTTGATCATCAGCGTGTCCACCACCGCATCTTCGAACGCGCGGGCGATATCGGCGCGGGTCTGCTCGCTGTCATCGTTATTGCGAATCGTATTCGCCGCGAAGGTTTTCAGCCCGGAGAAGCTGAAATCCAGCCCTGGACGGTCGGTCATCGGACGCGGGAAGACAAAGCGCCCTTCCGTTCCCTGCGACGCCATTTTCGACAGCATCGGGCCGCCCGGATAATCCAGACCCAGCAGCTTGGCGGTTTTATCGAACGCTTCACCGGCGGCATCGTCGATCGATTCGCCCAGCAGCTCGTACTTGCCAATGCCCGTTACGCTAATCAGCTGCGTATGGCCGCCGGAGACCAGCAGCGCCACAAACGGGAATTCAGGCGGATTCTCTTCCAGCATCGGTGCCAGAAGGTGCCCTTCCATATGGTGAACCGGGATCGCCGGCACATCCCACGCAAACGCCAGCGAACGGCCAACCGTCGCGCCGACCAGCAGCGCGCCGACCAGGCCCGGGCCTGCGGTATAGGCCACAGCGTCGATATCGTTTGAACTCAACCCGGCCTCTTTCAGCGCCGCCTGAATCAGGGGAACCGTTTTACGCACGTGGTCACGAGAGGCCAGTTCAGGTACGACGCCACCGTAGTCAGCGTGCAATTTCACCTGACTATACAGCTGGTTGGCCAGAAGCCCTTTTTCGTCGTCGTAAATGGCGATGCCGGTTTCATCGCAGGATGTTTCAATACCCAGTACACGCATGACTTGTTTTACCTCGTTTCAATACCGCGCAGTGTAGAGCCTGGGCGGGTTGATGTAAAACTTTGTTCGCCCCAGGAAGAAGGCTCGTGTATACTCCTCACCCTTATTAAAGTCCCTTTCAAAATCGCATCGGTGCTTTACAAAGCAGCAGCATTTGCAGTAAAATTCCGCACCATTTTGAAATAAGCTGGCGTTGATGCCAGCGGCAAACCGAATTTATTAAAGGTGAGAGTTACATGCCGGTAATTAAAGTACGTGAAAACGAGCCGTTCGACGTAGCACTGCGTCGCTTCAAACGTTCATGCGAGAAAGCAGGTGTTCTGGCTGAAGTTCGTCGTCGTGAGTTTTATGAAAAACCAACGACCGAACGTAAGCGCGCTAAAGCTTCCGCTGTGAAACGTCACGCGAAGAAACTGGCTCGCGAAAACGCACGCCGTACTCGTCTGTACTAATTGGTTGAGGGCCTCAGCCCTCAATTGACAGACAGAGTAGTAGTCGTAAGGCCGTGCTTCCGGAAGGAATGCGCGGCTTGTTTTCGTTTATAAGTCGCTTAAAATTTTGGGGCATATGGCCGGAAGAATCCCACGCGTTTTCATCAATGACCTGCTTGCCAGAACCGACATCGTCGATCTCATCGACGCGCGGGTAAAGCTGAAAAAGCAGGGCAAGAACTACCATGCGTGCTGTCCGTTCCATAACGAAAAAACCCCCTCCTTCACCGTAAACGGTGAAAAGCAGTTTTACCATTGCTTCGGCTGTGGCGCACACGGTAATGCCGTCGATTTTTTGATGAATTACGACAAGCTCGAGTTCGTTGAAACCGTCGAAGAGCTGGCGGCGATGCATAACCTTGAAGTGCCGTATGAAGCAGGCAGTGGGCCAAGTCAGATCGAGCGCCATCAACGGCAAACGCTGTATCAACTGATGGATGGCCTGAATTCGTTTTACCAACAGTCTCTTAAGCACTCTGCGGCTGAGCCTGCGCGTCAGTATCTGAACAAGCGCGGACTGAGCGACGATGTGATTGCGCGTTTCGCTATTGGTTACGCCCCGCCCGGCTGGGACAACGTGTTAAAGCGTTTTGGCGGCAATAGCGAAGATCGTAAATCTCTCATCGACGCAGGCATGCTGGTCACCAACGACCAGGGACGAAGCTACGACCGCTTCCGTGAACGGGTGATGTTCCCGATCCGCGACAAGCGTGGCCGGGTGATTGGTTTTGGTGGTCGCGTGCTGGGTGATGCCCTGCCGAAATACCTCAACTCTCCGGAAACCGATATTTTCCATAAGGGCCGTCAGCTTTACGGTCTTTATGAGGCGCAGCAGGATAACGCGGAACCTCCGCGTCTTCTGGTCGTCGAAGGCTATATGGACGTCGTTGCGCTGGCGCAGTACGACATCAACTACGCGGTTGCGTCGCTAGGTACGTCCACCACCGCCGATCATATTCAACTGCTCTTCAGGGTGACCAACAACGTCATCTGCTGTTACGACGGTGACCGCGCTGGACGCGACGCCGCCTGGCGAGCGCTGGAAACCGCGCTGCCGTATATGACCGACGGGCGTCAGCTACGCTTTATGTTCCTGCCCGACGGTGAAGACCCGGATACCCTGGTGCGTAAAGAGGGCAAAGCGGCGTTTGAAGCGCGGATGGAGCAGGCTCAGCCGCTCTCCACGTTTTTGTTTAACAGCCTGATGCCGCAGGTCGATTTGAGTACCCCTGACGGGCGCGCGCAGCTCAGCACGCTGGCGCTGCCGTTAATCAGCCAGGTGCCCGGCGAAACGCTGCGCATCTATCTGCGTCAGGAGTTAGGCAACAAGCTCGGCATTCTGGATGACAGTCAGCTTGAACGTTTAATGCCTAAACAGGCTGAAAACGGTGCGGTTCGGCCCGCGCCTCAGCTAAAACGCACAACCATGCGTATACTGATAGGGTTGCTGGTCCAAAACCCCGAGCTCGCACCGCAGGTGCCGTCGCTGGCGGGTTTAAACCACGAAAAATTGCCCGGGCTTGGCTTATTTTCAGAACTGGTCAACACGTGTTTGTCTCAGCCAGGTCTGACCACCGGACAACTTTTAGAGCATTATCGCGGCACAAAAGAGGCCGCTACCCTTGAAAAATTGTCGATGTGGGACGATATAGCAGATAAGGACATTGCAGAAAAAACGTTCACCGACTCGCTCAACCATATGTTTGATTCGATGCTTGAGCTGCGCCAGGAAGAGTTGATAGCTCGCGAGCGCACGCACGGCTTAAGCAGCGAAGAACGCCGGGAGCTCTGGATGATTAACCAGGAACTGGCGAAGAAATAAGTCAAAGACAACAGTATTTAACGGCTTAAGTGCCGAATATCGATCGGGAAGCCCCCGGCAGCCGCACTGAGAGGCAGCGGCAAAAATATAAGTACGCCCTCGCTTTAAAGGTTGGCAGCCCCATCGCCGACACCAATCAAACGAATTAAGTGTGGATACCGTCTTATGGAGCAAAACCCGCAGTCACAGCTGAAACTTCTTGTCCAACGCGGTAAGGAGCAAGGCTATCTGACCTATGCCGAGGTCAATGACCATCTGCCGGAAGATATCGTCGATTCAGATCAAATCGAAGATATCATCCAAATGATCAATGACATGGGCATTCAGGTGATGGAAGAAGCACCGGATGCCGATGATCTGTTGCTGGCTGAAACCTCCAACAACACTGACGAAGATGCGGAAGAAGCTGCTGCACAGGTACTGTCCAGCGTGGAATCTGAAATCGGGCGTACCACTGACCCGGTCCGCATGTACATGCGCGAAATGGGTACCGTTGAACTGTTGACCCGCGAAGGCGAAATTGACATCGCAAAACGCATCGAAGACGGGATCAACCAGGTTCAGTGCTCTGTTGCCGAGTACCCGGAAGCGATCACCTATCTGCTGGAGCAGTACGATCGCGTTGAAGCGGAAGAAGCGCGCCTGTCTGACCTGATCACCGGTTTTGTCGACCCGAACGCTGAAGAAGATATGGCGCCTACCGCCACTCACGTCGGTTCTGAACTGTCTCAGGAAGAGATGGATGACGACGAAGACGAAGATGAGGAAGAGAGCGACGACGACACCGCGGACGATGACAACAGCATCGACCCGGAGCTGGCGCGTGAGAAGTTTGCCGAGCTGCGTACCCAGTACGAAGTGACGCGTGACACCATCAAAGCGAAAGGCCGCAGCCATGCCGCCGCACAGGAAGAGATCCTGAAGCTGTCTGAAGTATTCAAACAGTTCCGCCTGGTGCCAAAACAGTTCGACTACCTGGTGAACAGCATGCGCGTGATGATGGATCGCGTACGTACCCAGGAACGCATCATCATGAAGCTGTGCGTTGAGCAGTGCAAAATGCCGAAGAAGAACTTCATCACCCTTTTCACCGGCAACGAAACCAGCGAAACCTGGTTCAACGCGGCTATCGCGATGAACAAGCCGTGGTCTGAAAAACTGCACGACGTGAAGGACGATGTGCATCGCGGCCTGCAGAAACTGCATCAGATTGAAGAAGAGACCGGCCTGACCATCGAGCAGGTTAAAGATATCAACCGTCGTATGTCCATCGGTGAAGCAAAAGCCCGCCGTGCGAAGAAAGAGATGGTTGAAGCGAACTTGCGTCTGGTTATCTCTATCGCCAAGAAATACACCAACCGCGGTCTGCAGTTCCTGGATCTGATTCAGGAAGGCAACATCGGTCTGATGAAAGCGGTAGATAAGTTTGAATACCGTCGTGGTTACAAGTTCTCCACCTACGCAACCTGGTGGATCCGTCAGGCGATCACCCGCTCTATCGCGGATCAGGCGCGCACCATCCGTATCCCGGTGCATATGATTGAGACCATCAACAAGCTCAACCGTATCTCTCGCCAGATGCTGCAGGAGATGGGCCGCGAGCCGACGCCGGAAGAGCTGGCCGAGCGCATGCTGATGCCGGAAGACAAGATCCGTAAAGTGCTGAAGATCGCCAAAGAGCCAATCTCCATGGAAACACCAATCGGTGATGATGAAGATTCGCATCTGGGTGATTTCATCGAGGATACCACCCTCGAGCTGCCGCTGGACTCTGCGACCACCGAGAGCCTGCGCGCTGCGACGCACGACGTTCTGGCTGGCCTGACCGCCCGTGAAGCAAAAGTCCTGCGTATGCGTTTCGGTATTGATATGAACACCGACCACACGCTGGAAGAAGTGGGTAAACAGTTCGACGTTACCCGCGAACGTATCCGTCAGATCGAAGCGAAGGCGCTGCGCAAGCTGCGTCATCCAAGCCGCTCTGAAGTGCTGCGTAGCTTCCTGGACGACTAATCGGTCCTGACAGTGAAAAAGCTCCCTTCGGGGAGCTTTTTTTTGTTTATTCCCTCTCCCTGTGGGAAAGGGTAAGGGTGAGGCATCAGGCCGCAGAGGATTACAGCCCCCGCACCATCAGCGCCTCATCCAGCTCGCGATACGCTTCCACCAGCTTATCCAGCGTCGCCCTGTTAAGCCCGCTCGGGTTCGGCAGCACCCACACCTGCGTAACGCCAATCATGATGCTCTGCTTGCCCCACTGCGTTCCACGCTGGCTAAATGCCTGCTCGTAGGCCTGCTTGCCGAGGATCGCCAGCGCGGCCGGCTGATAATCCTCTATCTTCTTGATCAGCTCCCGTCCGCCGCTGCGCAGCTCATGCAGGTTAACCTCACTCGCCTGTACCGTAGGCCGCTCGACCAGCATGGTAATTCCGCAGCGCGTGTCCAGCAAATGCTGTTCCTCTTCGGGCTTGAGTAGCCTGTCGGTAAACCCGGCCTGGTAGATCACCTTCCAGAAGCGATTGCCCGGATGGGCAAAGTGAAAACCGGTGTGCGCCGAGGACTTACCCGGGTTGATTCCACAGAACACAACCCGCAGGCCAGGGGCCAGAATATCGTTGATCATCTTTACTCCCGCTCGATACATCGTCAGGGAAGTATAAAGGATTGATTATGCGTTGTTTATAAAAACAGCAGGCAGGTGTGAATGGCTGGATTGCTGCGGGGAGTTACTTTATAATTCACCGCCACGGCCCCTTAGCTCAGTGGTTAGAGCAGGCGACTCATAATCGCTTGGTCGCTGGTTCAAGTCCAGCAGGGGCCACCAAATTTTAGCTTTAAAATCATATAATTAAGTCACTCTAACATTGTCAGTGTTGGTGGTAAAACAGGTCTTCTGCTTGGCGAGATCACTATCTCAACTAGCGGTCAAAATTACACCATCAAAAACGTCATGAAAGCGTCGGTCGTTCCTTTTACAAATTTAGTGAATGAGACTCGCAGCACGTCCCAATCCACGACTCAACGACCAGCTACAAATCAAGATGACATCATCGTTAGGATTGAGCGTCTGGCAAAACTTAAAGCTGACGTCATTCTCACGGATGAAGAATTTCAACAGCAAAAACACCGTATTCTTAACGGGTAAAGCATGCCTGTACGTAAGCTATCAGACGACCGCTGGGTTGCCGATTTCTACACTGTAGATCGTAGCAGTGGAAAAGACGGAAAAAGAGTGCGAAAGAAGTTCGCGACAAAAAGCGAAGCCTTAGCATTTGAAAATTATATCCTCCAAAAGTTAGATGAGTCTCCTTGGCTGGCTGAAAGAAAGGAAACTCGTAAACTTTCTGATCTCGTTCAGCTTTGGTTCGATAGGCACGGCATAACCTTAAACGATGGAGAAAAGCGTCGTAAATCCATGCTGTGGGCATCTGAATGCATGGGCTCACCATTAGCCACAGAATTCAATGCTCAACTATTCACAATATATCGTGCCAAGCAATTGGATGGGCAATTTGCAAGGACAAAGCGTATATTCAAGGTTTCACCGCGCACAATGAATCTTGAGCACGCTTATTTCCTGGCTGTATTCAATGAACTTCAAATATTAGGTGAATGGGTTACACCTAATCCTTTAGAAAACGTTAGTCAGTTCAGAACCGATGAAACTGAAATGGCATATGTTACTGGCGAACAGATTAATCGTTTACTTGCAGAGTGCCGAAATAGCTCCGCCCTAGACTTGGAAATGATTGCAAAAATCTGTCTCTCGACAGGTGCCCAATGGGGAGAAGCTGAAAAATTAAGACATTCGCAGGTTTCAGCGGGAAAAGTTACTTTTACAAAAACGAAAGGGAAACGTAACAGAACAATCTCCGTAAGTGCAGATTTGCTTTCTGAACTTCCCATAAAAACAGGTGTGCTTTTCACACCTTGTTACTATGCCTTTAGAAATGCACTTGAACGTGCAGAAATTGAATTACCGCCGGGGCAACTTACGCATGTATTGAGACATACGTTTGCCAGTTATTTTATGATGAATGGTGGAAACATATTAGTTTTGCAAAGAATACTTGGTCACACCGATATAAAAATGACGATGCGTCATTCACACTTTGCACCAGAACATTTAGACGAAGCTTTAAAATTCAACCCATTGGTGGAAAAATGACAACCCTTTCTAAAATATATTATTGGTATAGAGAAAACAAATGTAAATCATTAATACTTGGATTGATTATATTCTTTATAACCGCGGCTCCACTAATTTTCTATCTTTGGAATTTTCGGCATGGGTTATCAGAAGATGCCAACGCCTGGGTTGTATTTGGAACTTACATAGGCGGAGTCTATGGCCCTGTTTTCACTTTAACCAGTGTAATTGTTTTGGTTGTTACAGTAGTGGAGATAAATCAATCAAACAGAATAAATATTGAGCTATCGAAAAACGTAAACATCATATCTGAAATTATTGAGCTATCAAAATTATTAGATAATTCATTAGAGAAAAATAAACATCTTACCCACTCTGGGCGTAACTACACTTTTGAATGGTTTGCAAATGCAGTGCAAAGTAAATTCATAGGTAACGATCCTGGAAGCGAAGAAGAAATAAAAGATGCATCTATTTTGAGATTCAAAGATAACGATATAGATCTTTTCCGTGATGAAATGTTCATCTTAAAAGAGATACTTTTGAGAATTCATAACATCGATGATGAGGATCTTCAAGAAAGAGCTCGAGCGATATTTAAAGGCATAATTCCAAATCAAGAGAGGTATTGGATGGCTTGTTACGTTTCAAGATTCCACAAAGATATGAAATTGCTGATTGCACTGTGGCCAAATTTCTCAGTAATGCCAAAATATCTGTACGATCTTCTACAAGATCCAGAAGAATTCTCCAACCACCCATAATGTCGCAGGAAATCAGTGATATTGGATGATACTGCCTTGCATTGGTATGCATAACCCACTGTTTTTAAAATAACTTATTGTTTTTATGTTGCACGTAACGGTTCTCACAATTGCCAGGTCGCTGGTTCAAGTCCAGCAGGGGCCACCAAATTTTAGTTTTAGAATCATATGATTAAGCCACTCGATTGAGTGGCTTTTTTATTGGTTTTTTGAGCCGATGACGCAGCCGCTAACCGTGGTTCAGCGAAGCCGTTCGGACACGCTCAGAGGCGCCCGGGGTCGCGATCAGGCGCTCCACGGACTCCATCGTCACGAACGTACAGCTGCAGTCCACATTGGTGCACTGGTGATAGCGCTCTTTGGTATTTTCACTTAGATAGCGACTGGTACGCGCATGCGCAGAGTGCTTGCACTTAGGACAATGAAACATGTACCCCTCCACTTGATTCACATTTTGTGAATCAATAATACCCAAAATAAAACCAATAGCAACTACATTACTCACTATCAACAGTAAATTTTTCGTCGCTGACGTTCAGCTCAAGCTTAAGCTGCGTGGTAAATCCGCTATCGTTGAGGGTATGCACCACCTCGCTGATGATCCACGCCTGCTCGTCAATGACGCGTTTAAAACCGTTTACCAGCACCGGCGTTTCGGGGAACAGATCGGCGCGTCCCAGGGCAAGCTGGATGGAAAACTCTACGGTTCCCCGCTGAAGCGCGCGCCACTTAGCCTCTGCGGCCCTGAGCGCCTGCTCTTCAGAGGCATAAACCGTGGTGAGCTCAAATACGTTCTCCGCCGATCCCACCAGCCTCTCTTGCGGTTTCTGCTCCTTGCCTGCTGCTCCCGCTACCGGTGCGGCGGCATCCGGGTGCTGCAGTGCTTCTGTCTGCTGCCCTCCGGACTGACGATTAATACTCAATTGAGGATTTTGTTGTTTGGGGTCACGCGTTTGCAGCCATTTGGCCGTTACGCCGGAATAATTTTCACGGTCAGTTATGGAAAAAAGGTGCTTATCGCCATCCCCACGTTCAATCATCATTAAGGAAAGCGGAGTGCCGCTGGCCGTCACGGCCTGGCCCGCTTTCATAAAGATAATCTTCCCGGCTTTGATTGAAACAAATGCTCCATTACGTTCAGCAAGGCGGGAGAGGAAGGCCGCGTCTGTCTCCTGAGACTGGTCAATATGAGAGATGGCGATGGATGCAAGCCCCGACGCGACGCTGGCGGTCAACTGGTTACGCTGAGCGATGGTATCGACTATCGCGCCAATCGTCGTGTCATGCCACGACTGTTCGCGCCGCACGTTTAGCTTTCCACGAAAATCTGCGCTGAATCCCTGGATGGTCAGCGTGTCCGGCGCGCCCCGGAAATGAATCGCATCAATCGTAAAGTCCCCTTTCTCCTCGAGCGGGGTTCCCTCCCATCCCAGCCATAAGGACAGCCTTGCCCCCCGGGCAGGCAAGTCCAGCAGCCCGTCGGAATCATCCAGCAGAATATCCAGCTGATCGGCTTCCAGCCCCCGTTTGTCGGTCATGGTCAGGCTGATAAGACGATGGCTGAAATTTTGCGTGATATCACGATCGTCAAGCTTAAGCATAAAATCAGGGGCGATTTTTCCACCCGCCCGGATATTCATTTCGGCGATCATCCCACCAGCCCTCCAATGCTATTCCGTGCGCTTTCCACCAGCTCTGAGGCCTGCGTTCGCAGGTCGCCAAACGTCGTCATCAGCGATTCGTCCACGCGTTTTAGCGACAGGGTAAACTCAATTTTTCGGGCGGTACCGTCACTGTAAAAATCCGAATGCGTGTGCGTGACTTTCTCAATGACAAACATGCCGTGAATGATGCCGGTACCGTCTATCAACGGCCATGCCCGCCCCTCATTTGCCATCAGCTCAACCGCCTTGAGGGAAAGCCGCCCTCCCGTGAGTTCCGGGTAAAGTAAGCCGGAGAGGCTAAAGGATGTCTCACCTTCGCCAAGGTACTGCCAGGCTTTGGGTTTCCCGATGCGAGCGCTGGATGCCCAGCGGTAGTCTTTTGTGAATATCATTGACTGATACGGTAAGGTTCGTCGTTCAAAGACAAACAGACCCAGCACCATTAACATTTTTTCTCTCCTCAACCATACATAAAGCTGGATTGCTGCCGTCTCGCTTTATCCTGTTCAATGCTATCTATCGTCTCCCGGATTTGACGCGTCAGATCCGTTCCGGAGGCCGTGCTCCCCTGCAGCGTGATGTTATATTCGCTTTTACTCTGATCGACGTAAGAGCGTCCTCCAGTAGCGATGGTCGGCTGATACCCCAGGCTGCCGCCAGAAATCCCCGCGCCCGGAATATAAGCGCTGCCCGCCGGTGAGGATGCCGCTTCTGCTTTTGCCGCAGCGGCGTCGAGATCGCCCGACTCGTTTTTGATAAGACCGAGCTTCTCCAGCAGCCAGCTGGCCTTGCCGCTCAGGCTATTAAAGAGATCAAGCGGTGCCATTAACGCATCGCCCAGCGCCTGACCAAAAATCACGCCAGCGTTTTTACAGCCATCCAGCGTTTCCTGCGTTGCCTTGATCGGCGTGATTAAGTCGGTGAACCATTGCCAGATACCGCCCAGCTTCTCCGAGATAGCGTCAAATACTGCCATCACCGGTGAGAACAGCGCCCCCAGCGGTGCGAAAGCCGTCGAAAGCCCTTCCATCACCCCGCCAAAGAAGGCGCTGATGGGCTCCCAGTATTTAAAAATCAGTAAAGCACCGGCAGCAATCGCCGCGCCAAGGGCAATCACCGGCCAGCTAAGCGCGCCCAGCACCGTCATGATGGCGCCTCCCACCACGCTGAATACCGTTCCCAACATCCCGGCCGCGGTAATAACCATATTGACGCCCGTCAGAACCGGGCCGATAACCGTGCCTACGCCACCCAGTACGCCAGCAAACGCCTGCGCGCCGACAACAATGCTGGCGAGGGTCTGCGTCAGCTCAGGGTTGGCATTCACCCAAAGGGAGGCCGTGCCAAGCCAGCCGGTTGCGGTTGTTATCAGGTTGCGCAGAGCGCCATCCGCTTGATCAAATACATCAATCTTCAACCCGTTCCACGCGGCCTGGAATCGGTTGATATCGCCGTCAAGATTATCGGTCTGCACGGAAGCCGCGAGCGCGGTACTGCCCTTTGCCCCCTGCAACTGCTGGCGTTTTTCATCAAGCGATCCATCACCCGCAGCGGAAGCCACCGCCCCCGCAGCTTTTATGGCATCCGGAGTCTGAACGTGGCGCAACATCGCGCTGAGCGCATCCCCGGCGGCGGCACCTTTCATTCCTTTTTCCGCCAGAACGCCAAGCAGCGCGGTGGTCTCTTCAAGCCCCATACCGGATGCACCCGCAGCGGGCGCAGCAGAGGTGACGGCTGCCACCATCTCAGCGAGGCTGGTATTCGAAGAGGTAAAACCGCGCGTAAGCACATCTGCGATGCGTCCCGCATCCGCATCGGCCAGGCTATACGCGGCCTGCGTGCTGGCGATCATATCGGCCGCGTTAGCCGCGTCGACACTCCCCGCCAGGCTGAGGTTGACCGTTGGCGCGGTGGCCGCAAGCAGCCCATCGGCGTCATAGCCTGAACGAGTCAGTTCGGTTTGTGCCCGGAGGACCGTATCTGCAGGTACTCCAGTCCCGGCACTGACCTCCCGCGCCTGCTGGCGAATCGCCTCAAGCCGGGGATCCCCCTTCGCCAGGCCAAGGTTTGCCTGAATGGCCGACATCTGCTTTTCAAAGCTGATGCCTGGCGCCATAAACCGGGACGTCTGGTCAAAGCCCGCTTTTGCCATGCCCACGCCCGCATTCGCAAGCTGACGCACCCGCGCGGTAACGCGTTTGCCGGACTCGTAGCGATTCTGAACGGCACTCAGCCGCTCCTGCTGCTGATTGACTCGGGCCAGCGCATCCCGCTGTCGGTTAAGCTGCTGCGTTTTTTCGCTGATGTGACTTTTTAAACGACGTTCATCCGACGAGAGCGTGCGCGTGTTCACTCCCGCCTGAGCGAGTTCAGCGCGCTGACGCTGTACCGAGTAGCGTAAGCTGTTGTACTCATGCTTAAGGTCGACTGCCGATTTTCGGGCTGCAGTCAGCGCATCAGCCTGTGCCTGGGTGGGGTTTTGCGTGCTTTTAAACTGTACCGCCAGCGCCGCGGCCTGCTGTTTCGCCTGAGCAAGCGACTGCTCCGTCGTGGCGAGCCGGGCATTTGCTTTTCTGAAGCCGTTAATGCGCCCCGCCTGCTCATCGAGCGCCCCCAGCGCCGTCTGCGCATCGCGGATATCGCTCGCGAGAGTGAGGCTGGCGTTCTGGAGAGCGTTAAGCGGTCGGGTTGCCCGGTCGACTGCCTTAAGCAGCTCCTGAAGACTGACATTATTACTCATGGTGGTTTCCGCTTCGCTGTAGCGCTTTTTCGCGCCATAAGAGGAGTTCGGTCACGCTAAGGGAGTACAGTTCTGACGGCGGCCAGTGAAAGATCACCGCGATATCCGCCATCAGATCGTCGACCGACACATTTTCGGGAAATTTCAGCGAGCCGAAGCCGGTGACAAAAAACCGATCACCTTACCTGCAAAAGAGAGCAGATCGCAGGCATCCAGGCGCGCAACCTCATGCTCGGTCAGCGCCGGCGAGGTCATTCGCGGCAGCACCTTAATCAGCGCATCCACGTCAGATTGCGCCAGCGACGCCAGCGATACGCCGCGCAGGGTCCCCGCATTGGGTTTTGCGACGGTCACCTTTTCGATTTTTTGCTCGCCGCGCTGAACGGGGCTATCAAGCGTGACGATGTGTGGGTTTTCACTTTCGTTCATGGCGGTCTCGTTGATATTTTCCATTTCGTTACTCTTCTGAAAGTTAACTCACCGGCCGGTCATCCCGGCCGGTTAAAGGGTTACAGGCCGATGGCCTTACGGTGTTCTGCCAGGCGATCAACGCCATCGACTTTGAGCACCATGTTGATGATGTCGATTTCGATGATCTCTTTACCATCAATGGTCAGCTGGTAGTAAGCGCACTCGGTGGACATCTTGGTGGTGCCGCTCTCGCCCTGCTTGTTTTCACCGCCGTCAAACTCTTTATGACGGCCGCGCATAACGATTTCGACGGCGGAGATTTCGCCGGTGTCATCGCGCTGATACGAGCCGGTAAAGCGCAGCGGCACGCTGTCCGCGCCCGGAGAGGCGTACTGCGCCCACAGCGCGGCGTCCGGCAGACCGCCAACGGTCCACTCCAGCGCCAGGGCATCATCGTCCAGGCCGAGGTCGACAGAGACCGAGCCCGGCATACCGCCACCGCGATACTTCTCCAGCTTGCGGGTAAGCTTCGGTAAGGTGACAGACTCAACAACGCCCATATAGCTCAGGCCATCGTTGAACATATTCAGGTATTTAAGTTTGCGTGGTAACGCCATGCTTCAGCTCCTTAGCTGTTAACCGAATCTGACAGGTCTGCCAGATAGGTATCGGTGATGCGCTGGCGCAGGGTCAGATTTTCCAGCGGCGGGACAGGGGTGTAGTCGTAATCGATATACAGTTTCCCCGCTTTCAGGGTGGTTGCATCGTTCGACTCAGGGTCATACCAGCAGGAGCCGTCGACGATATAGCCGTTGGTTTTCAGCTCGCGGAACTTGGCGTTAATACCGGAAACGATGTCGCGGATAAGCGTTGGCGTGATGGGTTTATCCATCGCCCACGCGTGCGCTTCCGCCATGGTATCGGCCAGCACCTGTGCGGTACGGGTGTAGTTTTCAAAGACGAATAACGGATCGTCTGAGCAGGTACGGTTACCCCAGAATTTGAAGCCGTCGTTGCGAATCAGCGTAGTGACGCCAGCCTGGTTAAGCAGGTTCGCATCGGTAGCCTGTTCCTGCAGATCCCACGAGACAGAGGCGCTTACGCCAGTAACGCCGTTGACGCCAACGTTTGACAGGGTTTTATGCCAGCCGATTGTCTGGTCGATTTTGGCGCGCAGGCCAAGCGCGCGGGCGGCCGCCCAGGCCGTCGTCGTGGCGTTCGCGGTGGTATCCCATGCCAGAAAATCAGGATGGATAACCATCAGCTCGCGCTGGCTGAAGTTTTTGCGGTAGTCGATCGCCTCAGAGATGGTTTTACAGCCCCACGCGCTGACATAGCCGAACGCGCGCAGGCTCTGGCACATGGCGGCCAGTGCGGTCGCCACTTCCTGAGAGTCCAGCCCCGGCACGCCGAGAATACGCGGCTTAACGCCGGTTACCGTTTTCGCCGTGAGAAGCGCCTTCAGGCCGGTATATTTACCGTTTTCATCGGTGGTACCGATGATGTTGGAAACGGTCTGCTTGCGCGCCTCTTCCGGGGTTTCAGCGGTGCCTTCGGCCACGCGAACAACCACGACAACCGGTTTGCACTGGTCGGCGATCGCCTGCAGAGAAGCGGACAGCGTTCCCGCCTTACCGGCTTTCGCAATCGCGTTTTGCACGTTGGTAATAAGCACGGGCTCGTTTAAAGGAAATGTCTTGTCGTCAGCATCGCTGGCCGTACAGACCATGCCGATGATTGCCGTCGAGACGGTGGAAATGGTGCGGGTGCCATCGTTGATTTCGATAACTTCCACGCCGTGGTGAAAATCACTCATCCGTTTAACTCCTTGGTTAGTTGGTGAGTGATATTGTCGCGGCTGGGCTTGCTATGAGCTAACCATCCCTGTCCAGCGGCCGCTGGCACAACGATTGTCCGACTATCGTGGCGGGGAATTTTTTATAAAGCGTGGAAATACCTACATCAAAAATTAACGCAACGCGCTGTCGGGATTCCCCGGAAGCAATCAGCCTGCCAGCCTGAGCCCATTCCTCCTGCGTCAATTTAGGGCGTCTGCCACCAATTCGTCCCTGTTCCCGCGCTGCGGCCAGCCCGGCGCACGTCCTCTCGACAATGAGTTCACGCTCCATTTCAGCAAGCGCCCCCATGATATGGAAGAAGAAACGACCCATTGGCGTTGAGGTATCAATGCTATCAGTCAAACTGCGGAAATTAATGCTTCGCTGGCGGAGTTCCTCGGTCATTGAAACAAGGTGGCGCATACTGCGCCCGAGCCGATCAAGTTTCCATACAACGAGAGTATCGCCCGCATTAAGTTGTTTGAGGGCACGATTGAGCCCTGGTCTGTTTGTCGATTTACCGCTGATTTTATCTTCAAAAATGAGCTCACATCCTGAACGCTGCAGCGCGTCACGCTGTAAGGCGGTGTTTTGTTCATTTGTTGACACGCGTACGTATCCAATAAGCATGGTATTTCTCTCCGTCAAAACCGGAAATCATGCCATTTAATTGATAAACACGCATTTTCGAAAACCTTGGTTTGGGAGAAGCTAAATACGTAACCAGTCGAGGAAGTAACGCAAATGGAGTCTGGGTAATATGGTCGGATGGAGCCATTGAGGTTATGGGGTATGGTGTAATCCTTGATAA
>NZ_JBVODQ010000007.1:0-206707 GCF_055666685.1 Enterobacter sp. E14S | reverse complement strand
GTAATGAATTACGTATGTTCACTCAGAGACTTGGTATTCATTTTTCGTCCGAGGACGTTAAGAATCCATGTCACTTTGAGTGCCCACACAGATTGTCTGATAAATTGTTAAAGAGCAGTGCCGCTTCGCTTTTCGCAGCGGCGCGGGGTGTGCATATTACGCTTTCCCGCTTCAGAGTCAAGTGATTAATTTCGCTTTTCTCTGCTGACCCGGCGGCGTGTGTGCCGTTGTTCCGTGTCAGTGGAGGCGCATTATAGGGAGTAATTCCGAAGCTGCAAGGATAAAGTGACATTTATTTACTGACCGCTCACTTTCCAGGCAAATCTTACTCCAGACCTCAATTTTCGCCTGGTTTTTAAACAAAAACGAGCCGCGATCGGCTCGTTTTTGCGTTTTGTGACTTACTGCACTGCCACAATGCGATCGTCGTTGGCTTCCAGACGGATAACTTTGCCCGGAATCAATTCTCCGGAGAGGATCTGCTGCGCCAGCGGGTTTTCGATCTGCTGCTGGATCGCACGTTTTAATGGACGCGCACCATACACCGGATCGTAACCATTCTCGCTCAACAGCTTCAGCGCCTCGTCGGAGATGTGAATTTCATACCCACGCTCTTCCAGACGTTTGTACAGACGCTGCAGCTGGATCTGAGCAATCGACGCAATGTGTTTCTCACCCAGAGGATGGAATACCACCACTTCATCAATACGGTTGATGAACTCAGGACGGAAGTTATGGCTCACGACACCGAGCACCAGATCCTTCATATGGCTATAGTCCAGTTCACCGAAACGTTCCTGAATCAGATCGGAACCCAGGTTCGAGGTCATGATGACAACCGTATTACGGAAGTCGACCGTTCTCCCCTGTCCGTCGGTTAGACGGCCATCATCCAGCACCTGAAGCAGGATGTTGAACACATCAGGATGCGCTTTTTCCACCTCATCCAGCAGGATGACGGAATAAGGGCGACGGCGAACCGCTTCCGTCAGGTACCCCCCTTCTTCATAACCTACGTATCCCGGAGGCGCGCCGACCAGACGTGAGACGGAGTGTTTTTCCATAAACTCGGACATGTCGATCCGCACCATCGCATCGTCGCTGTCGAACATAAAGTTAGCCAGCGCTTTACACAGCTCGGTCTTACCAACGCCGGTTGGCCCCAGGAACAGGAACGAACCAATCGGACGGTTTGGATCGGACAACCCTGCGCGGCTACGGCGAATGGCGTTGGAAACCGCCTCAACCGCTTCGTTCTGACCAATCACCCGGTTGTGGAGATCTTGCTCCATGCGCAGCAGTTTTTCACGCTCGCCTTCCAGCATGCGCGCCACCGGGATACCGGTCCAGCGAGCAAGCACTTCCGCGATTTCTGCATCCGTCACTTTATTACGTAACAGACGCATCGTTTTCCCTTCTGACTGCGTCGCTATCTCAAGCTGTTTTTCCAGCTCAGGAATTTTGCCGTACTGCAGTTCAGACATTCGCGCCAGATCGCCGACACGGCGAGCCTGCTCAATGGCAATTTTGGCCTGTTCGAGTTCAGCTTTAATGGTCTGAGTGCCGGAAAGGGATGCTTTCTCGGCTTTCCACTCTTCTTCCAGCTCAGAGTACTGGCGCTCTTTATCGTCCAGTTCTTCATTGAGCATATCCAGGCGTTTCTTACTGGCTTCATCAGACTCTTTCTTCAGCGCCTGCTGTTCCAGCTTGAGCTGAATGATGCGTCGGTCGAGCCTGTCCAGCTCTTCCGGTTTCGAGTCAATCTGCATACGAATGCTCGAAGCCGCTTCATCTATAAGGTCGATCGCTTTATCCGGCAGCTGACGGTCAGCAATATAACGATGTGAAAGCGTCGCCGCCGCAACGATAGCCGGGTCTGTGATCTGCACGTGGTGGTGCAGTTCATAGCGCTCTTTCAGACCACGCAGGATCGCGATGGTATCTTCAACGCTTGGCTCAGCAACAAACACTTTCTGGAAACGACGTTCCAGCGCAGCATCTTTTTCAATGTACTGACGATACTCGTCAAGCGTGGTGGCACCGACGCAGTGAAGTTCACCGCGCGCCAGCGCGGGTTTCAGCATGTTCCCGGCATCCATCGCGCCGTCCGCTTTACCCGCACCGACCATAGTGTGCAGTTCGTCGATAAACAGGATAACGTTCCCTTCCTGCTTCGCCAGGTCGTTAAGCACGCCTTTCAGACGCTCTTCGAACTCACCGCGGTATTTCGCACCAGCCACCAGCGCGCCCATATCCAGCGCCAGTACGCGGCGACCTTTCAGGCCTTCCGGCACTTCGCCGTTAACGATACGCTGCGCCAGCCCTTCAACAATGGCGGTTTTACCGACACCCGGTTCACCAATCAGCACCGGGTTGTTCTTGGTACGACGTTGCAGTACCTGAATCGTACGGCGGATTTCTTCGTCACGGCCGATAACCGGATCAAGTTTGCCCTGTTCAGCACGCTCGGTCAGATCGACCGTAAATTTCTTCAAAGCCTGACGTTGGTCTTCGGCTCCCTGATCGTTCACGCTTTCACCTCCGCGCATTTTCTCAATCGCCTGAGTCACATTGGCGGTGGTCGCACCGGCAGATTTCAGCAGGTCGGTCAAGGTACCGCGTGATTCAAGCGCCGCCAGAACAAACAGCTCTGACGAAATAAAGTTGTCCCCACGTTTTTGCGCCAGCTTGTCGCAAAGGTTAAGCACGCGCACCAAATCCTGAGACGGCTGAACGTCGCCGCCGGTACCTTCTACCTGCGGTAAACGGCTCAGCGCCTGATCGATAGCGGTGCGTAACTGGCCAGCATTAATGCCAGCGGACGTTAATAAAGGACGTACCGATCCCCCTTCCTGATTCAGCAAGGCGCTCATTAAATGAAGAGGTTCGATAAACTGGTTGTCGTGCCCCAGTGCGAGGGACTGGGCATCGGCGAGAGCAAGCTGGAATTTATTAGTAAGACGATCCAGACGCATAACTCCTCCCATAACAGGTCAAATTTGCTACTGGAGATTAAATGAGGTCATCCCTCAATTATTCAAGGTTAATGACCTGAATTATGTGAAAAGAAAACGGCACGTACCGGATCGTCTTGATTCTTTAGGTTATATCAGCCAAATGAAACTTGCCATACGCCCCGTGGTCTTGTCGCGACGATAGGAGAAAAAATCACCCTTTTCGGTGAATGTGCAGCGATCGCCGCCGAAGATCTGCGTCACGCCAACGTTATTCAGACGCTGACGGGCGAGCTGGTAAATATCGGCCAGATATTTATCCCCCGAAGGCAGGAAGGCTTCAACCGCTTGCGGATCTTTTTCCATAAAGGCTTCGCGAACCTCTGGCCCCACTTCGAAAGCGCGAGGACCAATGGCCGGGCCAAGCCAGGCCATAATATTGGCTGGCTCATCGTTAAAGCAGGCGACTGTTTCTTCGAGCACGCCTTCACACAGACCACGCCATCCCGCGTGTGCTGCTGCCACCTCGGTACCTGCACGGTTACAGAACAGAACCGGCAGACAATCGGCGGTCATCACGGCACAAACGGTTCCCGGAGTATTACTGTAAGAGGCATCAGCGCGTTTAGAAGCATAGGGTTCCCCCGTCAACTTCAGTACCGCGTTACCATGAACCTGTTCCAGCCAGACCGGTTTCGACGGCAAGTTCCCCGCAGCAAACAGACGTCGGCGGTTCTCTTCAACATGTTCCAGGTTGTCGCCACAGTGCGCACCGAGGTTCAAAGACTCCCACGCGCCCTGGCTAACACCGCCAATACGGGTTGAACTGCAGGCGGCCACGCCTGCAGGCAATGGCCACTCCGGGACAATCAGTTTGGTCATAACCAGTCCACTTGATCCTTATGTTCTTCGAAATCAGCACGCATGGCGTCAATAAGGTCCACCATATCCTGCGGGATAGGCGCATGCCATTCCATCTGAATACCGGTGATAGGGTGGTAAAGACGCAGCATAGTCGCGTGCAGCGCCTGGCGATCGAATTTACGCAATACGCTGATGAACTCATCCGATGCGCCTTTAGGTGGACGCGGACGACCACCGTATACCTGATCCCCGACCAGCGGATGGGTAATGTGGGCCATATGCACGCGGATCTGGTGAGTACGTCCGGTTTCCAGACGCAGACGCAGGCGCGTATGAATACGGAAGTGCTCCATAATGCGATAGTGCGTCACCGCCGGTTTACCCATCGGATGCACCGACATATGGGTACGTTTGGTTGGGTGACGGCTGATTGGCTCTTCCACCGTTCCGCCAGAGGTCATATGCCCAATGGCTACCGCTTCATACTCGCGGGTGATTTCGCGCAGCTGCAGCGATTCCACCAGACGGGTTTGAGCAGGAACGGTCTTCGCTACCACCATCAAACCGGTGGTGTCTTTATCCAGACGGTGCACGATGCCCGCGCGCGGGACATCCGCGATCGGCGGATAATAATGGAGAAGTGCGTTAAGTACCGTACCGTCAGGGTTCCCCGCGCCCGGATGAACAACCAGGTCGCGCGGCTTGTTGATCACCAGAATGTCATCATCTTCATAGACAATGTCCAGTGGGATATCCTGCGGCTCGAAGCGGATTTCCTCTTCGATTTCAGCATTGATGGCGACAGCTTCCCCACCTAACACTTTCTCTTTTGGTTTGTCCCAGATCTTGCCGTTTACCAGCACGCGCTGGTCAAGGATCCATTCTTTTATGCGTGAACGCGAATAATCAGGGAACAATTCGGCCAAAGCCTGATCTAAGCGTTGACCGAGCTGATTTTCGGAGACTGTTGCGGTGAGTTCTACTCGTTGTGCCATAAACTGCTTCTTCGTTTAACGTTGGGTTTTACGGCTTTGCCGTTTAATATAGTGTGCTATTGTAGCTGGTCTTAATCGGGAGCAGGAACAGAGTTTCTCCCGGACAAACATTTGAGGAAAGTCAAAACGTCATGACGCGCATGAAATATCTGGTGGCAGCGGCCACGTTGAGCCTGGCTTTGGTGGGCTGCTCCGGTTCAAATGAACAGGTCCCTGACAATCCGCCGAATGAAATCTATGCGACTGCACAACAAAAGTTGCAGGACGGTAACTGGAAACAGGCGATAACGCAACTGGAAGCGTTGGATAATCGCTATCCATTTGGTCCATATTCGCAGCAGGTACAGTTAGATCTCATCTACGCATACTATAAAAATGCCGATCTGCCGCTGGCTCAGGCAACCATCGATCGTTTCATGCGTCTGAACCCGACTCATCCTAACATCGACTATGTGATGTACATGCGCGGCCTCACCAACATGGCGCTGGACGACAGTGCGCTGCAGGGCTTCTTCGGCGTGGATCGTTCTGACCGTGACCCGCAGCATGCGCGTGATGCCTTCAATGACTTCTCCAAGCTGGTGCGCGGCTATCCGAACAGTCAGTACGTGACTGACGCCACCAAACGTCTGGTGTTCCTGAAAGATCGTCTGGCGAAATATGAATACTCCGTAGCGGAATACTATACCCGTCGTGGCGCATGGGTTGCCGTGGTTAACCGCGTAGAAGGTATGCTGCGTGATTATCCGGATACTCAGGCAACGCGCGACGGCCTGAAGCTGATGGAAAATGCTTATCGTCAGATGCAGATGACCGCTCAGGCTGAAAAAGTGGCGAAAATCATCGCCGCGAACAGCAGCAACACCTGATATTGCCTCAATGCAAAACGGCAGCCCGAAGGCTGCCGTTTTTTTATTCATTTTAGCGCGTCGCTGAAGCGCTTAAGCCTCAACACATCCAGTCAACTATGGCCCCAATTTTTACCTTCGACAAGGTAAATCTCACCTCTTCCTGCCCTGCTTCACAAAAAAGATTCCCTGACAAAAACCGACAAAATAACGTGATCTAAATCACACATTTTGACATTAGGTCGGGTATGCTGGAATCACCAAGACGGAAAGACAAGAGGTAAAATTTATGACAATGAACATTACCAGTAAACAAATGGAAATTACTCCGGCAATCCGCCAGCACGTCGCAGACCGTCTCGCCAAACTGGATAAATGGCAAACTCATTTGATTAATCCACATATCATCCTGTCCAAGGAGCCGCAGGGTTTCATCGCTGACGCAACTATCAATACTCCAAACGGCCATCTGGTCGCCAGCGCAAAACACGAGGATATGTACACCGCTATTAACGATTTGATCAACAAGCTGGAACGGCAGCTCAATAAAGTGCAACACAAAGGTGAAGCCCGTCGCGCCGCAACATCGGTGAAAGACGCCAGCTTCGCGGAAGAAGTTGAAGAAGAGTAATCCTTTAAATTGAGTGTACCGCCAACGCGCCTTCGGGCGCGTTTTTTGTTTTTTATTGACAGGGTGAAAACAGTACGGGTACTTTAACGGTATCAATCACAGGATGACTTTATGAAACTTACGCCGTTCTTCTTCGCATTCTTTTTTACCTTCCCCTGACTGGGAGGCGTTTCGTCGTGTGATAAAGAATGCGAAGACGAACAACAAGGCCTCCCACATCGGGGGGCCTTTTTTATTGATAACGATAAAATGAGACCGACAACACTATGACACCGGAAAACCCGTTACTGGATCTGCGAGTAAAAATCAGCGCGCTGGATGAGAAACTGCTGGCGCTGCTGGCCGAACGCCGCGCGCTTGCCGTTGAAGTGGGCAAAGCCAAGCTGGACTCCCATCGCCCGGTACGAGATATCGACCGCGAGCGCGATCTGCTGGAACGTCTCATTCAGCTCGGCAAAGCGCATCACCTCGATGCCCACTACATTACCCGGTTGTTCCAGCTCATCATCGAAGACTCCGTTCTCACCCAGCAAGCGCTGCTCCAGCAGCATCTGAACAAAACCAATCCACACTCTGCGCGTATCGCCTTCCTCGGTCCGAAGGGGTCTTATTCTCATCTGGCCGCACGTCAGTATGCCGCACGCCATTTCGAAGAATTTATTGAGAGCGGCTGTGCCAAGTTTGCCGACATTTTTAATCAGGTTGAGACCGGCCAGGCGGATTACGCCGTCGTACCGATTGAAAACACCAGCTCCGGTGCCATCAACGACGTCTACGATTTGCTGCAGCACACCAGCCTGTCGCTGGTTGGCGAGCTGACGATCCCAATCGATCACTGCGTGCTGGTCTCCGGCTCAACCGACCTGAGCAAGATCGAAACGGTTTACAGTCATCCACAGCCGTTCCAGCAGTGCAGCCAGTTCCTGAACCGCTATCCGAGCTGGAAAATTGAGTACACCGAAAGCACCTCGGCGGCGATGGAAAAAGTGGCGCAGGCTAACTCCCCAACCGCCGCCGCGCTCGGCAGCGAAGCAGGCGGGGCGCTGTATGGTTTACAGGTGCTGGAACGCAATCTGGCGAACCAGACGCAAAATATCACCCGCTTCGTGGTGCTGGCCCGCAAGGCAATCAATGTGTCAGACCAGGTGCCAGCGAAAACCACGCTGCTGATGGCGACCGGCCAACAGGCCGGTGCGCTGGTTGAAGCCCTGCTGGTGCTGCGTAACCACAACCTGATCATGACCAAACTGGAATCACGCCCAATCCACGGTAACCCGTGGGAAGAGATGTTTTATCTTGATATCCAGGCCAACCTGGAATCTGCTTCCATGCAGAAGGCCCTGCGCGAACTGGGCGAGATCACGCGTTCCATGAAAGTGTTGGGCTGCTATCCGAGCGAAAACGTGGTCCCGGTTGACCCGGCTTAACGTCCGATAAAGCGGCTTTTCTTCATCCCTGCCACGTTCACCGGCAGGGTGAAGATGGCGCCGGAGAGCGGATACTTCGCCAGCTCGTCCGCATCCATATTTTCCCGCGTGGTGGTAATAAACAGCGTTTTCATGTCATCGCCGCCAAAGCAGACCATCGTCGGGCAACGCACCGGCATGCGATATTCTTCCAGCTGCTCCCCTTGCGGAGAAAAACGCGCAATACGCCAGCCGTCAAATAGCGCGCTCCAGTAGCAGCCTTCCACATCCATTGCCGCGCCGTCCGGTATCCCTTCGCCCTCTTTAAACTGACGAAACACCTCGCGCCTGCCGGGTTCGCCCTGCTCGTCAAGCGGCGTTCGGTAAATAACGCCGTTTGGCGTGTCTGAGGTAAACATCCACTGCTTATCCGGGCTAAACGCTAAGCCGTTGTGGCCGTGAATATCGCACTGGATCACTTTCGGCGTCAGGTCGTTGTCGATGCGCATCAGCAGGGCACCGTTGTAATCTCCCGGCCCCCAAAACGTGCCCGCGTAGAATCGTCCCAGAGAATCGGTGCCGCCGTCGTTAAAGCGTGCGAGCTGCGGGTTAGAGGGGTTATCGCACACCTTGCGGCGCAGCAGGCCGTGTTTATCGGTCAGCCAGATACCCGTTCTCATCGCAACGATAAAACCACCCTGCTCGCGCAGCGCGAAACAGCCCACCTCCTCATGGAAAGAGAGCACGGTGTGTTCTGCCGTCGGCAGATGGTAGCGGTGGATCTCCCCTTCCAGAATATCGGCCCAGTAGAGCGCGCGCTCTTCTGCGCTCCACGTCGGGCACTCAGGCAGATGCCCGGTGTAATTCAACAGCAGCTGCGGTTCGGCCATGACAGTTCCCCAAAATAAAAAAAGCCAGCATTGCTGGCTTTCAGTATATACATCATCGCATTACTGGCGACTGTCATTTGCCTGGCGCAACAGCGTCCGGCTCTCACTCTGGAAACGCTGCGCGTAATCGCCAAACCAGTGCTCGACCTTGCGGAAACTGTCGATAAAAGCCTGCTTGTCTCCGTGCTCCAGCAGCGTAATGGCTTCGCCAAAGCGCTGATAGTAGCGCTTGATGAGCGCCAGGTTGTTCTCGGAGGACATAATAATGTCCGCGTAAAGCTGCGGATCCTGAGCAAACAGACGCCCGACCATCGCCAGCTCCAGACGATAGATAGGTGAAGAGAGCGCCAGCAGCTGTTCAAGCTGCACGTTCTCTTCCGCCAGATGCAGACCGTAGGCAAACGTCGCAAAGTGGCGCAGCGCCTGAATGAACGCCATGTTCTGATCGTGCTCGACCGCGCTGATGCGGTGCAATCGCGCGCCCCATACCTGAATCTGTTCAAGGAACCACTGATAGGCTTCCGGCTGACGACCGTCGCAGTAAACCACCACCTGCTTAGCCAGGCTGCCGCTGTCCGGGCCAAACATCGGGTGCAGACCCAGCACCGGGCCCATATGCGCAGCCAGCATCGCCTGCAGCGGACCATTTTTGACGGAGGCCAGATCCACCAGGATGCAATCTTTCGGTAAAGCAGGAAGCTTCCCGATGATCTGCTCCGTCACGTGGATCGGCACGCTGACGATAACCATCCCGGCATCTTTCATGAGTTCCGGCGCATGCGCCCAGTCCTCTTTTTCCAGAATGCGCACCTGATAGCCAGAAAGCGTCAGCATTTTTTCAAACAGATGCCCCATCTGTCCTGCCCCGCCGACAATCACCACCGGCCGCAGGGACGGACAGAGGGTTTTGAAGCCCTTGTCGTTTTCGCTGGAATAGGATTCCCGCATCACGCGACGCAGAACATCTTCAATTAAATCCGGCGAAACGCCCAGCGCCTGGGCCTCTTTGCGACGAGAGGCCAGCATTGAGGCTTCACGCTCCGGGACGTAAATCGGCAGGCCGTATTTGCTTTTCACCTCACCGACTTCGGCTACCAGCGCCATGCGGCGCGCCAGCAGGTCCAGCAGCGCCTTATCCACTTCATCAATTTGATCGCGCAGTGCGGTCAATTCAGCAACCATAACTAACCTCTTAAGCCAGACGTGTCGCCAGCTGGCCGTTCAAATCTTTGTGGATCTCACGCAGCAGCGCGTCGGTGGTTTCCCAGCTGATGCAGGCATCCGTCACGGAGACGCCGTGCTTCATTGCGCTACGCGGTTGTTCCGATGACTGATTGCCTTCATGAATGTTGCTCTCAATCATCAGACCAATAATCGAACGGTTGCCATCTTTGATCTGTGCGATCACGGATTCCGCAACCGCAGGCTGGCGACGGTAATCTTTATTTGAATTACCATGACTGCAATCTACCATCAGTGCCGGGCGCAGTCCCGCCTGCTCCATCTCTTTTTCACACTGCGCCACGTCCGCCGGGCTGTAGTTCGGGGCTTTCCCGCCGCGCAGGATCACGTGACCGTCCGGGTTGCCCTGGGTTTGCAGGAGGCAGACCTGGCCCGCCTGGTTGATACCGACGAAACGGTGCGGCATGGCGGCAGCGCGCATGGCGTTGATCGCCGTCGCCAGGCTGCCATCGGTACCGTTTTTAAAACCAACCGGCATCGACAGACCAGACGCCATCTCGCGGTGGGTTTGAGATTCCGTGGTACGCGCGCCAATCGCGGACCAACTGAACAAATCGCCAAGGTATTGCGGGCTGTTCGGATCCAGCGCTTCGGTTGCCAGAGGCAGCCCCATGCTGACCAGCTCCACCAGCAGGCGACGCGCAATCTTCAGACCTGCTTCCACATCAAACGAGCCATCCATGTGCGGATCGTTAATCAACCCTTTCCAGCCGACAGTGGTACGTGGCTTCTCAAAATAGACGCGCATCACCAGATAGAGGCTATCGCTGACCTCCTCCGCTAATGCTTTAAATCGACGAGCGTACTCAATGGCGGTTTCAGGATCGTGAATGGAGCAAGGACCACACACCACCAGCAGGCGCGGATCGCGGCCGGCGATGATATTTGAAATGGTCTGACGCGAGTGCTCAATCTGAGCCTCCTGCGCGACGCTCAGCGGAAATTCCGCTTTCAGTTGATCCGGAGTAATTAAAACCTGTTCGTCAGTGATATGTACGTTGTTCAGCGCGTCTTTTTGCATGATGGCGATCCTGTAAAGCTCGTTTGCGATAGTTGTTTTCCTCGGTGAGGTGAGACCACGATACCATAAAAAGTAAACATTTCAATCCAAAATACGTACACATTAGTTTACAGAAGCCAATTTATTGCAAAAATCAGCCGATAAAAACGTAAAGTTTAAATTACAGACATATTTTCTTAAGCCAGGCTATGCTGAAGAAAAAAGGAGAATGGCTATGCGTTCAATTGCTCTCACGCTGTTGTCGCTGTTTTTAACGGGCTGCCAGATCAATCCTTACACCTTCCAGCCCGACTGGACCAGTCCATCCTGGTTTGATGCCGGTAAAGAAGACGCCATGAATGGCCTGCCGGTTAAAGATAACCAGACCCTGGCCGATAGTTTTAATGACACCCACGTTGATCGTAGTGAATATCTTCGCGGCTATGCCGATGGTCAGAAGAGAGTCTGCGAAGAAGGGTTTATTCACGCCTGGGGATTAGCGGGCAAATCTTTTCCTGCCAGTTGCGATACTGTCGAAAACGCGACAAAACTGCGTGCGTCATGGCAAAAAGGAATGGATGAAGGTATGCGTTCCAGCAGACTCAATTAAGTCTGTTTTTAACCACCGGAAAATAAACAACAGTAGGATTTAGCTTAGGTTGGCCTGATGCTATTTCTGACATAATGACGGCTTTGATAAACAATGGTATTCTGCCCGCAACTCTTAAGGACATCTATTTCCGGAGCGATGTGGCGGATTCTGGTGAGAAATTTATTCTTGATCTCTTTTTTCCGACTCACTCTGGTGTTAATGCTGTTCCTTATGGTGGGCCCAGCGACGGCAGGCACGCTTACGGAAACGGATAAATCGGTACGTTCGATTGTCTCAGGCATTGTGAGCTATACGCGATGGCCGTCACTATCCGGGCAGCCCAGACTTTGCGTCTATGCCACTTCTCACTATACACACGCGCTCAGCGGCGACGAAGGGCACAACGAGTTACCCTATACTCCCGTTATTGTACGTAACGATCGGGAAGCCCTGGCCGCGACGTGCGATGCGATATATTTCGGGTCTGAATCACCGGTAAAACAACTTGAATTAATAAGTCAATATCAGGGCAGAGCGTTGCTATTAATCTCAGAGCAAAATCCGGAATGTGTAATTGGCAGTGCCTTTTGCCTGATGATCGATCGCGGCCAGGTACGGTTTTCCGTCAACCTGGATGCATTGACGCGCAGTGGCGTAAGAGTCAATCCGGATGTATTAATGCTGGCACGGAATAAGCAGCATGGATAAAGATTTCACATCAACGCCACGTCCGACGTTTAAAAGAACGTTGAGGCGAAACAGCATGATAAGCGTCATTATTACCATGACGTTAATATGGCTGTTGCTCTGTTTTGCTTCCGTCGTGACGTTAAAACAATACGCGCAAAAGAATCTCGAATTAACCGGCGCCACAATGAGCCACAGCCTGGAAGCCTCGCTGGTTTTCAACGACTCGCTGGCGGCCAACGAAACGCTTGCCGCCCTGGGCAAACAGGGGCAGTTTGCCGCGGCGGAGGTGATTAACGCGCATAAAAAGCGGTTCGCCTACTGGTCCTGGAACCCGGAGGATAACAACGACACGCTGGGCGCGCTGGTCAGTCGCTGGCTTTTCCCCGTACCGGTTGCGCAGCCCATCATGCATAACGGCTTAACGATCGGCGAAATCCGCCTTACCGCACGCGACAGTTTGATCAGCCATTTCATCTGGACGTCGTTTGCCGTACTGACCGGCTGCATTCTCTTTGCCGCCGTCGTCGCGCTCATCATAACCCAGTCTTTGCATCGTGGAATGGTCACGGCCCTGCAGAACATTACCGACGTCGTGCATGACGTACGCACGAACCGCAACTTCTCCCGCCGGGTGAAAGACGGCCGTATCGAAGAATTTCACCAGTTTGGCGAGGACTTCAACAGTCTTCTGGACGAAATGGAAGAGTGGCAACTGAAGCTTCAGGCGAAGAACGCTCAGCTGTTGCGGACCGCCATGCACGACCCGCTTACCGGTCTTGCCAACCGCGCGGCGTTTCGTAACAGCATTGCAGCCTTAATGAACGACCCTTCAGCCAGAACAAACTCGGCTCTGCTCTTCCTCGACGGTGATAATTTTAAGTTTATTAACGACACCTGGGGACACGCGGCAGGAGACTGTGTGCTCATCGAAGTCGCCAGCAGGATGATGGAGTTTGGCGACAAACGTCATCAGTCTTACCGTCTTGGCGGAGACGAATTTGCCATGGTGCTGTACGGCGTTCACTCTGAGCTTGAGGTTCAACACATTTGTGCTGCGCTTTCGCAGCAGTTTATCCGTCCGTTTGATCTTCATAACGGACAAAAAGCATCGATGTCACTCAGCATTGGCTTTGCTCTGGCGTGGGAAAATGCTTCCGTGGAAGCATTACTGGAGAGGGCTGACCGCAATATGTACCAGGTTAAAAACCAGCGTACGAAAACAATAAGTTAGAAAGGATACACTATGTTAAAACGTTACTTCGCGCCGTTAGTACTGGCCTCACTGGTTCTGGCAGGCTGTCAGTCGCCACCGGAAGGCAAATTCACTCCTGAGCAAATTGCGGCGATGAAGTCTTACGGTTTTAACGAACTGAACGGTGACTGGTCGCTTGGCATGTCGGACACCATCCTGTTTGATAAAAATGACGCCCGACTGCGCCCGGAAAGTGAAACGCAGATCCAGTCCATGGCCTCTCGCCTGGCGGAAACCGGCCTGAACCACGCGCGAATGGACGGTCACACGGATAACTACGGGGAAGAAAGCTACAACGAAGCGCTGTCGTTAAAACGCGCCAACGCCGTGGCCGACGCCTGGGCGAAGGGGGCAAATATCCCGCGCAGCAATCTCACCACGCGGGGATTAGGTCAAAAATACCCGGTTGCGAGCAACAGTACTCCGCAAGGGCGCGCTGAAAACCGCCGCGTCGCAGTGGTGATCAGCACGCCATAGGGTTATTTAGCGGATGAATCGGCGAGCGTCAGCCTGGTTGCCGCTCGCCAGCGCAGCCAGTCCACCAGAACAAACAGCGCCAGACTCACGCCCATGACCGGCAAGGCCATCCCAAGCAGTATGCTGATTACCACCGTAACGCCTCTTCCCCATCCTGACAGCGCCAGCCAGCTCTGACAAAGCGTCTGTACCGGACTCACTGCCGACCGTGCCGGACGACGCATCCACCACATCCGGTAACCCCAGATGATGAGCACGCACAGGGCGAGGCCGAACGCCACCAGCAGCAGCTGATTCACCAGCCCGAATAAGATCCCCATATGGAAATCCACGCCCCAGCGGGTCAGTTTTGCCATTAACGGGAAATCCTCGAATCGGGTTCTGTCCAGGATCTGCATCGTAGAAGGATCAACCGCAACGGCGTCCACCTGGGTCGGCCAGCTGCGATCGATTTCCGTCACGGTCCAGGCGCTATCCGCCGTTTTCGCCGGGCGGATCTCCAGCCTGTTGGCATCAATCCCTGCTTTACGCGCCGCGCTTAATACTCCGTCAAACTGCGTCAGATCCATCGCCATTTCCGGCATCATCATCCCACCGTGATGACCACGGTGTTCGGCATGTTCATCAATAACCTCATGTTGGCCGGATAGCGTCGTGTTCACCTGCGGGGTGAGCCAGTTCATCTCTGCACGCAGCTTATCCACGTTCCCACCAGCCCACTGGGACCAGGTCAGGCCGGTTGCGGAGAACAGCAGCATTCCTCCCAGCAGAACCCAGCCCAGCGTCACGTGCACCCGACGCCGGTTCTGGAAGCGATTGTTGATCCGTCGTTTGGGTCGGGTATAAAACCACAGGGCAATACCGCCCAGCGCGGCAACCCACATCCACGAGGCCGCAAGCTCGCTGTAGAGGCGCCCAATGTCGCCCAGCATCAGGGACGTATGCAGGTAATCAATAGTCTGACGCAGGGGTAAAATCCCGCTGGTGCCGTATACCGTCAGATCTCCCAGCACCGCCAGGCTCACCGGATCGATAAAGATAGCCCGGTTCTCCGATGGCCCAAGTTTCGGGTCAGCGAACATCACGCGGGTGGTTTCGCCCGCAACCAGCCCCGGACGAACGGCGTGCAAACGTAAATCTGATCCAACGGTTTTTTCCGCCACGGCGATTTGTTCCGCCAGAGACTGCGGCTCGCCCACGGAATCCGCGTGGAGCGCGTGCCGGTAGAGTGCGTTTTCCAGCTGTGGGGTCGCCACATACAGCGTCCCGGTCAGCGCGGCGAAGAAGATAAACGGGCCGACAAACAGCCCAACGTAGAAATGAAGGCGACGCAGCAGGTTTCCCCATGCCGCGCGCGAGGTGCAGGTAGTCATACTTTTCCTTTTTAAGGCAAAAAGTTATCGATATTTTTTATTGTGAAAAAGCAGACTGCCGCGGCGGCGCGCGGGTATCAGGGTAAAGCCAGGGGAAGAAGTGCCAGTGGTTGACCGCCTGACGCGGCGGCTTAATGCTCAGCCTCTGCAGCACCAGGCTGAGCAGGACGATGAGCGCCAGCATCACGCCAGGGACATGCGCTAACAGCACGCAGTAGCCGCACGCTTCCGCATGGTCGACAGGCATCGTGTGCGGCTTATCGCCGTGATGCTCGCCCATCGACATCATGCTCATGTCATGATGCATGCCCGGCATAGCGCTCATGGGATCTTTCTGCAACGAGACGGAGATAAGGGGTGCTACCACGATCAGCAGGATCGCGAACAGCGCGGTCAAAGCCGCTGCGCTTTTCCGGTCAGGCTGATGAAGTACGTTATCCACTTTCCCTCCATAAAAGAGGCAAGCATTGTAAATGATTTATGACGAAAGGGTTAACGCGAGAGGTGCGATGGGATAAAAAAAGGGCCAGCCTTTCGGCCAGCCCTTTCTAACAGGATGTCGCTTAAGCGAATCTTAGTTCAGACGCTCTTTAATACGAGCAGACTTACCAGTACGCTCACGCAGGTAGTACAGTTTAGCTTTACGTACAGCACCACGACGTTTAACAGCAATGCTGTCAACTACCGGAGAGTGAGTCTGGAAGACACGCTCAACGCCTTCGCCGTTGGAAATTTTACGAACAGTGAATGCAGAGTGCAGACCGCGGTTACGAATAGCGATAACCACGCCCTCGAATGCCTGCAGACGTTTTTTGGAACCTTCAACAACCCATACTTTCACTTCCACGGTGTCACCTGGACGGAAGGAAGGTACGTCCTGCTTCATCTGCTCTTGTTCAAGTTGCTTAATAATGTTGCTCATAATTTAATCTCTTATCCTGGGTAAACTGATATTCGGGAGCGTATTACGCATTCCCATCATGTTCATGCTGCTGTTGCGCGTGTTCAGTTTTGAACTCGGCCAGCAACTTTGCTTGCTCTTCAGTCAGAGCCAGGTTTTCCAGAAGTTCAGGTCTTCTAAGCCAGGTTCGGCCCAGCGACTGCTTCAAACGCCAGCGACGTATCTCGGCATGGTTTCCAGACAGTAACACTGCCGGGACCTCCATCCCTTCTAACACTTCAGGACGAGTATAGTGTGGACAGTCCAGCAATCCATCGGCAAAGGAATCTTCCGTTGCCGAAGCTTCATGGCCCAGAACACCCGGAATAAACCGGGCGACGGAGTCAATCAGCGTCATTGCCGGTAACTCACCACCGCTGAGAACGTAATCGCCGATAGACCATTCTTCGTCAATCTCGGTTTGAATTACGCGCTCATCTATCCCTTCGTAGCGCCCACAGACCAGAATCAGCTTTTGATTCGTCGCCAGTTCGCTCACGCCCGCTTGATCAAGCTTGCGTCCCTGAGGTGACAGATAAATCACCTTTGCGCCTTCACCTGCCGCGGCTTTTGCTGTGTGAATGGCGTCCCGTAAGGGTTGCACCATCATTAGCATCCCCGGTCCGCCGCCGTAAGGACGATCGTCCACGGTACGGTGCCGATCATGAGTAAAGTCACGAGGACTCCAGCTCTGGATGCTCAGCAGGCCATTCTTTACTGCCCGGCCAGTTACCCCGTAATCGGTAATCGCGCGGAACATTTCAGGAAACAGGCTAATTATGCCAATCCACATAGCGCCGTCTTTTACCGTTTATCCGGAGAATTTAAAAACCAGGATCCCAATCTACTTCAATGGTTTGAGTAGTGAGATCGACTTTCTTGATAACCTGTCCATCGAGGAACGGAACCAACCGCTCCTTGATGCCAAATGCATCTTTCAGGTTTGCCTTAATGACGAGAACGTCATTTGACCCGGTTTCCATCATATCGATGACTTTCCCCAGGCTGTAGCCTTCGGTAGTGACTACCTGGCAACCCATAAGGTCTTTCCAGTAGTAGTCGCCCTCTTCCAGCTGTGGCAACTGCGACGAATCCACGACAATTTCACAATTAGTCAGCGCATTCGCGGCATCACGATCGTCAACGCCTTTCAGCTTGATGATGATGTCCTGATTGTGGTGACGCCAGCTTTCCAGCTCGACCTCTTCCCACTTACCGCCTTTCTGGATAAACCAGGGCTGGTAATCAAAAATGCTATCAGCGTCTTCAGTGGAGGAAAACACTCTGAGCCAACCACGGATACCGTAGCAAGAACCCATTTTTCCCAATACGATCGGTTCAACAGGTGCTTTATTGCTCATCATGACCACCGTGACAGATTAAGCTGCTTTGTTTGCTGCTTTGATCAGCGTAGCAACGCGATCGGAAACAGTAGCGCCCTGGCCAACCCAGTGAGCGATACGATCCAGATCCAGACGAGTTTCTTCTTCTGCGCCAGCGGCCAGTGGGTTGAAGAAACCAACGCGCTCGATGAAGCGACCGTTGCGTGCATTACGGCTGTCAGTCACAACAACCTGGTAGAACGGACGCTTTTTAGCGCCGTGACGAGCTAAACGAATAGTTACCATAACATCCTCTTGTGTGAATAAAACAACCGGGCCCCATCGAGGAACGGAGCCCGGGTGTCATATTAAAAGCCCGAAAATTTTACTGATTTTTGGGGAAAATGCAATCAGCAGTTGATAAGTCTGCTGTAAAAGGCCGTCGGCGGTGCAGCCAGTTTGGCGTCGGCGAGCGCGCAGAAAGCGGAGCGTACACGTAGTACGTGAGCATTTCGAGCACTCCCCGGCGTCAAAATGGCAAACAAGCCAGGCCGATTAACGTCCAGGAAAACCTGGGGGCATCATGCCTTTCATGCCGCGCATCATCTTCGCCATGCCGCCTTTCTTCATTTTCTTCATCATGCGCTGCATGTCGTCGAACTGTTTAAGAAGGCGGTTAACGTCCTGCACCTGCATGCCGCAACCGGCTGCGATACGACGTTTACGGGAACCTTTGATGATGTCCGGGTTAGCGCGCTCTTTCAGCGTCATCGAGTTGATGATCGCCTCCATACGCACCAGCACCTTGTCATCCATCTGCGCTTTCACGTTGTCTGGGATCTGGCCCATGCCCGGCAGTTTGCCCATCAGGCTGGCCATGCCGCCCATGTTTTTCATCTGGCGCAGCTGCTCAAGGAAGTCGGTGAGATCGAACCCGTCACCTTTTTTCAGCTTGCTGGCCAGCTTCTCGGCCTGCGCGCGGTCAACCTTGCTCTCGATATCTTCAATCAGCGACAGCACGTCGCCCATGCCGAGGATACGGGAGGCGATACGGTCCGGGTGGAACGGCTCCAGCGCTTCGGTTTTCTCGCCCACGCCGAGGAATTTAATCGGCTTACCGGTGATGTGACGAATGGAGAGCGCCGCACCGCCGCGGGCGTCACCGTCCACTTTGGTCAGCACCACGCCGGTTAACGGCAGCGCTTCGTTAAACGCTTTCGCGGTATTCGCCGCATCCTGACCGGTCATGGCATCGACAACGAACAGGGTCTCTACCGGGTTGATAGAGGCATGCACCTGTTTGATCTCGTCCATCATCGCTTCGTCAACGTGCAGACGACCGGCGGTATCCACCAGCAGCACGTCGTAGAATTTCAGCTTCGCTTCTTTCAGCGCCGCGTTAACGATGTCGACAGGCTTCTGCGCCACGTCGGACGGGAAGAAATCTACGCCGACCTGCTCGGCCAGGGTTTCCAGCTGTTTGATCGCCGCCGGGCGATAGACGTCCGCAGAGACCACCAGCACTTTCTTCTTGTGCTTTTCACGCAGGAATTTACCCAGTTTACCGACGCTGGTCGTTTTACCTGCACCCTGCAGGCCCGCCATCAGCACCACGGCCGGCGGCTGAGCCGCCAGGTTAAGCACCTGGTTCTCTTCGCCCATCGCCGAAACCAGTTCATTACGAACGATTTTGACGAATTCCTGGCCCGGGGTCAGGCTCTTGTTAACTTCATGACCAACCGCCTTCTCTTTTACGCGGTTGATAAAATCACGAACAACCGGCAACGCGACGTCTGCTTCCAGCAGCGCCATGCGCACTTCGCGCAGCGTTTCCTTGATGTTCTCTTCAGTAAGGCGTCCGCGGCCGCTGATGTTGCGCAGCGTGCGCGACAAACGATCGGTTAAATTATCAAACATTGTCTCTCGCCTGAGTAGAAACGTTGGGCCGCCATGGGCGACACATACACAGAATTTTGCCGGAGTATAACATGAAGGCGCCTTTGTTGTTATGCAACGGTTGGAGCAGGCGTCACGTAACGTTATACTGCTTCTCTTTCTTATTAAGACAACTGTCGATGCCTATATGCCTGTTTTCGCACTGATCGCCCTTGTTGCCTACTCTGTCAGCCTCGCGCTGATCGTTCCCGGACTGCTGCAAAAAAACAGCGGCTGGCGGCGCATGGCTATTCTTTCCGCGGTGATCGCACTGATCAGCCACGCGTTTGCGCTGGAATCACGCATCATTCCCGGCGACGGCAGCGTGCAAAACCTGAGCGTCCTCAACGTCGGCTCGCTGGTCAGCCTGATGATCTGTACGGTAATGACCATCGTCGCGTCTAAAAATCGCGGCTGGCTGCTGCTGCCGATTGTCTATACCTTCGCGCTGATCAATCTGGCCCTCGCCACCTTTATGCCTAATGAATTCATTACGCATCTGGAGGCGACGCCGGGGATGCTGGTGCATATCGGCCTGTCGCTCTTTGCCTACGCGACGCTGATCATCGCCGCGCTTTACGCCATGCAGCTCGCCTGGATTGACTACCAGCTGAAAAACAAAAAGCTGGCGTTTAACCATGAGATGCCGCCGCTGATGGTCATTGAGCGTAAGATGTTCCACATCACCCAGGTGGGCGTGGTGCTGCTGACGCTGACGCTCTGCACGGGCCTGTTTTACATGAAGAACCTGTTCAGCGTGGAGAATATCGATAAAGCGGTGCTCTCCATCATCGCGTGGTTTGTCTATATTGTCCTGTTATGGGGCCATTATCATGAAGGCTGGCGCGGTCGTCGCGTGGTCTGGTTCAACGTCGCGGGTGCGGGCATTCTCACCCTTGCCTATTTTGGCAGCCGCTTCATACAGCAATTTGCTGGCTAAGTAACAAAAGGAGTTCCCCCTGGAACACATCTCTACCACCACGCTGATCGTTATCCTGATCGTCATGGTGGTCATTTCCGCCTATTTCTCCGGCTCGGAAACCGGCATGATGACCTTAAACCGCTACCGGTTACGTCATCGCGCTAAGCAGGGTAACCGTGCCGCTCGTCGCGTTGAAAAACTGCTTCGCAAGCCGGATCGCCTGATAAGCCTGGTGCTCATCGGCAATAACCTTGTCAACATTCTTGCCTCAGCCCTCGGCACTATTGTCGGGATGCGCCTGTACGGCAACGCCGGGGTGGCGATTGCCACCGGCGTGCTGACGTTCGTGGTACTGGTGTTTGCCGAAGTGCTGCCGAAAACCATCGCCGCGCTTTACCCTGAGAAAGTCGCCTACCCGAGCAGCTTCCTGCTGGCACCGCTTCTGATCCTGATGATGCCGCTGGTCTGGCTGCTGAACATGGTGACGCGCGTCCTGATGCGGATGGTGGGGATCAAAGCCGATGTCACCATCAGCAGCGCGCTCAGCAAAGAGGAGCTTCGCACCATCGTGCATGAATCCCGCTCGCAGATCTCCCGACGCAATCAGGACATGCTCCTGTCGGTGCTGGATCTGGAAAAGGTGAGCGTAAATGACATCATGGTGCCGCGTAACGAAATCGTCGGTATCGACATCAATGACGACTGGAAAGCCATCGTTCGCCAGCTGACGCACTCCCCTCACGGGCGCATTGTGCTCTATCGCGACTCGCTGGATGACGCCATCAGCATGCTGCGCGTGCGCGAAGCCTACCGTCTGATGACCGAGAAAAAAGAGTTCACCAAAGAGGTGATGCTGCGCGCCGCCGACGAGATTTACTACGTGCCGGAAGGAACCCCGCTCAGCACGCAGCTGGTAAAATTCCAGCGCAACAAAAAGAAAGTCGGCCTGGTGGTCAATGAATACGGCGACATTCAGGGGCTTGTGACGGTCGAAGATATTCTGGAAGAGATTGTCGGGGACTTTACCACGTCGATGTCACCTTCCCTCGCGGAAGAGGTCACCCCGCAAAACGACGGCTCGGTGCTGATTGACGGAAGCGCGAACATTCGCGAACTCAATAAAGCCTTTAACTGGCATTTACCGGAAGATGAGGCTCGCACGATTAACGGGATGATTCTGGAAGCGCTGGAAGAGATCCCGGCGGCGGGCACGCGGGTGCGCATTGAGCAATACGATATTGATATCCTGGACGTGCAGGACAATATGATTAAGCAGGTGAAAGTCCTGCCCGTAAAACCCCTACGCGAAAGTATCGCTGAGTAAGGCTGTAGGCCGGGTAAGGCGAAACCGCCACCCGGCACTACGAATGGCAAATTACGCTTTCGCTTTCGCCACGGTCACCATCGCAGCGCGAATGGTACGGCCGTTGAGGGTGTAACCTTTCTGCATCACGCCCAGCACTTTACCGGCTTCCACCTCTTCTGACTCCACCATTGCAATCGCCTGGTGAACGTTTGGATCCAGCGGTACGTTGGTATCGGCAATCACTTCCACGCCAAACTTACGCACCACGTCGAGCATGGATTTCAGCGTCAGTTCGATACCTTCGATCATCGCCGCGTTGTCCGGATTCGCTTTGTCAGCCACTTCCAGCGCGCGGTCGAGGCTATCGATTACCGGCAGCAGTTCGTTGACGAATTTCTCCAGCGCAAATTTATGCGCCTTCTCAACGTCCTGCTCGGTACGACGACGCAGGTTTTCCATTTCCGCCTTGATGCGCAGAACACCATCGCGTTCGCGATTCTGTGCTTCTACCAGCTGGGCTTCCAGATTCGCAATTTTTTCATCGCGCGGGTCCACCTGCTCAGCAGATGCGTCTGGCTCTACAGCCTCAACTTCATCGTGCTGTTCCGTGATAATTTCTTCAGGGGCTTGCCCCTCAGGCGTTTTCTGTTCTTTACTACTCATGAATTTCTCCGCGTTTTTCTGCATTCATCTCGCTAACTTCGCTTATTATGGGGATCAGTTTCCGGGATTCAAGGGAACAAGACAGATTGTCATCATTCATCAGGCACAAGGACCTCCAGAAAATGAATAATCATTTCAGGTGTATTGGGATCGTCGGGCATCCGCGTCACCCTACCGCACTAACGACACATGAAATGTTGTATCGCTGGTTGTGTAGCAAAGGCTATGAAGTGATGGTCGAGCAGCAGATTGCGCAGGAGCTTCAGCTGAAGAGCGTCAAAACCGGCACGCTGGCGGAAATTGGTCAACAGGCCGATCTCGCCGTGGTGGTGGGCGGCGACGGCAACATGCTCGGCGCGGCCCGCACGCTGGCGCGCTATGACATTAAGGTCATCGGCATCAACCGTGGCAATCTCGGCTTTTTAACCGATCTCGACCCGGACAATGCGCAGCAGCAGCTGGCCGACGTGCTGGAAGGGCACTATATCAGCGAAAAACGCTTTTTACTGGAAGCACAGGTGTGCCAGCAGGACTGTCAGAAGCGCATTAGCACCGCAATTAACGAGGTGGTTCTTCACCCCGGAAAAGTGGCGCACATGATTGAATTCGAAGTTTACATCGATGAAATCTTTGCTTTTTCCCAGCGTTCCGACGGGCTGATTATCTCCACTCCGACCGGCTCAACCGCCTACTCGCTTTCTGCCGGCGGCCCGATCCTGACGCCCTCGCTGGATGCCATTACCCTGGTGCCAATGTTCCCGCACACGCTCTCCGCCCGCCCGCTGGTTATCAACGGCGACAGCACGATACGTCTGCGCTTCTCGCACCGCCGTAATGACCTGGAGATCAGCTGCGACAGCCAGATAGCGCTGCCGATCCAGGAAGGTGAAGATGTTCTCATTCGTCGATGTGATTACCACCTTAATCTGATTCATCCGAAAGATTACAGCTATTTCAACACATTAAGCTCGAAGCTTGGCTGGTCAAAAAAATTGTTCTGATTTTGCATCCAGTACTTTACTGTATAAAAAACCAGTTTATACTGTATGAAAACACAGTTATGGTTTTTCATACAGGAAAACAATTATGCTGGCACAACTGACCATCAGCAACTTTGCCATTGTTCGTGAGCTTGAGATCGATTTCCACAGCGGCATGACGGCGATCACCGGGGAAACCGGTGCAGGTAAATCCATTGCCATTGATGCCCTCGGCTTGTGCCTTGGCGGCCGCGCAGAGGGCGATATGGTGCGCATGGGCGCAAACCGTGCCGACCTGTGCGCCCGCTTCTCCCTGAAAGACACCCCTGCCGCCCAGCGCTGGCTGGAACAGAACCAGCTTGAAGATGGACGTGAGTGTTTACTTCGCCGCGTGATCAGCAGCGACGGTCGTTCACGTGGCTTTATCAACGGCACGGCGGTCCCGCTCTCCCAGCTTCGCGAACTCGGCCAGCTGCTTATCCAGATCCACGGTCAGCACGCGCACCAGCAACTCGTCAAACCTGAACAGCAGAAAGCGCTGCTCGATGGCTATGCAGGTGAGTACGCGCTTACTCAGCTTATGGCGGAGCACTATCGCCAGTGGCATCAGAGCTGCCGTGAACTTGCCCAGCACCAGCAGCAAAGCCAGGAGCGCGCTGCACGTGCGGAGCTGCTGGCGTACCAGCTTAAAGAGCTAAACGAATTCAACCCGCAGCCGGGTGAGTTTGAGCAAATCGACGAAGAGTACAAACGTCTGGCGAACAGCGGCCACCTGCTCTCAACCAGCCAGAATGCGCTCAATCTGCTGGCGGACGGCGAAGACGTGAACCTGCAAAGCCAGCTGTATAACGTCCGCCAGCTCATTACCGAACTGGTCGGCATGGACAGCAAGCTTTCTGGCGTCCTGGATATGCTGGAAGAAGCGACCATTCAGATCTCCGAAGCCAGTGACGAACTGCGCCACTACTGTGAACGTCTGGATCTCGACCCGAACCGTCTGTTTGAGCTGGAGCAGCGTATCTCCCGTCAGATTTCACTGGCGCGCAAGCACCACGTCATGCCGGAAGAGCTGCCGGGATTCTATCAGTCTCTGCTGGAAGAACAGCAGCAGCTTGACGATCAGGCTGACTCGCAGGAAACCCTCTCTCTCGCGGTGAACCTGCATCATGAACAGGCGCTGGCGACAGCGCAAAAGCTGCATGAAATCCGTCAGCATTACGCCCAGGAGCTAAGCCAGCACATCACCGACAGCATGCACACGCTGGCGATGCCGCACGGTGTCTTCACCATTGATGTCCGCTTTGAAGAGAATCACCTGACGGCAGAAGGTGCGGACCGCATCGAGTTCCGCGTCACCACCAACCCGGGGCAGCCGCTGCAGGCTATCTCTAAAGTGGCATCCGGAGGTGAACTGTCGCGTATTGCACTGGCGATTCAGGTGATTACCGCGCGTAAAATGGAAACCCCGGCGCTGATTTTCGATGAAGTGGATGTCGGCATCAGCGGCCCAACGGCGGCGGTGGTGGGCAAACTGCTGCGTCAGCTAGGCGAATCAACGCAGGTGATGTGTGTCACCCACCTGCCGCAGGTCGCGGGCTGTGGTCATCATCACTTTATCGTTAGCAAAGAAACCGACGGTGAAATGACCGAAACGCATATGAAGCCGCTGGATAAACGTGCGCGTCTGCAGGAGCTGGCTCGCCTGCTCGGCGGTAGCGAAGTCACCCGCAATACGCTCGCGAACGCGAAAGAACTGCTGGCGGCATAAACTTTTTCGGGATCTCAGGGTCATACAGAACAACAAAAACGCCGCCAGACCGGTTTCAAAGTGGGACAAGGTCTATTATCATCGGCATATTACATATGAGCCGCGTTCTGCTCGGGCCCGAAAAGGAATCAAATCACTATGCGTTGTAAAATGCTGACCGCTGCCGCAGCGGTTCTTCTGATGTTGACCGCAGGCTGTTCCACTCTGGAGAAAGTGGTTTACCGTCCTGACATCAACCAGGGGAACTACCTTACCCCTAACGATGTGTCCAAAATCCGTGTGGGGATGACACAACAGCAGGTCGCTTATGCACTGGGAACCCCGATGATGTCCGATCCGTTCGGCACTAACACCTGGTTCTATGTATTCCGTCAGAAGCCGGGCCACGAAGATGCGACCCAGCAGACCCTGACGCTGACCTTCAGCAGCGCCGGTGTGTTGACCAACATCGACAACAAGCCTGCCCTGACCAAATAATCAGAAGTCAGAAATGCAAAAAGGTGCTCATTGAGCACCTTTTTTGTGTCTGAACTCTTGCGCAGAATCGTAGCCCCGGTAAGCGCAGCGCCACCGGAGGAATAAAGCGCTACTTAGCCGATTTCTCCGCACGCTGACGTCGCAGCTCTTTCGGGTCAGCAATCAGCGGGCGATAAATCTCAACCCGGTCGCCCTCTTTCAGCACATCACCCAGCTTCACCGGACGGCTGTAAATCCCGACCTTATTTTTCGCCAGGTCGATATCGCTGCGAAGTTCGAGGATGCCGGAAGCGCGGATAGCTGCCTCAACGGTTGCCCCCTCTTCCAGCGTCACGCGCTGCAGATACTGCTTCTCCGGCAGCGCGTACACCACTTCTACAGCAATCTTATGCGACACTGTAAACCTCTTTGGCGCGGGTGGTGAACGCCTGAACCATATTCGAAGCCAGCTCTTTAAAGATGCGGCCAAACGCCAGCTCAATCAGCTTATTGGTAAATTCAAAGTCCAGCTGGAACTCGATGCGACAGGCGTCAGCGCTCAGCGGCGTAAACTTCCAGCCCCCCATCAGGGTTTTAAACGGACCATCTACCAGATGCATCAAAATACTCTGATTGCTGGTCAGCGTATTGCGGGTGGTGAACGTCTTGCTGATCCCCGCTTTGGAGACATCCACCGCCGCAGTCATCTGCGTCGGGCCGGATTCCAGAACGCGGCTCCCGGTGCACCCCGGAATAAATTCTGGATAAGACTGAACGTCGTTCACTAACTGATACATTTGTTCCGCGCTGTAAGGCACAAGCGCAGTACGGCTAATCTGAGGCATAGCATTTCCCATGGTCACACAACGGACAAATAATAACATTTATCACCTGTTAAAAAAACGCTAAGCCTCATCTCGTGCTAAGATAGCGCGTTAGACCTCACAGGACGCAATGAGGTGACTTTTTGAAATCAGATTACCGACGGCTTTACGACACTTATGACGAAGAAAAAAGCACATAAACCAGGCTCGGCGACCATTGCGCTCAACAAGCGTGCTCGCCACGAGTATTTCATTGAAGAAGAATTCGAAGCTGGCCTTGCGTTGCAGGGCTGGGAAGTAAAATCGCTGCGCGCCGGGAAAGCCAACATCGGCGATAGCTACGTGATCCTGAAAGATGGCGAAGCCTTCCTGTTCGGCGCGAACTTTACGCCGCTGACCGTCGCCTCCTCACACTACGTGTGTGACCCAACGCGCACCCGTAAGCTGCTGCTGAACAAGCGAGAGCTGGAATCCCTCTACGGACGCATCAACCGTGAAGGTTTCACCGTGGTCGCCCTGTCGCTGTACTGGAAAAACGCCTGGTGCAAAGTGAAAGTTGGCGTCGCGAAGGGTAAAAAACAGCACGACAAACGCACTGACCTGAAAGAGCGCGAGTGGCAGCTTGATAAAGCGCGCATCATGAAAAACGCAGGACGTTGATTCTGCACACTTATTGTACTATTCAATAAGTTAGCGTTCCGGGCTGGTATACTGGAAGTGAAATCTGGTATACTTAGTTCAACACTATTGGGGCTGATTCTGGATTCGACGGGATTTGCGAAACCCAAGGTGCATGCCGAGGGGCGGTTTGCCTCGTTAAAAGCCGCAAAAAAATAGTCGCAAACGACGAAAACTACGCTTTAGCAGCTTAATAACCTGCTCTGAGCCCTCTCTCCCTAGCTTCCGCTCTTAAGACGGGGATCAAAGAGAGGTCAAACCCAAAAGAGATCGCGTGGAAGCCCTGCCTGGGGTTGAAGCGTTAAAACTAATCAGGCTAGTTCGTTAGTGGCGTGTCTGTCCGCAGCTGGCGTGCGAATGTAAAGACAAACTAAGCATGTAGTACCGAGGATGTAGAAATTTCGGACGCGGGTTCAACTCCCGCCAGCTCCACCAAATAAAACAAGGGGTTACGTGAAAACGTAGCCCCTTTGTCTTTTCCGATGGCGGCAGCCAATCTGCCCTTCGTCTCATACCAGTGTAAGGGTCCAAATCAGGAAGTCCAATAGACATTGTCCATTGGTGAATGTAGGCTCTACTGATTAAATATTTTATCCATAAGTTTAGTGACCGATGGGAGGAGCGGATGGCTTTCATCACAAGAGAGCAGGCTTTAGAGCATTTTCGCAAGCGTTATAATGAAGATAAATTTACTTGTACTGTAAATAAAATTTCTAGCGGTTATGTGTTTATTGCTACACCAATTTCTCAGGCTGATTCTAGTCAGAGTCGCGTTAATCAGCAAGTCCCCTCCCAAAAGCCAGGCTCTGCAGAAATCAGTAGTTCAACATTAGACAGACCTTTTGTGACAACAAAAATTTCGCCAAAGGTAAGATCTTTTGCTGGGGATGCTTTACAAAAGGCTGAAAAACTCCCAGCAAAGAAAACATCGAAAATAGAAGATGAGCCTTTACCTGATGAAGCAATCAGGGCTGTCATAGCAAGTCGCGCTAAGCGAAAAAAACCAGTCCCTTATGTACGCGAAGAATTTAATTCGACATCAACGTTAAATATAAATCAGCATGACTCAGACCGACCACGATGCATCTATTGTGGCGACTATCATTCAGGCATTGTTCGTGACCATGTTGTTTCAGTTGCCTGGAGAGGTGGAGTAAGGCATTACGATCGCAGCCACACAGTACCATCTTGCCCACAATGTAATAACCTGCTGGGCGATAAACCCTTGCATAATATTGCAGACCGGGCGGCATTTCTGGTTGGTGCTATTGAGCATCACGAACGTCGCTATCTATTTACTGTAGACAGGACGCCTGAGGAATTAGCTGAACTTGACCACTTCTTAGCAATATCGGTAAAAAGTGCGATGTATGAAAAAGCAATTGCCTTAAAACGGATCGAATATGCTAAACAAGTCGCCGCTGGATATTATGACTATGCAACTATTAAGCATTTGGTTAAGCAGGGTAGAGAGATCCCCGAAGAATAAGCAAGATAGACTTAGTCACATCGTTACTTAGCCAACTAAATATAAACTACTGAAACTTTTATAATGAATTTGTTTCGAACGATTAAATCCGCCGTGGCGGGTCAGTATACAAGTTGTTGCTGCATCCCTTTGGGATGCGGTGGCGCGGCGCTAAATTTCCCAGGACGGTAAACCGATCTCATAAACGACTCATGCGTCACGAAGGTATGTCCGCACTAAATGTTAGTACACTGGTTGTAGCGCTCTGTGGTCTGCGTGGAGACTTGAAAACTGGTTGTGCAGTTTGGCGCGAATACCTTCTATAATGTCGCCTGCCAGCGACGGGTTAAGCACGCCATCCCCCGCCCACATGTGCGCTTCTGCGATGGTGTCAGCCAGTACCTGCGCGTTGCGGGTGTAGTTTTCAAAGGCGGACAGAGGATCGTCACTGGGGCAGCGGGAACCCCAGAAGCGAAAACCGTCTTTGCGGATCAGCGTGGTGATATCGCTCTGGTTCAGCAGCTCCGCATCAGTGGCAGGGTCCTGCAAATCCCAGAACACATCAGCAGAAATGCCGGTGACGCCGTTCGCGCCCTCGTTGGACAGGGATTAGTGCCAGCCGGTCTGTTCGACAATTTTGGCACGCTGGCTCAGCGCACAGGCTGAGGCATAAGCCGTTGCGTCAGTATTCAGCACGGTGTCAAAACTGATGAAATCACGCCAGATCAGTATCCCCTCGCGCTGGCTGAAATTATCGCGGTAGGCAATGACCTCCTCTACCGTTTTGCAGCCGTAGGCTGACAGATAGGCGAACCCGCGCAGACTCTGCGCCACGCTTAGCAGCTCAGTGGCAACCGCCTGCGTGTCGTGCCCCGGTACGCCAAGGATAAGCGGCTTAACGCCGAGCTGGGACTGCACAGATAACAGTGCTTTCATGCCCGTTTTTTTTACCGTCGGCTGTCACGTCGCCGATAATGTTGGAGGTTGTCTCCGCTTCGGTTTCGCCCTGCGCGACGCGTACAATTACGGTAACGGGTTTAGCCTGGCCGGCAATTGCATCCTGGGAGCGGGCCAGCGTGCCGGACTCGCCTGCTTTACCGCTGGCCGTCAGCACGTCGGTAAGCAGGACCAGTTTATTGAGGGGGAACATGCACGCATCTTCATCATCGCCGGTAAAGACCATACCGACAATTGCCATGCTTACTGTTGAAATAGGGCGAGTGCCGTCGTTGGCCTCAACGACACGCACACCGTGGTGGTAATCCTGCGCCATAAGGCCGTCTCTCCGGTTTTCAGGGGGTGTGCATATGTTCTAGGCGCGCGGCGCACGCGGCAGGATGTGTGAGAGATGGTACAATTCAGGGAGTATGAAATTGCATTTTGGCTTAGAATGAAGAAAACGATGGGTATCGCCATCCTATGCTGTGTTAGCATCAGAAAAAATTTAACCTGAATATGACTATGAACATCAGAAATGACCTTCACGGATTAACGATATTCCGCTTTGTTACTGCTTTCTATGTATTTTTATTCCACTGTAATATCAGATATAAGGCTGATGTCTCTGACTGGCTGCAGTCTGTTATCAACAATGGTGCTATCGGGATGTCTTTCTTCTTTGTTCTCTCTGGTTTTGTCATGGCGTGGGCATCTAGAAATGGGATTAAGGATAATTACTATCGTTCCAGAATTGCCAGAATATTCCCCGCTTATCTGGCCATGGGATTAATTACAGTCCCTTTCCTTTTTGAGTACAACGCAACGCAAATCTCAACATATGCTTTATTGTTTTTAACTACTGCACAGTCGTGGTTTCCGGATAGTTTTAGCCAATGGAATTTCGGCGGTTCCTGGTCCGTTTCAACTGAAATGTTTTTTTACCTTGTTTTCCCATTCCTGTTACCAGTAATTAAAAAAAGACCGGCTCTCGCATTAGGCATTGCATTATTGACATCATCAATAATCATACCAACATCTATGATATTAACGAATAGCGCTGTCTTTCCTCGTTATTATGTCAGCCCTATTCATCGCCTACCCGAATTTGTCGCAGGAGTAGCAATTGGTTGTATTTTTTCTCGCGGCTTTCGCATTAATAGACTTAACAATTCTCTGTTTATTCTTGCAATAGCTTCTCTATTTTTTATCTCTCCAACCAACAATAATGGCTGGATGCAAAACAATTATATTACATTACCAGCAACATGCTTTGTTGTTTATTACCTCGCAGCCGCAGCAATTAATAAAAACGCCTTCACCCTCCCATTAATATACTTAGGTAAAATAAGCTACTCATTTTACCTGATGCAATTACCCATTATGATTTACATAACTAAATACCATGACAGCCTTGCATCATTCCCTACATGGTTTATCTGGACACTTTTGGCCTTCATTAATTTAGTGATGGCTTCGGCTTGCTATCATTTCGTTGAAGATAATAAGTTCATTAAATCTTTCATCCTGAACTGGCGACGTAAGCCGAATACACCTTTAGAGCTAAGCTAACTCAGGTTTTTCAGGCCAAAAAAATATCAGGTGCCTCAGATGTTTTTATGGCCTGCAAGTCGCGAATGTTTGTATCCATAATTTCAGTTTAACTTTGTCTTCATCGCTGATGAGACCGAGTTGTAGTTCAGTCAGCCCTAGGCTGATAGTACTTTGAGCAACAACCAGCAGTGCGGCTTTTTTCTGTTCTGCTGCCTTCACCTGAGCATTTTTTTGCATCTTCTCATCTGTAACTCACTCGCTGCCGTTCCGTCGCCCTCACAGCTCAGCACGTTAAGCACCACCTCCGCCGGTGCAGGGCTGGTTGCGCTGGCATCAGCCATTCTCCCGTCCGGGCTTTTAGCGTGAAACTCATAGGCCACCGTCGGGCCCGCAACGGACATCCCCTCAAATGCATCAGGAACACGCAGGCGCAGCGCCTCGTCGCTTTCCATTACCGCTGTGACCGGCGGCACCGCGTCGTTATAGGCAGGTGTAACCGTCCGCCGCTTCACGTTGTAGTTGGCCGCCATCTGATCGAGATCGCCGCCTCGTTGATACGCTGGCGCAGCAGGATTTCACGATACGCATTTTCCTGCAGGAGCTTGGTCACGGATTCAGACTCCAGCTCAAGCGTGCGCCTAACCGCGTCCTGCTCGTCTGCCGGATAAAGGGCCACAAACGCGGATTTCCGTACGTTTAGCTGCGTTTCAAAATCCGGCATATCCACTATCTGCGGGGCGGACAGCTGGGAACCTTATTCCCGGCTGACCATGCGGCTTATCTGTGGAGTCAACAGAATATCCCGGGCCGACTGCCTCAAATGGTCCGCATCAGAAATGGCTTTGCCATCGCCCTGATTCATACCGATATACAGCGTTATACAGGACCTCCCGATGTATCGCCGCCGGACTTAACGACGCTATGACCGTGTTTATCCACTATGTTCCCGTTAGAACTCATGGCGCCCCGCCATGGATGACGCCACCCTTGATCACCACCTCGCTGTTTATGCACGTGTTGCTTGCTTCCACCACAAATTCACCCGTTTTCAGGGTTATGTTGTCTGCAGCCTCGATCACCATGGATTTGATACCCCGCACATACCAGCGGCCATGTCGCGGGTTCATATTCAAACCAACCACCGTCCGAATATTCCATTACGCAGCCGTCCACTGAGTCCGACGGCGGCGCGAACTGGTTGGAATAGATCGCAGGTAAGGCATACCGCCCATACTCAGCACCACCACCTGCTCATCCGGCGACGGGCACCACCTGCGCGCAGTGTCAGCCAGTTAATCCAGTTGGTTTCAAACTCGCCTACCTTCACCCGGCACAGACCGTTTTCCCGGTCCACTTCGGTTACGGTGCCTGTGAGGATCAGGTTGGTGATAAGGCGCATGATTTCTGTGAGTGGTGCATTCATGCGATTAATTTGCCCACGATAAAAGAAATGTGTATTAATAATAATTTGTTTCATCACTTATACAATTTCACAGAGGGACAACATGAAGTCTAAGTTTGGTTTAAATCTGCCATATGGAGTTTATGCATCAATTTTCACACTATTATGTTTTTCTATATTTATTTGGTTTAAAGCCGATTACTCAGACGATAAAATCGTAGTTATTTCTTTATTTGTACTTTTTGCATCCGCTACCATTCAGGCAGCAAGCCTTATTAGAATGGACAAGTTCGATATTTATAAAAACATATTAAATGCGATATGGAATATAGAAACAGCGATTACTTTTATATATGGTATATATGTTATTCTCGAATTCTCCTATCTCCCTATCGATAAACAACCATCATTCACAAAATGGGCTTTTCAACACATTGAACTCTTTGCACTCATAATCACCATATTAGTTACAGTCTGTGTTGCAAGAGCTGGCTACTCAGTTGCAGAGATTTTCAAAGACCCGATAAAAAAAACGGCTAATATTAAAAAAATCACAGATAAAAATAAAAAAACCTAAAATCAAACCTCAAACTCCGAAAACGCAAAGAAAAAAAAGAAGAAACAGGAGGTAATTCTATTTAGGTGCATCAGTTTGCAACCATTCACGAGTAATTGATACTCCCTCAGTGTTAATTCCAAGTAAATGGCGCTTTGGATAGAGAGTCTCCGGTTCGTTAAGGCTTACACGAACTCGTAAGCCATAATGTGATGTACCCGCGCAATGCGCTGCACCTTTCCTGCAAACTGCATGCTGTCAGAAACAGCGCTTGATGCAACACGACCGTTCTCTGCTGTAACATTCAACACGTAATGAGGCATTTTCTCGCTGGCTACTTCGTTCAGCGGCGCTCATGGCAGGGAATGGATCTGCGCCAGAAAACCGCCGACCAGAGTTGAGTCCTCAGTGAGATCGGTAAGCAGAGAGATTTAAGGTTGTGTAAGCTGATGCGGCTGTTCTGGGTTCAACTTGTTGCGCAGCATTGATTTCCCCACACTCTGCCAGCTTCGCCATATTGTGACGCAGTGCGCAAGCGCGGCAGGCTTCATCAAAGTGTGGATGTTTGTAAAACTTATAACCAAACATGTGAGTCCCTTAAAAAGTTCTCATAATCGAACTCACTGACCAACAATGACGCGGAAGTTGGAATGGTCAAGAGACTCACGGACCTGATCGGTTTTGTACATTAAGTAAAGCAGGCAACGGTTGCGGTGGGCGCGATGAGATTAACGGGTTGATCAAGGCTTATAATTTCGGTTCACGTCAGCAGCTATGCGAATATCTACAAGTATCGAAAAGCACTATGGCTAATAGATACTTAAGGGATAGTTTACCTGCTGAATGGGTCATTCAATGCGCACTTGAAACAGGCATTTCCCTTCTATGGCTGGCTACCGGCCATGGAGATATGTATGCGAGTGATAACGAAGAAAAAAACCTCAAAAACGAAACCTCTGTCACGTAAGACCGCTTTCTAAAATCGTTGCTCCCAGTATCAAACATGCTGAGCTAAAGAACGGTGAACTGCAGTCGAGTGATGAAATCCTTCTCGATAGCAGACTGCTGGATAGTGAATCGTCCAATTCTCTTTTTGTAAAAACAGCTAGTGATAGTTTTGTTGTGGATACGTTTGTGAAACAAATCAGCAATGGTTGTTGGCTGGTAGACATCGACGGCGTTAATAGCCTCGTCAAGATCGCCCGCATTCCTGGCAATAAAAATGTGGTTCATCAGGATGAAGCATCCTTTGAGTGTGCCGTAGATGGTGTAAAGGTAATTGGCCACGCAGTAAAAATCATTAAGAGCATCTGACAATGATGTTCAGAAAGCAGCCGAATGGAAAATGTTTATGCGAATGTTACCCAAACGGGCGTGCCGGCAAACGCGAGCGCAAATAATTTGTGACGAAAGGCGAGGCTGTAGCATTCGAAAACTTCACCATGTATGATGTGAAAAAAAAGCCGTGGCTGGGTGAAAAATTAGATCGGCGGCGTTTGTCAGAACTGATTGAGCAGTGGCACTCCCTTTACGGCCAGGCGCTCGCAGACCCCAAACACCTGATGTCAAAACTGACTATTATCTGCAATGGTCTGGGCGATCCAGCTGTGTCTGTGTTAACCGCCGGCGATTTTACAAAATATCGTTAAGCCCGATTAAAAGGTGAGTTGCGTAACGAAGACGGCGCGCTAATGTTTCCAATAAAGGCTCGTACTGTAAACCTTAAACAGCGCAACCTATTTTCTGTTTTTGGTACACTGAAAAATTCAGGTCACTGGTCAGCGCTTAACCCGCTCACCGGGCTACCAACATTCAAAATAGCACAAGGAGAACTGGCATTCCTGACACTCGATGAAATTAAACGCCTGCTTAATGCATGTGCAGATTCACAAAGCCCAAGCCTGTTGATGGTCGCAAAAGTTTGCCTGACTACCAGAGCACGATGGAGTGGAGCCGACAACCTGCAGGGCCATCAGTTAACCAAATACCGAAGTACTTACACCAAAAGCAAGAGCAACCGCACCGCTCCGATATCTCAGGAATTATACGACGAACTTCCCAAAAACAGAGGTAATCTATTCACGCCATGCAGAAATGCCTTTGAACGTACAGTTAACGAGCCGATATTATACTACCTGAAGGCTCATGTACTACGCTATACTTTCGCCAGCCATTTTATGATGAATGGCGGAAACTTACTGGTATTCAAAAGATATTAGGGCACTTAGATATTAAGATGACTATGGTCTACGCACATTTCGCACCTGAGCATTTAGAGGATGCGGTAACTAAAAACCCACTACACAACATAAGCTGATGATGATTCTTTTAACCTCCATTATTAACACTCCAGCCATTTGGTTATATTTACTGGCATTACTGATTATAATTTCAATTATTATCTGGAAAAAATGGTACGTTCTTAGCAAAGAAAACCTATTCCAACAAAAGCTTTTTTGGTTTTCCATAGGTATTCCTTTACTTTCTTTTATATATTTTGGTGTATTTGCCTGGTCAGGAAAAGCCCCCATTCTTTCTGCTCATGGATATTCCAGATTTTATGAAATAAGCAAATTCCCTTTATTAATCCTGGCAAGCTCAGTACCACTAGCTTCAATAGTCAACAATATTCACAGAACGATCCAGACAGAATCACAAATTAATACATCGGAATCTAAAAATGCTATAGACAGGTATCTGGCACATGAAAAAAACTTCATTGAAAAAATAAAAGAAATACCTAGCTTCAATATAATTGAAACCAACGATTCCAACGGTGGTATAAAAGATAATAAAGACAACCCAGGTTATAAAATAGCTATAAAAGACAAAATAAACATATCGAACCCTTATCATCTTTATAAGAAAATTTACCCCAAAGCAACTATGGAAGTAGAGGCTAATTACGTCCACAACGAAGACTTCATTACAAAAATGGAAGACCATCTTAACACTATAAATAAAAACCTTGAAAGAAATGAGCTTAATAATACTTTACTAGAACCGCTTTCGCTAAGTAAACTAAATGAAGTGTCGTATCACACAGCATTATTACTTGAACACCTATGCATTGAAAACATATCTTTAGCCACTTACAAAGTACGTAGTGAAAATAAAGAGATGAAAACATTCACCGATAATGAATATATGTTTCTAGAAGTTTTAGAAGCAGCATATCATATTTCAAGGAAAGTATATTTCTTAATTAAAGGTAGCGAATCGCCTAACTTTGAGAATATTACAAGCTATATTTATGACGCAGAACCTAGTTTTGATATATTTGCAAATGCAAAACTTCAGGATTCTATTTATTCCCCATCCTGGTTAGCTTATGTGACAAAGGAGCTGCATGGTGCAAAGAGTGGCGGCAATGTGGCGACAGTACAGTAAAAGTGTATAAAACCATTGAACATCACAAAACGCCAACATATTGTTTTATAAGCAAATTATTGTTTTTATTGTAGGAAAAATAGTATGTAGAAATTTCGGACGCGGGTTCAACTCCCACCAGCACCAAAATTCTCCATCGGTGATTACCAGAGTCATCCGATGAAGTCCTAAGAGCCCGCACGGCACAAGCCCTGCGGGATTTTTTGTACCTCCAACATGTCCTGCGAAGTCTGTAAAATTTTCCGGCTACACTTAAGCATTACCCCATTAACCGTGGTTTCTCTCATGCTCAATGAGCCATTCTTTGCGCGAAATGCCACCACCGTAACCTGTCATCGCGCCATTTTTTCCAATTACCCTGTGACAAGGGATCACAATCGCAATCCGGTTTGCACCATTAGCAGCAGCGACGGCGCGCACAGCATTTGGCTTATTAATCCGTAGAGAAATGGCCTGATAGTGTGAGGTCTGTCCGTAGGGAACAACACGCAACTCATGCCAGACGGATTGTTGAAAATCACTGCCCGGAGCATCTAAAGAGAGATTAAACTGTCGGCGCGTTCCGGCAAAATACTCGCTGAGCTCTTTTACTGTCTGCCGGGTATGGCTGTTTTCTCCGGTGACAATTCTGGCGTTAAATAAACGCTGGATATCGCGAAATTCTGTTTCTAACATCCGGCGATCGGTAAACTCCAGCAGACAAACTCCCCGCTCTGTCGCGCAGACAAACATAGGTCCAAGCGTCGTGGTAAACCGGTGAATGACTATCACCTTGGTTGCCTGAGTCGGCGCTGCGCCAGTAAGCCGCTTGTAGGTGTAACCAAATCCGCTCAGGGATTCATAGCCATTGTCCAGCGCAACGTCAGTCGCCGTTCGTCCGCTTTTCAACTCATGCAGGGCAACGTTCACCCGCTGCATCCGCTGGAAAGCCTGAAAAGTGATGCCGTGATGTTGCAAGAACCAGCGTCTTACCCGCTCCGGGCTGATTCCATGCTGACGAAGCTCCGCGTCTGCAACACGGGTTTTGATATCGCGCCGGACAAGCGCAAGCGCCTGCTCAACGAACAATGGCGCGCTGTGCGCATTTTCAGCGGGTCTGCAGACCTTACAGGGACGAAAGCCGTCCGCCAGGGCAGATTTGGCATCTTTATAAAATTCGACATTTTCGCGTTTGGGCTTTCGCGCCCGGCATACCGAAATGCAGAATACGCCAGTGGTTTTGACGCCAACAAAAAACACGCCAGTATATTCTGGAGCACGTTCAAGTAATGCCTGATACCAGGTATCACACAAATTCTTATCGGTTATTTTCATCACCAAAAAGTCCTTCAAACGTCTGACGAGATCGGATCGCATGCATGACATCATTCAGCGTTGACTGCATGGCTGAATGAATAAAATTGCCCATTGAAATGCGGCTTGTCCCGGCCAATTTAAGCCTGTCGAATGACGGAAGATTAGGCATACACATGACATTCAAAGGCAGACCGGTCGCCTCTGCAATGAGGCTGATATCTCTCTCTGACGTCAGGCAGGGAACAAATAGGCCGTCAGCACCTGCTGCTTTATAGCGTTGCCCCCGCAATATCGTCTACTGCAACGCGTCTTCATGCCCGAGCAGGTAAGTGTCAGTACGGATATTAAGAAACAGGCTGTAATTTTCGCTTCTCAGCGTATCGCATACCGTTCTCAGGTTACGGGAAAAATCAGCGACATCGTCGAGTTGGCGAACCCCGTTTATGACTCGGCTGTCTTCGAGGTTAACGCCTGCGACGACTGTCTGAGCAAGGAGCCGAAGATTGGCTACTATCTCTTCGGTTGAATCACCATACCCTGATTCCATATCAACGCTCAATGGCAGGTTGCTGACAACCCTGATCCGGGTAACCATATAAAATAACTCATCAAATGGCATTCCCTGCCCGTCTTCATATCCCAGTGTGGACGCGATTGCAGCGCTGGACGTTCCCAGTACCTGATAGCCTGCTTTTTGTGCTGCGACAGCACTAGCGGCATCCCAGACGTTGGCGATAAGAAGAGGTTCGTGCTGGTAGTGGCGTTCTGCAAAGTTCATATTCATATCCTCTCGATAGATTGAAAATGAATCTAAGCATTCAGTAAGAACGTCACAACCGAAATTCAGACGACCATTTTTGCGCAAACGTCGTCTGAACTCGGGTGCAGAACAGACCAAAACCTTTTAAGGTCGGGTTCTGGCTTCGAGCATGGCAATAATCGCCCAACGCGCTGCATCGTCTGCAATATTTTCAGGCAGCACATCTGCCCGCAGAGTGATATAAGCATCAACAGCCTTTCTGATGGCCATGCTGACGGAATCACGATCGTGCGTTGCCTGCGTGGAAGTCAGCAGGCCGTAGGGATCAATCCTGAGGAATTCAATGCGGCGAACCCCACGTTGCGGGAGATTTGCTCGACGGTACAGCATAGGTCCCAGCACTTGCTCCCGGAAGAATGCCAGCATACCAATCGCCTCTAAGAGTTCGCCCCTTTCCAGTTTAACCACCGCATAATGAAGCCAAATCCAGGCTCGGGACTCAAACCACTCTGGCGTCACGTTGGGCCAGTGAGCGCTAAATTTTGCCAGTTGTCGCTCCAGAGCCAGGTTATCGCGGGTAAATAACACCGCTGGCTCCTCAACGCGTTGAGTGAGCATTTCCAGGGTGACAAATTTCAGATCGACATGAAGGAGTTCGGGGCCATACAGACATATAAGCAGACGAGGCTCACCGACATGTTCCCCGGTGAAAGCATGGAGCAGGTGACCCAGTGTTCCAGCGATCACAATACGCTGAGTCATGATTTCGTCATAGTAGAAAGGGTCTACCACAACGACAAAATCGAGATCGGAGTATTGATCGAACCCGCCATGAACAAACGAGCCGCCAGCAAGAAGGGAGTGAATCCGCGAGTCAGCCTGAAATTTAAGCTTGAGTTGCTCTGCAAAACTTCTGTGTAAAGCGGGTAACGTACTAAGCATACTTTTTCCTGTTCACAAAAAAGACAAAGCATTACAGAATATCGCGCAGTGTATAGGCAGGCTAGATATTATTAATCTGTGTTCGCGCCACCACAATCACCACGTCTAGCCCTAACAGGGCTCATTCACCGTCTCGCCTGGGGATGTACTCTCTACCATTGACCAATATCAACGACACCACTCCTCCCCCTATGGAGAATAAAAAACACACCACCCAGCGCTACGGAATAGCCGCTCAACCCGGAAGGAACCCCACCATGTACAGACCCATAACCGTTATTATCTTCATTCTCCTGACCCTCGCCGCCCTTGCTGAAATAGGCTTTTTATCCTTTGGATAATCCTCAGGCGAAATATCCCTCATCAGGGCACATTGATCTCATTACAGTTTTTTCCTAAAGCCATCCCGTTTCGCCTGTGCCATGCTGAATCACGCTCATAACCGATAACGTTAAATGAGGATATTATGAAAAAAACAATTATCGCATTATCTGCCGTTCTGCTGGCTTCCCCAGTATTTGCTGCGACCACACATGCAACTGACGATACCGTCGCTGCGGCGAACGCAAACGCCAACGAGGCGAAGCAAAAACTGCACGAAGAGCAGAACAAAGGTGAAGAGCTGAAGCTGAAACAGAAGCATGCTGCGGAAGGTAAAAGCGAGAGCCTGGGCAGCAAAGTCAGCGAAGATTCCCAGAAAGCCTGGCATAAAACCAAACAAGGCACCGAGAAGGGTGGGATGCCACCAAAGAAGGCGCTGAGAAAGGCTGGAACAAAACCAAAGAAGGTGCCAGCGAGCTGGAAAAGAAAGTCACTGAGTAATCCCTTCGAAAGGCCGCGCAAGCGGCCTTTTTTATTCCCCGCAGCTCTGCGTTCTCAAGGCTACACTTGTCACCAGGTCCGGTTATCGCGCTCCGGTTGAAATAACGTCAACAAAGCCGAATAGATCCCGGGGGTGACGCGTTTACTCCCTGCCCCCCTAAAAGAGATCCTGAGATGCTTCGACGCCTGGTGATAGTGCTTGTTTTGATTTGTCCGTGGGCGACGGCTGCCCCGAAGAGCTACATAATTGACACCGATAACACCACTATTCGGCTGTCGTGGCATGCCTTTGGCGGCATCCTCTCCTGGGCGACGTTCAGCGGCGTGACGGGCGCCGTGACGCTCAACCCGGAAAATGACGTCGACGACCATATTCACGTCACCATTCCCGTAGCGACTCTCGTAGCCTCAAACAAGCTGCTCACCTGGCAGCTGAAAAGCGATATGTTTTTTGAATCCGAGCGCTACCCAACTATCGAGTTCATCAGCTCTCGCGTGGTTGCCCAGGGCGACGGGCGGTTCAGGGTGTTCGGCACGCTAACCGTACGGAACATCGCCCGTCCGGTGCTCCTGGAGGCCGTCGTGAAAGACCCGCACGCGCAGGCCCTCACGCTGGATGCCACGACGGCGATCTCGCGCGCGGTCTACGGGATGGATAAGTTTGCGCTGGTCGTGGACGATCGTATTGCCATCGCTATTGCGATTCAGACGAACTACGTGCCGTCATCCTGAGATGAGGCGCTGTAGCTGCTCCGCGTTTCCCCGCAGGTGAGGCGGCGGGTTGCGGCCAATCAGGACAAACTGGTAGCCCGCCTCCTGCCACCACGCCAGGTTCATGCCGTGCCGCTGTTCCTGGCGCAGAGAGGCAGTCGTATTCTCATCTACAGGAGAGATACAGAGCGCCATCGGGCCGTAGTCGGCGTTGATCCAGGCAATCTGCGCGATCGAGGTGGTTTCATAGCGCAGCATTCGCACCATTTTCAGCTCTGCCCCCTGCAGGACAAGCTGTGACATGTGCAGCTTGATGCCGATGTCCTGCGCGGCTCGTTCCAGCCCGCGCTGCAGGACCGGCGTTGCGCTGTCCATATCCAGCAGCGTCTCAACGCTGTACAGGGACATATATTGCGCTTCGAGGTCGCGAATATGGGCGTTCTCATCCGCTGGCGCGGAAGCGGGCCGCAGCAGGTAGCCCAGCCCGGATCCGACCATCAAAAAACTGACCGACGCGGCGATCAGCGCCCGCCTGCTGACGCCAGAAGGCGTGGAGGATTGTGGATCGGGAAGTGCCGCCAGACGCGCCTGCATTCTCTCCAGAGGTGCCTCATCCAGCAGGGGGGCAAACGCCCCGGCGAAATCCTGGCAGCTTTTCATCAGTTCGGCGGTTCGCCCGGAGAGGCGTTCGTCACTTTTCAACTGTTCTTCAAATTGCTGCGCGTCGGCGCGGCACATCTCGCCATCTATCCATGCCACGATAGCGTCGTCGTTATAGGGCGGTGCAAAACGGTGCGAGTTCAAGAGCGTTTCTCCTTTGCCGGAGGCAATGCGTCAGCGGACCTTGCAAGCCGAGCCCGTGCCGTCGCCAGCCGGCTCATCACGGTACCGATAGGCACCGCCAGAGTGTCCGCCGCCTCCTGGTAGGTAAAGCCTTCGACATAAACCAAAAATACCGCGTTGCGCTGGGCTTCAGGCAGCGCGTTAACGCGCTGCATCACCTTCAGATAATGCAGACGCGTCTCATCCTGTTCGCGGGTGTCCGGCGCCAGAAGCTCGTCGCTGGCCACAAATCCCTGCCCCTGACGCACGTGTCGTGCCCGAAGCTCAGAGATCCAGATAGAGTGCAGTATCGCGAACAGCCACCTGTCGATGCGCGTGCCCGGCGTATACTGGCTGCTCCGTTCAAGCGCACGCACGCAGGTGGACTGAACCAGCTCTTCGGCGATATCCCTGTTTCGCGACAGCACCAGCCCATAGCGCCAGAGACGCGGCAGGTGTGCGGCTAACTGTTGACGAACCTCACTGGTAGCGATGTGTTTTCCCTCCACGAGAAAATCAGGATTCCGGATGCCCGTTGATGGCGGCCTGCAGGTCACGGTACTCCTCGCAGGACTGGCCACAAATACCGGCAATCACCTTCAGCTGTTCTTTCGCGAGGTCAGGACGTCCTTTTACCATCCACGCTTCACCGAGGTATTCCCGGGCTTTGGCATAATCCGGTGCGATAGCCAGCGCGCGCTGGTAGTAACCAATCCCTTCGTCCGTGCGGCCAAGCTTGCGCGTGGCGAACCCGCGATAGTTCCACGCTTCAGCCGTATTGCCATTTTTCAGCGAATCAAGCAGGTTCAGCGCCGCCTGATACTCGCCTTTCTTCGCGAGATGGTACGCGTAGTTGGTTTTGTCCTGGTCGCTGAGGCTGCTGTTCTTGTCCGGCACGCATTTCTGGGTGGCGCTGTCATACACCTGTCCGGAAGGACAATCGGGCGTTTTGCTCTCGGTACTATTATTGCCCATTGCCAGCGCCAGGGGGGACAGCAGGGAAAAAATCAGCACCGGGATCAAACGAAACGAGGTCGTGTTCATATAAAGCTCCAGGGTAAGAAGGAAGTGACGTCAGTAAACGCCCGACTGACGATTTTTATTCATTCTCCCCGTGAATTTTTTGCTGTCGCAAAATCATGCTGACGTCGTAGCCCCAGTGGAAATAAATCAGGTTATTTTACCCTTTACTTAACGCTATTATTTTCGCGTGATAGCAGAGTTTTAAGCCTGCATAAGAATATATTTTATTGTGTGGGTGACATAATATATCTTATATCAAAAACGTTACCTTAACTTAAATGCATATTAAGCGCGCTTAAACAATAACGTTTTACATTATATTAAAAATATCCCCTACCAATTATCATACTGCGTAAATCATATTCAGAATCAACGTCACAGGTTAAAACTAAAACCATATAAAACAAAAGGTTGAGCCAATTAAATTATTAGCCACCCCAATACATTAATGCCCTCTTCATTGTTTTGGCACTTATTTACGAAAGCTTAATTTGCACAACCTTCGTTTTCTGTCTATATCATTTTTATATTCTAAAAAATAATTCCTCTATTAATTACAGGGTTTTACACGATACAAAACACCCATAAAAATTGTTCACTTTTATAAGTCATTAGATTCGCTCTGATGTTGCCACTCTGAATTCTGGCGGGCATCGTGCGCGCTAAAAACAACGGTCAGTGCTGAGTAATAACAGCGACTGCGCCGGGGGCGCCCTTTACCTTCTGCAGAGATGGCTCGTCTTGCTCGCCGTTCATGATACATCTGCTGGAGTAATGCCTAAATGAGCCAAATCTCTGTTATATCGAAACTTACTGGCGTGGAAACGACCTCGGAAGGCACACAGGTTACCCTGAGCCATTCCTCTATCGTTGAGCTTCATGTCGAGCGAGCGAGCGTCTCCCACTTCGCGCGAAACGGTAACGATCTGCTGGTTACGCTGCACTCCGGCGAGGTGATCACCCTTAAAAACTTCTACGTCACGGACGCGCAGGGCGTGAGCCAGCTGGTACTGCAGGACAGCAACGGCGCATTATGGTGGATTGAAGATCCGACCGGAGCTGCCACGTACGAATCCATCGCGTCTACGGACGTGCTGCTTGCAGCCTCCGGGAGCGACGCCGGTGGTGCCGCCATCTGGCCATGGGCACTGGGCGGCATTGCCGCCGCGGGCGGCATCGCGGCGGCGGCAAGCGGTGGTGGTGGCGGCAGTAACAATTCGGCCGATGCGGATACGACAGCACCGAACGCGCCTTCCGGCCTTAAGTTCTCTTCAGATGGCAAAACCGTCACCGGTACCGCTGAACCCGGCAGTACCATCACGCTGAAAGACGCGAACGGCAACGTCATTGGCACAGGAACAACGGGCAGCGACGGCAGCTTTACCGTCTCTCTCGGCACACCGTTGACCAACGGCGAGCAGGTGACCGCCACCGCGACGGATAACGCCGGGAATACCAGCCCGGGCACAACGCTCAACGCGCCGGACACCACCGCGCCCGATGCGCCAGCAATCACCAGCGTCACGGATGATATCGCCCCGCAGACGGGGGCAGTCAGCAACGGCGGCAGCACCAACGATCAGCGCCCGCAGCTTACCGGCACCGGCGAAGCGGGCTCGACCGTGACGATCTATGACGGCGGAGTCGCCATTGGTACAGCGGTCGTCGCCAGCAACGGCACCTGGACCTTTACCCCGTCGGTTGACCTGAGCGAAAGTACTCACCAGATTACCGTGCGGGCAACCGACGCCGCCGGCAACACCGGGCCAGCCTCGCCGGTGTTTACCCTTACGGTGGATCTTACTCCGCCGGACGCGCCGAGCGCGATTGTGCTGACCGACGATACGGGCCTTATCAAGGGAACCATCACGTCGGTCGCGCCTACCGATGCTTCACTGCCGATCCTCGCGGGAACCGGCGAGCCCGGCGGAACAATCACCATCTACGATAACGGCGTGGTGGTTGGCACAACGACGGTGTTGCCCAACGGCACCTGGAGCGTCACGCCGAACGGCCCGCTCCCGGACGGGACACACTCCATAACCGTCACTGAAACCGATGCCGCAGGAAACCTGAGCGCAACCTCAGAGCCCGTCATCTTCACCGTGGACACCACGCCGCCGTCTGCCCCGGGTAATCTCGAGGTTTCGAATGATGGCGGCACCATCAGCGGCATCGCGGAAGCTGGCAGCACGGTGACCATCCGTGAAGGCAATGTCACCCTTGGCACTGTTGTTGCCGACAGCGAAGGGAACTTTAGCCTGACGCTGACCCCGCCGAAGCTCAACGGCGAAATCCTGACCGCTGACGCCACCGACACGGCGGGCAACACGGGGCCCGCAACCTCCGCGGCGTCACCGGACATTACCCCACCGCAGACGCCAATTATCGTGTCGGTGATGGATGACGTGCAGGCCACCACCGGCCCCGTGGGCCAGAACGGCCTCACCAACGACCGGGCCCCGACCGTGAACGGGACGGGCGAAGCGGGCTCGACCATCACGATTTATAACGGCAGCGATGTCCTCGGTACGACGGTTGTTCCCTCCTCCGGCCTTTGGAGCTTTACGCCGCCCGCACCGCTGACCGATGGCACCTGGGTGCTGACCGCGAAGGCGACGGATCCCGCCGGTAACCCGAGCGGGTTATCAGACCCGTGGACAATTAACGTCGACGGCACGGCACCTGGCGCCCCGGTGATTTCACAAGTCGTGGACGATGTTCCCGGTCGCACCGGCTCGCTCGACATTAATGAGACCACTAACGACGCCACCCCGACGCTCAGCGGTACCGCCGAAGCAAACGCGACGGTCACCGTGCGCGTGGACGGTGTTGCTATTGGTACGACCATCGCCAATGGTCTTGGCGTATGGATCTTTACGCCTTCCTCGCCTATCGCCGAGGGCCCCCACGCCCTGACCGCCGTCGCGACCGATGCGGCAGGTAACACCAGCGGCGTCTCCAACACCTGGACTCTGACGATTGACAGCGTCGCGCCTGCCGCCCCGGTCATTACCCAGGTGCTGGATGATGTGCCGGAACGCCTCGGCGCGCTCAACCCCAACGACAGCACCAACGACACCACGCCGACGCTCAACGGTACGGCTGAACCTGGCTCAAGCGTCACCATCCGCCTGGATGGCACCGATCTTTTCACGGTCCTGGTCGACGACAATGGCACGTGGACCTATACCCTCACCACGCCTCTTGGCAGCGGGCCTCATACCTTTACCGTTGTTGCCACCGATGCGGCGGGTAACACCAGCCAGCCGTCAGGCGGCTTCACCCTGACCGTCGATACCACGCCGCCAGCGGCGGCAACCATCGTCACCGTGACCGATGACGTCGGCGGCGTTCAGGGCACGCTCAGCAGCGGCGATACCACGGATGACACCACACCGCTGCTGCAGGGCACCGCCCCGGCTGATGCGGTGATCACCGTCTATGACGGCGCCACCCTGCTCGGCACCGCCACCCTCGACGGCAGCGGAGGCTGGAGCTTTACGCCCGTTACCCCGCTCACCGACGGCCCGCATTCGCTGACGGTTCACGCCACCGATGCCGCAGGCAATACCACCATCTCAAGCCCGTTTGTATTGACGGTGGATACCGTCGCGCCTGCCACGCCGGACGTACCGGCCATCACCGTCAATCCTGACGGAACAGCAACAACGCTGAACCCGGGCGAAACCACCCGCGATACCACGCCAACCCTGAGCGGTACCGGCACGGCGGGCGATACCGTGACGATCTACAACAACGGCGCCAAAATCGGCGACGCTGTCGTGGACAATACCGGCAGCTGGTCGTGGACGCCATCAACCCCACTGCCCGGCGGTACCTATGACATCACCCTGACCGTCACCAACGTGGACGGCACGGGCAACGAAAGCGCCCCGTCGCAGCCGGTAACCATCACCATTGATACCGAAGCGCCGGCTACGCCTGCGGTACCGACCGTCACCGACAGCGTCACCCAGATCACCGGCCCCGTACCCGATGGCGGAACCACCAACGATCCGCGCCCGGTCCTGAGCGGCACCGGCACGCCGAACGACGTCATCAACATCACTGACACCGTCAACGGCATATCGACCGTCGTGGGCACCGTCACGGTAGACAGCAGCGGCAACTGGAGCTGGCGTCCTGGCAGCGACATTGCCGAGGGCAGCCACGCCTGGACCGCCACCGCCACCGATGAAGCGGGCAACGTCTCTGACCCGTCGCCAGCGATTACGATCGTCGTGGATACCCTGGCGCCGGCTACGCCGGTGATTAGTGCAGTGGGCGGTGAGCCTAACGGTGGCTTTACCACCGATACCACACCGACAGTGGGCGGAACCGGCGTTAACGGTGAGACGGTGATCGTCTACAACAACGGCGTCGAAGTGGGCCGTGTCGTGGTGGCTAACGGGGAATGGAACCTGACGCTTCCAACGCAAACGGACGGTCCGCTCAACATTACCGTGGCGGGCGTGGACGCAGCGGGTAACGTCAGCGCGCCGAGTTCGGTCTTTACCGTTACCCTCGATACCGTTGCGCCTGAGATCCCCGTCATTAGCGCCGTAGCTGACAGCCAGCTGTCTAATAACGTGCTCTACACGAAGGACGGCACGCCAACTCTTACCGGGACCGGTGAACCCGGTACCACGGTTATCGTTTCCGTAGACGGCACGCCATCTACCGTGCTGGTGACGGTCCAGCCGGGCGGCACCTGGAGCTGGACTGCCGACACGACGCTGTTGGATGGCCCGTATACCTTCACCGTCTCTTCCCGCGACCCCGCGGGTAATCTCTCTGGCAGTTCAGCGCCGCTGAGCGTAACGGTAGACACCGTCGCCCCGGCAGATCCGGGCAACATGCTGCTGGCTGATGAAGGAACACCGCTGACCGGTACCGGTGAAGTGGGAAGCATCATTACCGTGACAAACGGTTCCACGGTCATTGGTACCGGCGTTGTCGGCAGCGACGGCAACTTCTCCATTGCGCTGAGCCCGGCGCAGCTGGATCCGACCACGCTGACCGTGACCGCTACGGATGCCGCAGGGAATGCCAGCGCGGGCGTGCCTTTTGTCGTCACCGACTCGTCGCTCGAGCTGCCGCAGGTGCCCGTCATCACGGCGATCGTCGATGATGCAGACCCGATTACTGGCGATGTGAAAGGCAAAACCACTAATGACACCACGCCAACGCTTACCGGTACGGCCGAAGCGGGCAGCCTGATTACCATCTATCAGGACGGTAGCGCGACGCCATTGACGACGGTGACCGCCGACGGCAGCGGCAACTGGAGCTATACGCCAGCCGCACTTGGCGAAGGGCTGCACACCTTTGAGGTGACGGCGACCCTCAACGGCCAGACCAGCGGCCGCTCTCCGGCGGCCAGCGTCACCGTCGACCTCACCGCACCGGGCACGCCAGCTATCGGCGCGGTGATTGACGACGTCGGTCCGGGCACCGGACCGCTGACCAGCGGCCAGACCACCAACGACAACCAGCCGACCCTCACCGGCACCGGCGCGGTCGGCGATACCATCTCCATCTACAACAACGGCGTGCTGCTGGGGACCGCGGAGGTCGGCAATACGGGCACCTGGAGCTACACCACGCCCGTCCTGACTGAAGGCAACCATATCCTGACCATCCGCGAGACCGATCCGGCGGGGAATCAGAGCGGTCCTTCGGCGGGCTTCACCGTCGTGGTGGACTCCGTTTCCGCCACGCCGGTCATCACCAACGTCACGGATAACGTCGGTAACGCCGCCACCACGGTGGTCAGCGGCACCGAGACGAACGACGCCACGCCAACCCTTTCGGGGACAGCGGACGCAAACAGCGTGGTGACCATTTTCGACGGCGGTACCCAGATTGCCGTGGTAACGGCTGACGGCACCGGCGCGTGGACGTTTACTCCTGACACCGCGCTCGGCGAAGGCTCGCACAGCTTCACCGTCCGGGCGACCGATCCGCTGGGCAACGTCAGCGCGGTCTCAGCTCCCTGGAGCGTGGTGGTTGACCTGACGGCACCGACGGTTCCGACGCTGGATAATGTTAACGACAACGTCCCTGGCGGCGTCCAGGGTAACCTCACCAGCGGCCAGGTGACCAACGATAGCACCCCGACCATCAGCGGCACCGGGCAGGCGGGTAGCACGATTCACATCATGAATAACGGCACGCAGATTGGCACGGCGATCGTTGACGGCAGCGGGAACTGGTCCTTTACGCCGACCGCGCCGCTGGGCGACGGCAGCTACTCCCTGCGCGCGTATGCAACGGATACCGCAGGCAACGCCTCGGCTAACTCATCGGTCTTCGCCTTTACCATTGATACCGCAGCCCCCGGCGTACCGGTGGTGACCAGCGTGATTGACGACGTCGGCCCGGTCACCGGGGCGCTCACGTCGGGTAACAGCACCAACGACGCGCGCCCAACCTTCAACGGTACGGGCGAGGTGGGTTCTACCGTGCACGTGATTGTTGATGGCAACGAAATTGGCACTGCGGTGGTGAATGCCCAGGGCAGCTGGACCTTCACCCCGGGTACCGATCTGGGCGAAGGTCTACACGCCATCACCTTCAACGCCACCGACGTGGCTGGCAATACCGGCAGCACGACGACACCGTTTAACCTGACGGTGGATACGGGCGTGCCGTCGGCGCCGGTCATTTCGACCGCGGGTGACAACGCGGGCAGCATTCAAACTCCGCTCTCTTCCGGGCAGAGCACCGACGACACCACGCCGACGCTAAACGGCACCGCGACCGCCAACGCCACGGTCACCGTGTATGAGAACGGGCAGCCGGTCGGCACCGTTCAGGCGGACGGTACCGGCGCATGGAGCTTTACGCCGTCAACGCCGCTGGCCAACGGCAGCCATACCTGGACCGCCACGGTCACCAATGCAGCGGGCAACGTCAGCCTGAGCTCGCCGGACTTTACCCTGATTGTGGATACCACCGCACCGAACGCGCCGGTTATCAGCCAGGCGATAGACGACGTGGGCACCATCACCGGCCCGCTTACGTCCGGGCAAACAACCGACGATACGGTACCGCGCCTTGTCGGAACCAGCGAACCGTTTGCCACCGTGAAGATCTATGAGGGAACTACACTTGTCGGAACGGGCACCGCGGATGGCAACGGAAGCTGGAGTATCTTGCTCAACACCACGCTGACCGCTGGCGCGCACAGCTTCACCGCGCAGGCGACGGATGCGGCAGGCAACACCAGCGTGTCGTCCACCAGCTTTAACCTCACCGTCGACACCACGCCACCTGCGCTGCCGGTGCTGACCAGCATTCTGGATGACGTGGGCAATGCGGCGACGCCGGTGGCGAACGGCGGGTTCACCAACGACACGCAGCCAACCCTCAGCGGTACGGCGGAAGCCGGGTCAACGGTAAAAATCTTTGATAACGGCGTACAAATCGGCAGCGTGACGGCGACCGGCGGGGCGTGGAGCTTTACGCCATCCCCGGCGCTGGGCAACGGTCCGCACAATTTGACCTTTACCGCCACCGATGCGGTGGGTAACGCCAGCGCGCCGACCGCCGGGTACGTGATTAACGTCGATACCCTCGCGCCGGGCGCACCGGCCATCATTTCAGTGATTGATGACGTCGGCAGCGTTACCGGCCCGGTGACCGGTACGAATCCGACCAACGACACGCGCCCAACGCTGAGCGGAACCGCCGAAGCGAATGCCACGGTGCGGATCTACGATGGCATTACTCTGGTGGGTACGGTGACCGCCGACGGCAGCGGCAACTGGACCCTGCCGCAAACCACCACGCTGGCGCAAGGCACGCATAACTTCACCGCCACGGCCACCGATGCGGCGGGCAACACCAGCGTGGCGTCAGCCGTGACGACGATTATCGTCGATACGACCGCTCCAACGGCGCCGACCGGGACCTTCAACGCCGACGGTAGCGTCCTGACCGGGACTGCGGAAGCAGGCAGCACCGTCGCGATCCGCCTTGCGGACGGCTCGACGGTCACCGCCATTGCGGGCAGCAACGGCACCTACACCTACACCTTCATTAACAAACAGACCGAAGGCCAGACGCTGCAGATCACCGCCACCGACGCCGCGGGCAACACCTCGCTGCCGGGCTCCGCCCTTGCGCCGGTGGTGCCGCTCTCCGCCAGCAATAACGTCGAAGAGCTGAACCTCAGCACCACGGCAACCGTGACCAACAGCCAGTACAGCGATTACGGCTTCCTGCTGGTCGGCGCCGTCGGCAACGTCCTGACGCTGCTGGGCAATGATACGGCCCAGGTCAACTTCACGGTGGGCAGCGGCGGCAGCGCGGATATCGTGGTGAACGCCAACGCCACGGGAGCGGTGCTCTCTCTGCTCAACACCCTTGAACTGGTGGTTCAGCATTACGTCAACGGCGCCTGGACCACCGTGGTGGACACCGGCCAACCGCAGTTTGCCGATCTCCTGACCCTCGGCGCAACCGGCGTCTCGCTGAACCTGACCGGGCTGGCCGACGGCAACTATCGCGTGCTCAGCTACAACACCAACCTGCTGGCAACCGGCTCCTACACCAGCCTCGACGTGGCGGTGAAAGAGACCGGTCCGGGTACGGTCACGGGCGAAACCAGCCTCAACGGCAACGTGATCCTCGATACGGACCCGACCGCCGGCAGCGACAACGCGCCGGCCGGAACCACTATCTCCGCGGTCACTAACGCCCAGGGCGTCACCACCAGCGTGAACGCCGACGGCACGGTGATTCAGGGCAAATACGGTACGCTGACCATCAACCGCGACGGCAGCTACACCTACAACCTGACCGACACCAGCGCCGCGGTCGTTGGCCGGACGGAGAACTTCACCTACACCATCACCCATAACGGCGTCAGCGCGTCGGCGCAGCTGGTGTTGTCTCTGGGTGCAGGTACGGTAATCAACGGCATTGTGGCGGTGGACGATACGGCCTCGCTGACCTTTGACACCACCGTGAGCGAGATTAATAACGGCGCCTCGTCTCAGAACGGTTTTACCCTGGTGGGCATTAATCTCGGCAGCACGCTGGGGCTTAACCTGCTGGACGACATGACCAACCCGATTATCTACAACGTGGAGGAAGGCACGACCCGCACCATGACCATCCAGGCCTCCGTGGGCGGCGTGGCGCTGGCGTCGGTATTCGATCTGTACGTCTATAAGTTCAACAACGCCACCCAGACCTTCGAGCAGGTTCGCGTCGAGTCGGGCTGGCTGCGCGCCCCGCTGCTGGGTGGCACGTCATCCCAGCTGACGCTGAATCTGCCGGCCGGGGAGTACCTGTTCTTACTCAATACCGCATCGGGGATCGCCGTCCTGACGGGCTACACGCTGAGCGTCCTGCAGGATCATGTCTACAGCGTGGCGAGTATCAGCGAAACCACCACGGGCGACGTGCTGGCGAATGACCCAGTTCCTCCGGGCACGTTGGTCACCGAAGTGAACGGCGTGGCGGTCAACAGCAGTGGAACCACCACCATTCAGGGGGAATACGGCACGCTGACCATCAATTCGTCCGGACAGTACACCTACACCCTGAGAAGCGGAGTGGGGGCGGACCATATCAGCACGCCGGATACCTTCGTCTACACCGTTACCGCGCCTGACGGCTCGAAGGATACGGCATCGCTCAACATCACCCCAACCCCCCGGGCGATGGATGCGGTGAACGATGTCAGCGCCACGATGGACCTCACCTCGGTGCACCACACGTCGGCATACTCGGATACGACAGTGGGCACCGCCAGCTGGACGACGGCCCTGCTCTCGTCAACCCAGGGCTCCGGCAGCGGAACCTTCGTGGTCGACGCGAACACCGCGCTGCACAACGTGTCGCTCCACTTTAACGTGGCCTCGCTGCTGGCGCTGGGCGGGCTGACGGTAAACTGGTCCATCAGCGACGGCTCGGGCGTGATACGCAGCGGCTCCTTCAGCGGCGGCTCACTGCTGGGCGGCAATATCGACATCCCGCTCACCGGGCTGGATCTGAACGCCGGGACCTATACGCTGAACTTTACCGGTAGCGTACCGGGGCTGAGCGTGGGGAACATCACCATCACACCAAGCGTGAACGGCACCACCTACTCGCTGAGTGATTTCGACGTCACCGGCAGCCACACCGTCAACGGCAATATCTTTGACGGCACCGATTCTGGCGGCGTGCTGGATCAGCTCCACTCGGTGGATACCCGTCTGAGCGTGACCGGGTACAACGGCGTGACCACCACGCTGGATCCGTATACCGGCAGCGCAACGGTGAACATCACCGGCCATTACGGCGTCCTGGCGATCGGCGCTGACGGCCATTACACCTATACCCTCAACAGCGGGGTATCGCTCTCATCCATGACGTCGAAGGAGACCTTCAACTACACACTGACCGACTCTACCGGGAGAACGGACAGCGCCACGCTGACCATCAATATGGCGCCGCAGTTCATCAGTTCGGAACATAACGACGCCATCACCGGTACGGCCTACGGCGATACGCTGATTTACCAGGTGCTGAACAGTACGGTGGGGAATGCTACGGCGGGTAACGTCAGCAGCACCGCGGGCGATCACTGGACCGGCTTCTCGCTGGCGCAGGGGGACAAAATCGACATCGGCGATCTGCTGGTGGGCTGGAACGGTAGCGCCGCGACGCTGGGGAATTATCTCCATGTCACTAATAGTAATGGCAATACCGTGATCTCCATCGACCGTGACGGTGCGGGAGGCACCTACACTAATACCACGCTCGTTACGCTTGATGGCGTTCAGACCACCTACGACGAGCTTGTTAACCAGCAACACATCATTACCTGATAGCACCTGTAGTACCTAACCCGGGCGCACAGCGCCCGGGCATAAATAATAAAGCCGTACTCTTTTTAATAGGGACATGACATGGGAATGAAGATGCCTCATTGGTGGCTCTCGTGCTGCCTGATATCTGTGCCCGCTCTCTGCGCGAACCCGGCGGCAATCATCAATACCGGGCAGCTTCGCGAAACGCAGGAACTCCCCTCGCTCAATGGCCGCGTCGCACCTGCGGCTGGCAAAGCCGCCCCCGGTTCGCTGCAGCTTGGCGATGCCGTCAACCGCGCCGTCACCTGGCACCCGGCCATCAGCGAAGCCGTGGGAAAACTCTACCAGCAGAGCGAAGAGGTGGACGTCGCTAAATCAAAATACTATCCGCAGATTAATGCCGGCGTGGACAACGGTTTTTCCCATGACGGCGATCAGAACGGCTTTACCCCGTCGCTGGTGCTCTCTCTCTCACAGATGCTCTACGACTTTGGCAAAGTGGACAGCCAGGTGCGGGCCGAGAGCGCGGGCGTTGCCCAGCAGCAGGCCAACGTGCTGGTGAGTATCGACACCATCGCCCACGATACCGCCATCGCCATGGTGCAGGTGCAAACCTGGCAGCAGATGGTCGAGACCGCTAAAGAGCAGCTCGACGCCCTCTCCTCCATTGGCACGCTGACCCGCCAGCGTAACGACGAAGGGGCCACGTCGCTTTCTGACGTGGTGCAAACCGATGCCCGTATCGAAGGCGCGCGCGCCCAGCTGATGCAGTACCAGGCCAGCCTGGACAGCGCCCGCGCCACGCTGATGAGCTTTCTCGGCTGGAACAGCCTGAACGCAATCAGCAATGACTTTCCGCAAAAGCTGGGCCGGAGCTGCGACATTGCCGAGCCGGATGACCGTCTGGTGCCCGCGGTACTTGCCGCCTGGGCGCAGGCTAACGTCGCCCAGGCGAACCTCGATTACGCCGACGCGCAGATGACGCCAACCGTCTCGCTGGAGCCGGAGGTGCGTCACTACATGAACGATCGCTACGCGGGGAGCGAAACCCGGGATCGCACCCAGTATTCCGCATGGGTGAAAGTGCAGATGCCTCTCTATCAGGGCGGCGGCCTCACCGCCCGGCGTAACGCTGCCGGACACGCGGTGGAGGCGGCGCAGTCCACCGTTCAGCGTACGCGCCTTGACGTCCGCCAGAAGCTGCTGGAAGCCCGCAGCCAGGTGATGAGCCTGCAAAGCACGCTGCAAATCCAGGGTCGCCAGGAAGCCCTCAGCGCCCGCACCCGCGAACTGTACCAGCAGCAGTATCTCGATCTCGGCTCGCGCCCCCTGCTCGACGTGCTCAACGCCGAGCAGGAGGTCTACCAGGCACGCTTCACCCAGCAGCAGACCCTCGGTCAGCTGCACCAGCTGCAGCTCAACTGCCTGTATAACACCGGGCAGCTGCGTCATGCGTTCGATCTTGATAACCGCACCATCCAGACCGTGGAGATCCAGCCATGAAACAGCGTGATATCCCGCAAGGTGAAAACATGACGGATGAGGCGCTGGCGCAGTGGGCGCAGGCCTTCGGTTTTGTCGCCACGCGCTACCGCGTCGCCTGCTCGCCCGGCGCGCTGATCGCAGGCGCGCCGTGGCTGAAAGGCAAACCGATGGTGCCCGCCCTCACCCAGCTGGCCCGCGAAGCGGGGCTGTCGTTTCAGCTCCTTACCGACGATCGGCAGGCGATCAACAGCTGGCGTCTGCCGGTGGTGGTGGCGATGCATGACGGCAGGATCGGCGTGATCGAGCATTTCGACGGGGACGATACGCTGGAGGTCAGCTTTTTCGACGATGAGACCTACACCAACCGGCTGTCGATGACGGCGATGCTGCCCGCTATCCGCCACGTCATTGCCCTGCGTCCACTCGCCGCACTGAAGGACAGCCGCGTGGATGCCTATATCTCAAAATACCGCCCGGACTGGCTCTACCGGCTGGTGATGCGCGACCTGCGTCCCTATAGCTGGGTCATGCTGGCCGCCCTCTTTATCAACGTGCTGTCGCTCTCCGGGATCGTCTTTTCCATGCAGGTGTACGACCGGGTGATCCCCGCGCAGTCCTACCCGACGCTTTACGTCCTGACCATCGGGGTGCTGATTGCCACCCTGTTTGGTTTTGTGCTGCGCGTGGCGCGCGGGCACATTATGGATCTGCTCGGCAAGCGCTCGGACATGCGCGTTTCGGATCGCGTCTTCGGCCACGCGCTGCGGCTGCGCAACAGCGCAATCCCCCGCTCCACGGGCAGCTTTATCTCTCAGCTGCGCGAGCTGGAGCAGATCCGCGAGATGGTGACCTCGTCCACCATCTCGACGATTGTTGATCTGCCCTTTTTTCTCCTGTTCGTGGTGGTGCTGGCAATCATCGCCCCGCAGCTGGCGTGGATCGCCCCGGTCGCGGCGGTGATCATGGTCCTGCCCGGCCTGCTGCTGCAGAAGAAGCTGGCGGAGCTGGCAAAGCAGTCGGCCCATGAATCGACCCTGCGCAACGCGGTGCTGGTGGAGAGCGTGCAGGGGCTGGAGGACATCAAGCTGATGCAGGCGGAAAACCGCTTTTTGCAGCAGTGGAACAGCTATATCCAGATCACCGCGGAATCCGGCCTGCGCACCCGCGAGCTGACGCAGAACCTGATCAGCTGGGGGATGACCATTCAGAGCCTGGTCTACGCCGGGGTGATTGTGGTCGGCGCCCCGATGGTGATCGACGGCACCCTGACCACCGGTTCGGTGGTCGCCGCGTCGATGCTGGCCTCCCGCATGATCGCCCCGATGGCGACGCTGTGCGGTGTGCTGGCGCGCTGGCAGCAGGTCAAAGCGGTAAAAGAGGGGCTGGACAGCATCATGCAGCTTCCCACCGAAAATCAGCGCGAGGAGACGCCGATCCGCCAGGACGTGCTGCGCGGTCATTACCTCTTCGAGCAGGCGCAGTTCCGCTATCAGCCGGACGATCCGCGCATGGCGCTGCGCATTAACCGGCTGGAGATCAGGCCGGGAGAAAAAGTGGCGATCCTCGGACGCAACGGCGCGGGCAAATCGACCCTGCTGCAGGCCATGGCGGGCGGGATGGATCTGGCGGCCGGCGAGCTGCGGCTTGATAACTTCAGCCTGCCGCACCTCGACGTCGCCGACGTCCGGCGCAACGTCGGCTTTATGACCCAGAACGCCCGGCTGTTTTACGGCACCCTGCGCGAAAACATCACCCTCGGCATGCCGCGCGCCACCGACGAAGAGATTTTCGAGGCGCTGGAGCTGACCGGTGCGGCAGGCTTTGTGCAGAAGCTGCCCAAGGGGCTGGACTACCCGATCATGGAAAACGGCGTGGGATTATCCGGCGGGCAACGCCAGTCGATTCTGCTGGCGCGGATGCTGCTGCGCGATCCGAATATTGTGCTGATGGATGAACCCACCGCGTCGCTGGACGAGCACACCGAGCGGGAATTCATCCAGCGTCTGGGCGACTGGCTCGGGCATCGCACCCTGATTGTCGCCACACATCGCGTACCGGTGCTGGAACTGGTGGATCGCGTCGTGGTGTTGAAAGAGGGGATGCTGGTGATGGACGCGCCAAAGGCCCAGGCGCTGAACAACAGCCGTATGCAGCAGCAACAGCAGCAGGCAGCAACCGGACGGGAGTGGAAAAATGAAAATCAGTCAGCGTGACGTGGCGGCAATGGACGATCTGGATAACGCCCTCGACTCCGAAAGCGGCTACACCGGCGCGCGTCGGATCGTGATCTTCTCGCTGCTGATGTTTGTGGTGCTGGGCGTCTGGGCGTGGTTTGGCGTGCTGGATGAGGTGTCAACCGGCTCGGGTAAAGTGATCCCCAGCTCGCGCGAGCAGGTCTTACAGTCTCTCGACGGCGGGATCCTCACCGAGCTGAACGTCCACGAGGGCGATCAGGTGCAGGCCGGACAGGTGCTGGCGCGGCTCGATCCGACGCGTTCCGAATCGAACGTCGGCGAAAGCGCGGCGCGCTATCGGGCTTCACTGGCCTCCAGCGCCCGCCTGTACGCCGAGGTGAACGATCTCCCGCTGAAGTTTCCCCCTTCGCTGGCAAAGTGGCCGGATCTGATTGCTGACGAAACGCGCCTCTACAACTCCCGCCGCGCGCAGCTGGAAGATACCCAGCGGGAGCTGCGCGCCGCGTTAGATCTCGCCAATAAGGAGCTGGCCATCACCCAGCGGCTGGTCAAAACCGGCGCCGCCAGCCACGTGGAGGTGCTGCGCCTGCAGCGGCAGAAAAGCGATCTGGAGCTGAAGCTCACCGACGTACGCTCGCAGTATTACGTTCAGGCGCGCGAGGCGTTATCCAAGGCCAACGCGGAGGTGGATATGGTTTCAGCGATCCTCAAAGGCCGCCAGGATTCCGTCACCCGTCTGACGGTAAAATCCCCGGTGCGCGGGATCGTGAAAAATATTAAGGTCACCACCATCGGCGGCGTGATCCCGCCTAACGGCGAGCTGATGGAGATTGTGCCGGTGGACGATCACCTGCTGATTGAAACCCGCCTGTCACCGCGCGATATCGCCTTTATCCACCCGAACCAGGAGGCGCTGGTTAAAATCACCGCCTACGATTACGCCATTTACGGCGGCCTGCACGGGGTCGTAGAAACGATCTCTCCGGACACCATCCAGGACGAGGCCAAGCCGGAAGTGTTCTATTACCGGGTGTTTATCCGCACCAGCCAGGATTACCTGGTGAATAAGGCGGGCAGGCACTTCTCGATTGTGCCGGGGATGATTGCGACGGTGGACATTAAGACCGGCGAGAAAACGGTGCTGGATTATCTGATCAAGCCGTTTAACCGGGCGAAAGAGGCGCTGAGGGAGCGCTAGTCAATCGCCGGGTGGCGGCTCCGCCTTACCCGGCCTACATACCCGGAGGCCCTTGCAAGCGCAGCGCCGCCGGGTATTTAACCGCACGTCAGAACTGGAACCTACCTCGGAGTATTAATCTTTAGCCATGCATCCCACTTCCCTTCAGCCATCGCCCAGGTAATATTAACCGCAGACAAAAACGCACTTGCGCACAGTGCGGGAGTGCATTACTATTCAATCAGCTTCAAGGACTGGAGCTCAGCACCATTATGATTAGTTATTTTCGGGATCAATGGCTTGAGGATTTTTTTCTTTACGGCAGATCGAGCAATGTTATTCCTGCAAATCTGGAAACAGCGCTTGCGAGAAAGCTCGATATCATCAGGGCAGCAACCTCGCACAGGGATTTGCGATCGCCACCGGGCAATATGTATGAAGCATTGAATCCTCCGCTGAAGGGATATTCCTCAATCCGGGTAAACAGGCAATACAGGCTCGTATTTCGCTGGACAGAGGGTAAAGCAGAAGATCTCTACCTCTCTCCACACAAGTACACGCAACACAAGTGAGGCATCACCTATGACACTTCAACAGGCACTCCGCAAACCCACCACGCCGGGCGACGTGTTGCAGTATGAGTATCTTGAACCGCTCAATCTGAAAATCAGCGATCTGGCGGAGATGCTCAATGTTCACCGCAACACCATCAGCGCGCTGGTCAATAACAATCGCAAGCTTACTGCCGATATGGCGATCAAACTGGCAAAAGCCTTTGATACCACGATTGAATTTTGGCTTAACTTACAGCTGAACGTCGATATCTGGGAAGCGCAATCCAACCCCAGGACGCAGGAGGAGCTAAGCCGTATTAAGACCGTTGCGGACGTCATGGCTAAGCGAAAATCTGGCCAGCCGGATGTAGCCTGATTCGGTAAACACTTCACCTATCAATACTTTTTCAGGAAGAAATCATGCGCCAACGAACCATTGTCTGCCCCATCATCCAGAACGACGGTGCCTACCTCCTGTGTAAAATGGCCAACGATCGCGGCGTGTTCCCCGGCCAGTGGGCTCTCTCCGGCGGTGGAATGGAGCCGGGCGAAACCATGGAACAGGCGCTGCGCCGTGAGATCCGCGAAGAGCTGGGCGAAGCGCTGGAGATTGTCTCGGTTACGCCATGGGCCTTTCGCGATGACATCAGGGTGAAAACCTACGCCGATGGCACCACAGAGGAGATTTACATGATCTATCTGATCTTCGACTGCATCAGCGCCAACCGGGAAGTCACGTTTAATGAAGAGTTTCAGGAGATCGCGTGGGTTAATCCGGAATCGTTAAAAGAGCTGGATCTCAACGCAGCCACGCGTATTACCTTCGCCCAAAAGGGCCTTCTTTAATCACCCACTGCCCCGGCGTTTTACCGGTCCATGCTCTGAAAACCTCAATAAATGCGCTGACGCTGCTGTAGCCGCAGGACAGCGCAATCCACCCTACCGGCTTCCCGGCCGCCAGCCACTCCATTGCCCGCATGACGCGAGCCAGCTGCCGCCAGTTAACAAAGTTCATTCCGGTCTGGGCGCTAAACCGACGGTTGAACGTACGCACGCTCATCCCAGCATGAATAGCATGGCTCTCTACCGTCTGGTTATCATCGACAAACTGCAGCAAATGGCTGACCACGTTCTTCAGACGCGGATCCGTCGGCACGGGCAGAGAAAAGCGAGCCTGGGGCGTCAGGGCAAGCTCATCCAGCAGCAAGGTCAGCTTTCGCGGATCGTACTCGCTCTCTGCATCGCATAAACGGGAAAACAGTGCATGGGTGAGATCGTCGGGCTCGAACAGCGCGGGCGCATCGGGAAGCATTGCGCACCCGGCGGGGTCAAGAAAGATAGCGCAGCCTTCTACCGCACTTTCGGAAAAAGCGGCGTGCTGCCGATCCGGAGGGATCCAGCCGATGTGTTTTGCCGGTACGACCGCTCGCGCCTGCTGCGTCTCAATGACCAGCAGCCCCGTTGCAATGCGCCACAGCTGGCCGGTGCGATGACTGTGCCAGGGCGTTCGGTACCCGCCGGGATGAAGGAGCGTTTCAACACTGACCATATCATTTTGACCGAAAATCGTTATTCTTCGGCGTATTAGAGAAACTGCGACTTCGGCTGTCAAGGATAATGGTGATTCACCACATAAGGAGCCCACATGAGCATTATCACGTCCCTGATAGCCCACACCGACAACGCCGCGCAGCGCGAAAAGATGGCCTGCCTGTTAACCCGCTTATTCAACGGCGATATCGATCCGGCAGAGGTATTTACGCCCGATTACCAGCAGTTTACGGACGGTCACGCGCTTGACTACCGGGGTTTTGTCCAGCATCTGAGCCACGTCAGCTCACAGATCCGCGCAATCGCCTTTACCGTGGTGGAGATAGCCTGTCATGACGAACTTCTGGCTGACCGGCATATCGTGACGGTCACGTATCCCAATGGTCGTCAGGCAGAGATCGAGGTTTACCTGTTTGCCGCGCTGCGTGAAGGGAAAATCTGGCGGATCCATGAAGTCACGCGAGCACTCAGCGGCGATGCTGCAGATCGCACGCTGGCACACGCGACAGAATAACCTTACTCCGCCGGGCGCGGTGCGGCACTGTTATACACCCCAACGTAACGCGCAAATTTCCCGAGAAACACGCCGGCAAACACGCCGCCGGAGACGATCGCCAGCGCGCTCATGGCGGGCTGCTGCATCGTCTGGGGAGAGACCGCGCTCATCACGCCCAGCACATACTTGACGCCGAACGCCAGCATCATAAACGGCAGCGCGGAGTAGTCTGCCTGACGGTAAAGGCTGCGCGGCGCATCTGCCCGAGTGATAACCGCCTGCTTAATCAGGAAATACCCCAGCGCGGCTCCGGCGAAGATCCCCGCCGTCCACAATGCGACAGTTCCGGGCGTCAGCGTGCGGTAGACCACCAGATCGTAGATATCCCAGATTAGAAATATTGCCGGAATGATGGCAAGCCTCTCCAGCGTAACGGTGGCAGGCCTGCGTGCTTTAATGCCGCGAGAGATAAGGAAGATAAACAGCACCCACACCCAGGCGGGCGTGTGCGTAACGACACCGAACAGAAATTCAAACATGGAGATCTCCATGGACGATCGCGGCCCGTGCCGCCCTGAACGCGTATTGCGCATAACGGCAGGAAAGCCATTATGCGCAGGTCTTTTACAGCGATTTTTTCAGGCGTTGAACCGCTTCCTTCAGCTCTTCATCCGTTGGCGTGACAAACGACATACGCAGCGTTGAATGGTCTGGCTCATTGCAGTAGAAAAATTCGCCCGGCACAAATACTACGCCGTTACTTAACGTTTTTTCCAGCCAGCGGGTGGTATTACTACCATTTTTCATATTCGCCCACAGGAACATGCCGCCCTTCGGCTTGTGGAACGACATCACATCACCCAGCTCGGATTCCAGCTCGGTTGCGAACGTCTGGTATTTCTGGCGATAGGCTTCGCGGATCGTTTTAATCTGATCGGCCAGACGACCGGTTTTCAGGTATTCATACGTCATCAGCTGCGACAGCGTGCTGGTGTGCAGGTCGGTGGTTTGCTTAAGGTTTACTACTGCGCGCTTCAGCCATTCCGGCACCAGCACCCAGCCCACGCGGGTTCCTGGAGCAAGAATTTTGGAGAAGGTTGAGGTATACACCACGTTCTCTTCGTTGCCGATATCTTTGGCATGGGCAATTAACGGGCGGAAAACTTCATCGGTATAATTAATTTCGCTGTACGGATCGTCTTCAATAATGACGAAGTCATAGCGCTTCGATAATTCCACCAGCTGTTTACGGCGCGCTTCAGACAGCGTCACGCCGCCGGGGTTACCAAAGGTTGGAACGATATAGACCGCTTTGATAGCTTTCTTTGCCGCAAGGGCCTCAAGTTCGTCGACCTTCATACCGTCGCCGTCGGTGCCAACGGATTCAAAATTCGCCTGCGCCAGGCCGAAGACCTGCAGCGCAGCAAGATAGGTTGGACGCTCAACCACAACGGTATCGCCCGGGTTAATTAATGCACGTGCCAGCACGTCGAGGGACTGCTGTGAACCGGAGGTCACGACCACATCATCCGCCTTGCAGCGGATCCCGCGCCCTTCGCAGATGCGCTGAATTTCTTCCCGCAGCCCCGGTACGCCTTCGGTCAGACCGTACTGAAAGGCCTCACCAAAATGCTGTGATAATACGGCATCAGCGGCAATTTTCAGCCCTTCGTGATCGAACAAGGCCGGGTTAGGAATACCCCCACCCAGCGAAATGACGCCGGCCATTTTGCTATGTTTTAATAATTCACGGATGGCAGATGATTGCAGGCCCTGCGCGCTGCTGGCGAGTTTATTCACAGACATTCTTTGCATACCTTCTTTTTTTATAGTGTGCCCAATCTTAGCAGAATATGGGCGATAAATTCCGTTAGCTTAGGGAGAGGTCGTAAATCCTGACGCCACAGCAAATGCACGGGTCTCGGCGCCGGAATATACGCCTCCAGCACCCGCACCAGCCTGCCGCTTTCCAGATCTTCCGCCACCAGAACCTCCGGCTGCAGCAGCAGTCCCGCCCCGGCTCTCGCGGCCATCCGCAGCCCGTAGCCGTCGTTGCATCTTAAGACCGCATCCCGCTTCCAGCGCACCTCGCCTTCGACGCCCGGCAGCCGCCACTCGTTGCGTGCGGTCCACACGCTGTGGGACAGGCAGAGATGATCCACCAGATCGGCAGGGGTTTGCGGCATACCGTAGCGCGAAAGATAGTCCGGCGCGGCGCAGATCACCATCCGGTAAGGGCAGAGGTATTTCGCCACCAGATCGTCGTTGTGAATGTCGCCAATGCGAATGGCCAGATCGATACCCTCCTCCACCAGATCCACCATCCGGTTGGTGAGATCCAGCTCAATGCGCACCTCCGGGTAGCGTTGTAAAAAAGAGGCCGTAAGCGGCGCGATCGCGCTGCCGCCAAACGAGGTGGGTGCGGTCACGCGCAGGGTGCCGGACGGCGCGGCGCGCAGGCGTTCCACGGCGCTTTCGGCGATCGCGACCTGCTCCAGCACCCGCTTCGCCTCGTCGAAATAGACCCGCCCGGCGTCGGTCAGGCTCTGGCGCCGCGTGTTACGCTCCAGCAGGCGGGTGCCGAGCTGTGATTCCAGCAGCGCAACGTATTTCCCCACCATTACCGCCGACATCTCCAGCCGTGACGCCGCGCCGGTAAAGCTGCCGCTTTCAACCACGGCAATAAAGGTCTCCATGCTGCGAAGCTTATCCATATTCCAAACCTCTGGTTAGCAATCTTCTAACTTTAGCCTAGTTTATCTCCATTTTTATTTATTAAAGAATGAAGGCTCACAACATAAGGAGTCGGCTATGAAAATCGTCATTATTGGTGCCAGCGGTACGGTCGGTCGTGCGGTAACGGAAGAGCTGAGTCGTCGCCACGAGGTCATCCGCGTCGGCCGTACGCAGGGCGACGAGCAGGTGGATATCACCTCGCAGGCGAGCGTCCAGGCGCTGTTTGAGAAAATCGGCCCGGTGGACGCGATTGTCTCCGCCAGCGGTGGCCTTTACTTTGGCCCGCTCGCGACCATGAAGGACAGCGACTTCAACCAGGGCCTGCAGGACAAGCTGCTCGGGCAGGTGCGCCTGGCGCTGACCGGCCAGCATTATTTGAACGAGGGCGGCTCTATTACGCTGATAAGCGGCATCGTGGCGCACGAGCCAATTGCCCAGGGCGTAAATGCCACCACGGTAAATGCGGCGCTGGAAGGATTTGTACGCGCCGCAGCCTGCGAGCTGCCGCGCGGGATCCGCATCAACCTGATTAGCCCGACGGTACTCACCGAATCCGTCGAAACCTACGACGGCTTCTTCCCGGGATTTGAGAGCGTTCCCGCCGCGACCGTGGCGCAGGCCTATCGCCGCAGCGTGGAAGGCGTGCAAAGCGGGCGGGTGTATAAGGTGGGTTACTGAGCCTTACGGGCGGCGATCAGCACCAGCATCGGGCGCTCCGCCTCTTCGGCCAGCGCGGGCCAGGCGTCAATCTGCGCCTGTTCTGGCCCCCACTCGTTGACGTCGCTTATCGTTAATCCGGCCCCGATCAGCGCGTTAAGCGTGGTGCCGAGCGTGCGGTGGTATTTCACCACCCCGTCCGCCAGCCAGTTGCTGACGCGTTTGCCTTCATCCTGATAACGATTAACGCCCCAGAACCGCTCGCCGCTATCGTCGGTCAGCCAGCCCTGACGGGTGGCGCAGGTGTAGATCGGGTGCTCCATTGAGAACACCAGGCTGCCGCCGGGCTTGAGCGCGCGCTGAACCCTGGCGAATAGCGTATCCAGTTCCGGCAGGTAGTGCAGCGCCAGCGAGCTGTAGACCAGATCGAGGCTGTTCTCGTTGAGCTTGAGAGATTCCAGATCGCTACGCTGATAGTGAATCTGTGGGTCAGCGGTAAGCTCCGCTGCGCGGGCGAGCATCTTTTCTGAGATATCGACCCCCGTGACGTCAGCAGCGCCCAGCTCGCGGGCTGCGCGGCAGAACCAGCCGTAGCCGCAGCCGAGATCGACAACCGATTTGCCGGTTAAATCCGGCAGCATGGCCTTAAGCGCAGGCCACTCCGGCGCGCCGTCCAGACCCTGCACCGAGCGTGGAAGCCGGGCATAGCCTTCAAAAAACGCCGGATTGTCGTAGATATTTTGTGCCATGGCAGATCCCTCTTTAAGAATGTGTCTCCCAGTATACGGCATTGCCTGCGGCCTGATGCCTTCATCCCCTCTCCCACAGGGAGAGGGAGAAATGCACGTCAACCCACCGAGCCCCAGACAAGGTTGCCCTTATGGAACGTCGCAGTGCGAGGTGAAATGCGCGCCACGGCCTCGGCGGAGCAGGAAGCATCCACCAGCACAAAGCTGGCGTCATCCTGCGCTTTCGGCCACACGCGCTCGCCTTTGTCGTTCAGCGGCAGCACGTCGCCGGTGGCAATACCGAGCGCGCGGGAGAGCGTCTGCTCGTTCGGGCGGATGTAGAGCTGAGCGTAAAGATTCGCCTTCTCCAGCATGTCCCCCAGACCGTATGGCGACCAGTGATCGATCACGCTGTCGGTCCCCGTCATCACGAACACGCCCTTCTCGCGCAGCTGCTTCAGCGGCATATGCAGGGTGCCAATCGGCACGGTGGAAGCGATGGTCACCTGCTGCGCCGCCATGCGGGTGGCGATCTCATCCACCTGCCGCTCGTTGAGCGTCGCCAGCGCGAAGGCGTGGCTGATGGTCAGCTTGCCCTTCAGCTCCGGCGTTTTCTCCACCGTCTCCACCATATAGTTCACCGCCGCCACGCCCGCCGGGCTGGTTTCGTGCAGGTGGATATCCACCCCTTTGTCGAAGTCCAGCGCAATCTGGAACATGGTGTCGAGGGATTTCTCCATCGCGCCGTCGACGTTGGTTGGATCCAGCCGCCCACGTAGTGCGCCCCGGCCTGCATCGCCTCGCGCATCAGCTTTTCGGAGTTCGACAGCAACAGGCCGTGCTGCGGGAAAGCGACGATTTCGCAGTCAAAGCCGGGCTTACGGCGCGATAAAACCGCCTGCAGGTTTTCCAGATTCTTCAGGCCGGAGGTCGGCTCGATATTGCAGTGGCTGCGGGCGATGGTGGAGCCTTTCGACTGGATCAGGTCGATCAGCTTTTCCGCGCGCTCCTGGGTGTAGGGCTGTAGCTCCGGCAGCAGCTTCTGCTCGAGGTGGATCATGTCCTGAATCGTCGTGCCCGCGGGGCGGTTCAGGGAGCGCCACGGACCGCCGTAAAAGGTTTTATCCAGGTGAATGTGCATGTCGCGCATCGCCGGGAGCATCAGCTTGCCGCCTGCGTCATAGTGCGGCAGCGTGGCGTCGGCGTGGCGCTTGTTATCGCGCAGGGCGACGATCTTCCCGTCATTAATCTCCAGCGTTTTCAGCTCGGTGCGGGTGCTCGTCGCCACGCCGCCGTCGACGTTGAACCCGGCCTCCAGCAGCACGTTGTCCAGATAGTAATGTTTCGCGGTGATGCTCATCGGTTTGCCCGTCTCGCAGGTTGGCTTCGCGGAGTCAGCAGCATACGCGACGGATCCGGTGGCGCCAAATAGCGCGCAGGCGGTAACCATTTTGCCGCTCTGGCTGATAAATTCGCGGCGGCTTTTGTTTTCACTCATCTTATCTTCCTTCATTAACGATATGGGTGCCGGTTTCCCCGCGCAGCGCCGCGGGCAGGCAGTCCGGCGAGGTGATAATCACGCGCCTGCCGCCGTGGTGTAAAAATTCCAGCGAGGCGACGATTTTGGGCAGCATGCTGCCCGCCGGGAAGTGGCCCTCTTCCCTGTAGCGCGCCATCTGCGCCACGCTGACGGTGTCCAGCGCCTGCTGGTTCCGCTTGCCAAAGTTGATGCACACCTTCTCCACGCCGGTGGTGATCGCCAGCACGTCAGCGCCGATCTCCCGCGCCAGCAGCGCGGTGGAGAGATCTTTATCAATCACCGCATCGACGCTCTGGTAGTCGCCCTGCTCGCTGCGAATCACGGGTATTCCGCCGCCGCCCGCGCCGATCACCACAAAGCCTTTTTGCGTCAGCGTTTTGATGGCGTCGGCCTCAACGATGCGCAGCGGCTGCGGTGAAGCCACCACGCGACGGTAGCCACGGCCTGAATCCTCGACAAAATGCCAGTCCGGGTGCGCCTGTTGGAGCTCGTCGCGCTGCGCCTCGGTGAAGAACGCACCGATAGGTTTGGTAGGGTGAGTAAAGCCCGGATCGTTTTTATCCACCTCCACCTGCGTAACGACCGTGACCGCTTTTTGCTCCCCGCGCGCGGCCAGGCGATTGTTGAGCGCCTGCTGGATCAGGTAGCCAATCCCGCCCTGGGTGTCCGCCACGCAGTTTGCCAGCGGGGTTAGCGGCAGCCCTTCCCGCTCGTGGGCGATTTCGGCGCGGCGCAGATCCAGCCCCACCTGGGGGCCGTTGCCGTGCGTGAGCACGATGTCATAGTCGGAGGCCAGCATTTCCAGCACCGACTCTGCCACCGCTTTCACCGCCTGCGCCTGGTGTTCAATCGACTGGCTGGCGTTGTCTTTGATAATGCTGTTGCCGCCGATGGCGACGACCATAAGCTCTTTCATTTTGTGTCCTTTAGAAGGTGCGTTCTGGTGCCCTCACCCCGGCCCTCTCCCACAGGGAGAGGGGGAGTAACAGAGATATCCAGCACATGCTTCGCCACAAACATGCCGCCCATCATCAGATACGCGGTGACGAACATCAGCGAACTGCCCTCGGCAAAGCCCACCACCGGGGCATGGATCACGCCAAACAGCGCCAGCAGCGCCCCAACGGCGGCCGCAACGGCTCCGCGCAGCGGCTTGTTGATGATGGCGAAAATGGCGATACAGCCCCACAGCATGCTGGCGAGCGGCGCGCCGTTGCCGAGATGCACCAGGCCTTCGTAGTAAATTCCTTTGCTGTGCAGCACGTCGGTGCCGATCTTCGCCGCGCTGGTGCCCGCCGCCCCCATCACGCTGTTCATCATGGTCAGCGCCCAGTTGGCGATCCACGGGAACAGGCAGATGAAGATCACCGGCACCTCCACTTTGGGCGTTTCCCTTACCACCTGGTTGGCGGTGACGACGCCGATAAACACCAGAATCGGCACGATGGCGGTCATCGGAATGATGGCGAGCATAAACGCCCCCAGCCCGAACAGCGGCACGATGAACATGGTCACGCCGGAGGCCAGCGTATAGCCGATGCTCGCGCCCATCGCTTTCCAGCCAGGGTGACCAACGTAGACCGTCACCGGGAACGGGTTCCCCATCAGGCAGCCGAGCATCGACGCCAGACCGTTCGCCAGCATCACCTTACGCGTCGGGTACGCATCTCCCGCCGCGTGGGCGCTTTCGATGTTCTCCAGGTCAAAGATGTAGTTCGCCAGCCCCAGCGGCACGGCAGAGGCCAGATACGGCAGCGCGTGCGGCAGGCCCTGCATGAAGCTGTCCACGTGCACTTCCGGCGGGTTAAAGCCGAAGGATGACATGGACGCTTTAATCGCTTCCGGGCTTTGCAGACCGGAGATCCACGCCAGTGCCGTACCGGCAATCAGCAGCAGCAGGCCGGTCGGGATACGGGCGAAAATCGGCTTTTTACCGAACCAGTTGATGAAGATCAGCAGCAACACGATGAACGACACGGTCGGCGCTTCGAACGCCTGCAGCATTGGGTTCATCGCCAGCAGCAGCAGGCCCAAACCGGAGAGGCACGACAGCAGCACGGTACGCGGGATCATCTTGCGGATGGTTTCCCCCAGGAACGAACCGCCCGCGAGGATCATCGCCTCCACGAAGCACCACACCAGGCCAATCTGGATCGCGAAGTCCGCATCGCCGGTCTTCTGATAAACCGGCATCAGCACCAGGAAAGTCACTGTAAAAATCGACGGCGCGCTCGGGCCGGACGGCAGCGCGGTCACATCCGTACGCCCGGTGGCGCGCGCCATCTGCATGCCGAACCAGGCGTAGCAAATACTCGCGACCAGCACCGCCAGCCCGAAGGCCGGCGCGATGCGTCCATAAACAATCTCCTTCGGGATGCCGACGACAAAAATGAGCAGCCCCATCATGGTCAGCAAATTGGTCAGGTTGTTGGTCATCAACCCGAAATACGCCGCCCAGTCACCTCTTTTCCACTCCAGCTTCATGTTTTTCATGGATGCATGCCTTATAAAAAGTAGCGATCGCGGAAGGTCAACAGCGCCTTTTCAAAACAGCTAAACGGCGGGTGAACGATGCCCGCCCCAATCATGCCGATGCCCGCGTCTTTATGGGCAATGGCGGTGTTAATCACCGGCAGAATGCCGCTGCCCGCGACTTTGGTGATGTCGATAGCGGTCGGAATGCCCATAAACGAGAGCAGCGGAATGGTGACGTTCGGGTTTTCGCCGAGGGTGATTTCGCGCATCTGACGGGAGAAGTCGATGGCTTCCTCCACCGTGCCGCCCACCAGCGCAACGATTGCCGGGGCCGTCGCCATCGCAAAGCCGCCGATGCCGTAGGTTTCGGTGATGGCGCTGTCGCCGATGTCCAGCCCGGAGTCTTCCGGCTTATAGCCCGCGAACATCGGGCCAATCACCTGCTGCGCCGGGCCGGTGAACCACTGCCCCGGCAGGCCGGAAATGCGCAGGCCGAACTCGTATCCGTTACGCGCCATGGTGGTGACGACGGTGCTGTACTCAATGCCGTGAGCGGCGTCCAGCGCGGCTTTACACATCGCCATCCACGTCGGGCCGGAGAAGTAGTCGCTGCTGGCGACAAACTCGAACACCTCGCGCTGCTGCTCCACCGGGTAGCCCGCCTGAATCAGCCCCGGCGTCAGCGCCTGGATCAGCAGCGTGGTGCCCGCGTTGTTGCGGTTGTGGCACTCGTCGCCCATGTGCAGCGCCTGGGCCAGCATCAGGCGCAGGTCGATTTCGCCGACGATCTTCATCGCGTCGCGCAGCATCGGGCCGAGCACGTCGCGCATCCAGTTCAGGCGGTCGATCACGCTCTGGTCGTTGGCCCCCATGCGCAGGATCTTCGCCATCTGCTCGCTGAGGTTGGTGAACGCGCGGTTGCCGTAGGTTTTGTTCTCCACGATGTGCATAAACATCGACGCGGAGGTGACGCCCGCCATCGAGCCCACGCAGTCGTGCTCGTGGCACGGCGAGAAGGTAATTTCTCCGGAGGCGGCGAGCCTTGCCGCATCGTCCAGATCTTTCGCCAGCCCTTCAAACACCAGCGCCCCGGTGACCGCGCCCTTCATCGCCCCGCACATGTTCTCCCAGGCGACAGGCGGACCGGCGTGCAGAATGGTGGTGCGGGTCATGCCCGGCACAACGTTAATGGCCTGGTCATAGCCCACCAGCACCGGATGAGACTGAATAATGCGCTCAAGGGCGATGCGGTTAGCGGCGGCGATTTTCTCCGCCAGCGGTTTTTCCGCCAGCCGATCGAGCGCTTCAACGACCTGCATATTGCCCCGCCCCGGCGGCGTCCAGTCGAGCTGGGTGACGGGAACGTGCTGTTTTTTGAGATCGTCGCTGAACATCGCAATGCCGACGTTAATCACGTTCAGCGGCTGGTTGAATAAGGTCGTCATTATGCTTTCTCCCCTTTGCAGACAAATTCGCGTGCCAGTAATCCGGTGTTGGTGCTGCTGCTGGCCCAGATGACGCCTGCGTCGGTCAGCAGCTGGCACTGCTGCGCCAGCGACTGCGGATCCTGGTCGGTGCCGAGCACGTAGCCGAGGATCTCAAGCGGACGGTTATCGGCCTTCGCGATCGCCTGCGCCTCTTTGATAGCGTCGATCATCACGCCGACCGGATCCTCGTGCGCGCCGAAGCCCAGCACGAAGTCCATCACGATGACGCCCACCTCAGGATCGCGCGCCTCCTGCAGCAGGCGGCTGATGCGGTTGGTCGGGTCGATCATCGGGTGCGGCTTGCCGTTGGTGAAGTCATCGTCGCCAAAGTCGAGGAAGGTGTGGGCTTTACTGACGCTGATGTCGCTCAGGCGCTTAGCCGGATCCGGCTGGATGTTGCTGTAGACGTCGTCGAATTTCTCCAGCGCCGCGAACATCGCCTCGTCGCACAGGGTGCCGCCGCAGAACAGGCCGCGAATGTACTTCTGCTGCGGGGTCAGGCGGGCGCGCACTTCCTCAATCAACGGCAAGTTGAGCGGATGCAGATCGAGGGACTCTTTTTTGATGCCGGTGAGCAGGACCGCCTTCAGGGCCGCCTCTTTGGTGCCGCGCGCAAACTGCAGGCCGTCTTCATCGGCGGGCGGTTCGCTGCGGCCGAGGAAGCAGACAACCACCGGCTTGCGGCAGGCGCGCGCGCGGGCCAGCACTTTCTCCGCCACCGCAGGGGCCGGCGGCTTGGAGATCAGCGCAATCACCTGGGTCGCGTCGTCCGCTTCCAGCATGTCGATGGCGTCGAGCATCATCAGGCCGCCGATTTTCTCGCTGAGATCGCGTCCGCCGGTGCCAATCAGCTGCGACACGCCGCCGCCGAATTCGTGAATGCGCACGCTCAGCTCCTGGCTGCCGGTGCCGGATGCGCCGACGATGCCAATCGGTCCGCGGCGCACCGCGTTGGCAAAGCACAGTCCCGCGCCGTTGATAATGGCGGTGCCGCAGTCCGGCCCCATCATCAGCAGCCCTTTCTTATGCGCCAGCTGCTTCAGCGCCAGCTCGTCGTCGAGCGACACGTTATCGGAAAACAGCATCACGTTGAGATCGTTTTCCAGAGCCTGGCGCGCTTCGCGGGCGGCGAAGGTGCCGTTGACGGAAATCACCGCGAGGTTGCTCTCCGGGCGATGGGTTTTGGCGCTGGCAATCGTAGCGTAGCGCGCTTCATGGGTGCCTCCGCTCTCTTTACGCATGAACAGCGCTTCGATGGCCGCCAGGGTTTCATCATTCGCCGCGCCGCCTTTAATTACGATCATCAGGTCGCCGTTTTTGGCTTCCGCTAATTCCGGCGTTAATAGCCCGAGGTTTTTTAATACGCCTTTGTTCATTTCCGTCGCCATCGCGACAAACGCCTGCTCGACGCCCGGTAATTTATTGGCTTTGGTGGAAACGGACATTAATGAGACGGAGTCAAAATATGTGTTCTTTTTTATGACGATTTTTGTGGGCATTATTTTCTCCTGAAAGCGGATAAAAGGGGGCCGCCGTCGTGCAAAATGCACGTCGGTAAAAATGCGTTTTAAATTAAAGGCCAGCCGGACGCGGCTGACCGAATGCGTTATGCGCCCGCCGCCAGCAGCAGGTCAGCTATCGCATCGAAGCCTTTTTCCCGCGCCAGCTCGAGCGGGGTTTTACCGTATTTATCGGTCATGTGCGGGTTCGCGCCGTGATCCAGCAGCAGCTTCACGATCTCCTGCTGCTTCGCGCCGCCGTCGTTGAGCACGATCGCTTCCAGCAGCGGCGTCCAGCCAACAAAGTTGGTGTGGTTGACGTTGATATCCGTTTTTTCCAGCAGCTCGCGCACGATCTCCACGTGCCCCTTTTCACTGGCAGGGGTAATGCCCACGCCGCCAAAGCGCGTCAGGCGGTCGAGATCCGGATTTGCCGGAAGGACAAGGCGCAGCAGGGTGATATCGTTGGTCAGGCAGCTAATCAGGAAAGGGTTAAAGCAGGTCTGATCCTGTTTATCAATATCCGCCCCGGCGGCAATTAATAACGCCACGCAGTCATAATGTTTTTTCAGGCTGGCAATAATAACGGCGGTTCTTTTCTGTCGATTGGTGGCGTTAATATCCACGCCTTTCTCCAGACAGGCTTTTAGCGCATCGCTATTGCCCTCTTCTGCCGCCAGCAGAAATTCAGTAACGAGTTCGTTCGCAGACATATTCAGACTCCCGATGTTTTTATTTCTGTTGACCTGAGAATAGCAACAGCCTGGTCATAAAAGAATCCGCTTAAAAATGATTCATCGACAGTCAATTCATTGTTGAGGTAAATTCAATAAACTGGTTAAAACGTGCGTCTGTGCAACCTTTTTCTTATGTTTCTCCGCTTTTTAGCGCTTCTGGCTGCATTATGCTTATGCCTGACGAAGCCTTACTGCGTGTGGCTTTCGACAAAGAGTCAGAACTGTGATCGGCTTCAAATGCGTTGTAACGACGCTGTTAAAATATGTTCAAAACTGATGGCTGAAGGGAGTGAGATATGAATTCCATCTTTACCGAGGAAAACCTGCTGGCCTTTACTACCGCCGCACGCTTCGGCAGCTTCAGCAAAGCCGCCGCCGAACTGGGCGTGACGACATCTGCCATCAGTTACACCATTAAGCGCATGGAGACCGGGCTGGACGTGGTGCTGTTCGTCCGCAGCACGCGCAGCATCGAGCTGACCGAATCCGGTTTTTACTTTTACCGTAAGGCCACCGACCTGCTGAACGACTTTCACGCCATCAAGCGCGGGATTGATACCATTTCGCAGGGCATTGAGGCGCGGGTGCGCATCTGTATCAACCAGCTTTTGTATACCCCACGCCACACGGCGCGGCTGCTGCAGGTGCTGAAAAAGCAGTTTCCCACCTGTCAGATCACCGTGACCACCGAGGTCTACAACGGCGTCTGGGACTCCATCATCAACAACCAGGCCAACATCGCGATTGGCGCGCCGGACACGCTGCTGGACGGCGGCGGGATTGATTACAACGAGATCGGCGCCATTCGCTGGGTGTTTGCCATCGCGCCAGAACACCCGCTGGCATTCACCCCGGAGCCAATAGCGGAAAGCCAGCTGCGCCTGTATCCCAACATCATGGTGGAAGATACCGCGCACACCATTAACAAAAAGGTTGGCTGGCTGCTGCACGGGCAGGAGGCGATTCTGGTCCCGGACTTTAACACCAAATGTCAGTGTCAGATCCTTGGCGAAGGGATAGGTTTTTTACCGGAATATATGACCCGCGAGGCGGTAGAAGCGGGGCTGCTGGTCACCCGACGGATTAATAACCCGCGTCAGGATTCGCGCATGCTGCTCGCCACGCAGCATGCCGCAACCGGCCAGGTCACGCGGTGGATCAAGCAGCAGTTTGGTCCGGCGGGGGTGCTGACCCACATCTATAGCGATCTCCTCTGGCGCGAGGCCACAAAATAGTTTAGCATTTACTTAATTAAGAAAATGCTAAACTATTATGACCGAACTCGAACAGCTTCAGGCCAGCGCCGGACAGGCCGCCACACTTTTAAAAGCGATGAGCAACCCGCGTCGGCTGCTGATCCTCTGCACCCTGTGCGGAGCGCCCGGCACCAGCGCGGGAGATCTGGCGCGAGCCACGGGGCTAAGTCCTTCCGCCACGTCGCAGCATCTGGCGCGCATGCGTGAGGAAGGGCTTATCGACAGCACTCGCAACGCGCAGCGCATTCTCTATTTCATTAAAAACGATGCGGTACATCAGCTTATCAGCACCCTGAAAACCCTTTATTGCCCGTAAGGAGTCGCCATGTCACTTCCTCTTCTTTCACCGCGCCAGGCCAATGCCCGCGTCGCTGAAGGCGCAAAACTGATTGATATACGTGATGCCGATGAGTACGCCCGCGAGCATATTTCCGCCGCTCGGTCCGTGCCGCTGGATACCTTACCCGGTGCACTTAACGCGCAGGCGGGCGATACGGTGATTTTTCACTGCCAGTCCGGCGCCCGGACGTCGGGGAATGCCGACCGCCTTGCTCAGGCCGCCGCGCCCGCAGAGGCATTTGTGGTCGAGGGGGGCATTCAGGGCTGGAAACAGGCCGGACTGCCGACCGTTGAAGACAAATCCCAGCCGCTGCCGCTGATGCGTCAGGTGCAAATTGCCGCCGGGCTGTTGATACTCTGCGGCGTGGTGCTGGGCTATAGCATCTCCAGCGGCTTTTTCCTGCTCAGCGGTTTTGTCGGAGCCGGGCTGCTGTTCGCCGGTATGACGGGCTTTTGCGGCATGGCGCGACTGCTCAAGGTGATGCCCTGGAACCGGCGTACCTCATAAGCAGTAATCGGTGAAATACGCTGTACCCGGCGTCATGCGTGGGCTAAGGTGAAGATCGCTAAAACGATGAGGAGGTAATATGTTTTCTGTCGGTGATTATGTGCAACCGCGTAAAGGCGGCCCGAAACTGAAAGTGCTCGAAGTGAACGGTGACAGCATTGTGGCGGTTCAGGCCAGCAATGAGCAAGGCGAGAAATATACGCTGAAAGCCGCCGATGTAGCGCCTTATACCGAAGAAGGCGATTTCGGCGTCTGCTGAACAGTCAGCCGGGCGGCGTGTTCCGCCCGGCTCATTCGTTAGATCAGAAAATCATCCAGTGATTTACCGTCTGCCAGCGCGCTGGCGATAGGCTTCGGCGTGCGGCCCTGGCCGGTCCACGTTTTCTCTTCGCCGTTCTGGTCAATAAAGCGATATTTTGCTTCACGCGGCTTACGCTTTTTCGCTGGCTTACCCGTCTGCGCCAGTTCAGAACCCAGCAGGTCAGTCGGTGAAATACCATCAGCTTTCATCCGCTCCAGCAGGGCATTAATTTTTTCCTGCTGCTCAGCACGCTGCTGCTCTAATTCCGTCAGCTCGCTGCGTTTCTCTTCAGTAACGACCCTGACCTTTTCCAGCATTTCCTCAAGAACGTCCAGGGATAATTCACGCGCCATGGCGCGCAGGGTTCGGATATTATTAAGATTCTGTAACGTCAAAGACATATTATTTGGAAACCTTTTCTTTGGGGGGTAAATAGATAAATCGCCGACAGAATAATTCATTTGAGTTGAAATATCTACCCAAGGGTCCGTACGGGCATCAGTGTAAATATATTTAGAACTCACTGTTAATAATAGCGCAAGGTGCTGACAGGACACCGATGAATCCAATCACTCCATTAATATAAATGGCCAACTTTAATCCAAATTACAGCATACTGCGCCGCTTCAGGTGGAGGATTCCTGATTTTCGCCACTAAAAAAATCAACTTATTGATTTTAATGCAAAAACAATCAAACAAGACAGATTATAACGATCGGAACAAAAAACGAACAACTTTAGAGAATTTTGTGGACAAAAGGCAATTAAATAAAAATTAATCACTAGTTGTTAGTTAAAACAGAGAGATATACTCTATACACACCAAACAAACCAACCTAAAGCACTAACCGCTGAAGGAAAATCGTTTCTTTTGTGTTCTTCTCAAGGAGTTCAGACATGTTCTCGCCGCAATCTCGCCTGCGCCACGCGGTGGCGGATACTTTCGCGATGGTTGTTTACTGTTCCGTCGTGAACATGCTGATCGAAATATTCCTCTCCGGAATGTCCTTCGAGCAGTCGCTTTCTTCTCGTCTGGTGGCGATCCCGGTCAATATTATTATTGCATGGCCTTACGGTTTATACCGCGATGCGGTAATGCGCTTCGCGCGTCGTATCAGCCCCGCAGGCTGGGTGAAAAACCTGGCGGACGTTCTGGCGTATGTGACGTTCCAGTCGCCGGTTTACGTGGCCATTCTCCTGACTGTCGGTGCAGACTGGCACCAGATCGCTGCGGCGGTGAGTTCGAATATTGTCATTTCGATGTTGATGGGAGCCGTTTACGGCTATTTCCTCGACTACTGCCGCCGCCTGTTTAAGGTCAGCCAGTACAGCCAGGCAAAAGCGTGATGTGAAGCGACTGGCGCACGCCAGTCGCGGATTTACTGTACGTCGCCAAACAGTCCCTTCAAAAATCGCTCCAGCGCCATACGCGAACTGAAACCGTGCGGAATACCATAATGCTCATGCCGTTCACCGCCTAAATAGAGCGGAAATTGCTGATAATGATCGCAGGTTTTAATATCCGAGGCAGGCTCAGCAAATGACAGACTTCTGTCTTTCAGCGTCGGGTGAATAATGAGAGCGGTACGTCCCATTCTTGCTTCGCGATTAACATAAACATAATTCTCGCCGCGCGATATCCATACGCTTTTGGCGTCACCTCATCCATGGTGAATCCCTCTTTTTCAAGAACGCGTGCCACCTCGTCAGGTCGTAAATACATATCTTTTCCTCGTTATCTTTTCCTGCCCGGCAACCTTACAGTATTCAGCAATAGCAGGGCTTTCAGAATAGTCCATAAACTGCCGGATAACGCGTGATGCGCTTCAGATATTAAATTTCTGAACTAAACTGAACGGGAACACAAAATTACGGAGGATCGTATGTTTAACAGACCGAACCGAAACGATATTAACGACGACGCTCAGGATATTCGTAATGATGTCAGCCAATTAGCGGACACGCTGGAAGAGGTGCTGAAGTCCTGGGGAAGTGACGCGAAGGACGAAGCGGATGCCGCAAAGCGTAAGGCTCAGTCTCTGCTCCGTGAAACCCGCGCCCGTATGAACGGACGTTCACGCGCCACGCAGGCTGCCTGCGATATGGCAAGCTGTGCTACGACCTTCGTGCGTGAAAAACCGCTATGTACTCTGGGAACCGTCGCGGCGGTCGGCATCTTCGTCGGTGCCCTGCTCAGCCTGCGTAAATAATCCCGCGTATTCTGCCCCGGTAGCCTCAGGCGCCGGGGCTTTTTTATGCCCGTTAGCCTGAAAAACCCGTACAGCCTGCCCTGCCCCGCTGTGCTCATCACTGGGGCGACATCAATCTAAATTTCCCATATCTTGTATGGTTGAAACTTAAGACAACTACATCTAGTATTCCTTTTAGCAAGATACACACAACCCGACGCGATGATTCGCGCCGCACCCTCATTTTAAATGGAAATACGAATCATGAGCATTATTATTTACACTCGTAACGATTGTGTTCAGTGCCACGCGACCAAACGGGCAATGGAAAGCCGTGGCGTGGCGTTTGAAATGGTGAATGTTGACCAGGTCCCCGAGGCCGCAGATACCCTGCGCAAACAGGGTTTTCGTCAGCTTCCGGTGGTGGTCGCCGGGGAGACAAGCTGGTCTGGCTTCCGCCCGGACATGATTAACCGCCTGAGCGCTCAGGCCACGCGTGCATGAGCGGGCTGGTCTACTTCTCCAGCAGCTCGGAAAACACGCTCCGCTTTATTGAGCGCGTCGGGCTGCCTGCGGTGCGCATTCCGCTGAACGAGCGGGAGCGGATCCGGGTAGATGAACCGTACATTCTGGTGGTGCCCAGCTATGGCGGAGGCGGCACGGCAGGAGCCGTGCCTCGCCAGGTGATCCGCTTTCTGAACGATCCTCACAACCGCGGGCTGATTCGCGGAGTGATCGCGGCGGGGAATCGCAATTTCGGCGATGCCTTCGGCCGCGCCGGGGATGTCATTTCTCAAAAATGCGGCGTGCCGTATCTCTATCGTTTTGAGCTGATGGGGACACAGCAGGACGTCGAAAACGTGCGTAAAGGAGTGAACGAATTTTGGCAACGACAACCGCAGAACGGGTGATTCAGGCGACGCCGGATTACCACGCATTAAACGCCATGCTTAACCTCTACGATCGGGAGGGGCGCATTCAGTTCGATAAAGATCGTGAGGCCGTGGACGCCTTTTTTGCCGCCCACGTGTGGCCCAACAGCGTGACGTTTGCGAGCCAGAATGAACGTCTCGACTATCTGGTTAACAAGGGCTACTACGACGCGCGCACGCTCACCCGCTACGACCGCGCCTTTGTGGTGAAGCTCTTTGAACGCGCGCATGCCAGCGGCTTTCGTTTCCAGACGTTTCTTGGCGCGTGGAAGTACTACACCAGCTATACCCTGAAGACCTTTGACGGCAAACGCTACTTAGAGAGCTTTGAAGATCGCACCGTGATGGTGGCGTTATCCCTGGCGCAAGGGGATGAAGCGCAGGCTGAACGCTTGATGGAGGAGATCCTCTCCGGCCGCTTCCAGCCCGCCACGCCGACCTTCCTCAACTGCGGCAAAGCCCAGCGCGGCGAGCTGGTCTCCTGCTTCCTGCTGCGTATCGAAGACAATATGGAGTCGATTGGCCGCGCGGTAAACTCGGCGCTGCAGCTTTCCAAACGCGGCGGCGGCGTGGCGTTTCTGCTCTCTAACCTGCGTGAAGCGGGCGCGCCGATCAAGCGCATCGAAAACCAGTCCTCCGGCGTGATCCCGGTGATGAAGATGCTGGAAGATGCCTTCTCCTATGCCAACCAGCTTGGCGCGCGTCAGGGCGCGGGCGCGGTTTATCTGCACGCGCATCATCCGGACATCCTGCGTTTTCTCGATACCAAGCGCGAAAACGCCGACGAAAAAATCCGCATAAAAACCCTGTCGCTCGGCGTGGTGATCCCGGATATCACCTTTAAACTGGCTAAGGAGAATGCCGAGATGGCGCTCTTCTCGCCGTACGACATCGAGCGTATTTACGGCAAAGCGTTTGGCGACGTAGCCATCAGCGAACTTTATGACGAACTGGTGGCCGACGATCGCATTCGCAAAAAAACCATCAACGCCCGCGATTTCTTCCAGCGGCTGGCGGAGATCCAGTTTGAGTCCGGCTATCCGTATATCATGTTTGAGGATACGGTGAACCGCGCGAACCCGATTGCCGGGCGCATCAACATGAGCAACCTGTGCTCGGAGATTTTGCAGGTCAACAGCGCGTCTACCTACGACGAGAACCTGGACTACGCGGACATCGGCAAGGATATCTCCTGCAACCTCGGGTCGCTGAATATTGCCCACACCATGGATTCCCCCGACTTTGGCCGCACGGTGGATACCGCCATCCGCGGGCTGACGGCGGTGTCGGACATGAGCCACATCCGCAGCGTGCCGTCTATTGAAGCGGGCAACGCCGCGTCGCACGCCATCGGTCTGGGGCAGATGAACCTGCACGGCTATCTGGCGCGGGAAGGCATCGCCTACGGCAGTCCGGAAGGGCTGGATTTCACCAACCTCTATTTTTACACCATTACCTGGCACGCGCTGCACACCTCGATGATGCTGGCGCGCGAGCGCAGCCAGCGGTTCGCGGGCTTTGAGCACTCCCGCTACGCCAGCGGGGAATATTTCAGCCAGTACCTTGAAGGCGAGTGGCAGCCGAAAACCGAAAAAGTGCGCGAACTGTTTGCCCGCGCGGGGATTACTCTGCCGACGCGCGAAATGTGGCAGCAGCTGCGTGACGACGTGATGCGCCACGGCATTTATAACCAGAACCTGCAGGCCATCCCGCCAACCGGATCGATTTCCTACATCAACCACGCCACGTCGAGCATTCACCCGATCGTCTCGAAAATTGAAATTCGTAAGGAAGGCAAAACCGGGCGCGTTTACTACCCTGCCCCGTTTATGACCAATGAGAACCTGGCGCTGTATCAGGACGCGTATGAGATCGGCCCGGAAAAAATCATCGATACCTACGCGGAGGCGACAAAACATGTGGATCAGGGGCTGTCGCTGACGCTGTTCTTCCCGGACACCGCCACCACGCGGGATATCAACAGAGCGCAAATCTACGCCTGGAAGAAAGGCATCAAAACGCTCTACTACATTCGCCTGCGCCAGCTTGCGCTTGAAGGCACCGAAATCGAAGGCTGCGTGTCCTGCGCGCTGTAAGGAGAAAGGATGAAACTGTCACGCGTGAGTGCCGTTAACTGGAACAAAATCCAGGACGATAAAGACCTGGAGGTATGGAACCGTCTGACCAGCAACTTCTGGCTGCCGGAAAAGGTTCCGCTCTCCAACGATATTCCAGCCTGGCAAACGCTCGGCCACGCCGAACAGCAGCTGACGATCCGCGTCTTTACCGGCCTGACGCTGCTGGACACCATTCAGAATACCGTTGGTGCACCGGCTTTGATGAGCGACGCGCTGACGCCGCACGAAGAGGCGGTGATGTCGAATATCAGCTTTATGGAGGCGGTGCATGCCCGCTCTTACAGCTCGATTTTCTCGACCCTGTGCCAGACCAAAGACGTGGACGCAGCCTACGCCTGGAGTGAAGAGAGCGAGTCACTACAGAGAAAGGCGAAGCTGGTTCTGGAATATTACCGCGCCGACGAGCCGCTGAAGAAGAAGATCGCCAGCGTGTTCCTGGAATCTTTCCTCTTCTATTCCGGCTTCTGGCTGCCCATGTACTGGTCGAGCCGGGGCAAACTCACCAACACCGCCGATTTGATTCGGCTCATCATTCGCGATGAAGCGGTGCACGGGTATTACATTGGCTATAAGTATCAGAAAGGGCTGGAGAAAGTCAGCGAGGCGAAGCGCGAGGAGCTTAAAGGCTTTGCGCTCGATTTGCTGATGGATCTGTACGACAACGAGCTGAGCTATACGGAGGAACTCTACGCCGGCACCGGCTGGGAGGACGACGTGAAGGCCTTCCTCTGCTACAACGCCAACAAGGCGCTGATGAACCTGGGCTACGACGCGCTGTTCCCGCCGGAGATGGCGGAGGTGAACCCGGCGATTCTGGCCGCGCTGTCGCCCAATGCCGACGAAAACCACGATTTCTTCTCGGGATCGGGCTCATCGTATGTGATGGGCAAAGCGGTGGAAACCGAGGATGAAGACTGGGATTTTTAATGAACGCTAACGTTCGTTAATTTAATATAAACCCAACAATTCCCTCTCTAATATTTACAAAACAACTACACTGTAATTTCCACGTCATATTCGCCTGAATCATTCCGGTTCAGGCGAAATTTCCCGATGCAGCAGCAAAAAATTGAGAAAAATTCAAACCGCCCTCAGCCCTTTATTCATGGGAAATTCAGCCGTTTCGCTTACGTCAAAATTCCGCCCTTAGCCCGACTCAGGGTTGTCTCAGATTCTCAGTATGTTAGGGTTATGCCCGTTAACAATTTACCATGGTAATCATATCGGCATAAACAAATAACAGGACACTCTCTATTGCATGGCAATTAAATTAGAAGTGAAAAATCTTTATAAAGTATTTGGCGAGCACCCGCAGCGCGCATTCAAATATATTGAGAAAGGCCTTACGAAAGAGCAAATTCTGGAAAAAACCGGGCTATCGCTTGGCGTTAAAGACGCCAGTCTGGCCATTGAAGAAGGCGAGATTTTTGTCATCATGGGATTATCCGGTTCGGGTAAATCCACTATGGTTCGCCTTCTCAATCGCCTGATTGAACCCACCCGCGGGCAGGTGCTGATTGACGGCGTGGATATCGCCAGAATATCAGACGCAGAGCTTCGCGAGGTGCGCAGAAAGAAGATCGCAATGGTGTTCCAGTCATTCGCGCTGATGCCGCACATGACGGTGCTGGATAATACTGCTTTCGGCATGGAATTAGCCGGCACGCCGGCTCAGGAACGTCAGGAAAAAGCCCTTGATGCGCTGCGTCAGGTCGGGCTGGAAAATTATGCGCATGCGTACCCGGATGAACTTTCCGGCGGTATGCGTCAACGCGTGGGATTAGCCCGTGCATTAGCCATTAATCCAGACATATTATTAATGGATGAAGCCTTCTCCGCCCTCGATCCGTTAATTCGCACCGAGATGCAGGATGAGCTGGTAAAATTACAGGCTAAACATCAGCGCACTATTGTCTTTATTTCCCACGATCTGGATGAAGCCATGCGTATTGGCGACCGTATTGCCATTATGCAAAACGGTGAAGTGGTGCAGGTCGGCACGCCGGATGAAATTCTCAATAATCCGGCGAACGATTATGTCCGCACCTTCTTCCGCGGCGTGGATATTAGCCAGGTCTTTAGCGCCAAAGATATTGCCCGTCGAACGCCAAACGGCATTATCCGTAAAACGCCAGGCTTCGGCCCGCGCTCGGCGCTTAAGCTGCTGCAGGACGAAGACCGTGAATACGGATACCTGGTTGAACGCGGCAATAAATTTGTTGGCATTGTCTCCATCGACTCCCTGAAAACGGCTCTCGCTGAGAACCAGGGAATCGATGCGGCGTTAATTGACGCTCCGCTTGCCGTGGACGCCGAAACGCCGCTCAGCGAGTTGCTCTCTCACGTGGGCCAGGCGCCTTGCGCCGTGCCGGTCGTGGGTGAGGAACAACAGTACGTCGGCATCATCTCCAAACGGATGCTGCTGCAGGCTTTAGATCGCGAGGGGGCAAACAATGACCGATCAATCTAACCCGTGGGGCGCCACTGAGGCAGCGGACAGCGCTGCGCAATCCGCCGACGCGTGGGGTTCCACGCCCGCTCCTGCCGATGGCGGCGGCGCGGTAGACTGGCTGAACAGCGCACCCGCGCCTGCGCCAGAACATTTCAACATCATGGATCCGTTCCATAAAACGCTGATCCCGCTGGACAGCTGGGTCACGGAAGGGATCGACTGGGTGGTCACCCACTTCCGTCCGGTCTTCCAGGGGATCCGCGTCCCGGTGGATTACATCCTGAACGGCTTCCAGCAGCTGATGCTGGGCATGCCGGCGCCGGTGGCGATTATCCTGTTCTCCCTGATTGCCTGGCAGTTCGGTAGCGCGGGGATGGGGATCGCCACGCTGATCTCGCTGATTGCCATTGGCGCAATTGGCGCGTGGTCGCAGGCGATGATCACCCTGGCGCTGGTGCTGACCGCCCTGCTCTTCTGCATTGTCATCGGCCTGCCGATGGGGATCTGGCTGGCGCGCAGCCCGCGAGCGGCGAAGATTATTCGTCCGCTGCTGGATGCGATGCAGACCACCCCGGCGTTCGTCTATCTGGTACCTATCGTGATGCTGTTCGGCATCGGCAACGTGCCGGGCGTGGTGGTGACCATTATCTTCGCCCTGCCGCCGATTATTCGTCTGACCATTCTGGGGATCAACCAGGTGCCTGCGGACCTGATCGAAGCGTCACGCTCGTTCGGCGCCAGCCCGCGCCAGATGCTGTTTAAGGTTCAGCTTCCTCTGGCGATGCCGACCATCATGGCGGGCGTTAACCAGACGCTGATGCTGGCCCTGTCGATGGTGGTCATTGCCTCGATGATCGCCGTTGGCGGTCTGGGCCAGATGGTGCTGCGCGGCATTGGCCGTCTCGATATGGGGCTGGCCACCGTCGGCGGCGTCGGCATTGTGATCCTCGCTATTATCCTTGACCGCCTGACTCAGGCTGTCGGTCGTGATTCACGCAGTCGCGGCAACCGTCGCTGGTATACCACCGGCCCTGTCGGGTTACTCACCCGCCCTTTCACGAAATCAAAATAAGGAACAACGATGCGACATAACGTACTTTTTGCCACAGCGTTTGCCACCCTTGTCTCCACCAGCGCGTTTGCGGCTGACCTGCCTGGCAAAGGCATTACCGTACAGCCGGTGCAGAGCACCATTTCGGAAGAGAGCTTCCAGACCCTGATCGTCAGCCGCGCGCTGGAGAAGCTGGGCTACACGGTTAACACGCCGAGCGAAGTGGACTACAACGTAGGCTACACGTCGATTGCCTCCGGTGACGCCACCTTTACCGCGGTGAACTGGCAGCCGCTGCACGACGACATGTATGCCGCCGCCGGTGGCGACAAGAAGTTCTACCGCGAAGGCACCTTCGTGACGGGTGCGGCGCAGGGGTATCTGATCGACAAGAAAACCGCCGATAAGTACCACATCACCAACATTGAACAGCTGAAAGATCCGAAGATCGCCAAACTGTTCGACACCAACGGTGACGGCAAGGCCGACATGATGGGCTGCTCGCCGGGCTGGGGCTGTGAAGCGGTGATTAACCACCAGAACAAAGCTTTCGATCTGGCGAAAACGGTCGACGTGAGCCACGGCAACTATTCAGCGATGATGGCCGACACCATTGCCCGCTTCAAAGAGGGTAAACCGGTGATCTACTACACCTGGACGCCGTACTGGGTGAGCGACGTGCTGAAGCCGGGCAAAGACGTGGTGTGGCTGCAGGTGCCGTTCTCCTCCCTTCCGGGCGAGCAGAAGGATATCGACACCAAGCTGCCGAACGGCATGAACTACGGCTTCCCGGTGAACACCATGCATATCGTGGCCAACAAAGCGTGGGCAGAGAAAAACCCGGCGGCGGCGAAGCTGTTCTCGGTAATGAAGCTGCCGCTGGCGGACATCAATGCCCAGAACGCGATGATGCATGCGGGCAAGTCGTCTGAAGCGGATGTGAAAGGCCACGTGGACGGCTGGATCAAAGCCCACCAGCAGCAGTTTGACGGCTGGGTGAAAGAGGCGCTTGCGGCGCAGAAGTAAAACATTTTCCCTCACCCCGGCCCTCTGTTAGCGTTCCCTCTCCCTGTGGGAGAGGGTTAGGGTGAGGGTGAGGGTGAGGGTGAGGCCACAAGACCGCACCATTCACCTAAACCGCACAATACATCACCCAACAATCCCCCAACTTTCACAATCATTAGCTATTATGGTTTCCGGAAAAATAATCACTCAACTAACGATTCCTGAAACTAATGACAAAAACAACTCAAGGGCTTAGCCCCGCACTCATCCTTTTAATGTCCGTGGCAACGGGTCTGGCGGTCGCCAGCAACTATTACGCACAACCCCTTCTCGACACCATCGCCCGCGCGTTCAATCTCTCCGCCAGCTCCGCAGGCTTTATCGTTACCGCAGCACAGCTGGGCTATGCCGCCGGGCTGCTGTTCCTGGTGCCGCTCGGCGATATGTTTGAACGCCGAATGCTGATCGTCTCCATGACCCTGCTGGCCGCCGGTGGGATGCTGATCACCGCCAGCAGCCAGTCGCTGACGATGATGATCGTCGGAACCGCGCTTACCGGGCTGTTCTCCGTGGTGGCGCAAATCCTGGTCCCGCTCGCCGCGACCCTCGCCTCTCCGGAAAAACGCGGCAAGGTGGTGGGCACCATCATGAGCGGCCTGCTGCTGGGGATTTTGCTGGCGCGTACCGTTGCCGGGCTGCTGGCAAGCCTCGGCGGCTGGCGCACCGTATACTGGGTGGCGAGCGTGCTGATGGTCGTCATGGCGCTGGCGCTGTGGCGCGGGCTGCCAAAAGTGAAGCAGGAAAACCACCTGAACTATCCTCAGCTGCTGGCCTCCGTTTTCAGCCTGTTTACGCAGGACAAGCTTCTGCGCACCCGCGCCCTGCTGGGCTGTTTCACCTTCGCTAACTTCAGCATTCTCTGGACGTCAATGGCGTTTCTGCTGGCCGCGCCGCCGTTCAATTATTCCGAAGGGGTGATTGGCCTGTTCGGCCTGGCCGGTGCCGCAGGCGCGCTGGGCGCACGCCCCGCTGGCGGGCTGGCCGACAAGGGCAAATCCCACCTGACCACCTCCGCAGGGCTGGTTTTACTTCTGCTCTCCTGGGCGGCGATCTGGTACGGACACATCTCGGTGCTGGCGCTGATCGTCGGTATCCTGGTGCTCGATCTCACCGTTCAGGGCGTTCACATCACCAATCAGACCGTCATCTATCGCGTGAAGCCAGAGGCGCGTAACCGCCTGACGGCCGGATACATGACCAGCTACTTCATCGGCGGCGCGGCGGGTTCACTCATTTCAGCGTCGGCGTGGCAGCATGCGGGCTGGTCGGGGGTATGCGCGATCGGGGCCATCGTTGCTACCCTCAACCTGCTAGTATGGTGGCTCGGTTATCACCGTCAGGATGCAATTAACTAACATTTACATTGAGTTGGCCTCTTAGGGTGTTAAGAGGCCCTTCACTCTGTTAATGTAAACGTAATCATTTATCCCAGAAATTTTAATGTGGGTGACATATTTACAATCGGCATGAATAGTTCAGACCCCCGTCCTCACATCCTCTCTTCAGCGGGTTCACACCCAACGCTTTCTGTGCTCACCGGGTCACGGACTTACCCGGCGCTTTCTGATGGTGACATAAGTTTGGCGGATATAACCGCACAAATAATTCATTTACATTATTTGTCACTATCGTTACTATATCGGCTGTAATTAATGAGGTTATGCCCAAATGGATAGTTCGTTTACGCCCATTGAACAAATGCTTAAATTCCGCGCCAGTCGCCATGAGGACTTCCCATATCAGGAAATCCTGCTGACTCGCCTGTGCATGCACATGCAGGGTAAGCTACTGGAAAACCGTAATAAAATGCTGAAAGCTCAAGGGATTAACGAGACGTTGTTTATGGCGTTGATTACGCTGGAGTCTCAGGAAAATCACAGCATTCAGCCTTCCGAGCTGAGCTGCGCGCTGGGCTCCTCCCGTACCAATGCGACCCGAATTGCCGATGAACTCGAAAAGCGCGGCTGGATTGAGCGCCGTGAAAGCGACAACGATCGCCGCTGCCTGCATCTGCAACTGACCGATAAAGGTCACCAGTTCCTGCGCGAGGTGCTGCCACCTCAGCACAATTGCCTGCACAAACTCTGGTCTGTCCTCAGCACCGCCGAGCGCGACCAGCTTGAGCACATCACTCGCAAGCTGCTCACCCGTCTGGACCAGATGGATGAAGACGGCGCCGTTCTTGAGGCGCTGCGCTAACGCGACGACACGCTCACCATTCCAGATTCATAAGAAAACCGACAGGCCAGCACGTCACAGTGCTGGCCTTTCTGACAACAGGTCGGCTCAGCCGATGTGAAAATAAGAAGATCGTGGAGAACAACAATGAGCGCAAATGCGGAGAGCACTACCCCGCAGCAACCGGCCAACAAGAAAGGCAAACGTAAGAGCGCCCTTCTTCTGTTGACCTTGCTCTTTATCATTATTGCCGTGGCATATGGGATCTATTGGTTTTTAGTACTGCGTCATGCTGAAGAGACTGACGACGCGTACGTGGCAGGGAACCAGGTACAAATTATGGCGCAGGTGTCGGGCAGCGTGACGAAAGTCTGGGCTGACAATACCGACTTTGTGCAAAAAGGCGATGTGTTGGTGACCCTCGATCCAACCGACGCCCAGCAGGCGTTTGAAAAAGCACAGACCGCGCTGGCCTCCAGCGTCCGTCAGACCCGCCAGCTGATGATCAACAGCAAACAGCTGCAGGCCAACATCGACGTGCAGAAAACGGCGCTGGCGCAGGCGCAGAGCGATCTGAACCGCCGCGTTCCGCTCGGCACCGCCAACCTGATTGGCCGTGAAGAGCTGCAGCACGCCCGCGATGCCGTTGCCAGCGCTCAGGCACAGCTGGATGTAGCCATTCAACAGTACAACGCCAATCAGGCGATGGTGCTGGGGACCAGTCTGGAAAACCAGCCTGCCGTACAGCAGGCGGCGACCGAAGTGCGCAACGCGTGGCTTGCCCTGCAGCGTACCAAAATCGTCAGCCCGATGACCGGCTATGTCTCCCGTCGTTCCGTCCAGCCAGGGGCGCAGATTAGCCCAACCACGCCGCTGATGGCGGTCGTGCCGGCAGACAACCTGTGGGTAGACGCCAACTTTAAAGAGACGCAGCTTGCCCATATGCGTATCGGCCAGACCGCGACGGTTGTCAGCGACATCTACGGCGATGACGTGAAGTACACCGGTAAAGTGGTTGGTCTGGACATGGGGACCGGCAGCGCTTTCTCCCTGTTGCCTGCGCAAAACGCCACCGGTAACTGGATCAAAGTGGTTCAGCGTCTGCCCGTGCGTATTGAGCTGGATGCCAAACAGCTGGCGGATCACCCGCTGCGTATCGGCCTCTCAACGCTGGTGACGGTCGACACCGCCAACCGCGACGGTCAGATCCTGGCAAGCCAGGTGCGCAGCAGCCCGGCTTATGAAAGTAACGCCCGTGAAATTAGCCTCGATCCGGTCAACAAACTGATCGATGACATCGTGAAGGCAAACGCCGGTTAATCCGAAGGTGAGCGTTATGCAACAGCAAAAGCCGCAAAAACCGCTGGAAGGCGCGCAGCTGGTCATTATGACCATCGCGCTGTCGCTGGCGACATTCATGCAGGTGCTGGACTCCACCATCGCAAACGTGGCGATCCCGACCATCGCCGGTAACCTTGGCTCGTCGCTGAGCCAGGGGACCTGGGTCATTACCTCGTTTGGGGTGGCAAACGCCATCTCCATTCCGATTACCGGCTGGCTGGCAAAGCGCGTCGGTGAAGTGAAGCTGTTCCTCTGGTCGACGGTATTGTTCGTTCTTGCCTCCTGGGCGTGCGGCATGTCCAGCAGCCTGACGATGCTGATTTTCTTCCGCGTCATTCAGGGGATTGTTGCCGGGCCGCTGATCCCGCTGTCGCAGAGCTTACTGCTGAACAACTACCCGCCAGCCAAACGCTCAATCGCGCTGGCGCTGTGGTCAATGACCGTGATTGTCGCGCCGATTTGCGGGCCTATCTTAGGCGGCTATATCAGCGACAACTATCACTGGGGCTGGATCTTCTTCATCAACGTACCGATTGGCGCCCTCGTGGTAATGCTGACGCTCCAGTCGCTGCGCGGCAGAGAAACCCGGACGGAACAGCGGCGTATCGACGCCATTGGTCTGGCACTGCTGGTTGTCGGCATCGGTAGCCTGCAGGTCATGCTCGACCAGGGCAAAGAGCTGGACTGGTTCAACTCCAGGGAGATCATCATCCTGACGATTGTCGCGGTGGTGTCGCTGAGCTTCCTGATTGTCTGGGAGCTGACGGACGATAACCCGATAGTTGACCTGTCGCTGTTTAAGTCGCGAAACTTCACCATAGGCTGTCTGTGTATCAGCCTCGCCTACATGCTCTACTTCGGCGCGATTGTACTGCTGCCGCAGCTGTTGCAGGAGGTATACGGATACACCGCAACCTGGGCAGGTTTAGCCTCGGCGCCGGTTGGATTGATTCCGGTTCTGCTGTCGCCGATTATTGGCCGCTTCGCCCACAAGCTCGACATGCGCCGGCTGGTGACGTTCAGCTTTATCATGTACGCCGTGTGCTTCTACTGGCGCGCGTATACGTTCGAACCGGGAATGGACTTTGGCGCGTCCGCGTGGCCGCAGTTTATTCAGGGCTTTGCCGTGGCGTGCTTCTTTATGCCATTGACCACCATCACGCTTTCCGGTTTACCGCCTGAGCGCATGGCGGCGGCATCGAGCCTGTCGAACTTTACGCGAACGCTGGCGGGCTCGATTGGTACGTCGATCACCACCACCCTGTGGACGAACCGTGAATCGATGCACCATGCCCAGCTGACCGAAGCGGTGAACCCGTTCAACCCGAACTCCCGGGAGATGTACAACCAGCTTCAGGGAATGGGTATGACGGAACAGCAGGCGTCCGGCTGGATCGCCCAGCAGATCACCAACCAGGGTCTGATTATCTCGGCCAACGAGATTTTCTGGATATCGGCGGGGATCTTTATCGTCCTGCTGGGACTGGTGTGGTTTGCTAAACCACCGTTTGGCGCCGGTAGCGGCGGCGGCGGGGCGCACTAGTCCTGTGACAGTTGCCCGGTGGCGCTTCGCTTACCGGGCCTACGAACGTAGGCCGGATAAGGCGTAGCCGCCATCCGGCAAAAAACCGCACCCTGTCCAGAACGCGACAGCGATTGTCAGTTCCGATAAAGCAGCGCTCCTGAAATCAACTCACGATAGTGAAAAGACAACAGGAGCGCATCATGCTGAACACACCCGCCGACAAGTACCAACCCTATCCGCCCCTTTCCCTGCCCGACCGCCGCTGGCCGGAGCAACGCATTACCCGCGCGCCGCGCTGGCTCTCAACCGACCTGCGCGACGGCAACCAGGCCCTTGCCGAGCCGATGGACAGCACCCGCAAGCTGCAGTTCTGGGATCTGCTGCTGGGCTGCGGATTTAAAGAAATTGAGGTGGCTTTCCCATCCGCCTCGCAGACCGACTTCAACTTTGTTCGCCAGCTGATTGAAGAGAACCGCATCCCGAATGACGTCACGATTCAGGTATTAACCCAGGCGCGGGAAGATCTCATCCATCGCACTTTCGAATCCCTGCGCGGCGCGAAACAGGCCACCGTCCATCTGTATAACGCCACCGCCCCGCTGTTCCGCCGCCTGGTATTCGGCATGGAAAAAGCGCAAATCGTCGAGCTGGCGACGCGATCCACGCGGCTTATTCGTCAGCTGTGTGAAGAGAACCCGGACTCCCGCTGGCAGTATGAGTATTCCCCGGAGACCTTCTGCTTTACCGAGCCGGAGTTTGCGCTGGAGATTTGTGAAGCCGTGGCGGAGATCTGGCAGCCGAGCGACGAACGGCCCATGGTGATCAACTTACCCGCAACCGTCGAAGTGAGCACGCCGAACGTCTATGCCGACCAGATCGAGTATTTCTGTCGCCACTTCAGCCGCCGCCGCGACGTCTGCATCAGCGTGCATCCGCATAACGACCGCGGTACCGGCGTCGCCAGCGCCGAGCTGGCCGTGATGGCGGGGGCTGATCGCGTGGAGGGCTGTCTGTTTGGTAACGGCGAGCGCACGGGCAACGTCTGCCTGGTGACGCTGGCGATGAACCTCTACAGCCAGGGCGTCAGCCCGAATCTCGACTTTAGCGATATGAACCGGGTCGTGGAAGTGGTGGAAGCCTGCAACCAGCTGCCGGTGCATCCGCGCCACCCGTGGGCAGGCCGGCTGGCCTATACCGCCTTCTCCGGCTCGCACCAGGATGCGATCAAAAAAGGCTTTGATGCCCGCTGGCCTGGCGATCGCTGGGAGATGCCGTATCTGCCCGTCGATCCGCAGGACATCGGCTGCACCTACGAAGCGGTGATCCGCGTCAATAGCCAGTCAGGGAAAAGCGGCAGCGCGTGGCTCATCGAACAGAATCATGGTCTGAAATTACCTCGCGCCCTGCAGCAGGATTTCAGCCAGCACGTGCAGCAGGAAACCGATCGCCACGGAAAAGAGATGACGCAAAACGCGCTGTGGCAGCTGTTCCGCACCCGCTACGGACTGGTAGCCACGCCGCAGTTTGCGCTGCAATCCTACCGCAGCGACAGCCAGCAGGATGGCCAGCTGCGTTTGACGGCAAGCATCGCTACGCAGGGGGGAACGCGTCAGCTGGAAGGTCAGGGTAACGGTCTGCTCTCCGCCGCCGCTCACGGCTTAAGCCGCTGGGTTAACGCTCCGTTCGTGATTAAGGATTATCACGAACATACGTTAGGCGAACGCAGCGACAGCCGCTCGGTGGCCTACATCCGCTGTCTGTTCCAGGACGGGAGCAGCCGCTGGGGCGTGGGCATCGACAGCGACGTGGCGCGCGCGTCGCTTCAGGCGCTTTTAAACGCCGTCAGTCGTTCTTAAAGTAATCGCTGGGAGAGACGCCCATCACCCGGCGAAACATTGCCGTAAAGGCGCTGTGGCTGCCGTAACCCAGATCCAGCGCCACGCGCAGTACCGGCTGGCCCTGCGCCAGCCGCACTAAGGCTTCCAGCAGGCGCGCCCTTCTCAACCACTCGCCGTAGCTTAATCCCGTCTGCTGCTGAAAATGGCGGTTCAGGGTGCGCTCGCTCATGTTCATCAGGCTCGCGGCCTGCGCGCCGCTCCAGCTTTCCCCCGCGTTTTGCCGGATTTGCAGACACAGGTGACGTAATGCCTCACTTTCCGGCTCCGGCAGATGAAACGGCAGCACCGGCATAGTGCGGATTTCATCGAGAATGAGTTCATAGACGCGCTCATCCCGGCTGCCGGGCGAGTACGATTCAGGTAAAGCAAGAGAGACGAGGATCAGCTCGCGCAGCAGCGGCGCGATCTGCACGATCTGGCAGGTGGCCGGGAGATCGGCCCGCGCCAGCGGATCGATGAAAAGCGTTCGCGCCGCCACGTTGCCGGTGATGCGAAGCGAGTGGCGAGTCCCCGCCGGTAGCCAGACGCCGCGACCGGGAGGAACAACCCAGCAGCCCGATGCGGTATCGACCCGTACCACGCCGCTCAGGGTGTGCAACAGCTGTGCGCAGTCGTGCTCATGCCACGGCTCGCTGTCACCATGAACGTAATCATGGGCGAACGGAACGAGGGGACGATGGGTAAAGGAGAAGGTTGCGGTTGTGGTCATGGGGTTGAACCACCCTCACCCTACCCTCTCCCGGAGGGAGAGGGAAAAGGTGCACTAGATGTGCAGTTCCTGCAGTTTTTCTTTTGGCAGGGCCAGCTCTTCGTTGCTGTTCACGCGAACATCACGCTCAATGATGTGACGCGCGATTTCCTGCGCTTCTTCCAGAGAGTGCATCTGGTAAGTACCGCACTGGTAAACGTTCAGCTCAGGGATCTGGTTCTGCTCTTTCACCTTCAGCACATCTTCCATCGCCGCTTTCCACGCATCAGCGACGCGTTTCTCTTCCGGCTGGCCAATCAGGCTCATGTAGAAACCGGTACGGCAGCCCATAGGGGAGATGTCGATGATCTCAACGCCGTTGCCGTTCAGATGGTCACGCATGAAACCGGCGAACAGGTGTTCCAGTGTATGAATGCCTTTCTCTGGCATCACTTCTTTATTTGGCACGCAGAAACGCAGATCGAAGACGGTGATCGTGTCGCCGTGCGGGGTGTGCATGGTCTTCGCCACGCGTACTGCAGGTGCTTCCATACGGGTATGGTCGACAGTAAAGCTATCTAATAACGGCATACGTCACCTCCGATAGTGATTTTTTTTAAAATAAACTGAACTCTTCTACAGAATGCACGTCTGAGTATATGAAAGACGCGCATTTGTTATCATCATCCCTGAATTCAGAGATGTATATTTTGGCCACAGCAATGTGGCCTTTTTCTTTTCTGCTTAAGCCTGCTTCGCCAGAAACGCCTCAAACGACTCGGTATCCGCCGCTTCAACCTCTTTCTGACGCACCACGGACGCATCGCGTTCCGCGGCAAAATCCGCTTCGCTCAGCACTTCTAACGGCTCCTGCATCAGCATCTCACGGTACTCCGCTGAGAGTGAACGCCCCGTGCCGCCAATGCCCTGATCGATCATAGAACGCAGAATACGCGCTGAGAACGTCAGTTCCGGATTATCAAAACATTCCACCAGCTGGTCGCAGATCTGTTGATACGCGTCGCCGCCGTCAATGCTGTCCATTGTGCGGGCAACACGCTTCAGATCGCGGAACAGATCTTTGCCGACTTTGGTCAGCGGGAACTGTGCCGTTTCGCAGCCAATACCCAACGTCAGGCCCGGCTTACGCCCTTCCAGAATCACGCGATTCCAGTTTGTACGGGTACAGAGCAGTTCGTCTGAACTCATTTCCGGCGCATCCGCCAGCACGCACCAGACCATAAACAGATCCAGGAAGCGAATCTGCTGCTCATCAACGCCAATCGGTGAGAACGGGTTGATATCCAGCGAACGCACTTCAATGTATTCGATCCCGCCGCGCTGCAGCGCATCCGACGGGGTTTCACCGCTGCGCGTTACGCGCTTAGGACGAATAGGCGCATACAGTTCGTTTTCAATCTGCAGCACATTGCTGTTGATTTGCAGGCGCTTGCCGTCTTTTTCGAGGCCGATTTTCTCGTACTCTTCCGACGGGGTTTTGATCGCCCGCTTCAATCCTGCCACATATTCGTGCAATTCGTTAAACGTAATACCGAGATTGCTTTGCGATTTATTGGTATAACCGAGATCGCTCAGGCGCAGAGAGGTGGCGTACGGGAGATAGTACATTCCGCACTCGGTCTTCTCGAACGGCAGCGTGGTCGGTTTCCCCTGCAGGAACGAAGAACAGATCGCCGGGGAGGCACCAAACAGATACGGGATCACCCAGCCGAAACGGTAATAGTTGCGGATCAGGCGGAAGTAGCCTTCAGAGATCGCATCTTTATCCGTTTCACCGCATTTCGCCTGCCAGAACGCCATTGGCAGCGAGAAGTTATAATGCACGCCCGAGATCGTCTGCATCAACGCGCCGTAGCGGTTTTTCAGCCCTTCGCGATAGAGCGTTTTCAGCCGGCCGATATTTGACGTGCCGTACTGCGCCAGCTCAATCTCCTGGCCCTGCTCGATATAGCACGGCATGCTGAGGGGCCACATACGCTCGTCGCCCATGTTGCGCGCGGTGTAGCGATGGATATCGCGCATGATCTTCAGCATATGATCAATATCACCCTCTACTGGCGTGATGAACTCCAGCAGTGCCTCAGCGAAATCGGTTGTGATCCATTTATGTGTCAGCGCCGAGCCTAACGCCTTCGGATGACCCGTCGTCGCTAAGCTACCGTCCGCGTTAACGCGCAGCGTTTCACGCTCAAGACCACGCTGAATACCCTTCAATGCCTGAGGGTGGTTTTCCAGCCAGGCCAGCGCCTGAGATACGTCCGGGATCAAATTGACCTCCCGCCTGTCAAAGTAATGTTACTCAGCATAATTGTAATGGTTGACGATTGAAGGTCGCGTATTCATTCCACCAATTAGTGCCACCACGTCATACCCTGTAGTGTTGCCCACGCCACGAGAACATAGCGCAACGCCTTGCCAAGGCACAAAAAAAGAGCACCGGTCCCCAGGAGATGCGCATCCATCCCGCCAGCAGACACAGTAAATCGCCTATTACAGGCATCCAGCTTAATAACAGCGTGGCAGCGCCATAGCGTTTTAGCCAGCCGACTGCCTTTTCCTGCCAGCGCGATTTTTCGCGCAGCGGAAAGAAACGCCCAAGAATAACGTTAGTCAGCCCTCCAAGGCTATTACCCATTGTTGCTATTAATACAAGCAGCCAGGGCTGACTCACGCCGGACAACAGCATCGCCACCAGCACCACTTCCGAATTTCCCGGTAACAGCGTGGCGCTTAAAAAACTGCTGGCGAATAATGAAGCAAGTGACAGCGCGTCACTCACAGTAAGCGCACATCCACCGCATCCATTCCGGCATCACGCGCGGCCTGGATACCAAAATCGGCATCTTCAAACACGACACATTTTGCCGCCGGGACGCCCATTAACTCAGCGCAAAGCAGGAAGGTGTCCGGTGCGGGCTTGTGATGTTTAACATGATCGGCGGCGACCACGGCAGAAAAATAGTGGCGCAGGCCAAGATGGTTGAGCAAAGCTTCTGCAATCGCGCTTTCGCTCCCGGTTCCTACCGACATCGGGCGGCGCCCGTGCCACTCTTTTACCACATCAATCAGCGGCAGAGGGCGTACGGTATCTAGAAGCATGGCTTTTACCGCATCGGTTTTTTCGCGCGCGAGCAGATGCGGGTCGAGATCGGCCTGATTCAGTTCAATCACGGCCTGCGCAATACGCCAGGTGGGGGATCCGTTGAGGGCAATCATCGCCTGAAGATCGAAACGCATGCCGTAGCGGCCCAGGACGTCAGTCCAGGCTTGACGATGCGTGGGTTCGGTATCCAGGAGAGTGCCGTCCATATCGAAGATCAAACCGTCATACTGTGCGTACATCGTGCTCTCGCTAAACGATTAACAAAGCATTACTTTATCGTAAATGGTGATTTTTGTCGCTGACTGAGAAGTCATAACTACGAGAGTGATTAAGAAATAAACATCGAAGGGAATAACAGAAGAGATGGTGCATCCGGGAGGATTCGAACCTCCGACCGCTCGGTTCGTAGCCGAGTACTCTATCCAGCTGAGCTACGGATGCATCGGGATTTACTACTGTACTGCTCGATATTCATATCACTTCTAAAGCAATATGAAGTAATAGATGGTGCATCCGGGAGGATTCGAACCTCCGACCGCTCGGTTCGTAGCCGAGTACTCTATCCAGCTGAGCTACGGATGCAAAATGGCGGTGAGGCGGGGATTCGAACCCCGGATGCAGCTTTTGACCGCATACTCCCTTAGCAGGGGAGCGCCTTCAGCCTCTCGGCCACCTCACCACACAACGCCTCTTTCGAGTGCTTAGAGTTACTCGTTAAGAGCTTCTCGTCGCTGCGTGGCGCATATATTACTTTCTGGGACTTATAAGTCAAACAATTTTCCAAAAGCTTTTATCGTTTGCACAAATCACACGCAATTCGCATGTAAAAGCCGCAAAGAGGGTGTTTTATAAGCGGATTTTGCAGGCATCTTCACAGAAAACCTTTGCAGAAATGGCGGCGTAGGGGCGAGTTTAGGGTAACAGAGTGGTTAAAAAGAGAGCGTTTGAAATTAAACGGTAACGTTGAGCAGGAAAAATGACAGGAGGGTTGCGTCTCGCCCGACAGCGAGACGCGACAATATCAGTAACTGGACTGCTGGGATTTTTCAGCCTGGATACGCTGGTAGATCTCTTCACGGTGGACAGATACTTCTTTAGGAGCGTTAACACCAATACGTACCTGGTTACCCTTTACCCCTAAAACTGTCACGGTGACCTCATCCCCAATCATGAGGGTCTCACCAACTCGACGAGTCAGAATCAGCATTCTTTGCTCCTTGAAAGATTAAAAGAGTCGGGTCTCTTGTATCCCGGCATTATCCATCATATAACGCCAAAAAGTAAGCGATGACAAACACGTAAAGTGTAAGCAGTCACGGCATCACATTCTGTTAAACGTAAGTTTAGCCGATATACACAAACTCAACCTGACTTTATCGTTATCGATAGCACAGTGAACAAGACGCCATAACGTTACCGCTATGGCGTCTGCTTGTGCTTTGTAGTTATTACAGTTTCGCGCTTACCCAGCTTTCAACGCTGGCCAAAGCTTGCGGAAGTGCCGCCGCATCCGTACCGCCGGCTTGCGCCATGTCCGGACGACCGCCACCCTTGCCGCCCACCTGCTGAGCGACCATACCAATCAGTTCCCCTGCTTTTACGCGGTCGGTCACATCCTTAGAGACGCCCGCAATCAGAGAAACCTTACCTTCTGCCACTGTCGCCAGCACGATAACGGTAGAACCAAGCTGGTTCTTGAGATCGTCGACCATAGTACGCAGCATCTTAGGCTCAACGCCCGCCAGATCGCTGACCAGCAGTTTGACGCCCTTAATGTCTACAGCCTTGCTGGAGAGGTTTGCACTCTCCTGCGCCGCAGCCTGCTCTTTCAGCTGCTGCAGCTCTTTTTCCAGCTGACGCGTGCGATCCAGCGCAACGCGCACTTTCTCGCCCAGGTTCTGGCTATCGCCTTTCAGCAGCTGCGCGATGTCGTGCAGCTGATCGCTCTGCGCATGCAGGCTCGCAATCGCACCTTCACCGGTCACCGCTTCAATACGACGCACGCCTGCCGCCGTACCCGACTCGGAAACAATGCGGAACAGGCCGATGTCACCGGTGCGCGATGCGTGCGTACCGCCGCACAGCTCGGTAGAGAAGTCGCCCATGCTCAGCACGCGAACGCGGTCGTCATATTTCTCACCAAACAGCGCCATCGCACCTTTTTTCTTCGCGTCCTCGAGCTCCATGATGTGGGTCTCGATTGGCAGGTTACGACGGATCTGCGCGTTCACCAGATCTTCCACCGCGCGGATTTCAGACGGTTTCATCGCTTCAAAATGCGAGAAGTCGAAACGCAGCACTTTGTCGTTAACCAGAGAACCTTTCTGTGCAACATGGGTACCGAGTACGTCGCGCAAGGCAGCGTGCATCAGGTGGGTTGCCGAGTGGTTCAGACGAATGCGCGCGCGGCGAGCTTCATCAACGTTAGCCTGGACGCCCTCGCCCACTTTCAGAGAACCGGAAACCAGTTTGCCCTGGTGGCCAATTGCCTGACCGTATTTTTGGGTGTCGGTCACGCTGAAGCTAAAGCCATTGCCTTTCAGCTCGCCTTTATCGCCAACCTGACCGCCGGATTCGGCGTAGAACGGCGTTTTGTCCAGAATGACTACGGCCTCCTGGCCCGCGCTGATGCTGTCTACGGCTTTACCGTCAACAAACAGAGCGGTCACTTTGCCGGTCAGTTCCAGCGCCTCATAGCCTTTGAATTCAGACGCGCTGTCAACGCGGATCATCGCGTTGTAGTCTGCACCGAAGCCGCTGGACTCGCGCGCACGACGGCGCTGCTCTTCCATCGCGGCTTCGAAGCCCGCTTCGTCAACTTTGATGTTACGCTCGCGGCAAACGTCCGCCGTCAGGTCAACCGGGAAGCCGTAGGTGTCGTACAGGCGGAAAGCGGTTTCGCCATCCAGCGTGTCGCCCTTAAGTTTCGCCAGCTCTTCGTCCAGCAGCGCCAGACCGCGCTCCAGCGTACGTGCAAACTGCTCTTCTTCGGTTTTCAGAACCTGCTCTACCTGCGCCTGCTGGCGTTTCAGCTCGTCACCGGCTGACCCCATCACGCCAATCAGTGGCCCAACGAGTTTATAGAAGAAGGTGTCCTTAGCGCCCAGCATGTTGCCGTGACGGATGGCACGACGAATGATACGACGCAGCACGTAGCCACGGTTTTCATTCGACGGGATAACGCCGTCGGCAATCAGGAACGCGCAGGAACGAATGTGGTCCGCGATAACGCGCAGCGATTTGTTGTTCAGATCGGTCGCGCCGGTCACTTCCGCAACGGCTTTGATCAGGGTGCTGAACAGGTCAATCTCATAGTTGGAGTTAACGTGCTGCAGTACCGCGGCAATACGCTCCAGACCCATACCGGTATCAACGGACGGCTTCGGCAGCGGCTCCATCGTACCGTCGGCCTGACGGTTAAACTGCATGAAGACGATGTTCCAGATCTCAATGTAGCGATCGCCGTCTTCTTCCGGGCTGCCTGGAGGGCCGCCCCAGATGTGGTCGCCGTGATCGTAGAAGATCTCGGTGCACGGACCGCAAGGGCCGGTATCACCCATCTGCCAGAAGTTGTCAGACGCATATGGCGCGCCTTTGTTATCACCGATGCGAATAATACGCTCGCGCGGGATCCCGACTTCTTTTTCCCAGATTTCGTAGGCTTCGTCATCGGTTTCATAGACGGTAACCCACAGACGCTCTTTCGGCAGGTTGAACCAGTTTTCACCGGTCAGCAGTTCCCACGCATATTGAATAGCATCGTGTTTGAAGTAGTCGCCGAAGCTGAAGTTACCCAGCATTTCGAAGAACGTATGGTGACGCGCGGTGTAACCGACGTTTTCCAGGTCGTTGTGTTTACCGCCCGCACGCACGCAACGCTGTGAGGTTGTGGCGCGGGAATAATTACGCTTGTCGAGACCAAGGAACACATCCTTGAACTGGTTCATCCCGGCGTTGGTAAACAGCAGAGTCGGATCGTTGTTCGGTACCAGGGAGCTGCTGGCAACAACCTGGTGTCCCTTACTATGGAAAAAATCGAGAAACGCCTGACGGATCTCAGCGGTGCTCTTGCTCATAATTATCCTGAAATCAAGCTAACGAAATGTCGTAGCCACCCTGTATCGGTAAACCGTTGGACAGACCAGCTACTGGAAAAAGTGGGAATAAGATAAGTTTTCTTTAGTGGGAAGTAAAATCCCGCATGCGTTCAATCGGCAAAATTACGCCAGATATCCTGAATATCTTCCATCAGAAAGCCGCGGTAGAGCAAAAAGCGCTGGATTTTGACTTTTTCTGAAAATTCACGCGGCAGCGGTTCGCCGTATTTACGAATCGCCTGTTCTCTGGCCAGCTCGCACCAGTCAGTATCGCATTCGCGCATCGCTTTTTCGATGGACTCCCGGGCCACCCCTTTCTGGTTCAGCTCCTGCCGGATGCGCGCGGGCCCATATCCTTTACGGCCGCGGCTGGCGAGAAACCGTGAGGCAAAGCGCTCGTCATCGAGATAATGATGCTCATAGCACCAGGCAATCACGCGGTCATAATCTTCCGCGGTGGCATCAATCTCTTCCGGCCCGTTTTTACTCATCACCGGAGCCGACAGTTTGCGCCGCAGCTCCTGTTCACTGTGGTCACGAACGGCCAGGATGCGCACCGCACGGTCCAGTAAGCGTGCATACGCCGGTCGACGTGTTGTCGGTTCACTCATAAAAAACCTGCTGGTTCAGAAATGCAAAAAGGGCCGCATCAGCAGCCCTTCATTTTTAAACGAAAGAATTAAAAGTCTTCGTTAGTTTCTTCAGCATCCGCGGCATCCACCACGAAATCAGGTTTGGAGTCCTGGTTGTTCAGCAGAAGCTCACGCACCTTCTTCTCAATCTCTTTCGCCGCAGCCGGGTTCTCTTTCAGCCAGGAGATCGCGTTCGCTTTACCCTGACCAATCTTGTCACCGTTGTAGCTGTACCATGCGCCCGCTTTTTCAATCAGCTTCTCTTTCACGCCCAGGTCAACCAGCTCGCCGAGGAAGTTGATCCCTTCGCCGTAGAGGATCTGGAACTCAGCCTGTTTGAACGGCGCGGCGATTTTGTTCTTCACAACCTTCACGCGGGTTTCGCTACCGACCACATTCTCTCCCTCTTTCACCGCGCCGATACGGCGGATATCCAGACGGACAGAGGCATAGAATTTCAGTGCGTTACCACCGGTAGTGGTTTCCGGGTTACCGAACATCACACCAATTTTCATACGGATCTGGTTGATGAAGATCAGCAGCGTGTTGGACTGCTTCAGGTTACCCGCCAGCTTACGCATCGCCTGGCTCATCATACGTGCCGCGAGGCCCATATGAGAGTCACCGATTTCACCTTCGATTTCGGCTTTTGGCGTCAGTGCGGCAACGGAGTCGACCACGATAACGTCAACGGCACCAGAACGCGCCAGCGCGTCACAAATTTCCAGCGCCTGCTCACCGGTGTCCGGCTGAGAACACAGCAGGTTGTCGATATCCACGCCCAGCTTGCGGGCATAAACAGGGTCCAGCGCGTGCTCGGCATCGATAAACGCACAGGTTTTACCTTCGCGCTGTGCCGCGGCGATCACCTGCAGCGTCAGTGTGGTTTTACCGGAGGACTCTGGCCCGTAGATTTCTACGATACGGCCCATAGGCAGACCGCCAGCGCCCAGCGCGATATCCAGAGAAAGCGAACCGGTGGAGATGGTTTCCACATCCATGGAACGGTCTTCACCCAGGCGCATGATGGAGCCTTTACCGAATTGCTTTTCGATCTGGCCCAGTGCTGCCGCCAACGCTTTCTGTTTGTTTTCGTCGATAGCCATTATTACTCCTGTCATGCCGGGAGAAGCGACTGTGCTTCACCGTGGATTTCTGTTCTGTTGGTGCAATTATACTGTATGGTCATACAGTATCAAGTGTTTTGTAGAAATTGTTGCCAGAGCGTTTTTAACGCATAAACGGTTGCCTGACGACGCACGCTTTCGCGATCGCCGCTGAAGCACTCCCGGCGGGTGATCCCTTCCCCTTTGGAGGTGGCGAACCCAAACCAGACGGTGCCGACAGGCTTCACGTCGCTGCCGCCGTCCGGGCCCGCAATGCCGCTAATGGAAATGGCGTAATCTGCCCGCGCCTCTTTGAGCGCGCCAATGGCCATCTCGATTACCACCGGTTCGCTGACCGCGCCATGCTGTTCAAGCGTGGATTCGCGCACGCCAATCATCTGAGCTTTAGCTTCGTTACTGTAGGTCACAAAACCGCGTTCAAACCAGGCGGAACTGCCGGCAATATCGGTAATCGCTTTCGCCACCCAGCCGCCGGTGCAGGATTCCGCGGTGGTGATTGTCGCGCCACGCTGCTTCAGTGCAAGACCAACGATCTCGCTAAGCTGCATCAATTCATGGTCAGTCATTCTCGCTCCAGGCATCAGAAAAACGTGCTGCACAAGATAGCACTTTCTCGTCAGATGTGGGGATGCACTTCAGGTTTTACGAGGGGGCTTCAGAAAAAAGCCGGTACGGACGCACCGGCGGTGGAAAGGTTATTTCATGCTGTCAGCGAGGGTGTTCACATTGTGGCGAAACGCCTTAACGTAGGTGTCAGCCACCCCACCTTTTGCCGACAGCGCTTCAGGGTAAAGCTCACCCCCGGGCTGTGCGCCCGTCGCCGATGCAATCTGTTTCACCAGACGCGGATCGAGCTGATTCTCCATGAACCAGGTTTTCACGCCGTCGGCTTTGATCTGATTGATAATCTCGGCGACCTGCGCCGCGCTGGCTTCGCTCTCAGACGACAGCCCCTGCGGCGCCATAAACGTCACGCCGTAGGCGCGGCTGAAATAGCCGAACGCGTCATGGCTGGTCAGCACTTTACGCTTCGCCGACGGGATCTGGCTAAAACGCGTTTTGGCCCAGTTATCCAGCTGGCTGAGCTGCGCGATATACGTTTTGCCAGAGGCTTCCAGCGCGGCTTTGTCCTGCGGATCGGCTTTCACCAGCCCGTTCAGAATATTTTGTGCATACAGCGCCCCGTTCGCCGCGCTGTTCCACGCGTGTGGATCGGTCACGGTCTTTCCATCTTCCTCAAGCGTGTGGGTTTTCACCCCGGTTGAGGCAACGACCAGTTGTCCTTTGAACCCGGAGGCTTTCACCAGACGGTCAAGCCAGCCCTCCAGCCCCAGGCCGTTTACCACCACCACATCGGCCTTGCTCAGCGCCGCGCTGTCTTTCGGCGACGGTTCGAAGGTATGCGGATCGCCGTCCGGCCCGACCAGCGTCGTCACGTTCACATGGTCACCGCCTACCTCCTGCGTAATATCCCCCAGTATCGAAAAGCTGGCCACCACATTCAGCGTTTTCGCCATCACGCCGTGCGACATCATCCCCAGCGCGAGCGCCACTACAAATCCTGTACGTTTCATCGTTTCCCCTTGCGTTAAAAATACGCCCGCAGGCTGCCAGCGAGCCTGCTTCGCGTACCCAATAAAATGGAAATAAAGAACAGCGCGCTGGCGGTGAGCACGATGGACGGCCCGGCCGGTAGGCTCATCGCCCAGGAGAGGCTCAGCCCCAGCCATGCGCAGACGATACCGCTGATACCCGCCATTAGGAGTAAGGCAGGTAACGTGCGCACCCAGCAGCGGGCTGCCACGGCCGGAAGCATCATCAGCCCGACGGCCATCAGCGTGCCGAGCACCTGAAAACCGGCCACCAGGTTAAGCACCAGCAGCGCCAGAAACAGTCCGTGCAGCAGGCCAGGCAGCCAGCGGGCGTTCACCTGCAACCAGGCGGTATCAAACGCTTCTGTCACCAGCCCGCGATAAAACAGCGCCAGCATGATAAGGGTGAACATGCAAACGCCCGTAACAAACAGCGCGGCGTCGTTGTCCACGGCGAGGATGGAGCCAAACAGCAGATGCAGCAGATCGACATTCGACCCGCGCAACGACACCAGCGTGACGCCCAGCGCCAGCGAGCCGAGATAAAACCCGGCAAAGCTGGCATCTTCTTTCAGCGGCGTGCGTCGACTGACCAGACCGGCCAGTAGCGCCACGGTAATTCCCGCGATAAAACCGCCAATACTCATCGCCAGCAGCGACATACCGCTGAGCAAATACCCCACGGCGACACCCGGCAAAATGGCGTGAGAAAGGGCGTCGCCCATCAGGCTCATCCGACGCAGCTGAAGAAACACGCCGAGCGCGGTGGTGCTAACCGAGAGCGCCAGGCATACCACCAGCGCGCGACGCATAAAGCCGTACTCAATGAACGGCTGAAAAAAGAGATGCCAGATCATGCCACCCTCACCCGCTCGGTTTTCCACTGGGGAACGTCAGCATCCAGCCGTAACGTCTGCGGGAAATGGCGCGACACGCGCTCGCTGTCGTGCAGTACCGCGAGCAGCGTTTGCCCCTGCATATACATCTCCAGCATCAGATCCATCAGCACGTTGCAGGTAGCTTCATCGACTCCGGTAAAGGGTTCATCCAGCATCACCAGCGGCGCCTGCTGCACCAGGACGCGGGCAAAAAGCATGCGCTGAAACTGACCGCCGGAGAGTTCATCGATGGTGGATAACGCCATGGACTCAAGCCCGACGCGCTCAAGCGCGCCGGCAATGCGCAGCCGCGTTTCGCGACGAAACCCGGAAAAAAGCGAAATGCCCGGCCAGCAGCCCATGCTTACCACGTCCTGTACGGTCATCGGAAACTGCGCCTCCAGCGCGTGACGCTGTGCCAGCCAGCCGATTACCGGGCGCTTACCCTGCCAGCGGAAGCCGCCGCTGACGGGAGGAATAAACCCCGCCAGCGTTTTCAGCAGCGTGGACTTCCCGCAGCCGTTAGCGCCGATAATGGCGGTCATGCTGCCGCGCTCAATCGTGCCCGAGAGGGGCCGCGTAACGGGCTGACGTTCATATCCCGCGACCAGTTCATTCATCACAATCATGGCAATGCCACCGCCCAGCGCACGGCCAGCCCGATAAAGGCAACAAGCACCAGCGCCAGCAAAAGCCGAACCAGAGCAGACAGAGAAAAAAGGGACGTTGACATTTTGACACCGCTATAAATGTTATAACATAACAATAATAAAAGGCGGTTAAGATGTAAATGGCGGGTTTGAAAAGGGAGTGTGGCGAAATGTTTCTGCGGAATTTCCCTCTCCCGTGGGAGAGGGTCAGGGTGAGGGCATCAGGCCGCACCGTGCGTGCAGCCATGCCGGGTGGCGGCGTTACCTTACCCAGCCTACCCGTCTGAGCAACTTACTGACTAAACGGAGACGCCGCCGGCACGCGGGCCTGCGATACCGCCAGCCCCAGCTGCCATACGGCCATCGCATAGTGAGTGCTGTGGTTATAGCGGGTGATGGTGTAGAAGTTCGGCATGCCGTACCAGTACTGATAGCCCGTCCCGACATCCAGACGCAACAGACTTACCTGATCGACATTGCCCAACGGCTGGGTCGGTGTTAAGCCTGCCGCCGTCAGCTGCGCAACGCTGTATTTGGTTTTGAAGCCGTTTTCCAGCCCTGGCGCCTGACCGTTCGCCTGCACCGCCACCTGGCCGCCCGGCGTCCAGCCGTGCGCTTTGAAGTAGTTCGCCACGCTGCCGATGGCATCTACCGGATCCCACAGGTTGATATGACCGTCCCCGTTAAAGTCGACGGCATATTGCTTATAGGAGGACGGCATAAACTGGCCGTAGCCCATCGCGCCGGCAAACGACCCTTTCAGATCGAGCGGATCGTCCTGCTCGCTGCGCGCCATCAGCAGGAAGGTTTCCAGCTCGGAAGAGAAATACTCCGCACGGCGCGGGTAGTTAAAGGAGAGCGTCGCCAGCGCGTCGAGGATGCGGGTTTTCCCCATCACGCGGCCCCAGCGGGTTTCCACGCCGATAATCCCGACGATGATTTCAGGCGGTACGCCGTACACCTGCCACGCGCGGTTGAGCGCATCTTCATACTGATTCCAGAACACCACGCCGTTTTGCACGTTGTCCGGGGTAATAAACTGTTTGCGATAGCGCAGCCACGCGCCGTTCGGCCCGCTCGGCACCTGGGCGGTTGGTGCCTGCCTGTCCATCAGGCGCAGCACGTAGTCCAGACGCTTGGCCTGAGACAAAATTTCGTGCAGCTGCTGTCTGTCAAAGCCGTGTTTGCTCACCATTTTATCGATGAACTGCTCGGCCGCCGGGTTATTCGCGAAGTCGCCTCCCATCTGCATCATATTGTGCTGCGGCTCCAGCAGGAATCCCCCGGAAGGCGCGCCCGCCGTTTGCTGAACGGCTTCGGTCTTAGGTTTGCTGCTACAGGCAGACAGCAGGATAAGCGCAGGCAACAGCGCTGCATAACGACGCTTGAACATGAGACATCCATTTAACGGGTTCGATAAGAACCCAGTATGGTAAAGCATCCGCAACACCTCAAGGAAGCGGTACGCACCTCTCCCACGCAAATCCGCGCTTTTTTCCACCGAAAATCATTCACCCCATCAATTAACTTTCAAAATAATCCATTTTTCTTTCATTGTGAGATCCAACTAACACTTTAAAACCTTTCAAAGTGATTATTATTAGCCACAGTAATACAAAACAAAAAAGCCCCACAGGAGAAAAGAATGATAGAGACCATCACCCACGGCGCCGAGTGGTTCATCGGGCTGTTTCAGAAAGGCGGAGAAGTGTTCACCGGCATGGTGACCGGGATCCTGCCTCTGCTGATCAGCCTGCTGGTGATCATGAACGCGCTGATCAACTTTATCGGCCAGCAGCGCATCGAACGCTTCGCCCAGCGCTGTGCCGGGAATCCGCTGTCCCGCTACCTGGTACTGCCGTTCATCGGTACCTTCGTGTTTTGCAACCCGATGACCTTAAGCCTCGGCCGCTTCATGCCGGAAAAGTACAAGCCGAGCTACTACGCCGCCGCCTCCTACAGCTGCCATTCGATGAACGGCCTGTTCCCGCACATTAACCCCGGCGAACTGTTTGTTTATCTCGGGATCGCCAGCGGCCTCACCACCCTTGGCCTGCCGCTCGGCCCGCTGGCGGTGAGCTACCTGCTGGTTGGCCTGGTCACCAACTTCTTCCGCGGCTGGGTGACCGACCTCACGACCGCCATTTTTGAGAAAAAAATGGGCATCCAGCTTGAACAGAAAGTCCATCTTTCAGGAGCCACAGCATGAACCGGATCCGCATTGAGAAAGGCACGGGCGGCTGGGGCGGCCCGCTGGAGTTCGACGCCACCGAAGGCAAAAAGATCGTCTACATCACCGCAGGCACGCGACCGGCAATCGTCGACAGACTGCGCGAGCTGACCGGCTGGGAAGCGGTCGACGGCTTCAAGGAAGGCGAGCCGCCGGAAGCGGAAATCGGCGTGGCGGTGATCGACTGCGGCGGCACGCTGCGCTGCGGTATCTATCCGAAGCGCCGTATTCCGACGGTGAATATTCACTCCACCGGAAAATCCGGCCCGCTGGCGCAGTACATCCTTGAGGACATTTATGTCTCAGGCGTGAAGGAGGACAACATCACGCTGGTGAATGGCACTGCCGCGCCGCAAAAAACGGCCCCGCGCGAGTACGACACCAGCAAGAAGATCACCGAGCAGAGCGACGGCCTGCTGGCGAAGGTCGGGATGGGCATGGGGTCCGCCGTGGCGGTGCTGTTCCAGTCCGGGCGCGACACCATCGACACGGTGCTGAAAACCATACTGCCGTTTATGGCATTCGTCTCGGCGCTGATCGGCATCATCATGGCGTCCGGCCTGGGCGACTGGATTGCCCACGGCCTCGCCCCGCTCGCGAGCCACCCGCTCGGGCTGGTGACGCTGGCGCTGATCTGCTCCTTCCCGCTGCTGTCGCCGTTCCTCGGCCCGGGCGCGGTGATTGCCCAGGTCATCGGCGTGCTGATTGGCGTGCAGATTGGTCTGGGGAACATTCCCCCGCACCTCGCCCTGCCCGCCCTGTTTGCCATTAACGCCCAGGCGGCGTGCGATTTCATCCCCGTGGGGCTGTCGCTGGCGGAAGCGCGGCAGGACACCGTGCGCGTGGGCGTGCCGTCCGTGCTGGTGAGCCGCTTCCTGACGGGCGCACCGACGGTGCTGATTGCCTGGTTTGTCTCTGGCTTTATTTATCAATAAGAGGTTCCTGCGATGACCGTCATTTACCAGACCACCATTACCCGCATCGGCCAGAGCGCAGCGGACGCGCTGAGCGACCAGATGCTGATCACCTTCCGCGAAGGCGCCCCGGCGGATATCGAAGAGTTTTGCTTTATCCACTGTCACGGCGAGCTGAAGGGCGAACTGAAGGCCGGGAGCCAGCTGGAGCTGGGCGAGGCGCGCTATGCCGTGACCGCCGTCGGCGACGTGGCCGAGCAAAACCTGCGCGAGCTGGGCCACATCACCCTGCGTTTCGACGGCCAGCCGCAGGCGGAGTATCCCGGCACGGTTCACGTTGATGGTCCGGTTCCGCAGGCCGTCACCCCAGGCTGCACGTTAAAATTTGTTGCGTAATTAAGGAGAAACACATGAGTCAGGTTGCCGTTGTCATTGGTGGAGGACAAACCTTAGGCGAGTTCCTCTGCCGTGGGCTTGCCGCAGAGGGTTACCGCGTGGCGGTAGTGGACATTCAGAGTGAAAAAGCCGCCCGCGTGGCGGACGCCCTCAACACCGAGTTTGGTGAAGGGATAGCGTACGGCTTTGGTGCCGACGCCACCAGCGAGCAGAGCGTGATGGCGCTGGCCCGCGGCGTGGACGAGATTTTTGGGCGTACCGACCTGCTGGTCTACAGCGCGGGGATTGCGAAAGCGGCCTTTATCAGCGATTTCGAACTGGGGGATTTTGACCGTTCGCTGCAGGTGAATCTGGTGGGCTATTTCCTCTGCGCCCGCGAGTTTTCCCGTCTGATGATCCGCGACGGCATTCAGGGGCGCATCATTCAGATCAACTCCAAATCGGGGAAAGTGGGCAGCAAGCATAACTCCGGCTACAGCGCGGCGAAGTTTGGCGGCGTGGGCCTGACGCAGTCTCTGGCGCTGGATCTGGCCGAGTACGGCATTACCGTGCATTCGCTGATGCTGGGCAACCTGCTGAAATCGCCGATGTTCCAGTCCCTGCTGCCGCAGTATGCCACCAAGCTCGGCATCAAGGCTGAGGAAGTGGAGCAGTACTACATCGATAAAGTGCCGCTGAAGCGCGGGTGCGATTATCAGGACGTGCTGAACATGCTGCTTTTTTACGCCAGCCCGAAAGCCTCGTACTGCACCGGGCAGTCGATCAACGTGACCGGTGGGCAGGTCATGTTCTGATCGAGCGGTTTGTTCCCCCTCACCCTAACCCTCTCCCACCGGGAGAGGGAACAAAACAAGGAGTCGATATGGTCACCGCACTCATCACCCTCGCCGCCCTCGCCTGGATTTGCCAGATGGCGTTTGGCGGCTGGCAAATCCACCAGTTTAACCGCGCGTTTGACGCGCTGTGCCAGAAAGGTCGCGTCGGGGTCGGGCGTTCCGGCGGACGCTTCAAACCGCGCGTGGTCGTCGCCGTTGCGCTGGATGAGCACGACCAGGTCTGCGATTCCCTGATCATGCGCGGCATGACCGTCTTCGCCCGTCCGGTGAAAATCCAGGCAATCAACGGCATTTCGCTGCAGGAATTACGGCCCGATGTGATCTTTCCCCATGATCCACTCTGTCAGAATGCACTATCATTAGCGCTTAATCTGAAACATGGATAATTTCGTTGTGAAAGCTATAGACTTGCGAAATTATCATTTCGCAACCTAAGGAACGAAGCGCCTATGAAACCTCGTCAGCGGCAGGCGGCCATTCTCGAGCATCTGCAAAAGCAGGGAAAATGCTCGGTAGAGGATTTGGCCCACTACTTTGACACTACCGGCACGACAATACGCAAGGACCTGGTATTGCTCGAAAACTCTGGCGCCGTCATTCGAACCTACGGCGGCGTGGTGCTCAATAAAGACGAAGCCGACCCGCCTATCGACCACAAAACGCTGATCAATACCCACCAGAAAGCGCTGATTGCCGAAGCCGCCGTCAAATTTATCCACGATGGCGATTCCATCATTCTGGATGCAGGCAGCACCGTCCTGCAGATGATCCCGCTGCTCAGCCGCTTTAACAACATCACGGTGATGACCAACAGCCTGCACATCGTCAACGCCCTGTCGGAGTTCGACAGCGAGCAGACCATCCTGATGCCCGGCGGCACCTTCCGCAAAAAATCGGCGTCGTTTCACGGCCAGCTGGCGGAGAATGCCTTCGACCACTTCAGCTTTGATAAACTCTTTATGGGCACCGACGGCATCGACCTGAATGCGGGCGTTACGACGTTCAACGAGGTGTTCAGCGTCAGTAAAGCCATGTGCAACGCCGCGCGGGAAGTGATTTTGATGGCAGACTCGTCGAAGTTTGGCCGCAAAAGCCCCAACATTGTCTGTAGCCTTGAAAGCGTTGATAAGCTGATTACCGACGCGGGTATCGACCCGGCGTTCAAAAAAGCGCTGGAAGAGAAAGGAATCGACGTGATCGTAACCGGAGAGAGAGATGAGTGATTTTCTGTTAGAAACGGGCCGCCAGACGCTGATGCTGGAACTGCAGGAAGCCAGCCGCCTGCCGGAACGTCTGGGCGAGGATTTTGTCCGCGCCGCCAACACCATTATCCACTGCGAAGGCAAAGTGATCGTGGCGGGCATCGGTAAATCCGGCCATATCGGCAAAAAGATTGCCGCGACGCTCGCGAGCACCGGCACCCCGGCGTTTTTTGTGCATCCGGCAGAGGCGCTGCACGGCGATCTGGGGATGATTGAAAGCCGCGACGTGATGCTGTTTATCTCCTACTCCGGTTCGGCCAAAGAGCTGGACCTGATTATTCCGCGCCTGCAGGAAAAATCGGTCGCCCTGCTGGCGATGACCGGCAAATCACGCTCGCCGCTGGCGCTGGCCGCCAAGGCGACGCTGGATATTTCCGTTGAGCGTGAAGCCTGTCCGATGCACCTCGCTCCGACCTCCAGCACCGTTAACACCCTGATGATGGGCGACGCGCTGGCAATGGCGGTGATGCAGGCGCGCGGCTTTAACGAAGAAGATTTCGCCCGTTCGCATCCGGCGGGCGCGCTCGGCGCACGCCTGCTCAACAAGGTTCACCACCTGATGCGCACCGACGATGCCATTCCGCAGGTCAAACTCGATACCAGCGTCATGGACGCGATGCTGGAGCTCAGCCGCACCGGTCTGGGGCTGGTAGCGGTCTGCGATGACAGCGGGAGCGTTAAGGGCGTGTTCACCGACGGCGACCTGCGCCGCTGGCTGGTGGGCGGCGGCAGGCTGGAAACAAAAGTGTCGGACGCCATGACCAAAGGCGGGCTGACGCTGAACGCCGAGAGCCGCGCCATTGAAGCCAAAGAGGTGCTGATGAAGCGCAAAATCACCGCCGCACCGGTGGTGGATGACGCTGGCAGGCTGTGTGGCGCCATCAACCTGCAGGATTTCTATCAGGCCGGGATTATCTAGCCCTTCAGTCCCAGACGCTTCGCCAGCCTGTGCAGGTTGGCGACGTCCATCTCCAGCGCCCGCGCGCACGCCGCCCAGCTGCGGTTATTCTGCTCCAGCGCGCGGGTAATCATCTGACGCTGAAACGCCTCAGTGGCTTCGCGCAGATTTTCATTCGCTATCTCGGGTACAGCCTGAGCAATAGCCGGTGCGGTTTCATCCTGCAGCGCAAAATGCCGCGCGTGGATCACAACTTCGTCACCCGAACGCGTCCCCCGCGCCAGCACCACCGCGCGGTGAATCGCGTGCTCCAGCTCGCGCACGTTGCCCGGCCAGCCGTAGCTCAGCAGATGCGACCTCGCACCCGGGCTCAGCACCACGCGGGAAAGCCCCATCCTGAGACGGCACTGCTCGCAGAAAAAGCCCGCCAGCAGCACCACGTCGTCCCCGCGCTCGCGCAGCGGCGGCACGGTAAGCGGGAACACGCTCAGGCGATGGAACAGGTCGGCGCGGAACTGCCCTGCCAGCACCGCTTCACGCAGGTCGCGGTTCGTTGCCGCCAGCACGCGAACGTCCACTCTGTGGCTTCGGTCATCCCCCACGCGCTGGATGTCGCCGTACTGCAGCACGCGCAGCAGCTTGGCCTGCAGCGACAGGGAGAGCTCGCCGATTTCGTCCAGAAACAGCGTGCCGTTATCAGCCATTTCGAACTTGCCGCTGCGGTTGCTGATGGCCCCGGTAAACGCCCCTTTAACGTGACCAAACAGCTCGCTTTCCGCCACGCTTTCCGGCAGCGCGGCGCAGTTGAGGTACACCAGCGGGTTCACCGCGCGCGGCGACGCTTCGTGAATGGACTTCGCCACCAGCTCCTTGCCGGTGCCGGTTTCCCCGAAGATCAGCACGTTTAAATCTGAGGCGGCGACAATCTCAATCTCTTTTTTGAGCTGCGCCATGCCCGGAGAAAGGCCGATCATCTCCGTGTGCGTCACCTGCTCAAACGCCGCCGGGCTGCCGGGAAGAATGTTCTGGCTCTCCAGCTGTTCAATCAGCAGGGCATTGTTCAGCGCCCCGGCGGCCAGGGCGGCAATCAGGCGCAGCTCTTCGTCGCTAAAGGTGTCGAACTGGTCCGGCGACAGGCCGTCGAGGGTCAGTGCGCCAATCAGGTTTTGTCCGGCAAACAGCGGCAGGCCGATACAGGCGTGAACCTTCAGGCTCTCCTGTCCGGGAATAAGCCCGTCGTACGGGTCGGGCAACTCGCTGTCCGCCGGGAAGCGCACCACGTCACCCGCACGGGCGATAGTCTCCAGACGCGGATGGCCCTCAAGGGTAAAACGCCGTCCAAGCACGTCATTCGCCAGCCCGTCGATAGCCAGCGGAATAAACTGCCGCCCCTCGTAGCGCAGCAGCGCCGAGGCGTCGCACGCCAGCACGTGGCGCAGCGTGGAGATCAGCCGCTGAAAGCGGTCCTGATGGCCGATACCGGTCTGCAGCTCAATGGCGATCTTCGCCAGCACTTCTACGGAAAAGCTCATATTTACCTCGCTGTCATTTTGACAATGCATGCTGTCATATTGACACTGCTTTTGATAGTCATAATGACTACCCATTACGGATCATGAAAATATTAATTAATTAAAATCAATAACTTAAAAGCTGGCACGCAACTTGATATAGGCAAACCATCTTATTTGAAAATGCTGTATTACGTAGAGGTTGCTATGTCTATTCTGGTTAAAAATAACATTCATTGGGTGGGTCAACGTGACTGGGAAGTGCGCGATTTCCACGGGACGGAATACAAAACGCTGCGCGGCAGCAGCTACAACAGCTATCTCATCCGCGAAGGAAAAAACGTGCTGATCGATACCGTCGATCACAAGTTCAGCCGCGAGTTCGTGCAGAACCTGCGCAGTGAAATCGACCTGGACGCCATCGACTACATCATCATCAACCACGCGGAAGAGGACCACGCCGGCGCGCTGACCGAGCTGATGTCTTACATTCCGAACACGCCGATCTACTGCACCACCAACGCCATCGACTCGATCAACGGCCATCACCACCATCCGGAGTGGAATTTCCACACCGTGAAAACCGGCGACGCGCTGGATATCGGCAACGGCAAGCAGCTGATCTTCGTGGAAACCCCGATGCTGCACTGGCCGGACAGCATGATGACCTACATGACCGGCGACGCGGTACTGTTCAGCAACGACGCCTTCGGCCAGCATTACTGCGACGAGCGCCTGTTCAACGACGAAGTGGACCAGACCGAACTCTTCGAGCAGTGCCAGCGCTACTACGCCAACATCCTGACGCCGTTCAGCCGCCTGGTGACGCCGAAAATCACCGAGATCCTCGGCTTTAACCTGCCGGTGGATATGATTGCCACCTCCCACGGCGTGGTGTGGCGTGAAAATCCCACCCAGATTGTGGAGCTCTACCTGAAGTGGGCGGCGGACTATCAGGAAGACCGCATCACTATTTTCTACGACACCATGTCCAACAACACCCGCATGATGGCGGACGCCATTGCCCAGGGCATCAACGAAGTGGACCCCAACGTGGCGGTGAAAATCTTCAACGTGGCGCGCAGCGATAAGAACGAGGTATTGACCAACGTCTTCCGCTCTAAGGGCGTGCTGGTGGGCACCTCCACCATGAACAACGTGATGATGCCGAAAATTGCCGGTCTGGTAGAAGAGATGACCGGCCTGCGTTTTCGCAACAAGCGCGCCAGCGCCTTTGGCTCCCACGGCTGGAGCGGCGGCGCGGTAGACCGTCTGTCTACCCGCCTGCAGGATGCGGGCTTTGAAATGTCCCTCAGCCTGAAGGCGAAATGGCGACCGGATATCGACGCCCTGGAGATCTGCCGCCAGCACGGCCGCGATATTGCCCGCCAGTGGGCGCTCGCACCGCTTCCGCAAGCTGCCGAACCGACCGCACAGCAGGAAACCTGCGCCTGCGCCGCCGCGGCAGCCGCCGATCCCGGACCGCGCATGCAGTGCAGCGTCTGCCAGTGGATCTACGACCCGGAACTGGGCGAGCCGTTGCAGGATGTCGCACCGGGTACGCCGTGGAGTGAGGTGCCGGACACCTTCCTCTGCCCGGAATGTTCCCTCGGGAAAGACGTCTTTGACGAACTGGGTACGGAGGCAAAATGAGCAACGGTATCGTCATCATCGGCTCGGGCTTTGCCGCCCGCCAGCTGGTGAAAAATATCCGCAAGCAGGACGCCAGCGTGCCGCTGACGGTGATCGCCGCCGACAGCATGGACGAGTACAACAAGCCCGATCTGAGCCACGTCATTAGCCAGAATCAGCGCGCCGAAGACCTCACCCGCCAGACGGCGGGGGAGTTCGCAGAACAGTTTAACCTGCGTCTGTTCCCGTATACCTGGGTCACCGACATCGACGCTGCCGCCCACGTGGTGAAAGCAAAAGAGAAAACCTGGCAGTACGACAAACTGGTGCTGGCCACGGGTGCCTCTGCGTTTGTGCCGCCGGTTGAAGGCCGCGAGCTGACGATCACCCTCAACAGCCAGCAGGAGTATCAGGCCAGCGAAACGGCGCTTCGCGACGCGCAGCGCTTGATGATTGTCGGCGGCGGGCTGATAGGCACCGAGCTGGCGATGGATTTCTGCCGGGCGGGTAAATCCGTGACTCTGATCGACCACGCGGCAAGCATTCTGTCGTCGCTGATGCCCGCAGAAGTAAGCAGTCGCTTACAGCATCGCCTGACCGACATGGGGGTGCATCTGCTGTTGAAATCGCAGCTGCAAAGCCTGAGCAAAACCGAAGGCGGCATTCGTGCCACGCTCGACTGCAGCCGCAGCGTTGAGGTGGATGTGGTAATCGCGGCAACGGGCCTGCGCCCGGAAACCGCGCTGGCGCATCGCGCAGGCGCCGAAATACAGCGTGGCGTGAAGGTAAATAGCTACCTGCAAACCACGCAACCTGATATTTACGCGTTAGGTGACTGCGCTGAAATTAACGGTCAGGTACTGCCCTTTTTACAGCCAATTCAATTAAGCGCGATGTATCTGGCGAAAAACCTGCTCGGCGGCAGCGCGCCGCTGAAATTACCCGCCATGCTGATTAAAGTCAAAACGTCGGAATTACCGCTGCATCTTGCCGGTGAAACTCAGCGTCAGGATCTGAACTGGCAAATTACCCTCGAACCGCAGGGAATGGTCGCGCGCGGCGCGGATAACGAGGGTCAGATTCGCGCTTTTGTGGTTAGCGAAGACCGGATGAAGGAGGCTTTCGCTCTGCTGAAACTGTTACCTTCCTAACCCTCGCGTTGCCGGGCGGCGCTTCGTTTACCCGTCCAACAACGAGTCTACGCAGAGTTAACCTTTGAATTTTATTATTCACCGCCCCGATATTCCGGGGCTTTTTCTTACGCATTCTATTCATCAAATAAATGCAAAGTAGATATATCATCGCCATCAATCCCTTATTTATTATTTTCGTAAATACTTTAATCTGAAACAGATTAAAAACATCATCCAGTTTTATTATTGGCAGCCAACTCAGTCTGAAAAGACATCATCAGCAGGAGGCAAATCATGGCGAATTTTTATAAATAACTCAATTATCTTTATCGCTATTTCACACAGGCGAAGAATGCGGAATATATTTATTCCGCAAAAGTTCTACATTTTCAGCATCTTTTTGATCGGTATGCCGCTATGCGCCAGCCATTGAGGAAGTCGCGGAGGTTGCGCCGTGCAGGAGCCGGTTCAGGAACGTACCACCAGCGCGTCGTAGCCGCGCCAGCGGTAGTTGACCATGGAGATCAGCCAGCAGGCGACAAACAGCCCGACCACCACAAACCCGGCGTTGCCCAGATTGTCGTTTACTGCGCCAATCAGATCCCACACGCCGCCGCTGAGGGCAAATTTGTCCATCAACAGACCCAGCGCTTCCAGCCCGCCGATAAACAGCGCCACCACCACGGAGGTGCCGGTGATAGTCATGTTGTAGTAGAGCTTGCGCTGCGGCTTGTTGAACGCCCAGCCGTAGGCACCGACCATCAACAGGTTATCGAGGGTATCCACCAGCGCCATGCCGCTGGCGAAGAGCGCCGGGAAGACCATGATTGACCACACCGACATCCCGCTTGATGCGCTGGCGGCAGAGATCCCCAGCACGCCAATCTCGGTGGCCGTGTCAAAGCCGAGGCCAAACAGGAAACCGACCAGATACATCTGCCAGCTTTTATTCACCAGGCGGAAGGTTTTGCCAAACAGCCAGTTCATGACGCCGCCCTGGGCAGGGAGCGTGATGTCGCCCTGCACGGGCCTGCCCTGTTTCAGCGCCTGAAAACTGCGCCAGACGCCGCGCAGGATCACCATGTTCACCAGCGCCATCGCCAGCAGGAAGGTGGCGGAAACCGCGGTGCCAATCAGGCTGCCGGTTTCGTGGAACCATTCCATGTTTTTCTGAAACGCCGTCGCGGTCGCGGCGATAGCAATGGAGGCCAGCACCACGATGGTGGAGTGCCCCAGCGAGAACCACGCCCCCACGCCGGACGGACGTTTGCCCTGCTGCATCATCTTACGCGTCACGGTGTCAATGGCCGCGATGTGGTCAGCGTCCACCGCGTGACGCAGCCCGTAGCACCACGCCAGCAGGCTGGCGGCCATCAGCGCCGTGCTGCCGCTAAAAGCGTGCCATGCCCATCCCCAGGCCAGCAGGTTTGCCATTACCAGAGCCAGCAGCAGAAGCGCGGCGCGAGGTTCATTGCGTAAGAGTCGTAACATTTTAAGTCCTTTGTGAACATGACCGTGCAGCGGCGATCGCCGCCTGCCCGAAGGAGATCGCTCCGTCACCTGCGGGCAGGCGCGAAGGAAAAAGAAGCGTAAAGTCAGAAAGATAATGACGCAGGCGCGCGCGCAGCAGACGGTTGTGCAGCACGCCGCCGCTGAGACAGATTGTCGACAGCGACAGGCGTCGGGCATGGAGCGCGGCGAGTTCCGCCAGCCCTTTTGCCAGCGCGTCGTGAAACGCCCACGCGCGCTCGCAGGGCTCCGCCTGCCAGGCCAGCCACTGCTGCCAGAAAAGCGCAAGGTTGTCGACAGACAATGTCACCGGATGGTCGACGCCCGCGCACTGCGAGGCCAGCGCTTCCAGCCGGCAGGCCGCTTCACCTTCCCAGGATTGGGTTTCAATACCCAGCGCGCAGGCGACCGCATCAAACAGGCGACCACAGGACGAGGCCTGCGGCGCGTTGATGCCGCGCCAGATCGCCGTTGCCAGCAGCGGCCAGTTTTCACGCTGAACCGCGCGCGTTTCCGGGTACTGCTGCCAGTCAGGGACAAACGCCAGGCAGTGGGCGAGCAGATTGCGCCACGGCTGCCGCGCCGCCAGATCGCCCCCCGGCAGCGCAACGGCAGGCAGCCCGCCCAGACGCTCGCACGCGAGATAGCTCACCCGCAGGCACTCCCCACCCCACAGCGCGCCGTTCTCGCCCATGCCGATCCCGTCCAGCGTCAGGGCAATCGCGTCTCCGCCGTCGAGCGGCCAGCCGTTCTCCGCCAGGCACGCCGCCGCATGGGCGTGATGGTGCAGTACGGTTTCGACCGGCAGCCCCTGCGTCTGCGCCCATCGTTGTGTGTGATAGCCCGGATGGGCGTCACACACCACGCGCTTCGGCTGAAAGGCGTAAATTTTCTGCATCAGCGAGAGCGCGCCGCGCCACTGCGCTTCGACGCCCTCGTCACCGAGATCGCCAAAATGCTGGCTCAGCACCGCCTGGCTGCCATGCACCAGGCAGAAGGTGTTTTTCATCTCCGCGCCGGTGCATAGCATGGCGGGGATATTCTCAAAACCCGCTGGCAAGGTGACGGCATCGGGCGCAAAACCGCGCGCGCGGCGAAGCATCCCGCCGTCGCGATCCATCACCGAATCGTCCATCCGCTGCAGGATATCGCGGTTGTGCAGCAGGAAGCCGTCCGCGATGTCGCCGAGCTCATCCAGCGCCTGCTGGTTGGTCATGGCAGGCGGTCTGCCGCTGAGGTTGCCGGAAGTCATCACCAGCGGGCGCCGGCAGTCCATCATCAGAAGGTGTTGCAGCGGGTTAGCGGGAAGCATGATGCCAATACAATCGAGCCCGGGTGCAATCCCTTCGGGAAACCCAGGAAGCGAGGCTTTTGGGGTCAGCACAATCGGCGCTGCAGAGGAGCGTAACAGCGTCTGGATCGCCTCCGGCACGCCGTCCGCATTTGGGATCATCACCGCCAGCGGCTTAGACGGTCGCTGTTTGCGTGCCCGGAGCGTCGCGACCGCCTGCGGATTATGCGCATCGCAGACGAGATGAAAACCACCCAGCCCTTTAACCGCGACTATGCCGCCGCTTTTCAGCATCGCCACCGCCGCGCTCAGCGCGTCCTCACGGGCTGCGGTGATGTTGCCCGCGCGCCATTCCAGCGCTGGCCCACAGTCCGGGCAGGCTACCGGCTGGGCGTGAAAACGTCTGTCAGCCGGGTTACGGTATTCCGTCTCACACGGCACACAGAGGGGAAATGCGGCCATTGACGTGGCCGGACGGTCATAGGGCATCGCGCGGATAATGGTAAACCGCGGCCCGCAGTGCGTGCAGTTGATGAACGGATAGCGATAGCGGCGCTCGGCAGGGTCGCGCATTTCAGCCAGGCACGCCGGACAGGTCGCGGCGTCGGGAACAATCTGGGTGTCCATCGCCCCGCCCGCGCTGTGGCGGATGGTAAAGTCCTCCGGCACCTGCGCCCAGGTAAACGGCTGCGTTTCAACGTGGTCAATGCGTGCCAGCGGTGGGCAGTCCTGATGCAGCCTCGCGGTAAAGGCCCCCCCATTACCCGCGAGGCGCACCAGCACGCCCTCTCCATCATTGCAGACGTCACCGGTCAACTGAAGCGCCTGCGCCAGCTGCCAGACGAAGGGACGAAACCCCACGCCCTGCACCTTGCCGCGCACGCGCAGCTGTACGCCGTTACTGCACATAGGGTTCAGAACAGCAGCGATGACGACGTGTCGAATGCCGCGCGACGGCGCTTTTCGGCGCTCATCTGCTCAAGCTTGTCGCGATCCACGCAGACAAGCGCATGCGTCGGGCAGGCTTCCATGCAGGCCGGACCGGCTTCGCGGTGATAGCAAAGATCGCATTTATTGGCTTCGGCTTTCTCCGCACGTACGCTCAGCCCCATGCCGCTGTTGCGTACAACCGGACGAACAACCACCTCCATCGCGCCGTACGGGCAGGCGACCACGCAGGTTTTGCAGCCAATACAGCGCTCCTGCATGACGTGCACAAAGCCTTTCTCGCGTTTAATCGCCCCGTTCGGGCAGACGTTCGCGCACGGTGCGTCTTCGCACTGGCGACAGATGGCGGCGGTGGAAATATTCACGCCTTTGATGACGTGGATACGCGGCAAAAAGGTGTCAGGGGTAAGCGACGCACAGTCCTGCTCCGCCTGATGGGAAACCACGCACGCCACTTCACAGGTACGGCAACCAATACACTTACTGGCATCGGCCATAATAAAACGGTTCATCTGCTTCTCCAGCATTACAGTTATGCCCGGAGATATTCATAAACCGTGCCAAAAATTAACTTATTGATTTTATATGGTTTTAAACATCACGGCGGTGCTGTCATCGTCACTTATGACGATGACAGCTGTCGACATCAGCGGTGCGGGCCGTCAATAACGGAGTCGCGCAGGACAAGCTCGCCGGCGAAGGTTTGCTGATATTTAAACTCGCCGCCGTCGAGCATGAAGATCAGGCGGCTGATGGTCTCTTTGATCATCTCCGTCACCGGAATACGCACGCTGGAAAGCGACGGCACGATGTAGGGCGCGATGGCCACGTCGTCGAAACCGATCACCGACACCGCGTCCGGTGCGGCCACGCCGCTGTCGTGGAGCTGCTTCATGGCGCCGATCGCCATGTCGTCATTACTCGCCACCAGCGCCGTAAACCGTTCACCGCGAGCAAGCAGTTCGGCAACCGCCGCCGCGCCGCTGGCGGGGTTCCACTTCCCTCGAGCAATCAGCCCCTCGCGCAGCGGAATACCCTGCTGCGCCAGCGCGTCCTTGTAGCCGGAGAGACGCTCAACCCCGGTGGGAGAATCCAGCGAGCCGGTGATAAACGCGATCTCCCGGTGCCCTTTCGCAATCAGCTGCGACACCGCCTCCTGGCTGGAGGCTTTATGATCTGACCAGACGCAGTGGCTGCTGTTTTTCCGCAGGCGGCGGTTGAGCACCATAATGGGTTGCTCGCACTTCTCGACGATCTCATCCATCTCTTCCACGCTCAGGAAACGCGGATAGATGATCACCGCGTCGCAGCGCATATCGAGCAGGTACTGGATCGCCTCGCGCTCTTCATCCGCGCTGTGCTTGCCGTCCGCGAGGATCAGCTGCCGCCCCTTTTCTTCCGTCATGCGCGCGGCGTGAAACAGCAGTTCGCTAAAGTAGACGCCGTGATAGAGGGTGTTCGTCACCACCAGCCCCAGCGTCTGGGTACGTTTGGTTGCCAGGTTTCGCGCCAGCAAATTCGGGCGATAGCCGCTCTCTTCAATGGCCTGAAACACCCGGTCTTTGGTCTCCTGGCTGACGTAGCCATTTCCCGACAGCACCCGGGACACCGTGGCTTTCGAAACGCCTGCCCGCTTCGCCACTTCAAGCATCGTGGTCATAGTGTTATTCCGTCTGAATCTGATGGAGCGCAGTGTACTGCACTGCAAAAAAATTGTCGCAGCGGTGAAATCACGCTTTCGATACCTCATTGCGATCTGCATCACGAAACGAAAAAATGGTCAAAAAGCGATCTTGTTTCATTCACAGAAACTCATGATGATTATGTGGAACCGGTTTCCTACATGTCTCACAACAATAACAGGATCACATCCGATGGCCAAAAATTACGCTGCGCTGGCGAACGACGTTATCAGCGCGCTGGGCGGTAAAGAGAACATCGTCGCCGTCACCCACTGCATGACGCGTCTGCGTTTCGTACTGAAAGACGAAAGCCTGACCGACGCTGCGCGACTGAAAAGCATCAGCGGCGTGCTCGGCGTGGTACGCAACGACAACCAGTGCCAGGTCATTATTGGCAACACGGTTTCACAGGCGTACCGCGAAGTGGTGAGCCTGCTGCCCACGGACCTGCAGCCCGCAGTGCCGGAAGGTCCGCAGAAGATGACCTTACGCCGCATTGGCGCCGGGATCCTCGACGCGCTGATCGGCACCATGTCCCCGCTGATCCCGGCGATCATCGGCGGCTCGATGGTCAAGCTGCTGGCGATGATCCTCGAGATGACCGGCGTGCTGCCAAAAGGCGCGCCGACGCTCACAATTCTGACCGTCATCGGCGACGGCGCCTTCTTCTTCCTGCCGCTGATGGTGGCGGCCTCGGCGGCGGTGAAATTCAAAACCAACATGTCGCTGGCCATCGCCATCGCCGGCGTGCTGGTGCACCCGAGCTTTATCGAGCTGATGGCGAAAGCCGCGCAGGGCGAGCACGTTGAGTTCGCCTTTATTCCGGTGACGGCGGTGAAATACACCTACACCGTCATCCCGGCGCTGGTGATGACCTGGTGCCTGTCATACATCGAACGCTGGGTGGATCGCATTACCCCGGCGGTGACGAAAAACTTCCTCAAGCCGATGCTGATCGTGCTGATTGCCGCCCCGCTCGCCATCGTGCTGATTGGCCCGCTGGGGATCTGGATCGGTAGCGCCATCTCCGCGCTGGTTTATACCATTCACGGCTATCTGGGCTGGCTCTCCGTCGCCATCATGGGCGCGCTGTGGCCGCTGCTGGTGATGACCGGGATGCACCGCGTGTTTACGCCGACCATCATTCAGACCATCGCCGAAACGGGCAAGGAAGGGATGGTGATGCCGTCGGAGATCGGCGCCAACCTGTCGCTCGGCGGCTCGTCGCTGGCAGTGGCGTGGAAAACCAAAAACCCGGAGCTGCGCCAGACGGCGCTGGCGGCGGCGGCCTCCGCCATTATGGCGGGGATCTCTGAACCGGCCCTGTACGGCGTGGCGGTGCGTCTGAAACGTCCGCTGATTGCGAGCCTGATAAGCGGTTTTATCTGCGGGGCAGTCGCCGGCATGGCGGGCCTTGCCAGCCATTCGATGGCGGCACCGGGGCTGTTCACCAGCGTGCAGTTCTTTGACCCGGCCAACCCGATGACCATCGTCTGGGTGTTCGGCGTGATGGGGCTGGCAGTGGTGCTGTCGTTTGTTCTGACCCTGCTTTTAGGGTTTGAGGATATCCCGGTCGAAGACGAGGCTGAAAAAGCGCGCGCCCTGCAGACCGCACCGGTACAGAACAACGCAGCAAAAGCATAAATTGAAAGCGAGGTAAGAATGTCTGTTTTTCCACAAGGATTTTTATGGGGCGGCGCGCTTGCCGCCAACCAGAGTGAAGGTGCTTACCGTGAAGGCGGCAAAGGACTGACGACGGTCGATATGATCCCCCACGGCGCGAATCGCCTGGCGGTGAAGATCGGTAAGGAAAAGCGTTTTTCGCTGCGTGACGACGAGTTCTACCCGAGCCACGAAGCGATTGATTTTTACCATCGCTATAAAGAAGACATTGCCCTGATGGCGGAGATGGGCTTTACGGTGTTCCGCACCTCCATTGCCTGGAGCCGCCTCTACCCGAACGGCGACGAACCGCTGCCGAACAAAGAGGGCATTGCCTTCTATCGCGCGGTGTTCGAGGAGTGCAAAAAGTACAACATCGAGCCGCTGGTGACGCTCTGCCACTTTGACGTGCCGATGCACCTGGTGACGGAATACGGCTCCTGGCGCAACCGTAAGATGGTCGATTTCTTTGCCCGCTACGCCCGCACCTGCTTTGAAGAATTTAACGGGCTGGTGAAATACTGGCTGACCTTCAACGAAATCAACATCATGCTGCACAGCCCGTTCTCCGGCGCGGGGCTGGTGTTTGAGGAAGGCGAAAACGAAGACCAGGTGAAATACCAGGCCGCACACCACGAGCTGGTGGCAAGCGCGCTGGCGACCAAAATCGCCCACGAGGTGAACCCGGAAAACCAGGTGGGCTGCATGCTGGCGGGCGGCAATTTCTATCCGTACTCCTGCAAGCCGGAAGACGTGTGGATGGCGCTGGAGAAAGACCGCGAGAACCTGTTCTTTATCGACGTGCAGGCGCGCGGCAGCTATCCGGCCTACTCAGCCCGCGTGTTCCGCGAGAAAGGCGTGGTGATTGTGAAAGATCCGGGCGACGATCTACTTCTGAAAAACACCGTCGACTTTGTTTCGTTCAGCTATTACGCCTCGCGCTGCGCGTCGGCGGATATGAACGCGGGGAATACCAGCGCGGCGAACATCGTGAAGTCCCTGCGTAACCCGCATATTCAGGTGAGCGAATGGGGCTGGGGCATCGACCCGCTCGGCCTGCGCATCACCATGAACATGATGTACGACCGCTACCAGAAGCCGCTGTTCCTGGTGGAAAACGGCCTCGGGGCGAAGGACGTCATTGATGAAAACGGCGAGATCAACGACGACTACCGCATCAGCTACCTGCGCGAGCACATCCGCGCGATGGGCGACGCGATTGAGGACGGCGTGCCGCTGATGGGCTACACCACCTGGGGCTGCATCGACCTGGTGGCGGCCTCGACGGGCGAGATGAGCAAGCGCTACGGGTTTGTGTACGTTGACCGCGACGACGCCGGAAACGGCACGCTGGATCGCAAGCGCAAGAAATCGTTCTGGTGGTATAAGAAGGTGATTGCGAGTAACGGGGCGGATCTCGAGTAGCCTGTTGCCCTCACCCCGGCCCTCTCCCACAGGGAGAGGGAGAGGGGTTTGGCACTGCTCAGAGCTGAGAAAAACCTCCGTCCCCAACCCACCCAGCAAGCCGTGAATAGACCACTTCCACCGCCTCTTTCACCGGCGGCGTCATCGGGTAATAAAACCCAACGATGTCCGGCTGAATTCCCAAAAACAGCACCTCGCCCACGTCGTCTTTAATCTGATCGACCAGGTAGTTCAGCGGCATATTGTGGGTGGTCATCATAAACATCTCGGCGATGTCGTCCGGGTCAATCAGGCGGATCTCGCCGGGGTTAAGCCCCATATCGGTGGCATCGACGATTAACAGCCTCTCCGGGCGCAGCTCGCGGATGGCGACCACGTCGTTTTCCGGCGCGCTGCCGCCGTCAATCACCACCCAATTGCCCTGCGGATTCGCGGCGCACATCTCTGCCAGCAGCGGGCCCGCGCCGTCGTCGCCCATCATGCTGTTGCCGACACACAGTAAAACGTCAGTCACGTAATCTCCTCACCATCAGGTAGATGGCGCTCTCCTGATGAATATCGTGCAGCATGCCGAGCAGCGTTTTGCTCCACGCCTGCTGCTCGGGGGTTTGCCTGGCGAGCGCCGCGTCAAAGGCGTTGGCGAGCATCGCAATGTGGTTGGCGTCGATGACGATCTCGCCGTACTTCGGCACGCCCTCCATTTTGCGCCGCGCCGTGCTGCCCTCCTCCAGCGTGGCGGTCCACGCCAGGTACTCGGGCCACGGGCAGCTCAGCGCCGCCTCCAGGCAGTCAATCACCCCGAGGTGGTGCCCAATTGCCAGGCTGTAATAGACCACCTGCTGCGCCGCATCCGGCGTGGCATCGTTCTCATCAATAAACTTACGGCTCAGCTGGCTGAACACCACCGTTTCACTCATCGGATACGCGCCTCATCCACGATGCTGTTCAGGTTCGCCACGATCTCATTGAGGCGCGGATCGTTCTCGGCCTCCAGCCAGCGCGCCACCTGATGGTCGCCCTGGCTCAGCAGGCGCAGATAATCGTCAGCAATCTGGCGGCCATAGCGATAGCCCGCCAGCCTGCGCGCCGTGCGGTCAACCTTCACACGCAGCGGCTGCACCATGTCCGGATGCAGAATGGCCGCCGGCTGGTTGTCCAGCTCACCCGGCTCGCGCGCGTGGATTTTTTGCTCCAGCAGCCCGAGCGCCATGGCAAAACCGTACAGCGTCGCGGCAGGGGTCGGCGGGCAGCCCGGAATGTAGACGTCCACCGGCACGATTTTGTCGGTACCGCCCCAGACGCAGTAGAGGTCGTGGAAGATGCCGCCGCTGTTGCCGCAGGCGCCGTAGGAGATGCAGATTTTCGGATCCGGCGCGGACTGCCAGGCGCGCAGCGCGGGGGATCGCATGGCGCGGGTGACGGCCCCGGTAAACAGCAGGATGTCCGCATGACGCGGGGACGGCACCACCTTGATGCCGAAGCGCTCCGCGTCAAACAGCGGCGACAGCGTGGCGAAGATCTCAATCTCGCAGCCGTTGCAGCCGCCGCAGTCCACGCGGTAGACGTAGGCCGAGCGTTTGATTTTTTTCAACAGCGACGCCTTCATGCTGGCGATGGATTCGTCCACCGTCATCGGCACCGGAATGCCGTTAGCGTCGCGCGGGCCGAGTAAATTTTCCATCAGCTGGCCTCTCTCATATGGCGGGTGATATCAATGCGGTCGGACGGCAGCAGGCACTTCTGACGCTTGCACTCCGGACAGGTTTCAAAGCTTTCGCGGTGATGCTCCGCGCGGGCGTCGCCGTTGTGCTGCAGCAGCGCAATGGCGTAGTCGATCTCTTTTTGCACGGCGAACGGGCGCCTGCAGACGCGGCAGCTGCACAGGTCAAAGCGCGACTGCTGCAGAAAATCCTCTTTCTTCCACACCGCCAGCTCGAATTCCTGCGACAGGCGAATGGCGACCGTCGGGCAGACCTCCTCGCAGCGGCCGCAGAAGATGCAGCGCCCGAGGTTAAACTGCCAGGCCAGCTCGCCGGTTTTGAGATCCGTTTCAACCGTTAAGGCGTTCGACGGACAGGCGTTGACGCAGGCCGCGCAGCCGATGCACTGCTGCGGGTTGTGCTCCGGCTTGCCGCGAAAGTTTTTATCCACCGGCATCGGCTCCAGCGGATAGCTGCTGGTCTGCGTGCCGGTTTTGATCGCTTTTTTGATAAAGGTAAACATGGCGAGTCCTTATTTCAGCGGCGAGTTTTTACGCTCGATGCTGTAGCGCTCAAGCTCTTTGTACGGCACCACCTGGCTTTTCTTCTTGCGCACGTCCACAACGGTCATGCGGTCGGTGCAGGAGTAGCACGGGTCGAGGCTGCCGATGATCAGCGGCGCATCGGAGACCGTGTTGCCGCGCAGCATATAGCGCAGGGTTGGCCAGTTGGCGTAGGTGGCCGCGCGGCAGCGCCAGCGGTAGAGCTTCTGGTTGTCGCCGGTCATGCTCCAGTGGATGTCGTCCCCGCGCGGCGCTTCGGCAAAGCCGAGGGCAAAGCGGTTCGGAATGTAGGTGAAGCCTTCCACCATCAGCGGACCTCCGGGCAGGTTATCGAGGCCGAAGTCGATCATGTTCAGGGCGGTGAACACCTCGTTGATGCGCACCTTGAGGCGCGAGATGACGTCGCAGCCCTGCTCGCTGTGCACGGTCATCGGCAGCAGGCCGTAGCCGACGAACGGGTGATCGGCACGCGTGTCGCGGGCGTGGCCGCTGGCGCGCACCATCGGGCCGACGTTGCTGAAGTCGCGGGCGATTTCCGGGTCAAGGCGGCCGATGCCGACGGTGCGCTGCTCGATGTTTGGCGTGCTGAGCAGCATATCCACCAGCTCCTGCACGTCGCGGCGCATCTGCTGCGCCAGCTGGCGGGTCTGGATCATATCGTCCTTCAGCAGGTCGCGGCGGATCCCGCCGATCAGGTTCAGGCCGTAGGTTTTACGCGCCCCGGTGAGGATCTCCGCCATCTTCATTGACGCTTCACGCACGCGGAAGAACTGCATAAACCCGGAGTCAAAGCCGACGAAGTGGCAGGCCAGGCCAAGGTTCAGCAGGTGCGAGTGCAGACGCTCCACCTCCAGCAGAATGGCGCGGATCATCTGCGCGCGCTCCGGCACCACGATCCCCATGCCGTTCTCCACCGAGGTGGTGTAGGCGGTGCTGTGGGCGAAGCCGCAGATACCGCACACGCGGTCAGAGAGGAACGTCACCTCGTTGTAGCCCATGCGGGTTTCCGCCAGCTTTTCCATGCCGCGGTGGACGTAGAACAGGCGGTAGTCGGCGTCGATGATGTTTTCGCCGTCGACAAACAGACGGAAGTGGCCCGGTTCGTCTGAGGTGACGTGCAGCGGGCCGATCGGCACCACGTTGTTCTTCTTGCTGCCCAGCTCGTTGATAAACTCGTAGGTTTCGCTGTCGGTGGTCGGCGCCGGGCGCTGGCGGTAGTCCATGCTGTCTTTGCGCAGCGGATAGAGTTCGTCCGGCCAGTCGTCCGGCAGCACCAGGCGGCGTTCGTCCGGCAGGCCGACCGGCACCAGGCCGTACATGTCGCGCACTTCGCGCTCGCCCCAGACGGCGGCGGGCACGCGCGGCGTGACGGACGGGTATTCCGGCTTAGCCGGGTCGACTTCCACGCGCACGGTGAGCCAGCACTTTTCGCCCTGCTCCATCGACATCACGTAGTACACGGCGTAATTGCCGCACAGCTGACGCTCGTCGTTGCCGAACAGTACCGACAGCCAGCCGCCCTGCTGGTAGTACAGAAACTCGACCACTTCCGGCAGAGAGTTCACCTTGATGGTGACGGTTACCTGGTCTTTGGTTTGCCAGGACTCCTCCAGCACCACGCCGGGGAAAGCCTGATGCAACGCGGCGAGATACTGCTGACCTTTCTTTTCTTCAGACATAAATACTCTCTTTAATCACGCCACCAGCAAGGAGACGAACGCTAAAAATGCAAAACCAAAACCGGCCCAGGTGATGCGCGACGTTTCCACAAAACGCAGGCGCGCCATGCTGTTTTCAAACAGGGCAATCACCAGCACGCCGACCAGCAGCTTGAGGGCGGCAACCACGACGGCCAGCACCAGACCGCCTGCGGAGAAGTGCGTCATCTGCCCCCACGGGAAGAAGACGCCGACAAACATCTGCAGCACCACCAGCTGTTTGAGGCTGATGCCCCACTTCAGCACCGCGAATCCATAGCCGCTGTACTCGGTAAGCGGCCCTTCCTGCAGCTCCTGCTCGGCTTCCGCGAGGTCGAACGGCAGTTTGCCCATCTCAATAAACGTCGCGAACGCGCAGGCGCACAGCGCCAGCACCAGTGGGATCGAGCGCGCCACCGGCCAGTGGTAAACGGTGTGGGTGATAAAGCTGATGTGGGTAGAACCCTCGACCTGAGCGGCGACCCACAGCCCCAGCAGCAGGATCGGCTCCACCAGCACGCCGAGCATTGCCTCGCGGCTGGCACCGATGCCGGTAAACGGGCTCCCGGTGTCCAGGCCCGCAATCGCAAAGAAGAAGCGGGCGATGGCGAAGAGGTAAATCAGCGTGATCAGATCGCCAAGCACGGGCAGCGGCGACGCCACCGTCACCACCGGCAGCGCGGTGGCGATGGTCAGCATCACGCCCACCATCACAAACGGCGTCAGGCGGAAGACCCAGCCTGCGGCATCCGGCGCGACGCTCTGACGGGAGAGCAGCTTGAAGAGATCGCGGTATTCCTGAAGCACCCCAGGCCCGCGACGGTTGTGCATCCGGGCGCGCGCCACGCGCGTGATGCCCGACAGCAGCGGCGCAGCGGCGAACAGCACCAGCGCCTGAAGAATTGCCAGTAACAGACTCATGTCAGGCTCCTCGTGAAATCACAATGACCACCAGCACCGCCAGCTCGATGACCGCCAGACGGCGGAACAGCGCGGGTGCGGCGGCACTCTGCCAGCCGGGTACCCAGCCCACCGGGTTCAGCCAGTGGCGCAGCTTCAGCACGGCGGCGAAGTTCTCCTTCACCGGCATGGCGAAACCGTGGGCGGTGATGACCATCGACTGTTCGTGTTCGTAGCCGCAGGCCCACGCCGCACCGCGCGAGCGGGAGGCGAGCCGGTCGCGTTTGAAGAACAGCATCAGTACGAACGGCAGCAGCGGTGCGCCAATCAGCAGCAGCGCGATCATGGGCTGAGAGACGGTGGTATTCGCCACGGTCAGCGGCAGCGGAATGGCGTTGCCCAGCAGCGGCAGCAGCCACGGCGCGGCGACGCCGCCCGCGATGCAGCACAGCGCCAGCGCGACTACGCTCACGCCCATCAACATCGGTGCGCAGCAGGCATTTTCAGCTTCGCGGGTGCGCGGCGCGCCGAGGAAGGTGACGCCATAGACTTTCGCCATGCACATCACCGCCAGCGCCCCGGTAATCGCCAGCCCGACCGCCAACAGCGGGCCGAGCAGGCGCGCGATAAAGAGATCGCTCTGACCAAGCGCGAAGAAGGACTGATAGATCACCCACTCCCCGGCAAAGCCGTTCAGCGGCGGCAGCGCGGCCATTGCCATCAGCCCGACCAGCATGGCGAGCGAAATGACGGGCATCTTTTTGCCAATCCCGCCCAGCTTTTCGATATCCCGATGACCGGTGCGGAACCAGACGCTGCCCGCGCCGAGGAACAGGGTGCTTTTAAACAGGCTGTGGTTGACGAGGTGATACAGTCCGCCGATAAACCCGGCGGCAATCAGCGTCGGATGATTGAGCGCCAGCCCGGTCACGCCCGCGCCAATGCCGAGCAGGATGATGCCGATATTTTCAAGGGTGTGGTACGCCAGCAGGCGCTGGATATTGTGCTCCATCAGCGCGTACAGGCCGCCGACGAACGCGGTGATCATTCCGGCGACCAGCAGCACGACGCCCCACCACAGCGGCGGCTGTCCGCCGGTCAGCGTAATCGCCAGAATCCCGAACAGCCCCACTTTCATCACCACCGCAGAAAACAGCGCGGCGGCGGGCGCGGAGGCATTCGCATGCGCCTGCGGCACCCAGCCGTGCAGCGGGATGATGCCAGCGAGCAGGCCAAAGCCGAGCACGCCCAGCAGCCAGACGTCGTTCCCCAGCGGATGGCCGTTGAGCGCAGCGAAGTCCAGCGTGCCAAAGCGGTGCCACACCAGCCAGCAGGCCAGCGCCAGCAGCAGCGTCCCGAGGCGTCCCAGCGCAAACCACAGCTTGCCGGAGGCGCTGCAGCCGGTCAGGAACACGCCGCACAGCGCCATGATTTCCGCCATCACCACCAGCGCACCGAGGTTGCTGGCAATAACGGTGCAGACCGCCGCCGCCATCAGCAGGTTAACCAGCAGGCCGTTAGCCCTGACGTGCGGATGGCGGTGCCAGTCGATATTGAACAGGCTGATAAACAGCCCGCACAGGCCAAACGTCACCAGCCAGATGGCGTTCAGGGGCGTGATCGCAACCGTGTGGCGAATCAGCGGCATCACGGCCTCTGCGGACTGGCCGCCGAGCAGGACAACGCCGCCTGCCGTTAGCGTCATCAGGCTAGCAACCGCCCCGCCGAGCCCGGCGATCGCGCCGCTGAGCGTTTTATAGAATGAGAAGATCAGCGCCAGAACAGCGGCGGCAGCAAAACAGGCTACCGCGCTGGTAATCATCATCGCCGCGTTCATTTCGCCCCCTCGTTAAGCGCCTGTAGCAGAGAAAGGTCGCCAAAATCACTGTTGATGGTCAGCTCGCGTTTACGCTTGCTGGTACGGGCGATGTCGCGAATGTTAACCAGAATCAACGCCTTAGTCGGGCAGGTGCGCACGCAGGCCGGGCCCTGCTCATCGAAGCTGCACAGGTCGCATTTCACCGCAACGGCACGGATGCCGGGCACCCAGTCCAGCAGCGTGCTTACGCGTGCAGGCGCCGGGGGCGCGGGCGGGGCTTTTGGCGAGTTGGCGTTCGCCGGAATATGCAGCGGACGGCTGCCGGAAAATTCAATCGCGCCGAACGGGCAGGCAATGCCGCACAGCTTGCAGCTTACGCACAGGCTTTCGTTCAGCTGGACAGCGCCATCAACGCGGGTGATGGCATTCACAGGGCAGACGCCCGCGCAGGGGGCGTCTTCACAGTGATGGCAGAGCTGCGGGGCAGACTCTTTTTCATTACGCATGACGTGCAGGCGCGGCATGGACTGCAGCCCATGCAGGCGATGCGTTTCCGAGCACGCCGCCTCACAGGTTCGACAGCCAATACAGACCGTCGAGTCGGCAATTACAAAACGGTTCACCGGGTTATCCTCTGGTGATAGTCATTTTTGACGAAAAACTGTCTTGTCGACACTTCTCGACACGCAGGAGTCAGGCCACCTTCGCTGAGGCATTTCCATCCATCAGCTGCTTCAGGTTGACCGGGAGATCGTGCTCAACGGCGGCGTACAGGCCGTTATAGACCGGCGCTATTTTTTCCAGATAGTGCTCCAGCACCTGCTGGCGATCGCGGTTGCTGACGTGGCCGTCCACCATGCCGTCGGCCATCAGCTGCGCCTTCGCAATACACTGTTTTTCGCCGTCTTTTGTCTCGAGGTGGTACTCAATGGTGTGGCTGTTGAAGTTATCCGCCAGGGTAACGTTGATGATGAAATGGCCGAACAGGACGAAGCGCATGTCGCCCTGCGCCGCGCAGCTCATCGCGTGGTGAAGACGCGCTTTCGAGAGGGTTATGCCCTGAACCAGAGAGTTGCAGTAGAGGTGCCACTGGTCCTGCAGCTGCTGATGACGCTGCGCGATGTAATCCGCTTTTTCGCTGATTTCCCAAATAGTCATAGAAGGTATCCGTTTAATGGAGATAGCGGCTGTTAAGCAGATTCCATGCCAGTTTTTATCCTTCTGATTTTAAATAGATTTACTTACAAAACCGCTGTCAACGCCGCGGTGTCGACGTGTCATTTCGACAGCGTTGACATCGTCACGCCTTAACAAAAATCAAGCTGGCACCGTTATTGCATTCAATGGCGCAATTCATTGAGGAGGCGTCATGCACGAAATCACCCTCTGCCAGCGGGCTCTGGAGCTTATCGAACAGCAGGCAGTGCAAAACCACGCGAAGCGCATCACCGGCGTCTGGCTGAAGGTCGGGGCGTTTTCCTGCGTCGAGACCAGCGCCCTGCATTTCTGCTTTGAGCTGGTGTGCCGCGGCACGCTGGCGGAAGGCTGCGAACTCCATATTGAAGAGCAGCAGGCGGAGTGCTGGTGCGAGCAGTGCCAGCAGTACGTCACCCTGCTGTCATCAAAGGTTCAGCGCTGTCCGCAGTGTCAGAGCACCGGTCTCCGCATCGTGGCGGACGACGGCATGCAGATCCAACGCCTCGAAATCGAGAAGGAGTAAAGTATGTGTAGCACCTGCGGTTGCGCCGAAGGCAACCTGTATATAGAAGGGGATGAACACCGTCCCCATTCCGCGTTTCGCTCCGCGCCCTTTTCCCCTGCCCCGCGTCCTGCTGCGGCTTTAACCGGTATCACCTTCGCCCCGCAACGCTCCGCTGTGGGCGATCTGCACTACGGCCACGGCGAAGCGGGTACCCACGCGCCGGGCATCAGCCAGCGCCAGATGCTGGAAGTGGAAATCAACGTGCTGGACAAAAATAACCAGATCGCCGCCCGCAACCGCGCGCGCTTTGCCGCCCGCAAACACCTGGTGCTGAACCTGGTCTCCAGCCCCGGCTCCGGCAAAACCACGCTGTTAACGGAAACGCTCAAACGCCTGAACGGGCGCGTCTCCTGCGCGGTGATCGAAGGCGACCAGCAAACCGTTAACGACGCGGCGCGCATTCGCGAAACCGGCACCCCGGCGATTCAGGTTAATACCGGCAAAGGCTGCCACCTGGATGCGCAGATGATTGCCGACGCCGCCCCGCGCCTGCCGCTGGCGGATAACGGCATTCTGTTTATTGAAAACGTCGGCAACCTGGTCTGCCCGGCGAGCTTCGACCTGGGTGAACGGCATAAAGTCGCGGTGCTTTCGGTGACCGAAGGCGAAGACAAGCCGCTGAAGTACCCGCATATGTTTGCCGCCGCGTCCATCATGCTGCTGAACAAAGTCGACCTGCTGCCGTACCTGAACTTCGACGTGGATAAGTGCCTGTCCTGCGCCCGGGAAGTGAACCCGGAGATTGAAATCCTGCTGGTATCCGCCACGCGCGGCGACGGCATGGACGCCTGGCTGAACTGGCTGGAGAGTGAACGATGTGCATAGGCGTACCGGGACAAATCCATTCGATTGACGGGAACCAGGCCAAAGTGGAGGTCTGCGGCATCCTGCGCGACGTCGACCTGACGCTGGTGGGCAGCACCGATGAAACGGGCGCTTCGCGTCTCGGCCAGTGGGTGCTCGTCCACGTGGGGTTTGCCATGAGCGTGATTAACGAAGCGGAAGCCCGCGACACGCTCGATGCCCTGCAAAACATGTTCGACGTGGAGCCTGACGTGGGCGCGCTGCTGTACGGCGAGGAGCGTTAGCCATGCGTTACGTTGATGAATACCGCGCGCCGGAGCAGGTGCTGCAGCTTATCGGGCACCTGAAAACGCGCGCGGCGCTGATGGACTACACGAAAGAGAGACCGCTGCGGATCATGGAGGTGTGCGGCGGACACACACACGCCATCTTCAAATTTGGCCTCGACCAGCTGCTGCCGGAGAACATCGAGTTTATCCACGGCCCCGGCTGCCCGGTGTGCGTACTGCCGATGGGGCGCATCGACAGCTGTATTGAAATTGCCAGCCAGCCCGACGTCATTTTCTGCACCTTTGGCGACGCGATGCGCGTGCCGGGCAAAAACGGCTCGCTGCTGCGGGCGAAAGCGCGCGGGGCCGACATCCGGATCGTCTATTCGCCGATGGATGCCCTGACGCTGGCAGAGGACAACCCCACCCGCAAGGTGGTGTTTTTTGGCCTGGGGTTTGAAACCACCATGCCCGCCACCGCCATCACGCTGCAGCAGGCGAAAGCGCGCGGCGTCGGGAATTTTTTCTTCTTCTGCCAGCACATTACGCTCATTCCCACGCTGCGCAGCCTGCTGGAAGAGCCGGGAAACGGCATTGACGCCTTTCTGGCACCGGGGCATGTCAGCATGGTAATTGGCACAGACGCCTACGGTTTTATCGCTGAACAGTACAATCGTCCGTTAGTGGTCGCTGGTTTCGAACCACTTGATCTACTGCAAGGTGTCACCATGCTGGTTGAGCAGAAAATAGCGGCCCTGAGTACCGTGGAAAACCAGTACCGCCGCGTGGTGCCGGATGCGGGAAATGAACGGGCACAGCAGGCGATAGCCGACGTGTTTAGCGTCGAAGGCGACAGCGAATGGCGTGGTCTGGGGCTGATTGCCGAATCCGGCGTTCGCCTGACGCTGGCCTATCGCGCGTTCGACGCCGAAGCGCATTTCCGCCCGCAGCCGCAGCAGGTTTGCGACGATCCCCGGGCCCGCTGCGGCGACGTGCTCACCGGTAAATGCAAACCGCATCAATGCCGGTTATTTGGCAATACCTGTAACCCGCAAACGGCGTTTGGCGCGCTGATGGTCTCCTCCGAAGGGGCGTGTGCCGCGTGGTATCAGTATCGCAACCAGGAGAGTGAAGCATGAATACGGTTGAAATGGCGCACGGCAGCGGCGGACAGGCGATGCAGCAGCTGATTAACCGGCTGTTTATGGAAGCCTTCAACAACCCCTGGCTCGCCGAACAGGAAGACCAGGCGCGCATTGACCTCGCCACCCTCACCGCGCAGGGCGACAGGCTGGCGTTCTCCACCGACAGCTACGTGATTGACCCGCTGTTCTTCCCCGGTGGTGATATCGGCAAGCTCGCCGTCTGCGGCACGGCCAACGACGTGGCGGTCAGCGGCGCTATTCCGCGCTACCTCTCCTGCGGGTTTATCCTCGAAGAGGGATTACCGATGGAGACGCTCACGACAGTGGTCAACAGCATGGCGCACACCGCGCGCGAGGCGGGGATAGCTATCGTCACCGGCGATACCAAAGTGGTGCAGCGCGGCGCGGCCGACAAGCTGTTTATCAACACCGCCGGCATGGGCGCGATCCCCGCCGATATTCACTGGGGCGCGCAGCGGCTTAGCGAGGGCGACGTGCTGATCGTGACCGGAACGCTGGGCTGCCACGGGGCGACCATCCTTAACCTGCGCGAAGGTCTGGGGCTGGATGGCGAACTGCGCAGCGACTGCGCGGTGCTCACCCCGCTGATCCAGACGCTGCGTGCCGTGCCCGGCGTGAAAGCCCTGCGGGACGCGACGCGAGGCGGCGTGAACGCCGTGGTCCACGAATTTGCGGCAAGCTGCGGGTACGGGATTGAACTCACCGAGCGCAGCCTGCCCGTTAAGCCTGCCGTTCGCGGGCTTTGCGAACTGCTGGGCCTTGACCCGCTCAACTTCGCCAACGAAGGCAAACTGGTGATTGGCGTTGAACGCGCGGCCGCGGAAGCCGTTCTTGAACAGCTGCGGGCTCATCCGTCAGGAAAAGAGGCTGCGATGATTGGTGAAGTGGTTGAGCGCAAAGGGGTGCGACTGGCCGGGCTTTATGGCGTAAAACGCACGCTGGATCTGCCGCACGCGGAACCCTTACCCCGTATTTGCTAGGCCGCGCCACAAGCGGCCAGCATGGATTTTTTTGCTCGTTTCTACTGGAAAGCACTATGCCGTATACACCGATGAGCGATCTTGGACAGCAGGGCCTGTTTGACATCACGCGCACACTTTTACAGCAGCCCGATCTCGGCGCGCTGAGCGATGCCCTGACGCGGCTGGTCAGGCAATCGGCGCTGGCGGACAGCGCCGCGATTGTGCTCTGGCATAGCGGAACGCAGCGCGCGAGCTACTACTCGACGCGTGATAATGGCAAAACGTTTGAATACGAAGACGAAACGTATCTGGCGCACGGCCCGGTGCGCCGCATACTCTCCCGGCCTGAAGTGCTGCACTGCAACTTTGCGGAGTTCCGCCAGGCGTGGCCGAAGCTGGCGGAGAGCGACCTCTATCAGCCTTTCGGGCACTACTGCATGCTGCCGCTGGCGGCTGAGGGCCAGATTTTTGGCGGCTGCGAGTTTATCCGCACGACTGACCAGCCCTGGAGCGAGGCGGAATACGAGCGCCTGCACACCTTTACCCAGATCGTGGCCGTCGTCGCGGAGCAGATCCAAAGCCGCGTCACCAATAACGTCGATTACGACCTGCTGAGCCGCGAGCGCGACAACTTCCGCATTCTGGTCGCCATCACCAACGCCGTGCTCTCCCGCCTGGACATGGACGAGCTGGTCAGCGAAGTCTCGAAAGAGATCCACCACTATTTCAAAATCGACGCCATCAGCATTGCACTTCGCGGGCATCGCAAGGGCAAGCTGAACATCTACTCCACGCATTATCTCGATGAAGCCAACCCGGCGCACGAGCAGAGCGAGGTGGACGAAGCGGGCACCCTTTCCGAGCGGGTCTTCAAAAGTAAAGAGATCCTTCTGCTCAATCTGAACGAGCAGGACCCGGTCGCGCCGTACGAGCGGATGCTGTTTAACACCTGGGGCAATAAAATTCAGACCCTGTGCCTGCTGCCGCTGATGTCCGGCAACACCATGCTGGGCGTGCTGAAGCTGGCGCAGTGCGAGGAGGGCGTGTTTACCACCGCCAATCTGAAGCTGCTGCGCCAGATTGCCGAGCGTATTTCCATCGCGCTGGATAACGCCCTCGCCTATCAGGAAATTCATCGCCTGAAAGAGCGGCTGGTGGATGAGAACCTGGCCCTGACCGAACAGCTCAACAACGTGGACAGCGAGTTTGGTGAAATCATCGGGCGCAGCGACGCCATGTACAGCGTGCTTAAGCAGGTTGAGATGGTGGCGCAAAGCGACAGCACAGTGCTGATTCTGGGCGAAACCGGCACGGGCAAAGAGCTGATAGCCCGCGCCATTCACAACCTGAGCAACCGCAACAGCCGACGTATGGTGAAGATGAATTGCGCCGCGATGCCTGCGGGACTGCTGGAAAGCGATCTGTTCGGCCACGAGCGCGGTGCATTCACCGGGGCCAGCAGCCAGCGGCTGGGCCGTTTTGAGCTGGCGGACAAAAGCTCGCTGTTCCTCGACGAAGTGGGCGATATGCCGCTGGAGCTACAGCCGAAACTGCTGCGCGTCCTGCAGGAGCAGGAGTTTGAGCGCCTGGGCAGCAACAAGCTTATCCAGACCGACGTGCGGCTGATTGCCGCCACCAACCGTGACCTGAAAAAAATGGTCGCCGACCGCGAGTTTCGCAGCGATCTTTACTATCGTCTGAACGTCTTCCCGATCTTCCTGCCGCCGCTGCGCGAGCGCCCGGAAGATATCCCCCTGCTGGTCAAAGCCTTTACCGCGAAGATCGCGCGCCGGATGGGGCGAAACATCGACAGTATTCCTGCCGAGACGTTGCGCACCCTTTCATCGATGGAATGGCCCGGCAACGTGCGCGAGCTGGAAAACGTCATCGAACGCGCGGTGCTGCTGACGCGCGGTAGCGTGCTGCAACTCTCCCTGCCTGAGGTTACGCTTCCTGACGTGACCGCGCCCGCCGCGGAAACAGCAAAAGAGGGAGAAGATGAATATCAGCTCATTATGCGCGTGCTGAAAGAGACCAACGGCGTGGTCTCCGGGCCAAAAGGTGCGGCCCAGAGACTGGGGTTAAAACGCACCACTCTGCTGTCTCGCATGAAGCGGCTTGGGATTGATAAAGAGAGCCTGGTTTAAGTCCGCATTCCGGCGGTGTTTTTCTTACACCGCCTTTTGTTCCCCTGCGCAATTGTCCCTCATTGACACCAAATCGTTTCCTCTGTATAAAATTCCGCCTTAATAATGAGTTTCATTTGCAACAACAATAATATTAATGAAGGGTAGCGTTTCATGAAAAAGGTCATCTGCGCGTTAGGTCTGGCGATTGCGTCGGTCGGTTCTGCTCTGGCAACCACCTATCCCCTGACGATTGAAAACTGTGGCTATAAAGAGACGTTCACCAAAGCGCCGGAACGCGTCGTGGCCCTGGGTCAGAACACCGTCGAAATTTTGCTCCTGCTGGGCCTGGAAGATAAGGTGAAGGCCAGCGCCTTCTGGCCGACCAAAGTGCTGCCGCAGCTGGCTGAAAAAAATGCAAAAATCAAAACCCTGACGGTAGAAATCCCGACGCTGGAATCCATCCTTTCGCAAAATCCCGATTTTGTTCCAGCCCAGCTTCCTCTGCTGCTCGGGCCGGAAAGTAAGGTCGCAAAACGTGAAGATCTGGCCACCGTCGGCGTGAACAGCTATTTATCACCAGGCATGTGCGCCACCAAAAAGGCAGCAGGCGATATGTACGGCAGCCGCCAGACGCTGTGGGATATGACGTACCTTTATAAAGAGATTGAAGATTTCGCGAAGATTTTCAACGTTGAAGCGCGCGGCCAGGCCGTCATTGCCGATTTCAAAAAACGCGAGGCCGACCTGCGTAAGGAATTTGGCAAGAGTAAAAAAGACCTTTCGTTTGTCTTCTGGTTCTCCAGTTCGTCCCCTTCTGCTGACGCCTACGTCGGCGGTAAAAATAGCGCCTCCGGTTTTATTGCCAACGTGCTGGGCGGCCATAACGCCATTACCGCTGAGACCGAATGGCCAACCGTAGGCTGGGAAAGCATTATCGCCGCGAACCCGGACGTGATTGTTGTCTCCAGCCTGGATCGTAACCGCTGGGCGCTGGATAACGCGGAAGAGAAAATCAAATTCCTGAAAAGCGATCCCGCCGTCAGCCAGCTGGACGCGGTGAAGAAAGGCCATATTGTGGTGATGGACGGCCAGGCGATGAACCCGACGATCCGTACGATTTACGGGGCTGAGCAGGTCGGCGAACAGCTCAGAAAGCTGGGGCTGAACTGATGACGGCAGCCGTACTTCAGGCCCGACAGGGCCTGTTCCTGACCACCTCTGCTCTGCTTGCCGTCGTCCTGCTGTTGCTAGTCATCGCCCTCGGCGTCAGCGTCGGCGAGCTGTCCATCCCCCTGGCTAACGTGTTTTACGCCATCAGCAATAAAATGGGGCTCACCGAGGTTCCGCTCACCCGCATCTATGAGAGCGTGATCTGGGACTTTCGCCTGAGCCGCGCGCTGGTGGCGGCCTGCTGCGGCGCGGGGCTGGCCATCTGCGGTGCCGTATTGCAGAGCCTGCTGAAGAACGCCCTGGCGGAACCTTACGTGCTCGGCGTGTCGGCAGGTGCCTCAACCGGGGCGGTGTCGGTCGTCGTATTGGGGATTGGCACCGGTGCGGTGTCGCTCTCTGCGGGCGCGTTTGCCGGGGCGTTCGCCGCGTTTGCGTTTGTCGCATTTCTGACGAACGGCGCGCGCGGGGGAAATGAACGTACCATTCTGGCTGGCGTTGCCGCCTCACAGCTGTTCAACGCCATTACTGCCTACACCATCAGCACCTCCGCCAGCGCCCAGCAGGCGCGCGACGTGATGTTCTGGCTGCTGGGCAGCTTCAGCGGCGTTCGCTGGCCTGAATTCCAGCTGGCGCTGGTGGTGGTGGTGACTGGATTAGCCGTTTGCCTCTACTATTCCCGGGCGCTGGATGCCTTCACGTTCGGTGATGACGCCGCCGCCTCTTTAGGTATTGCCGTCCCGTGGGTACGCCTGACGCTCTTTACCACTACCGCGCTGATTACCGCGACGATTGTCAGCATGGCGGGCTCAATCGGCTTTGTCGGGCTGGTGGTGCCGCACGTGATGCGTTTCCTGTTCGGGCCGCTGCACCGCACGCTGCTGATTGCCAGCGCGCTGGCAGGGGCGATCCTGATGGTGCTGGCAGACATTGCCTCGCGCATGCTGATTGCGCCGCAAAGCCTGCCCGTCGGCGTGGTCACCGCGCTGGTTGGCGTGCCTTTCTTTGCCGTGATTATCTACCGTTCAAGGAATAAGTGATGAGTATCTGCGCTGAAAATATTACCTGGAAGGTCGGCAAAAAGGTCATCGTTAACGACGTCTCGCTGAAGGTGTCACGGGGCGAAACGGTAGGGCTGCTTGGCCCTAACGGCTGCGGTAAATCGTCTCTTTTACGGATCCTCGCGGGGCTTCGTCGCCCGGATGCTGGACTCGTCACTCTGGACGGGCAGGACATCTCCCGCATCGCCAAAAAGCAGCTGGCGCGCCGGGTCGCCTTCGTGGAGCAGCACGGCATGACGGACGCCAACATGCGCGTGCGGGACGTGGTGAAACTCGGGCGTATTCCGCACCACTCCGCTTTTTCCAACTGGAGCAACCACGATGACGAAACCGTCACCGCCGCACTGCAGCGCGTGGATATGCTGGATAAAAGCGACCAGGGCTGGCTGAGCCTCTCCGGCGGAGAGCGCCAGCGGGTACATATTGCCCGCGCGCTGGCTCAGACCCCAACGGAAATCCTGCTGGACGAACCGACCAACCACCTGGACATTCATCATCAGATACAGCTGATGCAGTTGATCAGCGAATTACCGGTCACCAGCATTGTCGCTATCCACGATCTCAACCACGCCTCGATGTTCTGCGACTCGCTGATTGTTATGCAGAAAGGGCAAATTGTGGCGACGGGGACACCGCAGGACATCTTATCCGAGTCTTTGTTGTGGGATGTCTTCCGGGTCAAAACCAAAATCGAGATCTCGCCGTTCCATGGCAAAAAGCACATCCACTTTATCGTTTAGGGGCGAGTGAACGACGATGCCCCTTCGCCCTGCCGCCACGCTCTGGCCGCCCGTCTTACTGGGTAGCCAGTTTGTTTTCAACATTGGCTTTTACGCCGTCGTTCCCTTCCTGGCGATATTTCTGCGCGATGACATGCTGCTCTCCGGCGGACTGATCGGGCTGATCCTGGGCCTGCGTACCTTCTCGCAACAGGGGATGTTTATCGTTGGCGGTGCCCTATCGGACCGGTTTGGCGCGAAAGTGATTATCCTCAGCGGCTGTATTGTTCGTGTTTCAGGCTATCTGCTGCTGGCCTTCGGGGAATCCCTGTGGCCGATTATTCTGGGCGCGTGTCTGACGGGCGTTGGCGGCGCGTTATTTTCTCCCTCAATTGAGGCACTGCTGGCAAAAGCGGGCACCCACAGCGAGGCAAAAGGCAAACGCAGCCGCGCGGAGTGGTTTGCGCTCTTTGCCGTCTGCGGAGAGCTCGGCGCGGTACTGGGCCCGGTTGCTGGCGCCCTGCTCACCGGCCTCGGCTTTCGTCAGGTGGCGCTGGCGGGAGCAGGCGTCTTTGTCATTGCGCTAGTGGTGCTCTACTTTTGCCTGCCTGCTGCTGGCCACCGTTCACAGACGCTGAAAATACAGCCCTGGTGGACAACGTTCCGCCAGGCGCGCTTTGTCGCCTTTATCATTGCCTACAGCTCGTGGCTGTTAAGCTATAACCAGCTTTATCTGGCGCTGCCGGTGGAGATCCAGCGTTCTGGCGGTAACGAGAAAGATCTCGGCCCGCTTTTTATGCTGGCCTCCGTTCTGATCATCACCTTACAGCTGCCGCTGGCGCGCTTCGCCCGTCGTGTGGGCGCGGTGAGAATTTTGCCGGTGGGATTTTTGCTGCTCTCCGCCGCCTTTGCGAGCGTGGCAATGTTTGCGTCGACGGCACCACCAGAGGGCTGGCTGCGCCTGCTGCCTTCCGTCTGTTTTGTGACGCTGTTGACGCTGGGACAGATGCTGCTGGTGCCATCGGCTAAAGATCTGATCCCCCGGTTTGCGGAGGAATCCACGCTTGGCGCGCACTACGGCGCACTCGCCACCGCCGGAGGCATAGCGGTACTGGCGGGAAACCTGGTGTTTGGCAGCCTGCTGGACCGCGCGCTGGTGCCCTCAACGCAGGCGATGTACCCCTGGCTGCTGCTGGCCCTCTTCCCGCTCTGCAGCGCGCTGGCCCTGAAGGTGATTTGCCGCCCGCTGAGACGCTGAACCGCTCACTTTTTCGGACGGTACTTTTCCGGCAGTTCCGGCACGGGACGGCGGTCATCCATCAGATGGCGAACGGTAAGAATAGGATGACGCCATAACATACGCGGGCCTGCCCAGCGCATAACCTGCTTCATCTCTTCACGTCTGGCAGGCTGGTAACAGTGTACGGGGCACTGCTTGCAGGCCGGCTTTTCCTCACCGAAAACGCATTTATCCAGGCGCTTATCGGCATACGCATTGAGCGCCTGATAATACCCTTCCTCCTGAGAGGCCTGTGGACACTGCTTTTCATACAACGCGATCATTTTCGCGATGGTCTCTTTTTCTCGTGAGATGCGTTTACCGGACATAGCGGATTACCGAATAATAAAGTGCATCGATAATACACCTTTCAACACTGGATTTCAGCGGTTGCATTTCGTTTCCTGAAGGCTGATTCCAGTTTTAGCCCTGCACCGGCGAACAATCACTGGTATTTTATACAGGCATCAGAAATGACCTTTGTCCATGTTGTCTGGAGACCCTATGCAAGAGCTCACGATCGGCAAACCCTATCGCCATTTGAAAGTGGGATATTTTAGAAAGCGCCATGAAGACCGCAATACCAAAATACCGAAGCGCTACAGCGTACATGCGGCGCTGAGCTTAAAAGGTGACTGGCTTGAAAAGGCCGGGTTTACGACCCATTCCCGAGTCAGGGTGGGCGTGGAGCATGGAAAAATTGTCATCGAATTAATGGCGGAAGATGCCTCGTAAAGCCACGACATTTTTCTGCGCCGGACCTTTTTTTCATGCGACAATAGAAGGAACAAACGGCCATTGAGCCCATCAAAACGGTTTATTTTCAAAGAAATGGACATCATAACTCCATGAGCACAATCGACAATTTCGACGCACATACGCCGATGATGCAGCAGTATCTGAAGCTGAAAGCACAGCATCCGGAAATCCTGCTGTTTTACCGTATGGGCGATTTTTACGAGCTGTTTTATGACGATGCTAAGCGTGCATCGCAGCTGCTCGACATCTCGCTGACCAAACGTGGCGCATCGGCAGGCGAGCCCATTCCTATGGCAGGTATCCCGCACCACGCGGTAGAAAACTACCTGGCGAAGCTGGTGAATCAGGGCGAGTCCGTTGCCATCTGCGAACAGATCGGCGATCCGGCGACCTCAAAAGGCCCGGTGGAACGCAAAGTCGTGCGCATCGTTACGCCTGGCACCATCAGTGATGAAGCCCTGTTGCAGGAGCGCCAGGATAACCTGCTGGCAGCGCTGTGGCAGGACGGTAAAGGCTTTGGCTACGCGACGCTGGATATTAGCTCCGGACGTTTTCGTCTGAGTGAACCGGCTGACCGTGAAACGATGGCCGCCGAACTGCAGCGCACCAACCCGGCAGAATTGCTCTATGCCGAAGATTTCGCCGAAATGGCGCTGATTGAAGGTCGTCGCGGGTTGCGTCGTCGTCCGCTGTGGGAATTTGAAATTGATACCGCGCGCCAGCAGCTGAATCTGCAGTTTGGCACCCGCGATCTGATTGGCTTTGGCGTTGAAAACGCACCGCGCGGGCTGTGTGCGGCCGGTTGTCTCCTGCAGTACGTGAAAGATACCCAGCGCACCGCCCTGCCGCATATCCGCTCTATCACCATGGAGCGCCAACAGGACAGCATCATCATGGATGCCGCCACGCGCCGTAACCTGGAGATCACGCAGAACCTGGCGGGTGGCGTAGAAAATACGCTCGCGTCGGTCCTCGACAGTACGGTAACGCCAATGGGCAGCCGCATGCTGAAACGCTGGCTGCATATGCCGATCCGCAATACCGAGACGCTGGTTTGCCGTCAGCAGACGATTGCCGCGTTGCAGGATCGCTATACCGAACTGCAGCCGGTTCTGCGCCAGGTGGGCGATCTGGAGCGTATCCTTGCGCGTCTGGCACTGCGAACAGCACGACCACGCGATCTCGCGCGGATGCGTCATGCTTTCCAGCAGCTGCCGGAACTGCGTGCGCAGCTGAGTGACGTTGGCAGTGCGCCGGTACAGAAACTCCGCGAAACCATGGGCGAATTTACCGAGCTTCGCGAACTGCTGGAGCGCGCTATTATCGATGCGCCTCCGGTTCTGGTGCGTGATGGCGGCGTGATTGCCCCAGGCTACAACGAGGAGCTGGACGAATGGCGCGCGCTGGCCGACGGTGCGACGGACTACCTCGATAAGCTGGAAATCCGCGAGCGCGAGCGTCTAGGGCTCGACACACTGAAAGTGGGATATAACGCGGTACACGGTTACTACATTCAGATTAGCCGCGGGCAGAGCCACCTGGCGCCGATTCACTACGTGCGTCGCCAGACGTTGAAAAACGCCGAACGCTACATCATTCCTGAACTGAAAGAGTACGAAGACAAAGTCCTCACCTCGAAAGGCAAGGCGCTGGCCCTGGAAAAACAACTGTATGACGAGCTGTTCGACATGCTGATGCCGCACCTGGGCGACCTGCAGCAGAGCGCCAGCGCGCTGGCGGAGCTGGACGTGCTGGTGAATCTGGCAGAACGCGCTGAAACGCTGAACTACACCTGCCCGACCTTTACCGATAAGCCTGGCATTCGCATAACCGAAGGCCGTCACCCGGTGGTAGAACAGGTGCTGAACGAACCGTTCATCGCCAACCCGCTGAGCCTGTCACCGCAGAGAAGAATGTTGATCATTACCGGTCCAAACATGGGCGGTAAGAGTACCTATATGCGTCAGACGGCGCTGATTGCGCTGCTCGCGTATATCGGCAGCTACGTCCCGGCGCAAAACGTGGAGATTGGCCCCATCGACCGCATCTTTACCCGCGTTGGGGCAGCGGACGATCTGGCGAGCGGTCGCTCAACCTTCATGGTCGAGATGACCGAAACGGCAAACATTCTGCATAACGCAACGGAGCACAGCCTGGTGCTAATGGACGAAGTCGGACGCGGAACGTCAACCTATGATGGTCTGTCGCTGGCATGGGCCTGTGCGGAAAGCCTTGCGAATAAAATCAAGGCCATGACGCTTTTTGCCACCCATTATTTCGAACTGACGCAGCTGCCGGAGAAAATGGAAGGGGTTGCGAACGTTCATCTGGATGCGCTGGAGCACAGCGATACCATTGCCTTCATGCACACGGTGCAGGATGGCGCGGCGAGTAAGAGCTATGGCCTGGCCGTCGCGGCGCTGGCTGGCGTACCGAAAGAGGTGATCAAGCGCGCGCGTCAGAAACTGCGTGAGCTGGAAAGCCTGTCACCGAATGCGGCGGCGACGCAGATTGATGGTACGCAGATGTCGCTGCTGGTGCCTGCGGAAGAGACGTCGCCTGCGGTGGAAGCGCTGGAGAACCTCGACCCGGATTCGCTGACGCCGCGTCAGGCGCTGGAGTGGATTTACAGGTTGAAGAGTCTGGTTTAGTTTTCTGCGGTCTGTTTTGTCGGGTGGCGGCTTCGCCTTACCCGACCTACAAACCCTGTACGCCCGGTAAGCGCTGCGCCACCGGGCTTTTTTTTACAGCAGCGGCGGGATCGTCGGCACCTGCGGCGCCTCGTCAATATCCTTCTGCGTCATGCGGAACGCTTCCGGGTAATGCTCGCGGCTGGTACGGCGCAGCGGTTCAGTATTACGCCAGGTATACAAACAATGCTGGCACTGGTAAACGGTCCAGACCCCTTTTACCGGCGACGTCGCCATCACTTCAATATGCTCATCGGCACAACGTGGACAAATCATCTTTTCCTCCTTATTGACGTGCTGCCAGCATCGCGGTCAGTTTTTCAGCCCAGGCTTTGGTTTCAGGCAGATCCTGTACCGGCTGGCTGTAGTGACCCCGGGTGTCCGGCGCGACAGGCGTGGTGGCATCGATAATCAGTTTGTCGGTAATGCCCGCCGGGCTGGAACCAGGATCGAGTTCAAGGACCGACATGTTCGGCAGTTGCACCAGATCTCCTGCCGGGTTCACTTTCGACGACAGCGCCCACATCACCTGCGGAAGGTTGAACGGATCGACATCCTCGTCCACCATGATTACCATCTTCACGTAGCCCAGGCCGTGCGGCGTGGTCATGGCGCGTAAACCCACCGCGCGGGCAAAACCGCCGTAGCGTTTTTTGGTGGAGATAATCGCCAGCAGACCATGGGTGTACATCGCGTTCACCGCCTGCACTTCCGGGAATTCCGCTTTCAGCTGCTGGTAGAGCGGCACGCAGGTAGCCGGTCCCATCAGATAGTCAATCTCGGTCCACGGCATGCCGAGATAGAGCGACTCAAAAATCGGTTTGGTGCGGTAAGAGACTTTGTCGATACGAACCACCGTCATGTTACGACCACCGGAATAGTGTCCGGTAAACTCGCCAAAAGGCCCTTCGATTTCACGCTTGCGCCCCTCGATCACCCCTTCCAGGATCACTTCAGAACCCCAGGGCACATCGAAGCCGGTCAGCGGCGCGGTGGCAATCGGGTACGGGCTTTCACGCAGCGCGCCGGCCATTTCATACTCGGACTGATCGTACTTCAGCGGCGTGGCGCCCATCAGGGTGATGATCGGGTCGTTGCCCAGCGTAATCGCTATCGGCAGGTCTTCACCGCGCTCTTCCGCTTTATGCAGATGCAGAGCGATATCGTGCATCGGAACCGGCTGAAGGCCGAGCTTGCGCTTGCCCTTCACTTCCATGCGGTAGATCCCGACATTCTGCTTGCCGAAGTGGTCCGGGTCGAGCGGGTCGCGCGAGACAACGCACGCTTTATCGAGATAAAAACCGCCGTCACCGTCGTTCAGGCGAAACAGCGGCAGGATATCGAACAGGTTAATGTCTTCTCCGTCCACCGTATTCTGCGCCCAGGCCGGGTTAGCGCGGCGCTCCGGTGTGACGGGGAATTTATCCCAGCGGCGGATAAACTCATCGATCTGTTTTTTTACCGGAGTGTTCGCAGGGAGCCCCATCGAAATGGCGTGGTTCTGCCAGGAGCCGATGGTGTTCATCACCACGCGGGCATCGGTAAAGCCACGAATGTTGTCGAACCACAGCGCGGGCGCGCCGTCGCCAATGCGGCCGGTCGCGTTGGCTGCCGCCGCCAGATCGGGCTCGGCGTTAACCTCTTCCTCAATTTTCAGCAATTGCCCTTGCTCATCGAGCGCCTGGAGGAAGCTTCTCAAATCATCAAATGCCATCTTTATTCTCCTGTGCAAAATGTTTCGCCTCCCGCAGCCCGTTCCAGCGGCGCGCCTTTTTATGCTCCAGACCGAACTGGTCGAGCACGCGGGTCACGATGTGCTGGGTAATGTCATCGGCAGTTTGCGGGTGGTTGTAATACGCAGGCATGGGCGGCACCATCGCCACGCCCATGCGGGAAAGTGCGAGCATGTTCTCAAGATGAATGGTGCTGAGCGGCGTTTCACGTGGAACCAGCACCAGCTTGCGCCCCTCTTTCAGCACAACGTCAGCCGCGCGTCCCACCAGCCCCTCGGCGTAGCCCGCGCGGATCCCCGCGAGCGTTTTCATGCTGCAGGGAATGACGATCATGCCGTCGGTGCGAAACGAGCCGGAGGAGATGGTGGCGGCCTGGTCAGCCGGACTGTGGACAACGTCAGCCAGGGCAGCAACGTCCTGCGCGGTGTAGGGCGTTTCAAGCTCAATGGTGGTTTTTGCCCACTTAGACATCACCAGATGCGTCTCCACCTCCGGCATTTCCCGCAGCGCCTGCAGCAGCGCCACGCCCAGCGGTGCGCCCGTAGCCCCCGTCATTCCCACTATCAATCTCATTCATCACCTCAATATTTTGTTCGTGTACGAACATTATAAATAAGCTACTCCAGGATCGTTTACCTGACAAGATCGTTCGCATACGATCACACGAATGGCTAAAAGATGCCGCGTTAAAATTGAGAGCAATAGCGGCTATCATAGGGGAGAGATTTTTTCCGTCGGAGTGTTCATGGAACTAAGACAAGAGGCGTTCCACCTGTTACGTCAGCTTTTTCAACAGCATACCGCGCAGTGGCAACATGCCTTACCGGAACTGACCAAGCCACAGTATGCGGTGATGCGCTCTATTGCCGAGCATCCGGGTATTGAACAGGTGGCATTGACCGAAGTGGCGGTCAGCACGAAAGCAACCCTGGCGGAGATGCTCAGCCGCATGGAGGCGCGCGGGCTGGTGAAACGCAAGCACGATCCGGCCGACAAGCGCCGCCGGTTTGTCTTTCTGACGCCAGAAGGTGAAGCCCTGCTTGCTGGCTGTAAACCGGTTGGCAACGAGGTGGATGAGGCGTTTTTAGGACGTCTTAACAAGGCCGAGCGCGAGCAGTTCTCTGCGCTCATCAAAAAGATGATGCACGATTAATTCACGCTGGTGTGCATAAAATCGATAAACGTGCGCACCTTCGCTGACACATGCCGGGCATCAGGATAAACCGCATATATGCCCTGCTGCGCAAAGGTATATCCCGGTAAAACCGGGACCAGTTTTCCCGCATCAAGCGCATCGCGCGCCAGCCATTCCGGCAGTAACGCCACACCTCCGCCAGCAAGTGCAAAGGCCATAAGAGCCTGCGCGCTGTCGGCAAACAGGCGCGGCGCTTTTTTTATCTCCAGCGTTTCAGGCGCACCGCTGGCATCCTTCACCTGCCAGCGCAGCGGCGAGGCCAGGCGCTCGTGAATAATCCAGTCGGCGTGGGCCAGCTGCGCAAGCGTTTCGATCGGATAGTTAACTAGCCACCCGGGCGCCGCGACGGGGAGAATGGAGAAGTGCGCAATCAGCGCGGCGTGGTTGCGCGAATCGGCAAGCGTTCCCAGCCGGATAGCTACGTCAAAGCGCTCCGAGATAAGGTCGGCGTGCAGGGACGACGAAACGTGCCGCACGCGAAGATCCGGGTGCTGCTGGCTAAACCTGGCCAGCAGCGGCACCACCACCTGTGAGCCATACTCGGGCGTAGTCGTGATCCGCAGTTCGCCAGTGAGCCCTGCATGATTCGCGCGGACATCATCCTGCAGCCGTTCCGCATCCTTCAGAAGCGCCACGCTGCGCTGATGAAATAGCGCGCCCGCCTCGGTTAACGTCAGGCGGCGGGTCGAGCGCAGCAGCAGCGTAACGCCCAGCTCATCTTCAAGCTGGCGAATATTGAAACTGACCACGGCTTTTGTCAGCCCCATAGCCTCGGCTGCGGCAGTGAAACTGCCGGTGTCGGCCACCGCGACAAACATCTGAGCCCGCTGCAGGTTAATCATCATCACGCCTTTTACTGTCAAAATTTTTTTGACAGTATATCGCGCTTTGTCAGGTTTATCCGTGCTTCCCGGATCGATACGATACGCCACCTCACCGGAGGATCCACCATGACGTATCGCAGCAAAGTCGCCGTTGTTTATCTGCTGGGCTTTTTTCTTGATTTGATCAATATGTTCATTGCCAGCGTCGCGTTCCCGGCAATGGCTCACGCCTTTAACACCACGCCTTCAGCCCTAGCCTGGGTCAGTAACGGATACATTGCCGGCCTGACGCTGGTGATCCCGTTCAGCAGCGTGCTCGCGCGCCGCATCGGGCCAAAGCGCGTCATCCTGCTCTCGCTTTTTCTGTTCAGCGCAGCCTCCGCAGCGGCGGGCCTGTCTGCAACGCTTGAAGGTCTGATCGCCTGGCGAGTACTCCAGGGCGTGGGAGGAGGCTTACTGATCCCCGTCGGACAGGCGCTGACCTGGCAACAATTTAAGCCTCACGAGCGGGCCCGACTCTCCTCGGCGGTGATGCTGGTCGCGCTGCTTGCCCCGGCCAGCTCCCCTGCTATCGGAGGCCTGCTGGTGCAGACGCTCAGCTGGCGATGGATATTTTTCGCCACGCTACCGGTCGCTGTCGTGACCTTTGTTTTGGCCTGCCTGTGGCTTAAACACGAAATGCCCGCGATGAAAGCGGCCAGACTGCTAAACCTGTCGTTGCTCGCGGACCCGCTCTTGCGTTTTTCCATGCTTGTCTATATCTGCTTACCCGGCATGTTTATTGGGGTGAACGTCACGGGCATGTTTTATCTTCAGCACGTGGCGAACATGAGCCCAGCCGCAACGGGGATGCTCATGCTGCCGTGGTCCGTGGCATCGTTTATCGCCATCACGGCAACGGGACGCTATTTTAACCGCATCGGCCCCCGACCGCTGATCGTCATCGGCTGCCTGCTGCAGGCGACGGGTATTCTGCTTTTGATTAACGTCAGTTCGGCTACGCTGCTACCTGCCGTTGCGTTTACCTTAATGGGCGCGGGGGGAAGCCTGTGCAGCAGTACGGCTCAAAGCAGCGCTTTTCTGACGACGCGCCGGGAAGAGATGCCGGATGCCAGCGCGCTGTGGAATCTTAATCGTCAGCTGAGCTTTTTTGCCGGTGCCCTGCTGCTGGCGCAGGCGCTGAACCTGGCGCAGGCCTGGCTGACACCACTCGCCGCCTGGCACGGGATGTTTATTTTTGCCGCAGGCATGACCCTGCTGCCTGTACCGTACGTTTTTCGTCTTAACAATACGCAGGTGCTCACCCAGCTGCGACAGGAGAATTCATGACGCCTTTCGAACACGACATTATCGACCTCCACATTGCGCTTGAAGACTGGTTAGGCAAAGGTGAAGGTGATCCCGACGCCCTGCTCGCCCGCTTCAGCCCAGATTTTCTGATGATCCCGCCGGGCGGTGTTCAGATCGACTATATCGGTCTTGCCAGTTTTCTGGAAAATCAGCGCGGAAGCCGTCCAGGACTGAAGATCGTCATTGACGAATTATCCACGATCCAGCGCTGGGATCGTGGCGCGGTGCTCCACTACCGGGAGACGCAAACCCGGCCGGACCTGCCCGTCAACGTGCGCTGGTCAACCGCGGTGCTCAATCAGGAAGGCGATCGGATAGTGTGGCGTCTGCTGCACGAAACGGCTAAGCCGTAGCGCAAAAGAAAAAGGCCCGTCTCACGACGGGCCTTTTTTGACGAAAGGTTGCTTATTCGCGGAACAGCGCTTCGATATTCAGACCTTGCCCCTGCAGGATTTCACGCAGGCGGCGCAGACCTTCAACCTGAATCTGACGAACACGTTCACGGGTCAGGCCAATTTCGCGGCCGACGTCTTCCAGTGTCGCAGCTTCATACCCCAGTAAACCGAAACGACGTGCCAGCACTTCACGCTGTTTGGCGTTCAGTTCGAACAGCCATTTGACGATGCTCTGCTTCATGTCATCGTCCTGCGTGGTGTCTTCCGGACCGTTGTCTTTTTCATCGGCCAGGATGTCCAGCAGCGCTTTTTCGGAGTCGCCACCCAGCGGGGTGTCAACGGAGGTAATGCGCTCGTTGAGACGCAGCATACGGCTTACGTCATCAACCGGTTTATCGAGTTGCTCAGCAATCTCTTCTGCGCTTGGCTCGTGGTCCAGTTTATGGGACAACTCGCGTGCGGTACGCAGATAAACGTTCAACTCTTTGACGATGTGAATCGGCAGGCGGATCGTACGGGTCTGGTTCATAATAGCCCGTTCGATGGTCTGACGAATCCACCAGGTCGCGTAGGTTGAGAAACGGAACCCGCGTTCCGGGTCAAACTTCTCAACTGCGCGGATGAGACCTAAGTTGCCCTCTTCAATCAGATCCAGCAGAGCCAGACCACGATTGCCGTAACGGCGGGCAATTTTCACGACCAGTCGCAGGTTACTTTCAATCATGCGACGACGCGAGGCGACATCACCACGCAAAGCACGACGTGCGAAATAGACTTCTTCTTCGGCCGTTAGCAGTGGGGAGTAACCAATCTCCCCAAGGTAAAGCTGAGTCGCGTCCAGTACACGCTGTGTGGCGCCCTGCGATAACAGCTCTTCTTCAGCCAAATCGTTATCACTGGGTTCCTCTTCTACTAAGGCTTTTTCGTCAAAAGCCTCTACTCCGTTCTCATCAAATTCCGCGTCTTCATTTAAATCATGAACTTTCAGCGTATTCTGACTCATAAGGTGGCTCCTACCCGTGATCCCTGAACGAGACACCCTGGCTGGCATGCCCCGTCAAATTATCGCTGCGGCAAATACTGCAGCGGGTTTACGGATTTCCCCTTGTAACGAATTTCAAAATGCAAGCGTGTAGAACTGGTTCCGGTGCTACCCATGGTAGCGATTTTTTGCCCCGCCTTAACTTCTTGTTGTTCCCGGACCAGCATTGTGTCGTTATGGGCGTAGGCACTCAGGTAATCATCGTTATGTTTGATGATAATAAGATTACCGTAACCGCGCAGAGCGTTACCGGCATACACAACGCGCCCGTCTGCGGTCGCGATGATAGCCTGTCCTTTACTCCCTGCGATATCGATCCCTTTATTTCCCCCTTCGGAGGAAGAGAAGTTCTCGATAACCTTGCCGTCAGTTGGCCAGCGCCATGCAGAGATTGGCGAACTGGAGGTCATACTGCTGGCAGTCGGTTCAGTAGAGCTAACCACAGGTGCCGTCACCGGTGCTGTGACAACAGTCGCAGTCCCTTTATTATTCGGCAACATTTTGTTAGCAGTCTGATCACCTGAATCCTCAGAATACGTAATTACAGGTTGTGAAGCAACCACCGTGGTGGATTTTTGTGCAGGCTTAACGCTGTTATTTTGAGCCGTCACATCGGCCGCTGAAACGGTGTTGCCAGGCGTAAGCGGCGTGCCCGTCGCGTTGCCAACCTGGAGCGTTTGCCCCACTTCCAGACCATACGGGGCCTGGACGTTATTGCGCTGCGCGAGGTCACGGAAATCGTTCCCGGTGATCCACGCAATGTAGAACAGCGTATCCCCGCGTTTCACGGTATAGGTGCTGCCACCGGTATAGCTGCCTTTCGGAATGTTCCCATACTGACGGTTATAGACTATGCGGCCATTTTGGGTCTGAACAGGCTGTTCCACTGGCTGAATCTGCGTCGGCTGCGTCATTGGACGCTGAACCGGCTGGATTGGCGGATTTTGTTGCGCCGTAGAGGTACCCATTTTAGGCGGAGGAGTGATCAACATTCCGCTGGACGTGTTACCCGAGCTGCTGTTTCCGCCGACAGAACTGACGGGCGCAGGCGCGTTGTTAGAACTTGTACAGCCTGCCAGCCAGAGCGAAACCAGTGATAATGCCGCAACACGGCTGATGGTGAATTTAGGGCTTCCCGCGCTCATTTATCCCCCAGGAATGTGTTAACTACCAGTGACTTAAAATTTACCGTGATGGCACGAATCTTTCGCGCCACACCATACGCTGAATTTGCCTTAATAACCCTGGATAATTCCGAGTCTCAGGCCAACTCCCCCTTTACCAGAGGCACAAAGCGCACGGCTTCCACGGTGTCGATAATAAACTCGCCGCCGCGCCGACGAACGCGCTTCAAAAGCTGCTGCTCGTCCCCGACGGGCAGAACAAGAATGCCCCCCTCATCCAGCTGCGACAACAGGGCCGCAGGAATTTCAGGCGGGGCCGCCGTCACGATGATCGCGTCAAACGGCGCGCGCGCCTTCCAACCCTGCCATCCATCACCGTGTCGTGTCGAAACATTGTGTAAATCAAGTTGTTTCAGGCGACGACGCGCCTGCCACTGTAAACCTTTAATCCGCTCAACGGAGCATACATGATGAACCAGATGCGCCAGGATCGCGGTTTGATACCCCGACCCGGTGCCAATCTCCAGCACGCGGGAGTCAGGCGTCAGCTCCAGCAGCTCCGTCATGCGCGCCACCATGTAAGGCTGCGAAATCGTCTGGCCCTGTCCGATGGGCAGCGCCACGTTTTCCCACGCTTTGTGTTCAAACGCCTCGTCTACAAATTTCTCACGCGGAACCTGAGCAAGCGCTTCAAGCACGTGCTCGTCGCGGATCCCCTGCGCGCGGAGTTGTTCCAGAAGAGTTTGTACACGTTTGTTTACCATTGCGCGTTCACTCCTGCGCGATCCAGCCAGCCCGACACCACATCATGCGCGCTATACGCGGTTAAATCTACGTGCAGCGGGGTAACCGAAACATAGCCTTCCTCCACGGCGGCAAAGTCGGTATCCGGACCCGCATCGCACTTATCGCCGGGAGGGCCAATCCAGTAAAGCGTGTTGCCGCGAGGATCCTGCTGCGGGATGACCTGATCGGCAGGGTGTCGACTCCCGCAACGGGTGACGCGAATGCCTTTAATTTCATCGAGAGGAAGATCCGGCACGTTGATGTTGAGGATGCGTCCGGTACGCAACGGCTCGCGGCCGAGCGCCCGCAGGATCGAACAAGTCACCGCGGCGGCGGTGTCGTAATGCGTGTGGCCGTTTAACGAGACCGCCAGCGCCGGGAACCCAAGATGGCGCCCTTCCATTGCGGCCGCCACGGTACCGGAGTAAATCACGTCATCGCCGAGGTTAGGACCGGCGTTAATGCCGGAGACGACAATATCCGGACGCGGTCGCATCAGCGCGTTCACGCCCAAAAAAACGCAGTCGGTTGGCGTGCCCATCTGCACGGCAATATCGCCATTTTCAAAGGTAAAGGTGCGAAGCGACGACTCCAGCGTCAGAGAGTTAGACGCTCCACTGCGGTTACGATCGGGTGCCACGACCTGCACGTCCGCGAATTCGCGGAGGTGTTTCGCCAGGGTCTGAATGCCTGGCGCGTGGATCCCGTCATCGTTACTCAGCAATATTCGCATAATCACCCGAGGTGTTGATAAGTTCCCTGACAACACTGGTGGCAAAGCTACCTGCCGGTAGCCAGAAGCGTAACTCGACGGTCACGTCATCCCACCAGTTCCAGCTTAACTGCTGCGGATAGAGCAGCATCGCGCGGCGTGCCGCCTCGACTTTTTCCCGCACCAGCAAGGATTGCAATTCTGGCGCATCCGCTACGGCTAACTGCTCGGCAGCCCGCGCGTCGCCCTGCGTTCCCCACTCGCCCGTACCCGGCAGCGCGGCGGTAATCATCAGCGCTTTTGCGTCCACGCGCGACTGCACATCGGCCATTTCTTCGGCCGTTGCCACAAACCAGCTTCCGCGTCCCGCTAATTGTAGCGCATCGCCAACAACAACTTGATTCGCGTCCGGTTTTTTCAGCCTTTCGCTCACAATCTGATTAAACAACGCGCTGCGGGCCGCCGACAACCAAAAACTGCGTTTATTCCTGTCGCGCACCGGGGCATCGCTTTGCGCCCAGCGCAGCGCGCCCTGCAGGTTGCTGCCGCCAATGCCAAAGCGCTGCGCGCCAAAGTAGTTCGGTACACCGCGTTCACTGATAGCGTTCAGACGTTTTTCAACGTCTTCGCGGTGAGACACTTCACGCAGAACCAGCGTAAAGTCGTTCCCCTTCAACGCCCCCAGACGCAGTTTGCGCTTGTGGCGGGCGAATTCCAGTACCTTACAGCCTTCAAGCTCAAATTTGCTTAAATCAGGCATCGTATTGCCGGGAACGCGCGCGCAGAGCCACTGTTCCGTGACGGCGTGTTTATCTTTCTGTCCGGCAAAGCTCACTTCGCGGGCATGAATTTTGAGGAATTTTGCCAGCGCGTCGGCCACAAAGCGGGTATTGCAGCCATTTTTCAGAATACGCACCAGGATATGTTCGCCTTCGCCATCCGGCTCAAAGCCCAGATCCTCCACCACGAGGAAATCTTCCGGGCTGGCTTTCAGCACCCCGTTCCCCTGCGGTTTACCGTGCAGGTATGTCAGGTTGTCGAAGTCTGTCATTTGCTCGCCTTAACCAGCAGCGCCACGGCTTCACAGGCAATTCCTTCTCCACGCCCGGTAAAGCCCAGCTTCTCGGTCGTCGTCGCTTTAACGTTCACGTCGTCCATATGGCAGCCCAGATCTTCTGCAATAAACACGCGCATCTGCGGAATATGCGGCAGCATTTTCGGGGCCTGGGCAATAATCGTCACGTCGACGTTGCCGAGGGTGTAGCCTTTCGCCTGAATGCGGCGCCACGCTTCGCGCAGCAGTTCGCGGCTGTCCGCCCCTTTAAATGCCGGGTCGGTGTCCGGGAACAGCTTGCCGATATCGCCCAGCGCGGCAGCGCCCAACAGCGCGTCGGTCAGCGCATGCAGTGCCACGTCGCCATCAGAATGCGCCAGCAGTCCTTTTTCATAGGGAATGCGCACGCCGCCAATGATAATTGGGCCTTCTCCGCCAAAGGCGTGTACATCAAAACCGTGTCCAATTCGCATTATGCCTTCTCCTGATGGGTCGAACGGGTAAGATAAAATTCCGCAAGCTGTAAATCTTCCGGACGCGTCACTTTAATATTATCAGCGCGTCCTTCAACAAGCTCAGGGTGGAAACCGCAATACTCCAGCGCGGAGGCTTCGTCCGTGATGGTCGCACCTTCTTTAAGCGCTCGCGTCAGGCAGTCGTGGAGTAATTCGCGGGGGAAAAATTGTGGCGTCAGCGCGTGCCATAAATCGACGCGATCGACGGTGTGGGCGATAGCCTGTTTGCCCGGCTCGGCGCGCTTCATGGTGTCGCGCACCGGCGCCGCCAGAATCCCACCGACCTTGCTTGTTTCGCTCAGCGCCAGCAGGCGCGCAAGATCGTCCTGATGCAGGCACGGACGCGCTGCGTCATGTACCAGCACCCACGGCGCGTTTCCGGCGGCCTGAATGCCCGCCAGCACGGAATCGGCGCGTTCGGCGCCACCGTCAACGACGGTAATATGTGGATGATTTGCCAGCGGCAGCTGCGCGAAGCGCGCATCGCCAGGGCTGATAGCGATGATCACACGCGTCACCCGCGGGTGCGCCAGCAGCGCCGCCACGGCGTGCTCGAGGATCGTTTTATCGCCAATAGAGAGGTACTGCTTGGGACATTCTGTCTGCATGCGCCGGCCAAAACCTGCGGCCGGCACCACGGCGCATACGTCCGAAAAAGTTACTGCCATGTCGTAATCCTGGGCCTGATTATCGATTGTTTTGTGCTGAGCCCTGATTGCGTTTAGACGCATCCGGAACCAGACGATAAAAGGTTTCGCCCGGCTTAGTCATACTGAGTTCATTGCGTGCGCGTTCCTCAATCGCCTCTTGCCCGCCATTGAGGTCATCAATTTCAGCAAAGAGTTGATCGTTTCGCGCCTTAAGTTTGGCGTTTGTTGCCTGCTGAGCCGCGACGTCATCGCTCACCCGGCTATAGTCGTGCAGTCCGTTTTTACCGAACCACAGCGAATATTGCAGCCAGATTAGCAAAGCCAGCAACAGCAGCGTTAGTTTACCCATCCTGCCCCCTGAAAAACGGCATCATCATCCCAAGACTTCCCCAGAGCACTACGCCGGGGTAACAGAGATGCCGCAACATCGCGGGCAAATGTACCACATTTTTTCCGCAGAATCGTCCTGCACAATATCGTTACACAGTTGGTTACGGTTTGAATTATGGCTGACGTTAGCCCATGAGCCACAAAAATAACAGACCAAACATCAGAACCACCGTCACAATCGTGACCACGGTGCTGTAGAGGAGCTTACCGTTGAGCAGAGAGTGCAGCGCAATGCCGACAACAACCGCCACGGGCATCAACGCCAGAAAGAAAGGCCAGGTGTAGAGAAAGAAGAACAGCGTGTTGCCGCCGTAGATGAGAAACGGAATGCCAAGCGCCAGCAGCCATGAGACGAAGCCAATGATAGCCCCAGGAAATGACCAGGTCGTTTCGTCGTCGGTCGCTAGCGGCTCCGACCCGGTGGTGGTGATGTAATGTTCACTGTTGCGCATAGCTAATCCTGTGACCGTGACTCATCGTTCGGGAAGACAGCTCCCGAACGATACCGCCTCAGGATCTGATAATATCGTCCCGTCTGAGCAGGTCTAATAATTGGCTTACTAAATTTGTTACCAATTGTTGACCTTCCAGGTGAATCTCAGGCGATTCAGGCGCTTCGTATACCGCGTCAATGCCGGTAAAGTTGCGCAGTTCTCCGGCACGCGCTTTCTTGTACAGCCCTTTCGGGTCGCGCGCTTCGCAAATCTCCAGCGGCGTATCGACAAACACCTCGATAAAGCGATCCTGGCCCACGCGTTCGCGCACCATCTGGCGCTCGGCGCGGTGCGGAGAGATAAACGCGGTCAGCACCACCAGCCCGGCATCCGCCATCAGGCTGGCGACTTCGCCCACCCGGCGGATGTTCTCTTTGCGGTCATCGTCGCTAAACCCTAAATCGCTGCACAGGCCGTGACGTACGTTGTCGCCATCCAGCAGGTACGTGCTTACGCCCTGCTGATGTAACGCCTCTTCCAGCGCGCCCGCCACCGTCGATTTACCCGAGCCGGACAGCCCGGTAAACCACAGCACAACCCCACGGTGACCGTGGAGCCGTTCGCGCTGGGCGACGGTCACCGGATGAGGATGCCAGACGACGTTCTCATCATGGGCTGCCATTACTTGCCTCCCAGCAGATCGCGTGCGCCCCAGTGCGGGAAGTGTTTACGCACCAGCGCGTTCAGTTCCAGCTCGAAGGCGCTGAATTCAGACGTCGCGGCAGCCTGTTTAATCGGTTCGCGAACCATACCGGCCCCGACGGTAACGTTGGTCAGCCTGTCGATAAAGATAAGACCTCCCGTGACCGGGTTCTGCTGATACGGATCCAGCACCAGCGGTTCGTCGAAGGTCAGATCGACCAGACCGATGCCGTTCAGCGGCAGCTCGGTGACGTCACGCTGGGTCAGGTTGTTGATATCCACCTGGAACTGAATACCGTCCACGCGGGCGCGGGTTTTCTTGCCGGCAATTTTGATGTCATAGCTCTGGCCAGCGGTCAGCGGCTGTTCGGCCATCCAGACCACGTCCACGGAAGCCCCCTGCACTGCCGCCAGCGTTTCCTGCGCGTCGACCAGCAGGTCGCCCCGGCTGATATCAATTTCGTCTTTCAGCACCAGCGTTACGGCTTCACCGGCGCCCGCTTCCTGCAGGTCACCGTCGAAGGTGACGATGCGGGCGATAGTCGATTCCACGCCGGATGGCAGCACCTTGACGCGCTGACCTACCTTCACGGAGCCTGATGCGAGGGTACCTGAGAAGCCGCGGAAATCGAGGTTTGGACGGTTCACGTACTGCACCGGGAAGCGCATCGGCTGGGTGTCGACCACGCGCTGAATTTCAACGGTTTCCAGCACTTCCAGCAGCGTCGGACCGCTGTACCACGGCATGTTCGCGCTCTGGGAGGCGACGTTATCCCCTTCCAGCGCCGAGAGCGGCACAAAGCGAATATCCAGGTTGCCCGGCAGCTGTTCGGCAAAGGTCAGGTAGCTCTGGCGGATCTCCTCGAACTTCTCTTCGCTGAAGTTCACCAGATCCATCTTGTTGACCGCCACCACCAGGTGTTTGATCCCCAGCAGCGTCGAGATAAAGCTGTGACGACGGGTCTGATCCAGCACGCCTTTACGCGCGTCCATCAGCAGGATCGCCAGGTCGCAGGTGGAGGCACCGGTCGCCATGTTGCGTGTGTACTGCTCGTGCCCCGGGGTGTCAGCGATAATAAATTTGCGCTTCTCGGTAGAGAAGTAGCGGTAGGCCACGTCGATGGTGATGCCCTGCTCGCGCTCCGCCTGCAGGCCGTCCACCAGCAGCGCCAGGTCGAGTTTTTCACCCTGGGTGCCGTGACGTTTACTGTCGTTATGCAGGGAAGAGAGCTGATCTTCGTAAATCTGGCGCGTATCGTGCAGCAGGCGGCCAATCAGGGTACTTTTCCCGTCATCCACGCTGCCGCAGGTCAGAAAACGCAGCAGGCTTTTGTGTTGTTGCGCGTGCAGATACGCTTCCACGCCGCCTTCGTTGGCAATTTGTTGAGCAATAGTGGTGTTCATGGCGGCTCCTTAGAAATAACCCTGACGTTTCTTCAGCTCCATGGAGCCTGCCTGGTCGCGGTCAATCACGCGCCCCTGTCGCTCGCTGGTGGTGGACACCAGCATCTCTTCGATGATCTCCGGCAGCGTCTGCGCGCTGGATTCCACCGCGCCGGTCAGCGGCCAGCAGCCGAGAGTACGGAAGCGCACCATCTGTTGTTTGATCACTTCGCCCGGCTGCAGGTCGATGCGATCGTCGTCGATCATCATCAGCATGCCGTCGCGCTCCAGCACCGGGCGCTCGGCGGCCAGATACAGCGGAACGATCTCGATGTTTTCCAGATAGATGTACTGCCAGATATCCAGCTCGGTCCAGTTGGAAAGCGGGAAGACGCGAATGCTTTCGCCTTTGTTGATCTGACCGTTGTAGTTGTGCCACAGCTCCGGACGCTGGTTTTTCGGATCCCAGCGGTGGAAGCGGTCGCGGAAGGAGTAGATACGCTCTTTGGCGCGGGATTTCTCCTCGTCACGGCGCGCACCGCCGAAGGCCGCGTCAAAACCGTATTTATTCAGCGCCTGCTTCAGCCCTTCGGTTTTCATAATATCGGTGTGCTTGGCGCTGCCGTGCACGAATGGGTTAATGCCCATCGCCACCCCTTCCGGGTTTTTATGCACCAGCAGCTCGCAGCCGTAAGCCTTCGCGGTACGGTCGCGGAACTCGTACATTTCGCGGAATTTCCAGCCGGTATCCACGTGCAGCAGCGGGAACGGCAGCGTGCCCGGATAAAACGCTTTACGCGCCAGATGCAGCATGACGCTGGAATCTTTACCGATGGAGTACATCATCACCGGGTTAGAAAACTCGGCGGCCACTTCGCGGATGATATGGATACTCTCCGCTTCGAGCTGCCGCAGGTGTGTAAGACGTTTTTGGTCCATAACCGTTCCTTAAGCCAAATTTACGACAGAAGAACCAAAGCCTTCTGTATCGGTTGTGTGTTGGAACCAGGCGAGCGTGCTGTGCAGCTGCACCACTTCACCCACCACGATCAGGGCGGGCATCGGGGCGTCTTTCGCCAGGGTTGCAAGATGTTCCAGCGTGCCCGTCGCAACGTGCTGATCGACGCGCGTGCCGCGAGAAATGACGGCAACGGGCGTCGTCGCCTCGCGACCGTGCTGAATAAGCTGTTCGCTGATATCCGCCGCCTTCATCGTGCCCATGTAGATCGCCAGCGTCTGGCGGCTCTGGGCGAGATGCGACCAGTCGAACGGCGTGCTGTCGGCCTTGTAGTGGCCGGTCACAAAGGTCACGCTCTGGGCGTAATCGCGGTGGGTCAACGGAATACCGGCGTAGGCCGTTACCGCAGAGGCCGCCGTGATGCCGGGCACCACCTGGAACGGAACGCCCGCTTCGGCTGCCGCCTGCAGCTCTTCGCCGCCGCGACCGAAGATAAACGGATCGCCCCCTTTCAGGCGCACCACGGTTTTACCCGCTTTGGCGGCGTCAACGAGCATCTGGTTGGTGTCGTGCTGCGGCACAGAGTGCTCGCCAGCCCGTTTGCCGACGCAGATTTGCTCCGCGTCGCGACGGATCAGCTCGCGCACGCCGTCGGTGACCAGATGGTCGTAGAACACCACGTCAGCGTCCTGCAGCACCTGCAGGCCGCGCAGCGTCAGAAGCCCGGCATCGCCCGGCCCTGCCCCCACCAGAATGATCTCCCCGCCCGTGCTGCCGGGGTTATCCAGTTCGTCCTCGAGGATTTTCTGCGCCGCCGTCTCATTACCGGCATGCATCAGGCTGGCAAAGCGGCCGCGAAACACGCGTTCCCAGAAGCGACGGCGTTCCGTTACGCTGGTCAGGCGCGTTTTAAGGTGGTTGCGCCAGAAGCTGGCTTTTTCCGCCATGCGCCCGAGGCTGGTCGGCAGCAGCGCCTCGATTTTTTCACGCAGCACGCGCGCCAGCACCGGTGCGGTACCGCCGGAGGAGATCGCCACCAGCAGCGGAGAACGGTCAACGATCGACGGGAAGATAAACGAGCATAACGGCTGGTCGTCCACCACGTTCACCAGGCGGTAACGGGCCTGAGCGGCGTCGGAAATCCGCCGGTTCAGGTCGCGATCTTCGGTCGCCGCAATCACCAGCACTACGGTATCGATTTGTGATTCGTCAAAATCCGCTTCTGCCACTACCCGCACCTGCGCCCCTGCGCGCTGCAAAAACGCGATTTTGCGATCGGCAATTTCACCCGTGCCAACAACCAGCACCGGCTTCTCTTTTATCGCAGCAAATAAGGGCAGATAGTCCACAAGCAACAACTCACTAACAACGAGGAATAAAGGGACTATAGGGGGCGGCTTAGACCGAATGAAATTACGAATTGGAATGAGTAGTTACTCAATGGAATAACGCCGTGAAAAAGCTAATACCAAAAAGTGCTTAACACGCGAAATATCGGGCATTTAAGAGCAATTCAAATTGTGTATGGGCGATCACAGTTTCATACTAGGCGGGTTAATATTTTGCTCTGTTTTTAAGGACTCACTATGTTTTCCGCAACGCGCCACCGTATTGCTGCCCTGGCGCTCGGCGTTTGCTTTATTCTTCCTGCCCAGGCAAAAAACCAACCTTATGGTGAAATCGCCACTATGCAGGCGCGGCATATTGCCACCGTCTTTCCAGGCCGCATGACCGGTTCCCCTGCGGAGATGCTCTCCGCGGACTATCTTCGCCAGCAGTTTGCCGGGATGGGATATCAGAGCGATATCCGGTCGTTTCACAGCCGCTACGTCTATACCTCACGAAATAAAACGAAAAACTGGCATAACGTGACCGGCAGTACGGTTATCGCGGCGCATGAAGGTCGCGCGGCTGAACAGATTATTATCATGGCGCACCTTGATACCTACGCCCCGATGAGCGATGCCGATACGGATAACAACCTCGGCGGGCTGACGCTGCAGGGCATGGACGACAACGCGGCGGGCCTGGGCGTGATGCTCGAACTGGCCGAGCGGATGAAAGATATTCCAACCCAGTATGGCATTCGTTTCGTGGCTACCAGCGGTGAAGAAGAGGGCAAACTCGGCGCTGAGAATCTCCTTAAACGCATGAGCGCTGAGGAGAAGAAAAATACGCTGCTGGTGATCAACCTCGATAACCTGATCGTCGGCGATAAGCTTTATTTCAACAGCGGACAGAGTACGCCGGGACCCGTGCGGAAACTGACGCGCGACCGGGCGCTGGCGATTGCCCGCAGCCATGGCGTTTTTGCCACCAGCAACCCCGGCGGTAACCCCGATTATCCGCGAGGAACGGGCTGCTGCAACGATGGGGAAGTGTTCGATAAGGCGGGCATCCCGGTGCTGTACGTGGAAGCGACAAACTGGGCATTGGGCAAGAAAGATGGCTATCAGCAGCGGGCTAAATCGAAAGCCTTCCCGGACGGGACAAGCTGGCACAACGTGATGCTGGATAATCAGCAGCACATTGACAGCGCGCTGCCTCAGCGCATTGAACACCGCAGTCGTGATGTGGTTAAGGTCATGCTACCGCTGGTGAAGGAGCTGGCGAAAGCGGGGAAAGCCTAGTGCTTATTTTCCCCTCACCCCTGCCTTCTCCCCAAAGGGGCGAGGGAGAAAAGACGGCTCCGAGCAATCCCCTCTCCCCTTTGGGGAGAGGGTTAGGGTGAGGGGGTGGATAAGGAATCATCCTTCGTGCAGCCCGCACTCGCGCTTCAGCCCAAAGAATCGCGTCTCTTCTTCCGCCATTCCCGGTTCCCATTTGCGCGTGGTGTGGGTATCGCCCACTGACAGATAGCCCTGGTCCCACAGCGGATGGTACTTCAGCCCGTGTTTTTGCAGATACTGATACACCGTACGGTTATCCCAGTCGATAATCGGCAGCACTTTAAATACCCCGCGCTGGACCGCCAGCACCGGTAAGGTTGCACGGCTGCCGGACTGCTCGCGGCGCAGCCCCGCAAACCACGTTTGCGCATTGAGTTCTTTCAGCGCCCGGTTCATCGGCTCGACTTTGTTGATCTCATTGTATTTCTCAATGCCCTCAACGCCCTGCTCCCACAGCTTACCGTAGCGCGCCTCCTGCCAGGCCGCGCTTTCCGTCGCGCGGTACACTTTGAGGTTCAGCTTGAGCTTGTCCGTCAGCTCGTCAATAAACTGGTAGGTTTCAGGAAACAGGTAGCCGGTATCGGTGAGGATCACCGGAATGTCCGGACGGATCTGATTCACCAGATGCAGGCTGACCGCCGCCTGAATACCAAAGCTCGACGAGAGCACATAGTCTCCCGGCAGATTTTCCAGCGCCCACGCCACGCGCCCTTCGGCGTCCAGCTTTTCAAGGTGGGCATTGGTTTCTGCCAGCGCCAGAATGCGTTCGACTTTTGGCAGGTCATTAAGGGCGTTTAGATCGAGTACGGACATAGTTACCTCTCGTGGTTACTCCCAGAAATCCCTTGCGGGATCGAGCACCGGGCGAATGATGCCCGCACGCACCGTAAAGTCGCCGAAGCCTTCACCCGCTTCGCGCTCTTTCGCCCAGCGCCCGACAAGCTCGTCGATGGAATCAAGGATTTCCGGCTCGGTAATGTTCTCGCGGAACATACGCGGAATGCGCGTGCCGATACGGTTACCGCCCAGGTGCAGGTTATAGCGCCCCGGCGCTTTCCCCACCAGACCCAGTTCGGCCAGCATCGCGCGACCGCAGCCGTTCGGGCAGCCGGTGACGCGCATAACAATATGCTCGTCCGGAATACCGTGTTTTTCCAGAATCGCCTCCACTTTGTCAGTGAATGACGGCAGGAAACGTTCCGCTTCGGCCATCGCCAGCGGACAGGTCGGGAACGACACGCAGGCCATGGAGTTTTCACGCTGCGGCTTAACCGCATCCATTAACCCGTGGTCGCGTGCCAGCTTCTCGATCTTCGCCTTCTGGCTCTCCGGCACGCCGGCAATAATGAGATTCTGGTTAGCGGTAATGCGGAATTCGCCTTTATGGATCTTAGCAATTTCCAGCAGACCGGTTTTCAGCGGACGGCCCGGATAATCCAGAATACGGCCGTTTTCAATAAACAGCGTCAGGTGCCATTTATTATCGATACCCTTCACCCAGCCAATGCGATCGCCGCGACCGGTGAATTCGTAAGGGCGGATCGGCTCAAACTTGATGCCTGCGCGACGCTCCACTTCCTCTTTGAACGTCTCAACGCCCACGCGCTCCAGGGTGTATTTGGTTTTCGCGTTTTTACGGTCGGTACGGTTGCCCCAGTCGCGTTGGGTGGTTACTACCGCTTCCGCCACGGCCAGCGTGTGCTCCAGCGGCAGGAAGCCGAACTCGCTCGCGGTACGGGCGTAGGTTTTCTTATTACCGTGCTCAATGGACAGGCCGCCGCCCACCAGCAGGTTAAAGCCAATCAGCTTGCCGTTTTCGGCAATCGCCACGAAGTTCATGTCGTTGGCGTGCAGATCGATATCGTTCTGAGGTGGGATCACGACCGTGGTTTTAAACTTACGCGGCAGATAGGTCTGGCCAAGGATCGGTTCTTCGTCCGTGGTCGCGACTTTTTCCTGATCGAGCCAAATCTCCGCATAGGCGCGGGTGCGCGGCAGCAGGTGCTCAGAGATCTTCTTCGCCCACTCATAGGCTTCGGCGTGCAGCTGGGACTCATACGGGTTCGAGGTGCAGAGCACGTTACGGTTCATGTCGTTGGCGGTCGCCAGCGCGTCCAGCCCGACCGAGTGCAGCATCTGATGCACCGGCTTGACGTTCTTCTTCAGAATGCCGTGGAACTGGAATGTCTGACGGTTGGTCAGGCGGATGCTGCCATAAATCGTGTTTTCACCGGCAAACTTGTCGATGGCCTGCCACTGCCTGGTGGTGATCACCCCGCCCGGCAGACGGCAGCGCAGCAGCATCGCATGACGCGGCTCCAGCTTCTGTTCGGCACGCTCGGCGCGGATGTCGCGATCGTCCTGCTGGTACATGCCGTGGAAGCGGATCAGCAGGAAATTGTCGCCTTTGAAACCGCCGGTGAGACCGTCATTCAGATCTTCAGCAATGGTGCCGCGCAGATAGTTGCTTTCCAGCTTCATGCGCTCGGCGTCTGTCAGTTTACCTTCGACCACCAGTGGCCCTGGATGTTTTTCGCTCATTAGTAGACATCTCGCTGATAACGGCGCTCAACGCGCAGCTCACTTAAAAATTCATCCGCCGTTTCGGCATCCATACCGCCGAATTCGGCAATCACTTCCAGCAGTGCCTGCTCAACGTCTTTCGCCATGCGATTGGCGTCGCCGCAGACATAAATGTGGGCACCGTCATTGATCCAGCGCCACAGCTCTGCGCCCTGTTCGCGCAGTTTGTCTTGTACGTATACTTTTTCTTTCTGGTCGCGGGACCAGGCCAGATCGATGCGGGTCAGTACGCCTTCTTTCACATAGCGCTGCCACTCAACCTGGTAGAGGAAATCTTCGGTAAAGTGCGGGTTGCCGAAGAACAGCCAGTTTTTACCCGGCGCTTCATCTGCCGCGCGCTGCTGCATGAAGGCGCGGAACGGCGCAATGCCGGTGCCTGGGCCAATCATGATGACCGGGGTTTCCGGGTTCGCCGGCAGGCGGAAGTTGTCGTTGTGCTCGATAAAGACGCGCACTTCGCCCTCTTCTTCCACGCGATCCGCCAGGAAGCTTGATGCCCCACCCGCGCGGGCGAGGCCTTCGATGTCATAGCGCACCACGCCTACGGTAACATGCACTTCACTCTCCACTTCGGCCTGCGAAGAGGCGATGGAGTACAGGCGCGGGGTCAGCGGACGCAGCAGGCCGATCAGCGCATCGGCATCCAGCTGAGCCGGAGAGAAACGCACCATATCGACAATTGGCGTCGTCGCAGCGTAATGCTGCAGCTTCGCTTTGTCACCCACCAGCGGCAGCAGGGATTCGCTGCGCGTTAAGGTGGCATAATTTTCGACGATATTCGGGGTATTCACCGTCAGTTCGAAATGCCACTGCAGCGCCTCTGCAAGCGGCTGGGTTTTGCCGTCAACGGTGACGGGCTCGTCACCCTTCAGCCACAGCAGCTCAACCAGCTCTTTCACCAGCGCCGGATCGTTCTGGTACCAGATACCCAGCGCGTCGCCCGGCTGATAGCGCAGGCCAGAGTCGCCGAGATCGATTTCGATATGGCGCACGTCTTTTTCCGAGTCGCGTCCGGTAATTTTCTGGTTCACCGACAGGCTCGCCGTCAGCGGCGCCTCTTTGGTGTACGGGCTGGTGTGAATGTCGTTGACGGCCCCCGTCGCGGTGAACGCGGCCTGCGCCGACGTCTCTTTCGGCACGCGCGCTTTCAGCACCTCAACGATGCGGGCACGCCATTCGGCGGCGGCGGTCTGATATTCGACATCCGCGTCAACGCGGTCCAGCAGGCGCTCCGCGCCCAGCTCCGCCAGCCTGCTGTCGAAGTCTTTACCGGACTGGCAGAAGAATTCATACGAGGTATCGCCAAGGCCAAATACGGCAAACGCCGTGCCATCCAGCTTCGGCGCTTTTTTCGAGAACAGGAACTTATGCAGCGCCACCGCTTCTTCAGCAGGCTCACCTTCGCCCTGGGTAGAGGCGACCACCACCAGCAGTTTTTCTGACGCGATTTGCTTAAATTTATAATCCCCGGCGTTGACCAGGTTCACGTTCAGTTTAGCGGCCAGCAGGTCGTCACGCAGCGCTTCGGCCACGCGACGCGCATTGCCCGTCTGCGAGGCGGAAATCAGGGTTATGGCCGGAATTTCAACGGCCGTTGCCGGTGCACCCGCCACAGCGCCTGGCTGCTGATTGAGCATTCCCCAGAAATAACCGGAGACCCAGGCAAGCTGAGTGGGAGAAAAATCAGAGGTGGCAGCCTGAAGGCGCGCCAGTTGCTCCGGGTTCAGGGGAAGCAAATTTGAAGGTGGGGCCTGTGTTGTCATGCGTCGTTATGTTCCAGTAGCCAAGCGGACTTTAAGCGAATAAATCCAAACTGAAGATAAGGTTAACGGCGAGGATAATAACAATTAAAGAAGGGATGGAAATAATAAATAACCAAATGGACTAACCTGTTTTAGTTGTCATACTTAACGATAAAACCGATTAATTAAACCACTGAAAATTATCGATAAAACCCACAAAAAATGCCCGTTAACGAGACGCCTGGCCTCAGAGCCGTTTTAGTTAATGCTAAAAATTGTGCTTTCCGGTACTATGCGGCGGTTTTTTCCGCATTACTGAGAGCGATCATGTCCACCACACTGTTTAAAGATTTCACCTTCGAAGCCGCCCACCACCTTCCGCATGTCCCTGAAGGGCATAAATGCGGCCGTCTGCACGGGCATTCGTTCATGGTGCGTCTTGAGATCACCGGTGAAGTTGATCCGCATACCGGTTGGATCATGGATTTTGCCGAGCTGAAGGCGGCGTTTAAGCCGACCTACGATCGTCTGGATCATTACTACCTGAATGATATCCCGGGCCTTGAAAACCCGACCAGCGAAGTGCTGGCGAAATGGATTTGGGATCAGATGAAGCCGCTGGTGCCGCTGCTGAGCGCGGTGATGATCAAAGAGACCTGTACCGCCGGCTGTATCTATCGCGGGGAGTAAAAAAAGCCCGGCTAAACCGGGCTTTTTTTTAGGCAATATTCAGGTACTTGTGCGTCTGCATCGACAGGCGCCAGTTGCGCGCAATACAGGTTTCAATGCACAGGCGCGTCGCGTCGTCTTTCTGGCTGATCGGCTGTAGCGCAATGACGCGCTGCTTTTCATCCGTCAGCGTGGCCAGCAGTTCATCCAGCGCTTCGATATCACGCACGCGCCCAACCGGGTGCTTAATCTCATCCGCGCGTTCCAGCGCCTGAGACAGCACGTCATACCCGCCGCGCATATTCACTTTTGGCGATACCGTCACCCAGGTGGTGTGTGAACAGCGCACTTCATGGGTGCCGCTGGTTTCAATCTGGCAGCTGTAGCCGTTCTTTTCGAGCAGCTCGGTCAGCGGCGTCAGATCGTGGATGCAGGGCTCACCGCCGGTGATCACCACGTGGCGCGCCGTCCAGCCCTGACGACCAATAATGGCCAGCAGATCTTCTGAACTGCCCGCGCCCCACTTATCGCTCTCTTTGGTTTTCGCCAGAATGCTAAACAGCGACACTTCCCGATCTGCGAGCTTATCCCACGTATGTTTGGTATCACACCAGGCACAGCCAACCGGGCATCCCTGTAAACGAATGAAAATAGCGGGAACGCCGGTAAAGTAACCCTCGCCTTGCAGGGTCTGGAACATCTCGTTAATCGGGTACTGCATAGTCATCTCAGTAAAGGGGATAAACGATAAGTATCGCAGATCCCCGCCGGATGGTCATGCTCCATCGGTGCTTTGCGCGCCAATCGCCGCCATAAAACGCTCGGTAATTTGCTGTGGACGGGTGATCGCGCCGCCGACGACGACCGTATGCGCGCCTAGCGCCAGACATCTGGCCGCGCGTTCAGGCGTATCCACGTTGCCTTCGGCAACCACGGGAACCGTAACGGCTGCCAGCACGGCCTTCAGGAACGCGCAGTTATTTTCCGGAAGCGAATGACCCGCCGTTTCCGCCGTATAGCCGTAAAGCGTGGTGCCGACGCAGTCAAAGCCCAGCGCCTGCGCCGTCACGGCTTCCTCCACGGAGGAAATATCCGCCATCAGCAGCACCGCGGGATAGCGTGAGCGAATGCGCGTGACCAGCGTTTCCAGTGATTCCCCACCGGGACGCTTCCGCGCCGTCGCATCAAGCGCAATGATTTCCGGAGAGGCGGCCATGAGCTCATCCACCTCTTTCATCGTGGCGGTGATGAACACCTCGCTGTCCGGGTAATCCCGTTTGATGATGCCGATGACAGGCAAAGAGACCTGCTGCTTAATGGCCTCGATATCCACCACGCTGTTGGCACGAATGGCAGCGGCTCCGCCCTGCGCCGCCGCCAGCGCCATCCGCGACATAATAAACGGACTGTGCAGCGGTTCATTCTCAAGCGCCTGACAGGAGACGACCAGTTTTCCCTTCAGGTTATCCAGTACAGTTTTCATTACGATAAGATCTCTTCCACTTCATTTTTGATAATCGTGACGTGCGGGCCATAAATGATCTGAACACCGTTACCGCGCACGATAACGCCGCGCGCGCCGGTGGCTTTCAGCGCCGCGTCATTCACTTTGCTGCCGTCCTTCACCGTGACGCGAAGACGCGTGGCGCAGCAGTCCACCTCTTCCAGATTCTCTTTTCCGCCTAATCCCGCGATCACCGCAACGGCGCGCTCGCTCTGCGAGAAGGTCACCTCACTGACCATCGCCTCCTTTTCCCGACCCGGTGTGGCAAAATCAAAGCGGTTAATCAGATAGCGGAAGGTGAAGTAGTAAAGGAAGAACCACGGCACGCCCACCAGCGGAACGAACATCCAGTTAGTTTTGGCCTCTCCCTGCAAAATGCCGAACAGCACGAAGTCAATAAAACCACCGGAGAAGGTTTGCCCGATGGTGATATGCAGCATATGTGCAAGCATGAACGCCAGCCCGTCAAACAGCGCATGAATGACGTAAAGCACAGGCGCAATAAACAGGAAGGAAAACTCGATAGGCTCGGTAATTCCGGTCAGGAACGAGGTTAGCGCCGCAGAGAGCAGCAGCCCGGCAACGCGCTTTTTGTTCTCCGGTTTTGCCGTGTGGTACATCGCCAGACACGCGCCGAGCAGGCCAAACATCATCGTAATAAAGCGCCCGGACATGAAGCGGGACGTGCCCTCATAGAAATGCTGCGTGTTCGGGTCGGCCAGCTGGGCGAAGAAGATCCGCTGTGTGCCCTCAACGAGGTGACCGTTGACAATCTCGCTGCCGCCGAGCGCGGTGGTCCAGAACGGCAGATAGAAGATGTGGTGCAAACCAAACGGGCCCAGCATGCGTAAAATGAAGCCGTACAGCAGGGTGCCCAGATAGCCGGTGGCATCCACCAGCCCGCCGAGACCAAAAATCAGTTTCTGGAAATGCGGCCAGACCACGGTCATGAGCGCACCGACGAGTATCGCCGCCAGCGAGCTGATGATGGGAACAAAGCGCGAGCCACCAAAGAACCCGAGGAACTGCGGAAGCGCAATTTTATTAAACCGATGATGGAGCGTGCAGGTCACCAGACCAATCACCACGCCGCCAAACACGCCGGTTTCCAGCGTCTGGATCCCCAGCGTCATGCCCTGCCCAACTGCACCCGGATTCTCATGCGCCAGTTTGCCGGTGAGGATCAGCAGCGCGTTGATGGTGGCATTCATCACCAGAAACGCGAGTAGCGCCGCCAGCCCAGCCGTGCCCTTATCGCTTTTTGCCAACCCGACGGCTACCCCAACCGCAAACAGCACCGAGAGGTTTGCAAACACGATTGAACCGGCGCTGCTCATGATGGTGAAAATAGCCTGAAGCCAGCCCACATCTAAAAACGGATAAGCCGCCAGCGTATTGGGATTCGATAATGCGCCGCCTATCCCCAGCAGCAGGCCCGCCGCGGGCAGCACGGCAATCGGCAACATAAAGGATTTGCCAAAGCGCTGCGCTTTTTCAAACCATCCTCCTGAAGAAGCCCCACTGAATATTTGCATCATTTTTTCATCTCCCCGTTAAGCGATGAAAATTTTTACCACATAAATATTTAATAGTGAAAATTATCATCACAAACCAGGACGACGATCATACTTTTTCAAAATGACTGGCATCTTTCCCCCGCTTTCCGCCACACTAGTCGCAGAGAAACGCATTAAGGATCGAGCATGTCAGACCATGAAAACCTGCTGCTGAAGCTACGCCAGGAGGCTTCCGGGTACAGCCCAACACAACAAAAACTCGGTGAGTTTGTCATCAGCGATCCAGCCCGGGTGCTCTACCTGACGATCACCGAGCTGGCGCGCGAGAGCCACACCAGCGAGGCCAGCGTCACGCGTCTTTGCCGGACGCTGGGCTGCAAGGGCTATAACGAATTTAAAATGGCGCTTGCGCTGGATATTCAGCAGGGCCAGCCCGCGCGTCAGGCAGGGGATGAGATTGATAACGTCGTGGATGAGTCGGTGCAGGCTTTGCAGGATACCGCCAGGCTCCTCGACCGCGCGCTGCTTGAAAAGGCCGCGCTGGCGCTGCATCAGGCGCAGTCGGTGCAGATTTATGGCGTTGCGGCCAGCGCGATCCTCGGGGAGTATCTGCATTACAAGCTGTTGCGTCTGGGGAAACCCGCACAGCTGTTTAGCGATATGCACCGCGCGGCCATGAATGCGTCAACGCTTTCAAAAGAGACCCTGGTGGTGGCTATCTCCAGCTCGGGTTCAACGCGGGATTTACTCCACGTGGTGAAGCTTGCCCGCAAACGTGGCGTTAAGGTACTGGCTCTCAGCAATACGCCCCGCAGCCCGCTGGCGTCCCTGAGCGACATGCAGCTGGTGGCCGCCAAGCCAGAGGGGCCGCTTAGCGCGGGCGCGCTCAATGCTAAGGTTGGAGTCATGCTGCTGGTCGAGCTGCTGACCACGTCCATGATCGCGCTGGATGGTCATTACGGCGACGTTAGCCAGCAAACAGCCAGCGCCACGCTTCCCCTTTTGCTCTGAAAATAATTCGCAGGCTAAATAAATCGGCCTGCGACTTATGTTGTCTGATTTGAGTTAAGTGGTATTTAAAACATTTATTCGATAAATGTTTGGTGTAACAAATTATTATATTTATTACATTTTGAATTACGTTCACCATTCCACACAGACCCCATAAAAACATTTAAATTCAATTAGTTAAAATTTAAATTTTAATAGAGTGAATTTTTACCCTTGCGATACTGTCCAATATATCCACCTGATTTCCTTTCCTTAAAATAAGCTTAAGACGCCATTGATTTCGGCGTTTTATTATTTAAATGCCGTTTACTTTTGCACGCCTACAATCCGCCTCATCAATCATAATGAGACGGTATTAATGAAGATGTTATTGATTACAGGCGTGACCGGATTTCTGGGCGGTGCAGTTCTTGAAAAAATCCTGACCAGCGATCAACCCGCAAAACTCCTTTTGCTTGCGCGCGCCAGCGATCCGCAGAGCGGGCTGGAGCGCGTGCTGGAGAACATGCGCAAGTTCAACGTTCCCGAGGACAAACTGGCCTCTCTGGGCGTGGATAATATCCTGATTGGCGACCTCAGCCAGCCGGATGCCTTCCTGAACGATCCCCGTCTGGATCGCGTCACGCACGTGGTTAACTGTGCGGCCGTCGCCTCATTTGGTAATAACCCGCTGATCTGGAAGGTCAACGTTGAAGGTACGCTCGCGCTGGCGCGCCGTATGGAGCAGGTTACAGGACTGCAGCGTTTCCTCCACGTCGGCACCGCAATGTCATGCACGCCGGAGCAGGATTCACTGGTCGCCGAAAGCGCTGAGTTCAGAGAGAATGCAGAACACCTGGTGGAATACACGTTTTCGAAGTCAACTATCGAACAGCTGATGCGCCAGGAGTGTCCGAACCTGCCGCTGCTCATCGCCCGTCCGTCCATCGTCGTCGGCCATACCCGTCACGGCTGCACGCCGTCGAGCAGCATTTTCTGGGTCTTTAGCATGGGCCTGATGCTGCAGAAGTTTATGTGCTCAATGGAAGACAGGATCGACGTTGTTCCGGTGGATTATTGCGCCGACGCGATGTTAATGCTGCTCAACAGCAACGCTCGTCCGGGAGAAGTGGTGCACATTTCTGCGGGAGAAGAGAACAGCGTTCGCTTTGCGGATATCGATCAGGCAATGGCGCAGGCGCTGGAGAAAGCCCCCGTCGGGGATAAATATGCGCAGGTCAGCTACGAAACGCTGGTCAGAATGCGCCGTGAGCTGAAACATATTTTTGGGCCGTGCAACGAACGTCTGATGCTGAAAGCCATGCGTTTATACGGTGCGTTTGCCACGCTTAATGTGCGCTTCAGCAACGATAAGCTGCTGAGCATGGGGATGCCGAAGCCGCCCCGGTTTACGGATTATATCGCCCGCTGCGTGCAAACCACCCAGGGGCTGACCATTCCGGAGCAAATGGCGGTCGATTTTAAATAGCAAAAAAAATGCCAGTCTTTCGACTGGCATTTTCATTTTAAGGCTTAAGCAATTATGCCTGGCCTTTGATCTCTTTCAGACCGTTGTATGGTGCTTTTTCGCCCAGTGCTTCTTCGATACGAATCAGCTGGTTGTATTTAGCAACACGGTCAGAACGGCTCATAGAACCGGTTTTGATCTGGCCTGCAGCGGTACCCACAGCCAGGTCGGCAATGGTAGCGTCTTCAGTTTCGCCAGAACGGTGAGAGATAACAGCGGTGTAGCCAGCGTCTTTCGCCATTTTGATCGCAGCCAGAGTTTCGGTCAGAGAACCGATCTGGTTGAATTTGATCAGGATGGAGTTAACGATGCCTTTTTCGATACCTTCTTTCAGGATCTTGGTGTTGGTTACGAACAGGTCGTCACCAACAGCTGGATTTTGTCGCCCAGTACTTTAGTCTGGTATGCGAAGCCAGCCCAGTCAGACTCGTCCAGACCGTCTTCGATAGACACGATTGGGTACTGTTTGGTCAGGTCTTCCAGGAAGTGAGTGAACTCTTCGGAGGTGAACGCTTTGTTGCCTTCGCCAGCCAGAACGTATTTACCGTCTTTGTAGAATTCAGATGCTGCACAGTCCATCGCCAGGGTGATGTCTTTGCCCAGCTCGTAGCCAGCAGCTTTAACTGCTTCTGCGATAACGGCCAGTGCTTCTGCGTTAGAACCCAGGTTTGGCGCATAGCCACCTTCGTCACCAACAGCAGTGTTCATACCTTTAGCTTTCAGAACTTTAGCCAGGTTGTGGAACACTTCAGAACCCATACGTACGGCTTCTTTCAGGGATTTCGCGCCGACTGGCTGAATCATGAATTCCTGAATATCAACGTTGTTGTCTGCGTGCTCACCACCGTTGATGATGTTCATCATTGGTACAGGCATGGAGTATTTGCCTGGGGTGCCGTTCAGTTCAGCGATGTGCTCGAACAGTGGCATACCTTTAGCAGCTGCAGCTGCTTTGGCGTTCGCCAGGGAAACTGCCAGGATTGCGTTCGCACCGAAGTTAGATTTGTTTTCAGTACCGTCCAGATCGATCATGATCTTGTCGATGCCAGCCTGGTCTTTGGCGTCTTTGCCAAGGATTGCCTGAGCAATAGGACCGTTTACAGCGCCAACCGCTTTCAGTACGCCTTTGCCCAGGAAGCGGGATTTGTCGCCATCGCGCAGTTCCAGCGCTTCGCGAGAACCAGTAGAAGCACCTGATGGAGCAGCAGCCATACCAACGAAACCACCTTCCAGGTGAACTTCGGCTTCAACGGTCGGGTTACCACGGGAGTCGATGATTTCACGACCGATGACTTTAACGATTTTGGACATTAGATTTTCCTCAGTACAAGTTAAACTAAAACTCCAGACAAACAACGCGTACCAAAGGTACGCGTTGCCGTTCTAACTTTTTTTACTTCGCCTGACGCTTCTGGTAATCGCTGGCGGCCTTCACGAAGCCTGCAAACAGCGGATGCCCGTCACGTGGCGTTGAAGTAAATTCCGGGTGGAACTGGCAGGCGACAAACCACGGATGGTTTGGCACTTCAATGATCTCGACTAACTGATCATCCCCGGAGCGGCCCGCAACACGCAGGCCCGCGGCTTCAATAGGTTTCAACAACATGTTGTTGACTTCATAGCGGTGACGATGGCGCTCGGTGATCACCGGCTCGCCGTACAGCTTGCGAACCACGCTATCGTCAGACAGCTGGCAGGCCTGTGCGCCAAGACGCATGGTGCCACCCAGATCGCTCTTCTCGGTACGGACTTCGACGTTACCTTCTTCGTCACGCCATTCAGTGATAAGCGCCACAACAGGGTACTTACAGTCTGGCACAAATTCCGTAGAGTTCGCGTTTTCCATTCCCGCTACGTTGCGCGCAAATTCGATCAGCGCAACCTGCATACCCAGACAGATGCCGAGGTATGGAATATTGTTTTCACGCGCATAGCGCGCGGTGGCGATCTTGCCTTCAACACCACGGTAGCCGAAGCCGCCAGGGATGAGGATAGCATCCAGATCTTTCAGGATTTCAACGCCACGCGTTTCAACATCCTGCGAATCAATCAGCTTGATGTTCACGGAAACACGGTTCTTCAGACCACCGTGTTTCAGCGCTTCGATCACTGACTTATAGGCATCCGGCAGTTCAATGTACTTGCCGACCATACCGATAGTCACTTCGCCTGCCGGGTTGGCTTCTTCATAAATAACCTGTTCCCATTCAGACAGGTTCGCTTCCGGACAGTTCAAGCTGAATCGTTTACAAATATAATCGTCCAGGCCCTGAGATTTCAACAGGCCCGGGATTTTATAAATGGAATCGACATCTTTCATTGAAATAACGGCTTTTTCAGGCACGTTACAGAACAATGCAATTTTCGCACGTTCGTTCGCCGGAACCGCGCGATCGGAGCGGCAAACCAGAATATCTGGCTGAATACCAATAGAGAGCAGCTCTTTCACAGAGTGCTGAGTCGGCTTGGTTTTCACTTCACCAGCGGCGGCCATGTACGGCACCAGAGTCAGGTGCATGAACAGCGCGTGCTCACGGCCGATATCTACCGCCAGCTGACGAATCGCTTCCAGGAATGGCAGGGATTCGATATCACCCACGGTACCGCCGATTTCTACCAGCACCACGTCGTGGCCTTCGCCACCCGCAACAATGCGTTCTTTGATTGCGTTAGTGATGTGCGGGATAACCTGAACGGTTGCACCCAGGTAGTCACCACGGCGCTCTTTACGCAGAACGTCGGAGTAGATGCGGCCAGTCGTGAAGTTGTTACGACGGGTCATTTTGGTGCGGATGAAACGCTCGTAGTGGCCAAGATCCAGATCGGTTTCAGCGCCGTCTTCAGTAACGAACACTTCCCCGTGTTGGATTGGGCTCATGGTGCCCGGATCGACGTTGATGTACGGATCCAGTTTCATCATGGTCACATTGAGGCCACGGGCTTCAAGAATGGCTGCGAGGGAGGCTGCGGCAATGCCTTTACCCAGAGAGGATACGACCCCGCCGGTCACAAAAATATAGTTCGTTGTCATGCTGAACCTGAGAAGTTAGGGTGAAACGATGGAATAACCAGGACGGGAAAGTAGTATACCCGAACACGGCGAGCGCCACAAACTTTCATTCTCCGTCTCCATTCCAGGCCATGACAAACATAAGGAGTGAGAAAATAGCCCCTTTTGGGTAAATGTTTTTGACGCAAATCAAGCGCTTGTCATTTAAAAAATCACACAAATTGCGCTTGATCGCAAAATCTCGTTAGAGATCAGATTCCTGGCGCTTTACTTCCTGCCAGACTTCTTCCATTGCCTCGAGGTCAATTCCGCTCATTTCCAGGCCTCGCGAGGCGACAATCCGCTCAACTTCGCGAAAGCGTCGTTCGAATTTTAAGTTAGCTTTTTGCAGGGCGGTTTCCGCTTTTACACCCAGGTGGCGAGAAAGGTTGACGGCTGCAAACAGCAGGTCGCCCATCTCTTCCTCAAGCTTTGCTTCATCCACCACCGCCTGCTGCGCTTCGTGCATGACTTCGTCAATCTCTTCGTGCACTTTATCCAGCACCGGGCCGAGGGAGGTCCAGTCAAAACCCACGGCGGAGCAGCGTTTCTGGATTTTATGCGCGCGCATCAGCGCGGGCAGGCTCAGCGGAATATCATCCAGCGCCGAGTGCTGGGATTTTTCCGCCCGCTCGGCGCTTTTGATCTGCTCCCAGCGGGCCAGCACCTCGGCGCTGTTCCCTGCGGTGGCATCGCCGAAGATATGGGGATGACGACGCTCCAGCTTGTCGCTGATGGCAGCGCAGATATCGTCAAAGTTAAAGCGCCCCTCTTCCTGCGCCATTTGAGCATAGAACACCACCTGGAACAGCAGGTCGCCCAGCTCGCCGCGCAGGTCGTCAAAATCTTCGCGGGAAATGGCGTCCAGCACCTCGTAGGTTTCTTCGAGGGTATAAGGCGCGATGGTGGCGAAAGTCTGCTCTTTGTCCCACGGGCAGCCGTTTTCCGGGTCGCGCAGGCGTTTCATGATGCCGAGCAGGCGGTCGATTTGAGTCATAGTGTTTTCCATTAAAAAAACAAGCCGGGTGGCGGCAAAGCCTTACCCGGCCTACAGAAGAGTGTGTTTAACCGCCGTGCAGACGACGCGCGTCAATCACATCCGGCACCTGGTTCAGTTTGCCAAGCACGCGGCCCAGCACCTGCAGGTTGTAGATTTCGATGGTCATATCGATGGTGGCAAGCTGCTCGCGGGTATCGCTGCGGCTGGCGACGCCCAGGACGTTGACCTTCTCGTTGGCGAGAATGGTCGTGATGTCGCGCAGCAGGCCGCTGCGGTCGTTGGCAGTGACGCGCACCACCAGCGAGTAGCCGGCGGAATAGCTCTCACCCCAAACCGCTTCCACGATGCGCTCCGGCGCATGCGACTGCAGCTCGGCAAGCTGGTCACAGTCGGAACGGTGAATCGAAATCCCGCGTCCCTGGGTGATAAAGCCGACGATATCGTCGCCCGGAATAGGCTGACAGCAGCGGGCAATGTGGTGCATCAGGTTACCTACGCCTTCAACCACCACGCGGCCGTTGTCTTTGCTGCGCTGCTGCGGCGCGTAGGTTTTCTGCTGCAGCTGCTTCAGCGCCGCCGCGTCCTGCTCTGCCGCGCTTGGCTTATTGAACTGCGCCTGCAGGAAGTTCACCATCTGATTCAGACGGATATCACCGCCGCCAATGGCCGCTAACAGCTCGTCAAGCTCGTTAAAGTTGTAGCGCGGCAGCAGGAATTTCTCCGCCTCTTTCAGGCTTATCCCGATATGCTCCAGCTCGTCGTCGAGGATCTGGCGGCCGGCAAGGATGTTCTTGTCACGATCCTGTTTACGGAACCAGGCGTGAATTTTCGAGCGCCCTCGGCTGGTGGTGACGTAGCCCAGGTTCGGGTTAAGCCAGTCACGGCTCGGGTTGGGCTGCTTCTGGGTAATGATTTCAATCTGGTCACCCATCTGCAGTTGATAGGTGAACGGTACGATACGTCCGCCAATTTTCGCCCCAATGCAGCGGTGCCCCACATCGCTGTGGATGTGGTAGGCAAAATCGAGCGGCGTAGAGCCCGCCGGCAGGTCGACAACGTCACCTTTTGGGGTAAAGACGTACACGCGATCGTCAAAGACCTGGCTGCGCACTTCGTCGAGCATCTCGCCGGAGTCGGCCATCTCTTCCTGCCACGCAATCAGCTTGCGCAGCCAGGCAATGCGGTCTTCGTGGCCAGAACGCGCTCCACCGGACGTGCCTTCTTTGTATTTCCAGTGCGCGGCTACGCCCAGCTCGGCGTCCTCGTGCATCTGTTTGGTGCGGATCTGAATCTCGACCGTTTTGCCGCCAGGGCCAAGCACAACGGTATGGATAGACTGATAGCCGTTCGGTTTGGGGTTGGCGACATAGTCATCGAACTCATCGGGCAGATGACGGAAGTGAGTGTGTACTATCCCCAGCGCGGCGTAGCAGTCCTGCAGACGCTCCGCCACGATACGCACGGCGCGCACGTCAAACAGCTCGTCAAAGGCGAGGTGTTTCTTCTGCATTTTGCGCCAGATGCTGTAGATATGCTTAGGCCGGCCGTAGACTTCGGCGCGCACGTTCTCTTCTTTCATCGCCTGCCGCAGGCCGCCGACAAATTCCTCGATATAGTGCTCGCGGTCGATACGGCGCTCGTGCAGGAGTTTGGCAATACGTTTATATTCCGCCGGGTGCAGATAGCGGAAGCAGTAATCTTCCAGCTCCCATTTCAGCTGACCAATCCCTAAGCGGTTCGCCAGCGGCGCGTAGATATTTGTACACTCTTTAGCCGCCAGCACGCGCTCGTCTTCCGGCGCATCCTTCACCTCACGCAGGTGGGCAATCCGCTCGGCAAGCTTGATGACCACGCAGCGGAAATCATCCACCATGGCCAGCAGCATCCGGCGAACGTTATCGACCTGTTCTGAGGAGACGGAATCGGTGTGCGCGGCCTTCAGCTGGCGAATGGCCGCCATATCGCGCACGCCGTGGATCAGCGCGACGACGGATTTCCCGACGCTGTCGCGCAGCACGTCTTCGCTGACCACGTCCGCATCCGCGAGGGGGAAGAGAAGCGCGGCCTGCAGCGTTTCAATATCCATGTTCAGCATGGATAAGATTTCCACCATCTCCACGCCGCGCCACAGGAGAAGATCGGCATCCGGATGCCCCTGCGTAGTGCGCAGACAATAGGCCCAGGTTTCGGTTAAGCGTTCACACGACTGCTGGCTGGAAATTCCCAGACTTGCGATCCATTTTTGTGGGTCAAATTCCCCAGCTTTATTGAGATGTGCACTTCTTACCGCAACCATTGTCCTCTCCTTTAGGGACCTGGGCCTGTCGAAGTCGACAAGCCAAACAAATTAGATGTGCTCGAACAACACCATCGATTCCAGATGTCCAGTGTGCGGGAACATGTCCAGCATTGCCAGACGCTGAATCTGGTAACCCGCGCTGATTAATGCCTCGCTGTCCCGGGCAAGCGTTGCCGGGTTACAGGAAACATAGACCACACGCTTCGGCGCGAGTTTAATAATATGTGCCATCACACCCGGGGCACCGGCACGCGCCGGGTCGAGCAAAATTTTATCAAAGCCCTGTTTTGCCCACGGCTGTTGGGTGACATCTTCCTCAAGATTTTGAAGAAAGAATGTCACATTTTGCAAGCCGTTCTGCAGCGCGTTCTCCTGCCCTTTAGCCACCAGCGCCTCAACGCCTTCCACGCCGACGACGCTGGCCGCTTTTCGCGCCAGCGGCAGCGTGAAGTTGCCCATTCCGCAGAACAGGTCGAGCACCCGATCGCTTTTCTGAACATCCAGCCACGTCAGCGCTTTCTCAACCATCAGTTGGTTAACGCCATCATTCACCTGAATGAAATCCCGCGGGCTGAACGTTAAGCGTAGCCCGTTTGACGCATACCAGGGCGCCTCACCGGTAACCTGCTCAAGTATCTCGCTTTGTGGTGCAAGGAAAAGCGCCAGGTCGTGGGAATGCGAAAAGCGTTCCAGTTTTTCGCGATCTTTTTTCGACAGCGGCGCGGTATGGCGCAGGACCATCAGCGGACCATTGTTTGCCATGACCAGTTCGACATGCCCGAGGTGGCGAACGCCGTCCAGCCCGGAGAGACAAATGCGCACCTCCGGAAGCAATGCCTCAAGATGGGGCACCAAAATGGGGCAATGCTGCACATCGACGATGTCGCTGGAACCGGCCTTGCGAAACCCCATCTCCAGCCGAGCCGTTTTTGGCTGATAGCTGAGGCTCAGGCGCGCGCGTCGACGATAGCCCCAGGGCACATCGGCGAGAATTTCGTTAACGTCGTGTTTAAGCTGACGCGCCAGCGCGCGGCTTTTGCTTTTTTGCTGTAATTCTGTGCTCGCATGCTGTTGCTGGCAGCCCCCGCAAACGCCAAAATGTGGGCAGCGGGGCTTCACGCGCTCCGGGCTATCGTTGAGGCGACGCTTAACCTGTCCGCGCGCGAACTGGCGTTTATCTTCCGTCAGCGTAATTTCTGCTCGTTCTGTTGGCAGTAAACCTGTTATAAACAGAGCCTTACCGTTGTGACGTGCCACTCCCTGACCAAACGGATCGAGGTCCGTGGCTTCAACAGTAATGATTTGACGCGTCGTCACGCGTCGCTTTGCAGAGTAGAATTGCGCCATCGCCGAGATTTTTCTCACATAAACATAATTATCTTAATTGTCCCATAACGGAACGCCATGACCAACTACAGCCTGCGCGCGCGCATGATGATTTTGATCCTCGCCCCCACCGTTCTCATCGGTTTGCTGCTGAGTATCTTCTTTGTGGTGCACCGCTATAACGATTTGCAGCGACAGCTGGAGGATGCAGGCGCCAGCATTATCGAACCGCTTGCCGTTTCCAGCGAGTACGGCATGAACCTGCAAAACCGCGAATCCATTGGTCAGTTAATCAGCGTACTCCACCGCCGCCACTCGGACATCGTACGCGCCATTTCCGTTTACGACGAACATAACCGCCTGTTTGTCACCTCGAATTTTCATCTCGATCCGGCGGCCCTGAAGATCCCGGACGGTACGCCGTTCCCGCGCCACCTCACCGTACTGCGGCGCGGCGATATCATGATCCTTCGCACGCCGATCGTATCGGAAAGCTATTCCCCCGATGAGTCTGCGCAGTCGGACGCCAAATCCAGCAACAATATGCTGGGATACGTGGCGCTGGAGCTGGATCTCAAGTCGGTCCGGCTACAGCAGTACAAAGAAATTTTCATCTCTGGCGTGATGATGCTGTTCTGCATCGGCATTGCGCTGATCTTCGGCTGGCGCCTGATGCGCGACGTGACGGGCCCCATCCGCAACATGGTTAATACGGTTGACCGCATCCGCCGGGGACAGCTCGACAGCCGGGTGGAAGGGTTTATGCTGGGCGAGCTGGATATGCTGAAAAACGGCATCAACTCGATGGCCATGTCGCTGGCGGCGTACCACGAAGAGATGCAGCACAACGTTGACCAGGCCACGTCCGACCTGCGCGAAACGCTGGAGCAGATGGAGATCCAGAACGTTGAGTTGGATCTGGCGAAAAAGCGCGCCCAGGAAGCGGCACGTATTAAGTCGGAATTCCTGGCCAATATGTCGCACGAGCTGCGTACGCCGCTCAATGGCGTGATCGGCTTTACCCGCCTGACGCTGAAAAGCGAGCTCAACCCGACTCAGCGCGATCACCTGCACACCATTGAACGTTCGGCCAACAACCTGCTGGCGATTATCAACGACGTGCTGGACTTCTCCAAGCTGGAAGCGGGCAAGCTGATCCTGGAAAGCATTCCGTTCCCGCTGCGCAGTACGCTCGATGAGGTGGTGACGCTGCTCGCGCACTCGTCGCACGACAAAGGCCTTGAGCTGACGCTCAATATTAAAAACGACGTGCCGGATAACGTTATTGGCGATCCATTGCGTCTGCAGCAGGTCATTACCAACCTTGTCGGGAATGCGATTAAATTCACCGAAAGCGGTAACATCGACATTCTGGTAGAAAAACGCTCCATCAGCAGCAATAAGGTGCAGATTGAAGTCCAGATCCGCGATACCGGCATCGGTATTCCTGAGCGGGATCAGTCGCGTCTGTTCCAGGCGTTCCGTCAGGCGGACGCCAGTATCTCCCGCCGTCATGGCGGTACCGGCCTGGGGCTGGTGATCACTCAGCGCCTGGTGAACGAGATGGGCGGCGATATCTCTTTCCACAGCCAGCCGAACCGCGGCTCAACCTTCTGGTTCCACATTAATCTGGACCTCAACCCGAACGTGCTAACCGATGGCCCGGTAACGGACTGTCTGAAAGGCAAGCGTCTGGCCTACGTCGAACCTAACGCGGCGGCAGCGCAGTGTGCGCTCGATATTTTAAGCACCACGCCGCTGGAGGTGGTCTATAGCCCAACCTTCTCGGCCCTTGCCGTTGAGCACTACGACATTCTGCTGATGGGGATTCCGGTCACCTTCACCGGCGAACTGACCATGCAGCAGGAGCGGCTGGCGAAAGCCGCCTCAATGACCGACTATCTGCTGCTGGCGCTACCCTGCCACGCCCAGATTAATGCGGAGGAGTTGAAAACGACGGAGCCGCCGCGTGTCTGCTGAAGCCGCTCACCTCTACCCGCCTGCTGCCCGCGCTCACGGAGTATTGCCGTCTTAGCCAACATGCTCTCCCGCTGATTAACGATGAGCAAAAATTGCCGATGAGCGTGATGGCGGTGGATGATAATCCGGCCAACCTGAAGCTGATTGGCGCGTTGCTTGAAGACCAGGTTCAGCACGTTGAGCTCTGCACCAGCGGCGCGCAGGCGGTTGAACAGGCGAAGCAGATGCAGTTCGATTTAATCCTGATGGATATACAGATGCCGGGCATGGATGGCATTCGGGCCTGCGAGCTGATCCACCAGCTGCCGCATCAGCAGCAAACTCCGGTCATTGCGGTCACCGCGCACGCGATGGCCGGACAGAAAGAGAAGCTGCTGAGCGCCGGAATGAATGATTATCTGGCGAAGCCCATCGATGAAGAGAAACTTCACAACCTGCTGTTACGCTATAAGCCGGGTCATATTGGCGGGACGTACACGGTTTCCAGCGAGCCGGTTGAAATCAGCGTTAACCAGAACGCGACCTTTGACTGGCAGCTTGCCCTGCGCCAGGCGGCAGGTAAACCCGACCTGGCCCGCGAAATGCTGCAAATGCTGGTCGCGTTTCTGCCGGAAAATCGCAATAAGGTGGAAGAGCAGCTGGTGGGTGAAAACCCGGAAGATCTGCTGGAAGCAATCCACAAGCTGCACGGCAGCTGCGGGTACAGCGGCGTGCCGCGGCTGAAAAACCTCTGCCAGCTGCTGGAGCAGCAGCTGCGTGCCGGCACGCCGGAATCGGAGCTTGAACCGGAGTTCCTGGAGCTGCTGGATGAGATGGATAACGTAACGCGCGAAGCGATGAAGGTGTTGGGGAACTGAGATAAAAGCCCGGTGGCGCTACGCTTACCGGGCCTACAATTGCGGGTGTGGCCTGATGCCCTCACCCCGCCCCTCTCCCACAGGGAGAGGGAGAACTACATTCCCTGCCCCACTTTCAGCACCGCCGCGATATTCCTGGCGGTCATCCTGACGTTCTCGCTGGCATTTTCCAGCGCATCTTCCAGCGAGCAGATGGTGTAGATCACGCTAAACACCGCATCAATGCCGTGATCGTGTACCACGCCAACGTCCGCCGTCAGGCTTCCTGCAATGCCGATAACGGGTTTGTTAAAGCGTTTCGCCACTTTCGCCACGCCCACCGGGACTTTGCCGTGGATCGTCTGGCTGTCGATGCGGCCTTCTCCCGTGATCACCAGATCCGCATCGGCCACCTGGTCGGCCAGGTGTAGCGCATCGGTCACGATCTCAATGCCCTGGCGCAGCTGCGCGCCGCAAAAAGCGTACAGCGCGGCCCCCATGCCCCCCGCCGCGCCGCCGCCAGCAAGGTTTAGCACGTCGATATCCAGATCCCGGGCAATGACTCTCGCATACTGCGCCAGCGCGTTGTCCAGGGTGACGATCATCTCGGGTGTGGCCCCCTTTTGCGGGCCAAATACGGCTGACGCGCCATCCTTACCGGTGAGCGGATTCGTCACATCACAGGCGACCTCTATCCGGCACTCCGCCAGACGTCTGTCCAGCCCGCTCAGGTCGATACGCGCGAGTTTTCCCAGCTCGCCCCCGCCCTGACCAAGGGGCTGGCCGCTCTCGTCCAGCAGCTTTGCCCCCAACGCCTGCACCATCCCTGCTCCGCCGTCATTGGTGGCGCTGCCGCCAATGCCAATAATGATATGCTTAACGCCCGCATCCAGCGCGTGACGAATAAGTTCGCCCGTGCCCCAGGAGGTGGTTTTCAGGGGATTACGCTGCGAAGGAACGACCAGCTCCAGGCCGCTTGCCGCCGCCATTTCAATAAAGGCACTCTGCTCGTCACCGGATAAGCCATAAAATCCTTCCACGCGCTCACCCAGCGGGCCGGTCACCGGAACATGCACAATGCGTCCCTGCGTTGCCGCGATCATCGCCTCAACCGTCCCTTCGCCACCGTCCGCGACCGGCAGTTTGACGTAAACCGCCTCGGGGAAGATCTCGCGAAAACCACGTTCTATCGCTGTCGCAACCTCAAGCGCACTCAAACTTTCCTTATACGAGTCCGGTGCGATAACAATTTTCATAAGCCATCCTTACGCATAGTCGTTACGTTAAGCATACAACACGTAAAAGACCGCCAATGGGAGCGGTCCCAATGCGTTTATCGTACCATGCACGGGCGTTTATTGTCGAATGTCCAGTCGGGGATCAGATACTGCATCGCCATCGCGTCGTCGCGCGCGCCCAGACCGTGTTTTTGATACAGCTCATGGGCTTTCATGACCTGGTCCATATCCAGCTCAACCCCCAGCCCCGGCGTGGAAGGCACCTGCACCATGCCACCTTTGATCTCAAACGGCTGCTTAGTCAGACGCTGATTACCTTCCTGCCAGATCCAGTGCGTGTCGATAGCGGTAATCGTGCCCGGCGCGGCGGCGGCAACGTGCGTGAACATCGCCAGCGACACGTCGAAGTGGTTATTAGAGTGCGAGCCCCAGGTCAGGCCAAACTCGTGACACATTTGCGCCACGCGCACCGACCCCTGCATCGTCCAGAAGTGCGGGTCAGCCAGCGGAATATCGACGGACTGCAATGACAGGGTGTGCCCCATCTGACGCCAGTCGGTGGCAATCATATTGGTCGCGGTCGGCAGCCCCGTGGCGCGACGGAATTCCGCCATAACTTCACGGCCCGAGAAGCCCTGCTCAGCCCCACACGGATCTTCCGCATACGCCAGCACGCCTTTCAGCTGCTTGCCAATTTTGATCGCTTCATCAAGCGACCACGCGCCGTTCGGATCCAGCGTCACGCGCGCCTGCGGGAAACGTTTTGCCAGCGCGGTGACGGCTTCGGCCTCTTCCTCACCGGCCAGCACGCCGCCCTTCAGTTTGAAATCATTAAAGCCATATTTTTCGTACGCGGCTTCCGCCAGGCGCACCACCGCATCCGGGGTCATCGCCTCGTCGTGGCGAAGTCGGTACCAGTCGCATTGTTCATCCGGCTGGCTCTGATAAGGCAACGGCGTCAGCCTGCGGTCGCCGACAAAGAACAGATAGCCCAGCATTTCCACTTCGCTGCGCTGCTGCCCCTCGCCCAACAGCGACGCAACGTTAACGCCCAGATGCTGACCCAGCAGATCCAGCATGGCGGATTCAATCCCGGTCACCACGTGAATGGTGGTGCGCAGGTCGAAGGTCTGCAGGCCGCGCCCTCCGGCATCGCGATCGGCAAAGGTGTTGCGCACGGTGTTGAGGATATTTTTGTACTCACCCAGCGTTTTGCCCACGACCAGCGGAATGGCATCTTCCAGCGTCTGGCGGATCTTCTCCCCGCCCGGAATTTCACCCACGCCCGTATGCCCGGAATTGTCTTTGATAATGACAATATTGCGGGTGAAGAATGGCGCATGCGCGCCGCTCAGGTTCATCAGCATGCTGTCATGGCCCGCAACCGGAACGATCTGCATGGCGGTGACTACAGGGGTAGAAAAAGTACTCATCGTGTAATCCTTTTATCAGTGACGTCCAAAAACAGGGCGCTTACGGTCAAATGTCCAGCCGGGGATCAGGTACTGCATCGGGCCCGCGTCGTTACGCGCACCGCCCGGTAGCTTTTTATACGCCTCATGAGCTTTATGGATCTGATCCCAGTCAATCTCCACGCCCAGCCCCGGCGCATCCGGTACGGCAATCTTGCCGTTGATGATTTCCAGCGGATTTTTCGTCAGGCGGGCTTCCCCTTCCTGCCAAATCCAGTGGGTGTCGATGGCGGTCGGGTTACCCGGCGCCGCCGCGCCAACGTGGGTAAACATCGCCAGCGAAATATCAAAGTGGTTGTTCGAGTGACAGCCCCAGGTCAGCCCCCAGTCATCGCACAGCTGCGCCACGCGAACCGCGCCTGAAAGCGTCCAGAAGTGAGGGTCCGCCAGCGGAATGTCGACTGCGTTCAGCATCACTGCATGACCCATTTCACGCCAGTTGGTGGCGATCATATTGGTCGCGACAGGCAGCCCGGTGGCGCGACGAAACTCGGCCATGACTTCACGGCCCGAGAAGCCCTGCTCCGCGCCGCAGGGGTCTTCCGCATAGGTCAGGACATCCCCCAGCCCCTTGCACAGGCTAATCGCTTCATCCAGCAGCCAGGCGCCGTTGGGATCGACGGTGATCCGCGCATCCGCAAAGCGTTTTTTCAGCGCCCGGGCAGTTTCAATCTCCTGCTCGCCGGGCAGCACGCCGCCCTTCAGCTTGAAATCCTTAAAGCCGTAGCGATCCTGCGCCGCCTCGGCCAGACGCACCACCGCGTCGCTGGAGAGCGCTTCCTGGTGGCGCAGGCGATACCAGTCGTGATCGCCCGTGGATCGGGCCAGATAGGGGAGATCGGTCTTATTGCGATCGCCAACGTAGAACAGATAGCCCAGCACGGTGACCGCATCGCGCTGTTTGCCGGGCGCCAGCAGCTCGCAAACCGGTACATTGAGCGCCTGACCCAGCAAGTCGAGCAGGGCGGCCTCCAGCGCGGCGACCGCGTTGACGCGCAGTTCAAACGTCCAGGCACCTTTACCGAACGTATCAAAATCCGCCGACTGATTGCCCTTATGCACCCGCTGAACGACCTTGTTCAGACGGGCGACCTCCTGGCCCACGACCTGCGGAATGGCATCGACCAGCGTCTGGTAGATCACCTCTCCGCCCGGGGCCTCGCCCACGCCGGTATTCCCTGCGCTGTCTTTCAACACGACGATATTACGGGTAAACCAGGCGCTATGCGCACCGCCGATATTGAGCAGCATGCTGTCCTGCCCGGCCACCGGGATGACCTTCATCTCCGTAACGATTGGGCTCGATTGCGTTGTCATCATCCACGCTCCACAACAGGTTTAAGTTCGACGCGTTTGATATCCCCCACCAGCACCAGGTAACTCAGTACCGCCACCAGCGCATGCACACCCACGTAGATTAGCGCACCGTTGAAAGAGCCGGTGGTGCCGACGATGTAGCCGATAGCGATAGGCGTAACAATCCCGGAGATGTTGCCGAACATGTTGAACAGGCCGCCGCTTAGGCCGCTGATCTCCTTCGGCGCCGTATCCGCCATCACCGCCCAGCCCAGCGCGCCAATGCCTTTGCCGAAGAAGGCCATCGCCATAAAGCCGATGATCATCCATTCGGCGTTGACGTAGTTACAGAACACCATGGTCATGGAGAGCAGCATGCCGAGCACAATCGGGGTTTTACGCGCGATGTTCAGCGAGCCGGTGCGGCGCATCAGCCAGTCGGAAATCACTCCGCCGAGCACGCCGCCGACGAAGCCGCAGATTGCCGGAACCGACGCGACAAATCCCGCTTTCAGAATCGACATGCCGCGTGCCTGCACCAGGTATACCGGGAACCAGGTGATGAAGAAGTAGGTTAAGGCGTTAATACAGTACTGGCCCAGATAGATACCGATCATCATGCGCGAGCCGACGAGCTGCTTGATCTGCGCCCATTTCTGGCTGAACGGGACTTTTGCTTTTGCGGATTTCTGATCCATATTGATCAGCGCGCCGCCTTCCGCGATGTACTCCAGCTCTTTTTTGTTCACGCCTGGATGCTGGTTGGGTTCGTGGATCACTTTCAGCCAGACGAAGCTGATGACGATCCCAAGCCCGCCCATGAAGAAGAAGACGTGCGACCAGCCCACCTCATGCGTCAGCCAGCCCATGATCGGCGCGAAGATGACCGTCGCGAAGTACTGTGCGGAGTTGAAAATCGCCACCGCCGTTCCCCTCTCCTGCGCCGGGAACCAGGCAGCGACAATGCGGCTGTTCCCAGGGAAGGAAGGTGCTTCCGCTAAGCCCACCAGGAAGCGCAGCGTAAAGAGTGCCACGATAATGCCGAAGCCGCTGAAGATATCGACGAAACCCTGCAGCAGGGTAAACATCGACCAGATAAAGATGGACCAGAAATAGACGCGTTTAGATCCAAAACGGTCCAGCAGCCAGCCGCCAGGAATTTGCCCGATGACGTAGGCCCATGAGAATGCGGAGAAAACGTAACCCATGCCCACCGGATCGAGGCCGATATCTTTTGCCATTTCAGAACCGGCAATCGACAGCGTGGCGCGGTCACCATAGTTAAAGGACGTGACGATAAACAGCATCACCACTATCCAGTAGCGGGCGTTGGTGCGCTTTTCAGCGCTGCTCGCTGCGTGGCTTAATGTACTCATTGTTGCACTCCTGAAACATAGCTTTCGCCTGGTTCATTCTGTACAGCACCGGTAGGGTAATCAGAATGAGATTGGTGTTTTGTCGTTTTGGTACGGCCTGACGCCGTTTTATAGTGACCGGAAAAGTATATGAAGGAGTGGCCCGTTCTCTCACCGTGCAAAAACACAGTATTGAAGGGTGCATGAGAGGTTGTTTATGGCATAAGCCCAGGGGAATGGAAGGTGGTTCACGGAATTGGCGTTTGGAGCGGGGTGTATCACCGGGTGGCGGCTATGCCTTACCCGGCCTGGAAACCCCGTAGGCCCGCGCAAGCGAAGCGCCGCCGGGCAGAGTGTTATTTGAGAAGGGAGGCCCAGTTCTCCACCCACGGGTTCGACTCGCTTTCGGGTTCAGGATGCTCCCCGGCATCAATCAGCAGCATCTCGCCGACGCGCTGGGCGCCCTGCTCCTGCAGGAGCGCATCGAACTGCTTGCCGCCGCCGCAGAAGTTGGCGTAAGAGCTGTCGCCCAGAGCAATGATGCCGTAGTGCACGTCTGGCTGATAGCCAAGCTGGTCTTTAATGCCCTGAAACAGCGGCACGATGCTGTCCGGCAGATCGCCCTGCCCGGTGGTGGAGGTCACCACCAGAATGTATTTATCTTTATACTTTTCCCAGTCTGCCAGTTCCGGGTCTTCATAGACCGTGGCTTTATGGCCCTGGCTGGCGAGTATTGCCTCAGCCTCTTCCGCTACCAGCAGCGAGTTGCCGTACATTGTGCCGACAAAAATGCCTACTTCAGCCATGATATTTTCCCATAATGAATGCATTTACCGTTCATCCTGAACGTTGCCCGATACAAACTCAACCCTTTCATTTTCGGGGAGTTGTCCCAGCCAGCCAAACTGTGACAGCGCCTGCATCCAGACGTCGTCCAGCCCAGCACGGATAGTCAGCGGCTCGCCGGTAAACGGGTGCGTCAGGCTCAGCTCGCTGGCGTGAAGCATCAGACGATGGCAGCCAAAGTGTTCGGCCGCACTGCGGTTCTGGCGCAAATCACCGTGTTTGCTGTCGCCAATAATCGGATGGCGCAGGTGCGCAAGATGGCGTCGCAGCTGGTGCTTACGCCCGGTTTTAGGCAGAAGCTCAACCAGGCTGTAGCGTGTGGTCGGAAATTTGCTGGTTGCAACCGGCATTTCGGTCGTCGCTATGCCGCGATAATCCGTTACTGCGGGCTGCGGACCTTTGTCATCGCGGACAAATTTATCGGCGATTTTGTCCAGCTCCTCCACCAGCGGATAGTCCAGCGTGGCGGCTTCCGTCAGCCAGCCGCGCACGATCGCGTGGTAGCGCTTTTGCATCTGATGCTGTTCGAACTGCTGTGACAGCAGACGCCCCGCCTCGCTGGAAAGCCCCATCAGCAGCACGCCGGAGGTTGGCCTGTCGAGACGATGGGCGGTAAAAACATGCTGACCAATCTGGTCGCGAACGGTCTGCATCACCACCACTTTCTCATCGCGATCGAGCCAGCTGCGGTGTACCAGCCAGCCTGACGGTTTATTCACCGCCACCAGCCACTCGTCCTGATAGAGGATCTCAAGCGTCATGCATCTTCACCGGCAAACAGGGCATCCAGTTTTTCCAGTTCGACCAGCAACACGTCGCGCGCAGGGTGCGTCGCCTCGAGCGCCATTTCATAGTAGGGAGAGACCGCAAACGCCTGCGGAAGCGGGTGACCGCCCTCAAGCAGGGCGTGCATGCGCGGAATTAACACCCACTGCAGCCATTCAAACGGGGCCAGCGTATCCAGGCAGAAGGGCTGAGTGCTCGCGAACGCTTCTGGCTGCGGCGCGGTCTCCTGCCACAGCTGATGTTGGCGCAAAAGGGCTTCGATGGCGTGCAACTGAGCACGAACGCTATCGTGTTGCGTCATAGTAACCTCAACTGAAAAAGTGAACGGCGCGCAGCATAGCATTGCGGAAGGCAGAAATAAAAAAAGGGAGCACTGTAAAAACAGTGCTCCCGGTTCGTTTCGCAGCATTCCAGCTACAATTCGTGCTCCCTGCTCATCCGTGACAACTTTTCCTGAAGCCCGAAGGCCTGGTCATCCGTAAGCCGATGCATCCTGCACACATCTTCCTGACGTGTTTGTTTCATCCCGAAACGTCCTGGCCTTCCTGACCCACCGACCATCCTGACCGGCTCTCATTCTCCTTCCTGGAGGTGTCCCTTACGCATCCTGCGCTATCCACTTCGCTTCATCCTGAAGCCTTCCTGCAGCGCCATCCTGACGAGTCCTGTGTGAGAAACGCCATCATCCTGATGTTCGTTTCTCGTGTCGGCATCCTGTCGACAGAAATAGAATCCGCTATTCCGCTTCGTCTTACAACCCACCCTTTCTGGGTTGTAAGCCGTAAGAAATCCCTAAAAACAATACAATGAACAAGTAATTCATTGAAAAACAGAGCAATATTAATCTGAATTAAATGAGGTAATACTGAATCTTCAGCGATCTCTCACAAACGTTGTAAGAGATCTCTCACACACGCTATAGCATCATGGATTACAGAAGTGGCTCAAGTCGGGTGAGGAAATCCGCAAGAGAGGGGGCGAGAGTCTCGCGATTGCGGGTGCCGATAGTCTCTTTAACCACTTCACCTGACAGGTTACAGACGGAGATAACGTCCAGTTCGCTGTCCAGCGTGGCAATAAAGAGCGTCGGAGAAAGCTTCAGGCGTTTTTGCGTGACCAGGTGACCAATCAGGTTTTCCTGAACACGCTGCAGATCGTCTTCGCTCCAGGTCTGCAACAGCGTCAGCGTGATATCAGCAAAGCGTGCGGGCATATCCCCTGCGAACTGCGTGGTATAAAACGCGTGAACCGCTGGTTGTACCACAATGTCCATTGCCCGTTCAACCGCATTTACATTTTGCTCGCCGTCGAAAGGTTTTGGCTGCCAGATAACGTAATCGTCGACTGAAGAGATAATGCACGGCGAAGGTACGCCATACAAATCAGCACTTTGCGGCCAAGTCTGGTCCTTTTCATGCCATGCGTCGCAATAGCGGGCCGTGAAGGTAGTGAGGGCATTTGCAGTTTCGATGTCCACCGATTTCTCTCTTCTTGTCAGACAGGATAAACTCAGGCCATAAGTGTACCTGTAAAGTGGCTATGAAACATGTCTTACGAAAATCATCAGGCGTTAACCGGCTTAACGCTGGGTAAATCGACCGATTACCGCGATACCTACGATGCAAGCCTGCTGCAGGGCGTGCCGCGCAGCCTGAACCGCGATCCTCTGGGCCTGCATGCGGATGCCTTGCCGTTTGTCGGCGGTGACATCTGGACGCTGTACGAACTCTCGTGGCTCAACGCGCGCGGTCTGCCGCAGGTGGCAGTGGGCCACGTTGAGCTGGATTACGCCAGCGTTAATCTCGTCGAGTCCAAAAGCTTTAAGCTCTATCTCAACAGCTTTAACCAGACAAAATTCAGCAGCTGGGACGACGTTCAGCACACCCTGGAACGTGATTTAAGCGCCTGCGCGCAGGGAAAGGTGAGCGTTTCACTGTATCGCCTGCACGAGCTGGAAGGGCAGCCAGTCGCCCACTTCAACGGGACCTGCATCGACGATCAGGATATTGAGGTGGAGAATTATGAATTCAGCGCCGATTACCTCGAAAACGCGGCGAGCGGAAAGGTGGTCGAAGAGACGCTGGTCAGCCACCTGCTGAAATCCAACTGCCTGATCACCCACCAGCCGGACTGGGGCTCGGTGCAGATCCAGTACCGCGGCCCGAAAATTGACCGGGAGAAATTGCTGCGCTACCTGGTGTCGTTCCGCCATCACAACGAATTTCACGAGCAGTGCGTGGAGCGTATCTTTAGCGATATTCAGCGTTTCTGCCAGCCAGAAAAACTGAGCGTTTACGCGCGCTACACCCGCCGCGGCGGTCTGGACATCAACCCGTGGCGCACCAATACCGATTTCGTGCCAGCAACGGGACGGCTGGTGCGTCAGTAATATAAATATTTTCACAATATGCGCGGTATCTTCCGCGCTTTAGGTTGTGAAACGTCACGCGCCAGGGCTATTGTAATCAACAGGGAAAGACGATAATCGTCCCGTAAGGAGCTCACTTGATTACACATATTAGCCCGCTTGGCTCAATGGATATGTTGTCGCAGCTGGAAGTGGACATGCTTAAGCGCACGGCCAGCAGCGATCTTTATCAACTGTTTCGTAACTGTTCACTTGCCGTACTGAACTCCGGAAGCCTGACAGATAACAGTAAAGAACTGCTGTCCCGCTTCGAAAGCTTTGATATCAACGTGCTGCGCCGCGAGCGTGGCGTGAAGCTTGAAGTCATCAACCCGCCGGAAGAGGCCTTTGTCGACGGCCGTATCATTCGTTCACTTCAGGCTAACCTGTTTGCCGTGCTGCGTGACATCCTGTTTGTTAACGGGCAGATCCACAACGCAGGCCGTTTCCAGCATCTCGACCTGGAAAGCTCGGTCCATATCACCAACCTGGTGTTCTCCATTTTGCGTAACGCCCGTGCCCTGCACGTTGGCGAAGCGCCGAACATGGTCGTCTGCTGGGGCGGTCACTCCATTAACGAAACCGAATACCTTTATGCCCGTCGGGTAGGAACGCAGCTCGGCCTGCGCGAGCTGAATATTTGTACCGGCTGCGGCCCAGGTGCGATGGAAGCGCCAATGAAAGGTGCCGCAGTGGGACACGCGCAGCAGCGTTATAAAGAGGGGCGGTTTATCGGCATGACCGAGCCGTCAATCATAGCCGCTGAGCCGCCTAACCCGCTGGTTAACGAGCTGATTATCATGCCGGATATCGAGAAACGTCTTGAAGCGTTTGTCCGTATCGCCCACGGCATTATCATCTTCCCGGGCGGCGTAGGGACAGCGGAAGAGCTGCTCTATCTGCTGGGTATTCTGATGAACCCGGCCAACAAAGATCAGGTTCTGCCGCTGATCCTGACCGGTCCAAAGGAGAGCGCCGACTACTTCCGCGTGCTGGACGAGTTTATCGTGCATACGCTGGGCGAAGCCGCGCGTCGTCACTATCGCATCATCATTGACGATGCCGCAGAGGTGGCTCGCCAGATGAAAAAAGCGATGCCGCTGGTAAAAGAAAACCGTCGCGATACCGGCGATGCGTACAGCTTTAACTGGTCAATCCGCATCGCGCCGGACCTGCAGATCCCGTTCGAGCCAACGCACGAAAATATGGCGAACCTGAAACTCTATCCGGACCAGCCGGTGGAAGTCCTGGCTGCCGATCTGCGTCGTGCCTTCTCCGGGATTGTTGCGGGCAACGTGAAAGAGATGGGCATCCGCGCTATTGAACAGTACGGTCCGTACAAGATCCACGGCGACCCGGAGATGATGCGCCGCATGGACGACATGCTGCAGGGCTTTGTCGCTCAGCACCGCATGAAGCTTCCGGGCTCAGCCTATATTCCTTGCTACGAAATCTGCACATAACGCTCAGCAGCATCTGATCAAAGCCGGGTCGCCCTGTTGCGCGTCCCGGCTTTTTTATTACCGAGGTAATTCATACGCATCACTTATGTCTTTTACAAACTATGCGCAAACGCAAACGATTACCTTATTTTTTCAACCGTAAATTATCAGCCTTAATCCAAATTACCTGCCAGAAAATACTAAAAACCCATTTCTTTACAGCTAAAGACACCTATATCACGGGCCAGTCTTTCAGCTCACATGTCGTTGGTGGTAGCCTTCGCGCCCGTAAATTCTCTTTGACGTTTTTTTAACAGATAAATGGTCTAAAGATGCCCACATCATAAGTGGATTATTGCATTTGGGATCAGGATCACTGATAGATTCATAACTAGAATGTATCTTTCCGCCCGCCAATAGTTACGGGCGAAAATTATTAAAAAACCGTCACTGAACGAATTTCATATTACCGTCAGGCACTTTTTCATCGGATTTGACTAAAAACCTGACAATTTGCTTCCTCCAGGAGATACAGATGGAAACCACTCAAACCAGCACCGTTGCTTCGATTGAATCCCGAAGTGGTTGGCGCAAAACGGATACCATGTGGATGCTTGGCCTTTACGGCACAGCAATCGGCGCTGGTGTACTGTTCCTTCCTATCAACGCAGGCGTCGGCGGTCTGATCCCGCTGATCATCATGGCTATCATTGCTTTCCCGATGACCTTCTTCGCACACCGCGGTCTGACCCGCTTCGTGCTGTCCGGTAAAAACCCGGGCGAAGACATCACTGAAGTTGTTGAAGAGCATTTCGGCGTTGGCGCAGGTAAACTGATTACCCTGCTCTACTTCTTCGCGATTTACCCTATTCTGCTGGTCTACAGCGTGGCGATCACCAACACCGTTGAAAGCTTCATGATGCACCAGCTGCACATGACGCCGCCGCCGCGTGCGATTCTGTCTCTGATCCTGATCGTGGGCATGATGACCATCGTTCGCTTCGGTGAGCAGATGATTGTGAAAGCAATGAGCGTACTGGTCTTCCCGTTCGTTATTGCTCTGATGGTACTGGCTTGCTACCTGATCCCACAGTGGAACGGTGCAGCGCTGGAAACCCTGTCCCTGAGCAGCGCATCGGCAACCGGTAACGGCCTGCTGATGACCCTCTGGCTGGCAATTCCGGTAATGGTGTTCTCTTTCAACCACTCTCCAATCATCTCTTCTTTCGCTGTGGCGAAACGTGAAGAGTACGGTAATGGCGCAGAGAAGAAGTGCTCCAGCATCCTGGCACGCGCTCACATCATGATGGTACTGACCGTTATGTTCTTCGTCTTCAGCTGCGTACTGAGCCTCTCCCCGGCGGATTTGGCGGCAGCGAAAGAGCAGAACATCTCTATTCTGTCTTACCTGGCGAACCACTTTAACGCACCGGTCATTGCGTGGATGGCACCTATCATCGCGATTATCGCCATCACCAAATCCTTCCTGGGCCACTACCTCGGCGCGCGTGAAGGCTTCAACGGTATGGTGATTAAATCTCTGCGCGGTAAAGGCAAGAGCATTGAGATCAACAAGCTGAACAAAATCACTGCACTGTTCATGCTGCTCACCACCTGGGCGGTAGCAACGCTGAACCCAAGCATCCTGGGCATGATTGAAACCCTGGGCGGCCCGGTCATCGCGATGATTCTGTTCCTGATGCCGATGTACGCGATTCAGAAAGTCCCTGCGATGCGCAAGTACAGCGGTCATGTGAGCAACGTGTTTGTAGTTATCATGGGTCTTATCGCAATCTCTGCGATCTTCTACTCCCTGTACACCATGTTCTGATTATCACCCGCGCCGTCTTCGGACGGCGCACTCCTCCCTCTCTGACTGAAAGCAATGGACGCATCATGATTAGCGTATTCGATATCTTCAAAATCGGTATTGGTCCTTCCAGCTCTCACACCGTCGGACCAATGAAAGCCGGTAAGCAGTTCACGGATGACTTGATTGCACGCGGCATCTTGCATGACGTTACCCGCGTGGTTGTCGATGTATACGGCTCGCTTTCCCTGACCGGGAAAGGCCACCATACCGATATCGCCATTATCATGGGCCTGGCGGGAAACCTGCCGGATACCGTTGATATTGATGCGATCCCTGGCTTCATCCAGGATGTGAACACCCACGGTCGCCTGCTGCTGGCGAACGGTGAGCATGAGGTTGAATTCCCGGTTGACCACTGCATGAATTTCCATGCGGACAACCTGTCGCTGCACGAAAACGGCATGCGCATTACCGCGCTGGCCGGCGACAAAGCGGTATACAGCCAGACGTATTACTCTATCGGCGGCGGTTTTATCGTCGACGAAGACCACTTTGGTCAAACCAATACCTCTTCTGTCGAAGTGCCGTATCCGTACAAAACGGCGGCGGATCTTCAGCGTCACTGTCAGGAGACGGGCCTTTCCCTCTCCGGCCTGATGATGAAAAACGAGCTGGCACTTCACAGTAAAGAAGAGCTCGAACAGCACTTCACTAACGTCTGGGAAGTGATGCGCGGCGGTATCGAGCGTGGGATCACCACCGAAGGCGTTCTGCCGGGCAAGCTTCGCGTACCGCGTCGTGCTGCTGCACTTCGCCGTATGCTGGTGAGCACCGACAAAACGACAACGGACCCGATGGCCGTTGTAGACTGGATCAACATGTTCGCCCTGGCGGTAAACGAAGAGAACGCCGCAGGGGGCCGCGTGGTCACCGCGCCAACTAACGGTGCCTGCGGTATCGTTCCGGCGGTGCTGGCGTACTACGACAAGTTTATTCGTGAAGTGAACGCGAACTCGCTGGCGCGCTACCTGCTGGTCGCCAGTGCGATTGGTTCGCTGTATAAGATGAACGCGTCTATTTCCGGTGCGGAAGTGGGCTGTCAGGGTGAAGTCGGCGTGGCGTGCTCCATGGCGGCGGCGGGCCTGGCCGAACTGCTGGGTGCAAGCCCGACACAGGTGTGCATTGCTGCGGAAATCGGCATGGAACATAACCTGGGACTGACCTGTGACCCGGTTGCCGGACAGGTACAGGTACCGTGCATCGAACGTAACGCGATTGCCTCCGTGAAGGCGGTGAACGCGGCACGTATGGCGCTGCGCCGCACCAGCGAGCCGCGCGTCTGTCTCGATAAGGTTATCGAAACCATGTACGAAACCGGTAAAGATATGAACGCCAAATACCGCGAAACCTCTCGCGGCGGCCTGGCGATGAAGATCGTGACCTGCGATTAAGCCCCTCAGGAAGCCTCGTTTTGCGAGGCTTCTTCCTGTTTTCCCCACCATTCATAGTTTCACGCTGCTGACAGTGTTACCCTTTACCCATGAGATAGAAGGGAGATTATCTGTGGCCGTTCATTTACTTATCGTCGATGCTCTTAACCTGATTCGCCGTATCCATGCGGTACAGGGGACGCCTTGTAAAGACACCTGCCTGCACGCGCTGGAACAGCTTATCCGCCACAGTGAGCCCACCCATGCGGTCGCGGTATTTGATGACGAAGCCCGCAACACGGGCTGGCGACACCAGCGTCTACCTGACTACAAAGCCGGACGCGCCCCGATGCCGGACGATCTTCACGCTGAGTTGCCCATGCTGCGCGCTGCATTTGAACAGCGGGGCGTCCCCTGCTGGGGCGCACAGGGAAATGAAGCCGACGATCTCGCGGCCACCCTGGCCGTAAAGGTGGCAAGTGCCGGGCATCAGGCCACTATCGTTTCAACTGACAAAGGCTACTGCCAGCTGCTCTCTCCGACTATCCGCATTCGCGACTATTTTCAAAAACGCTGGCTGGACGCGCCGTTTATTGCCAGCGAGTTCGGCGTCTCGCCTGAGCAACTGCCGGATTACTGGGGGCTGGCAGGCATCAGCAGTTCTAAAGTTCCGGGTGTCGCCGGTATTGGGCCGAAGAGCGCCGCGCAGCTGCTGACCGATTTTCAGAGTCTGGAAGGGATTTACGCCCGTCTGGATGAGGTGCCGGAAAAGTGGCGCAAGAAGCTGGAGGCGCATAAAGAGATGGCGTTTACCTGCCGGGAGATCGCAACGCTACAGACGGACTTACAGCTGGATGGGAATTTACAGCAGTTGAGATTAGAGCGTTAACGCTTTTCTGTAGGCCCGGTAAGCGTAGCGCCACCGGGCAATAGAACACGGACTATCGCTCGTCGCGACGTCCGCCGACCGCAGCCCACCAGCGACGAATATGCACCGTCACCTCTTCACGGTCGTGATACAGCTGACGCGCCTGGATCTCCACGTTAATTCCGTGTTCATCCATCTGCTCCTGAATGTAGGCCAGATTCTGCGACACTTCCTCATAGCGCTTTTTCATCGGCAGCTTGAGGTTGAAAATGGTCTCACGACACCAGCCATTCACCAGCCAGGAGGCCATCAGCGCGGCCACTTTTGCCGGCTTCTCAACCATATCGCACACCATCCACGAGATGTTGTTACGGTTCGGGCGATAGCGGAAACCGTCTTCACGCAGCCAGGTGACCTGCCCGGTGTCCATCAGGCTTTGGGCCATTGGGCCGTTATCAACGGACGATACCCACATATTGCGTTTCACCAGCTGATAGGTCCAGCCGCCCGGGCACGCGCCAAGGTCGACGGCGTACATGCCGTTTGCCAGACGTTCATCCCACTCATCCGCCGGGATAAAGACGTGGAACGCCTCTTCCAGCTTGAGCGTGGAACGGCTTGGCGCATCGGACGGGAAGCGCAAACGCGGAATGCCCATAAAGAAGGGAGAGTTGTTGGTGGTGTACGAATAGCCTGTATAGCAGCAGCCCGGTGCGATAAAGAAGATATGCACCACCGGACGCTTCGGCGTTTCGTAGTTTGTCAGCACGCCCGCATCACGCAGCGCCGCACGCAGCGGCACGGTGAACTTACGGCAGAACTTCATCAGCTCTTTACTTTCGTTGGTATCCGCCACTTCAACGCGCAGATCGCCGCCCTTCTCCACCACGCCCTGCAGCATGCCGACAATTGGCGTGATGCGGTCTTCCGGCGGAAGGTCCTTCAGCAGCTCACCCGCAACAAACATCTGGCGAGCGAAGATCAGCGAGCTGAACGGCAGCTCGCGCGCCAGCTTGTCGGCGTCTTCAGGCTGATAGCACTCAAATACCACATAGCCCGCGTTCTCTTTTACGCGGGCAAAGCCGAAGACTTCGCGCTTCGCCGCTTTATCGGTAATTTCCGCGGCGCACTCTTTCTCAAACCCCGGGCGACAATATAAAACAACCTTATTCATGAACAACGCCCTTGCGTTTCAGACGGATAGCTCCGATAAACATTAATACCCAACCCGCCAGGAAGCTGAAGCCGCCGACAGGTGTAACGAACGCCCACAGGCGCAGATGTGAGAGCGCAAGGCAGTACAGGCTACCGCTGAACAACACGGTACCCAGCGCCATAAACACGCTGCTCCAGTAAAACCAGATACTGATGCGACGCTGCATCGCCACCGCCAGCCCAAAAATCGCCAACGTGTGGAACGCCTGATATTCAAGGCCGGTCTGGATCCAGCCCATCTCTACTGCGCCCAAAGACTTGCTTAATACATGTGCGCCAAAGGCGCCCAGTGCAACAAAAATAAAGCCACTCACCGCGGCAAAAATCAGCATGAATCGGCTGGTCATGTTTAAGTCCTGAATTGATGCGTGCCCGGCACACAAACGTTATTGCTCATACCTGAAGCGGAATTTTTCTTGCTCGGTTGCCGCTTTCGCCAGTATCCACTGCCGGAAGGCGGCTATTTTACCCAGTTCTGCCTGACTGTCATGACAAACCAGATAAAACGCATTCTTGCTGACCAGTACATCATTAAAAGGGCAAACCAGGCGGCCTGCCTCAATTTCGGACTGCGCCATAACGTTGTTCGCCAACGCCACGCCCTGCCCGTGAATGGCAGCCTGTAACACCATCGCACTGTGGCTAAAGATGGGTCCCTGCTGCACGTTTATATGTGTAAGACCTAATTGACGGGTATAAGTTTGCCAGTCGCGGCGAGAGGCATCATGCAAAAGCGTATGCTGAGCCAGGTCAGCGGGTGACTTCAGCGCCTTTTCACCTGTTAACAGCAGGGGAGAACAGACCGGCAGGAGATATTCTGCGTATAATTTCTCAACACGCAAGCCCGGCCAGTTACCGCGACCATAAAAAATGGCGACATCCACGTCATCGGCCAGCTTGTCCTCCTGGCGATCTACCGCCTGGATTCGAACGTCGATCCCCGGATAAGCTGAGTTAAAGCTTGAGAGTCTGGGCACCAGCCAATGAATGGCAAAACTGGGCAATAAACTGACAGTCAGGGCACCTTTTGCACTGCGAGCCTGCAGCTTACGCGTGGCTTCCGTAAGCTGGGAAAAAATCTCTTTAATATCCTGAAAATAGCTCTGCCCCTCTTCGGTCAACAGCAACGAACGGTTGCGTCGACGAAACAGCTTAAGGCCCAGAAAATCCTCCAGAGACTTGATTTGGTGACTTACTGCGGCCTGTGTCACAAAAAGCTCATCTGCTGCGCGGGTGAAGCTCAGGTGACGTGCTGCTGCATCAAAAACACGTAATGCATTAAGGGGTGGCAATCGCTTTGACATGGTTATCTGGCTTAGATGTTAACGGATTTTAACAAACAGGAAACAACGTTTAACCTATTAGTTTTTTTTATCTGAGCCATTATAATTTGTCCGTTGAGGAACTACCAGCAAATACCTATAGTGGCGGCACTTCCTGAGCCGGAACGAAGAGCTTTTTTCGGAATGCGTGTTCTGAAGGGCTTTTGGCTTACGGTTGTGATGTTGTGTTGTTGTGTTTGCAATTGGTCTGCGATTCAGACCACGGTAGCAACGCTACCAATTTTTCACTTCCTGTACATTTACCCTGTCTGTCCATAGTGATTAATGTAGCACCGCCAATTTGCGGTGCTTTTTTTTCGCCTGCGATCTGTTAATGCTCGATCTCTTTCATCTCTTTAACGTCCGTGCGGTTGATCTGCTGCTTGTTCCCGTTAGCATCTTTGTACGAAATCATCCCGGTATCATTATCGGTAGTCGGTTTCCCTTCCGAAACGATAGAACGACCATCGTTGGTGTGCATCACGTAGTTGTTACCGGAACAGGCGCTCAGGGCAAAAGTAAACGCACAGGCAGAAATGATTGCAGCTGTCTTATTCATGATTATTCTCCTTTAGCAATTAATGCTATTCAAACCTCGATTTATAACAGGCTAAAACATCCGCCTAACACTATTTAGCATAACCTGCTTTTTTAAGGGCGTAAGGATAAGCAGACAATTCTGATAGATATCAACCTCCTTGCCCTGCCGCTGAAATTGCGCGACGATCGCTATATTGAAATGAGGAATCCCATGAACGCTTTCAGTCCTGCGCAGTTCCGCGCACAGTTTCCGGCCCTGGCCGATGCCGGTATTTACCTGGATAGCGCCGCCACCGCCCTTAAGCCACAGGCGGTGATTGAGGCCACGCAGCAGTTCTACAGCCTGAGCGCCGGGAACGTGCATCGCAGCCAGTTTGCCGAAGCGCAGCGATTAACCGCGCGCTACGAAGCCGCACGCGATCAGGTCGCGCACCTGATCAATGCCGAAAGCGGGAAAAACATCGTCTGGACGCGCGGCACGACCGAGGCCATCAATATGGTGGCCCAGTGCTACGCGCGCCCGCTGCTTCAGCCGGGCGATGAGATCGTCGTCAGCGAAGCGGAACATCACGCCAACCTGGTGCCATGGCTAATGGTGGCCGAGCAAACGGGTGCGCGCGTGGTGAAACTCCCGCTGGGGGCAGACCTTCTGCCCGACGTTGCCCGCCTTCCCGAGCTGATTACGCCCCGCAGCCGCATTCTGGCGCTCGGACAGATGTCGAACGTCACGGGTGGCTGCCCGGATCTGGCTCAGGCCATTCGCATCGCCCATGCCAGCGGTATGGTGGTGATGGTCGACGGCGCTCAGGGCGTGGTGCACTTCCCCGCTGATGTGCAGGCGCTTGATATCGACTTTTACGCCTTTTCGGGACATAAGCTCTACGGGCCAACCGGTATAGGAGCGTTGTACGGTAAGCCAGAACTGCTGGCAAAAATGACGCCGTGGCTCGGTGGCGGCAAAATGATTACCGAAGTGTCGTTCGATGGCTTCAAAACTCAGGATGTTCCCTATCGTCTGGAAGCCGGTACGCCGAACGTGGCGGGGGTGATTGGCTTAAGCGCGGCGCTGGAGTGGCTGGCTGAAACCGACATTGTCCAGGCTGAAAGCTGGAGCCGGGGGCTGGCGACGCTGGCAGAGGAAGAACTCAAAAAGCGCCCAGGCTTCCGCTCGTTCCGCGTGCAGGACTCCAGCCTGCTCGCCTTTGATTTTGCGGGCGTTCACCATAGCGACATGGTGACGCTACTGGCCGGGTACGGCATTGCCCTGCGTGCCGGACAGCACTGCGCCCAGCCGCTGCTGGCGGCGCTCGGCGTTAACGGTACGCTGCGCGCCTCGTTTGCGCCGTATAATACCCAAAGCGATGTCGACGCGCTGGTTGCCGCCGTTGACCGCGCCCTTGAAATACTGGTGGATTAATGACTAGCGCTGCTTTAGCCGGACATCCGTTTGGCACGGTCATCACAGAAGAGACCTTAAAACAGACCTTCGCCCCGCTCCAGCAGTGGGAAGATAAATATCGTCAGCTGATCCTGCTGGGTAAACAGCTCCCTGCGCTTTCCGACGATCTTAAAGCGCAGGCGAAAGAGATTGCAGGCTGTGAAAACCGCGTCTGGCTGGGCGTGAGCGTCTCCGGCGAGAAGCTGCACTTCTTCGGCGACAGCGAAGGCCGCATTGTACGGGGCCTGCTGGCCGTATTGTTGACCGCTGTGGAAGGGAAAAGCGCGGCGGAATTGCTGGCGCATTCGCCGCTGGCGTTATTTGATGAGCTTGGGCTGCGCGCGCAGCTCAGCGCCTCGCGCGGTCAGGGGTTGATCGCGCTGAGCGACGCGGTACTGGATGCCGCGCGTCAGGCTCAGGCCTAACGTTCCGCCTTCGCCATCATTTTCTTGAGGGCGTGAGACACCGCCACAAAGCCGAAGGAGGCGGTCACCATGGTGGCCGCTCCAAAACCTGAGGCGCAGTCCATTCGTTTTGGCCCTTCCGCCGTGCTTTTCATCGCGCAGACTGAACCATCCGCCTGCGGGTAGACCAGCGCTTCCGTCGAGAACACGCAGTCGACGCCGAGCTTGCCTTTGCTGTTCTTCACCACGTTAAAATCGCTCTTCAGGCGCTCGCGCAGCTTGGCCGCCAGCGGATCCTGGATCGTTTTCGCCAGATCGGCCACCTGGATCTGCGTCGGATCGATTTGCCCGCCCGCACCGCCCGTCGTGACCAGCGGCACCTTGTAGCGACGACAGTATGCGATCAGCGCCGCTTTTGGCCGCACGCTGTCGATGGCGTCAATCACATAGCTGTAGCCTTTGCTCATGTACTCCGCGACGTTATCTGCCGTCACAAAGTCGTCGATCACCGTCACGCGGCACTCCGGGTTGATGAGACGAATACGTTCCGCCATCACCTCGGATTTTGCCAGGCCGACGCTATCACGCAGCGCATGGATTTGACGGTTAGTGTTGGTGACGCAAACGTCATCCATGTCAATCAGGGTAATTGCGCCAATACCGGTTCTCGCCAGCGCTTCTGCCGCCCACGACCCCACACCACCAATGCCCACGACGCAGACGTGCGCATCCGCAAACAGCTGCAGGGCTTTTTCACCATATAAACGTGCCGTTCCGCCAAAACGCTGGCGCCAGGCGTCGCTGATTACCACAGACATAAAACCTCAGATGTAAAAAGGGTGAGGTTTTCCTCACCCTGAACAGTAATCCGTATTGTGCTCAGAATACCACAATCAGCCGCTGAATACGTTTCCAGCTCCCGGAGCCGCCTTCAGCACCCACACGCGTCCGTAGTGGTTATACCAGCCCGCGCGATGGCCTGCGTCAGGGCCAATACCCTGATAGATGTCGAAGTGCTGGCCTTTAATTGCCCCGCCGACGTCCAGCGCCACCATCAGACGCAGCTCATACTGACCGTTGAACTTGCCGTTATTGTCCAGCAGAGGGACCTCAGCAAGCAGCGTGGTGCCTGCAGGAATAATCGAACGATCCGATGCTACCGACGCGCGGCCAATCAGCGGAACCGCGCTGGCCCCTTTCACCGGCGCGAAGTTTTGCGGTTTGAAGAAGACGAACGACGGGTTCTGCTCCAGCAGCTCGCGCACCTCGGCTTCGCTGTGTTTCTCGCCCCACTCGCGGATCGCCTGCATCGACATATCTTCTTTCTTCACTTCACCGCGGTCGATCAGCACCTTACCGATACTGCGATAGGCGTGGCCGTTTTTACCGGAATAGCTGAAGAAGTTAAGCGGCGAACCGTCGCCAAAATCAATGTAGCCGCTGCCCTGAACGTCCATGATGAAGTTATCCATCAGGGAGTTGCTGTAGGCCAGAACGTAGTTTTCGCTCAGCGCACCGGCGTAGATCTCAGCGCGAGACGGCAGACGACCGCGTTTTGGCGGCATACGGTAGATAGGATACTGGAACTCGCCCTGACGCGAGTGTCGTGCCTGGATAACCGGGGTGTAGTAGCCGGTAAACTGGACGTTGCCGTAGTTATCGGCCCCTTCCATCTGCCAGGCGTCGATACCAAACTGGCGCATGTTGCGCGTATCGCCGCCTGCTTTCAGCCAGTCCTGGACCGCGTTATACACGCTACTCTGGGTGCCATACAGACGCGGCGACGCGTTGCGGATCTGGTAGACCTGCTCGGAGAAATCACCGGCATTAATCGGTGCGCCGACGGCATCAGGCTGATTAACTAAAGAGAAAGGCTGGGATAACTTCCCGTCTTTATACTGTTGACCGCGATCGGTCGGTTTGGAAGAACAGGCCGCAAGAATCGCTACCATTGCGCCCGCCATCAGATACTTCGCCCAACGTCCTTTCATTATATCTCGTCTTTAAGTTGCCCATTTCCGCGTGATGAAGATAACAAACCGCCAGGGCTAATGAAATGCGATCGCATGCCCTTTGGCAAATTTGCGCAAAAATAGTCCAAACAGAGCCATGTCGTTCAATTTGCATACAAAATCATGATTTATGTGAAAAAGGGGTTGCATCACAAACCTATCCGAGTATAGTGCGCATCCACGGACGCGGGGTGGAGCAGCCTGGTAGCTCGTCGGGCTCATAACCCGAAGGTCGTCGGTTCAAATCCGGCCCCCGCAACCAATTAAAATTTGATGAAGTATCTTCTACGACTGTAGAAAGACGGACGCGGGGTGGAGCAGCCTGGTAGC
>NZ_JBVODQ010000006.1:0-207928 GCF_055666685.1 Enterobacter sp. E14S | reverse complement strand
GGCGGCTTTAGCGCGGTGGTCCCACCTGACCCCATGCCGAACTCAGAAGTGAAACGCCGTAGCGCCGATGGTAGTGTGGGGTCTCCCCATGTGAGAGTAGGGAACTGCCAGGCATCAAATTTAGCGTGCTGATATGGCTCAGTTGGTAGAGCGCACCCTTGGTAAGGGTGAGGTCCCCAGTTCGACTCTGGGTATCAGCACCACTTTATACTTAGGTTAAAGTTCGGCAAGAAGTAAAAGAATTTGTCTGGCGGCTTTAGCGCGGTGGTCCCACCTGACCCCATGCCGAACTCAGAAGTGAAACGCCGTAGCGCCGATGGTAGTGTGGGGTCTCCCCATGTGAGAGTAGGGAACTGCCAGACATCAAATAAGTGAAAAGGCCATCCGAAAGGATGGCCTTTTTGCGTTTATGCGCCGAAAAAACGGTAGGCCGGGTAAGGCGAAGCCTCCACCCGGCAGAGCAAACAACTAATGAATCACCTGTGACAGGAATGCCCGCGTACGTTCTGACTTCGGATGGGCAAAGAACTCATCCGGCGGCGCCTGTTCGACAATCTCACCGCGGTCCATAAAGATCACCCGGTCGGCCACGGTTCGCGCAAACCCCATCTCATGTGTAACACAAAGCATGGTCATGCCGGATTGTGCCAGCCCAATCATGGTGTCCAGAACCTCTTTCACCATTTCCGGATCGAGGGCAGATGTCGGTTCATCAAACAGCATAATTTTCGGCTTCATACACAGCGAACGGGCGATAGCCACACGCTGCTGTTGGCCACCCGATATCTGGCCAGGGAATTTATTGGCATGCTCCGCGATACGTACGCGTTCCAGGTAGTGCATTGCCAACGCCTCCGCTTCCTTTTTCGGCATCTTTCGTACCCAAATCGGCGCAAGCGTACAGTTCTGCAGAACGGTCAGGTGCGGAAACAGATTAAAGTGTTGAAATACCATTCCTACTTCCTGACGTACGCGTTCGATATTGCGGATATCTTCATTCAGCTCGATACCATCAACCACAATGCGTCCTTGCTGATGTTCTTCAAGATGATTAATACAGCGAATGGTTGTGGATTTCCCGGAGCCCGAAGGGCCGCAAAGGACAATGCGTTCTCCCTGCTTTACCTTAAGATTAATGTCCCTCAGGACATGAAATTGTCCGTACCATTTATTCACATTTTCCAGCGTAATCATCGCGTCGGCGGGTGTCATAGTTATTTGGCTCATAATTTCCTCAGTGCGGTGTACGCCCGGTGTTAAAGCGCTTTTCCAGATGCTGGCTGTAGCGCGACATGCTAAAACAAAAGATCCAGTAGATCAGGGCAGCAAAGACATATCCTTCGGTGGACATGCCCAGCCAGACAGGGTCAACGGTTGCCTGTTGCACGCTGCTAAAGAGATCGAACAATCCGATAATGATCACCAGGCTGGTATCCTTGAAGAGGGCAATGATCGTGTTGACCAGACCCGGAATGACCAGCTTGAGTGCTTGTGGGAGAATGACCAGTCCCTGCGTTTTCCAGTAACCGAGAGCCAGTGATTCCGCCGCCTCGTACTGGCCTTTAGGCAACGCTTGCAGACCACCACGTACAACTTCAGCGACATAGGCGGACTGGAAGAGAATCACCCCCACCAGGGCACGGATCAGCTTGTCGATGGTTGTTCCCTCTGCCATAAACAGCGGCAGCATGACCGACGACATAAACAACACGGTGATAAGCGGTACGCCGCGCCAGAACTCAATGAAGATAACGGAGAGCACGCGGACGATCGGCATTTTTGAACGCCGTCCCAGGGCCAGTAAAATCCCCCACGGTAAAGCACCGGCTATCCCCACTGAAGCGATAATCAGCGTCAGCGTCAGCCCGCCCCACTGGCGTGTTTCAACGCGTTCCAGTCCCAGGAAACCGCCATACAACAGTACCCAGACAATAATCGGATAAACTACGGCCCAGGCAGCAATATAGCGTCCACGATGAGGCAGCTTTTTCCAGAACATAGCCGCGACAGAGAGCAGGCCGATAACCAGCGCCAGATTTATCCGCCAGCGCTGTTCATGGGGATACAATCCATACATGAACTGACCGAAACGTTCATGAATAAACACCCAGCAGGCGCCGGCTTTAGTGCAGTCAGCTCGGGTTGAACCGACCCAGTTGGCCTGTAAAAACGCCCAGTTCAGCAGGGGAGGAATCAATTCCCACATGAGCCACAGGCAGACAATCGTCAGCAGGCTGTTGCTCCAGCTGGAGAACAGATTCTTACGCGCCCAGAGAATGAAACGTCCACCTGTCGAGTTGGCAGGGCGCGAGGAGTGCGACAGTATCGCTTTTGTCATCATAGATCCTTAGCGCTCGACCAGTGCTATACGGCGGTTATAAAGGTTCATCAGCAGTGAAATCACCAGGCTGATGATCAGATAGACAGACATCGTGATGGCGATGGTTTCAATGGCTTGTCCGGTCTGGTTAAGCACGGTTCCGGCGAAGAGTGACACCATATCCGGATAACCAATCGCAGCGGCCAGCGACGAGTTTTTGACAATATTGAGATACTGGCTGGTCAGGGGTGGAATGATGACCCGTAAAGCCTGCGGAATAATGACCTGGCGAAGCGTCACGGTATGGGGTAATCCCAGCGAGCGCGCCGCCTCGTGCTGCCCATAAGGAACGGCCTGGATCCCTGCACGGATAATCTCTGCTATAAACGCGGACGTATAAATCGACAGCGCCAGCGTCAGGGCTGCCAGCTCGGGAATTAATACCATTCCGCCCTGAAAGTTAAAGCCCCGCAGATGTGGAACATCCCAGTGCAAAGCGGCCCCAAACAGCCAGTGTGCAATTAGCGGCAGGCTAACGATCAGGACAATTGCCGTGGGCCAGGTTCTACGAAGCTGACCGGTTTTGATCTGATGCTTGCGGTTAAAACAGAATACCCCCGCAGAGAGCGCAAGCGCTATCACAATCGCGCCGATAAAAGCGTACAGCCCTTCACCCGGCTGAGGAGAAGGAATGGACAACCCACGGTTACTGAGGAAAAACAGCTCAAACGCGTCGACGGCCTGGCGGGGGCCGGGAAGGTTACGTAGTACGGCGAAATACCAGAAGAAGATCTGCAGGAGCGGGGGGATATTGCGGAACGTCTCAATATAAACAGTCGACAGTTTCCGCAGGAGCCAGTTTTCAGAAAGACGCGCCAGGCCAATAAAGAAGCCCAGTATCGACGCGAAGACGATACAAAGCGCCGATACCAACAGCGTATTCAGTAAACCGACCACGAATACGCGTCCGTACGTGTCACCTTCCTGGTAATCAATAAGGTGCTGAACAATGCCAAACCCCGCGCTGCGATCTAAAAACGCGAAACCGGAGGTAATGCCGCGGTTATTCAGGTTGGTGATGGTGTTATGGATGAGATACACGGCGATGAGAACAACCGCAACAATAGCAATAATCTGGAATAGCCAGGCGCGGACCGCGGGATGAGAAAAGGATAGCGATCCTTTTACGGCTGAGCGGCGATGGGACATAAAGAAACCTCAGTAACCATGACTCTGGAGTGGGCACTGCCGGAGCAGTGCCCGTTACAGCTATGACTTAACGTACTGGTGGTGCGTACTGAATACCGCCGTTGTTCCAGAGATTGTTCTGGCCGCGTTTGATCTTCAGCGGGCTCTCCGATCCCACGTTGCGTTCAAAGATCTCAGAGTAGTTGCCCACCTGTTTGATGATGTTGTAAGCCCACTTGTTATCCAGCTTCAGATCCTTGCCGAAATCACCTTCTTTACCGAGCAGGTGCGCCATATCAGGGTTGGATGGCTTAGCGGCTTTCTCATCAACGTTTTTAGAGTTGATGCCCATCTCTTCTGCGTTCAGCATGGCAAACAGCGTCCAGCGAACGATGGAGAACCAGTCTTCATCGCCACGACGAACAACGGGGCCGAGAGGCTCTTTGGAGATGACTTCAGGCAGGACAATCCACTCTGCCGGGTTGCTCAGCTTAATGCGTAAGGCATACAGCTGTGACTGGTCAGAGGCCAGCGTGTCGCAACGGCCGGATTCCAGCGCTTTGGCCGATTCATCCGAGCGGTCGAATGTCACCGGGGTGTATTTCATGTTGTTTGCTTTGAAATAATCCGCGACGTTCAGCTCGGTATCGGTGCCCGCCTGGATACAAACGGTGGCGCCATCCAGTTCCTTAGCGCTTTTCAGGCCCGCTTTATTGTGGGTCAGGAAGCCGATGCCGTCATAATAGGTCACGCCCGTAAATGACATCCCCATGCCGGCATCACGGGAGGAAGTCCAGGTGGTATTACGGGAGAGCATGTCGACCTCGCCGGACTGCAGCGCCGTAAAGCGTTCTTTCGCCGTCAGCGGGGTATATTTTACTTTGCTGTCATCGCCAAAAACGGCGGCTGCAACGCCACGGCAGACATCCACATCAATACCGGTAAATTTGCCGTTCGCATCGGCATAAGAGAAGCCAGGCAAACCGTCACTGATACCACATTGAACAAAACCTTTCTTTTTAACGGCATCCAGTGTCGTTCCCGCATGGGCTTGACCGGCTACGGCAAACAACATGCCTGCAGCGGCCAGGCTGGCTATCATCGTCTTTTTCATAATGCATCCTGTGTGGCGAAATTTATCGTTATAGAGGCGTTTTTAAACGCTTTACCTGTCTGTGGCTTTGGCCAACGTTTATAAAGCAAACGTAATGCCAGTTTTGCGTTCGACAAAATAAGAGACGAGTGAACGCTTAATGCTGAGTGTAGACAGGCTTAAATAAAACGAGCGCCCCGAAACGGTGCGAAATTACAACCTGTGCCACAAATCGGAGCAAAAGTTGCGAGTCGGGCAAGGAAAAAGAAGAGATAGTTTTCAGCGTGAATATTGGCAGGGTATTCAATAATCTTAATGTGTGAAAATCATCACGATAGAATAAGTAATTTGAATGAATATGCGAAAAAGTTGTGACTGACTTCAGGCTTAGATTAATTGCGTGAATAAATACGGGGCTAATTTTTTACTTATTTGAAAATACTGCACTCATTAAAAGCAAAAGCGCGGCCAGAGCCGCGCTTTCTCAACAGATGTTACTTCGTGAGGGCAACAATACCCAGTGTTAAACCCGCTACTGCGGCGGCACCGCCGGCGATAGCACCCGCAGTCTCCCAGTTATCCTGAGTGGTGCCTTTCATACAGGTATTGGTATGAACCAGTCGGCCCTGGTCGTCGTAAACCGGTACACATGGAGAGTCGTGCGCGCAACCAGCAAGCAGCGCAGCGAGAAGTGCAACGGAAATGAATCTTTTCATGATGTTACCTCAGTATTATTTCTCATCCGCTATAAAGCCAGGAGGGCTATTAACGAACTGGAGGTTATTTTACCACCGGGGTAAGTCCTCGTTACACGAGGAATAATCTCAAATTATGTAGTTTGTAAAAATCGTGGAGAAAAGTCGGTTTCAGGAGGAATTAATGGAGAAATTATGAAGTTACAAGAGACTGTTTTTGCTTAATGCAAATCATCATATTCTTAATACTGCCTTCCTGTAAAACCTAATTCGTTGTTTATGTTAAAAATAAAAAGGCACCAGAGGTGCCTTTTCAGGGAAACATTAATCTTTATGGTGAGTAAACCGTCGCCGAACAACCACAAAGAAGACGGGCACGAAGAAAATCGCCAGAAGCGTTGCGGAAAGCATTCCCCCCATAACGCCCGTACCGACGGCGTTTTGCGCGCCGCTCCCGGCCCCGGTGCTGATTACCAGCGGCATGACGCCAAGAATAAAGGCCAGGGACGTCATCAGGATCGGTCGAAGGCGCATCCTGGAGGCTTCCAGCGTGGCCTCAATAATGCCTTTGCCTTCTTTATCCATCAGGTCTTTAGCAAATTCGACGATCAGAATGGCGTTTTTCGCCGATAAACCAATCGTCGTCAGCAGGCCGACCTGGAAATAGACGTCGTTGTTTAACCCGCGCAGCAACGCTGCGAGAAGAGCCCCAATGACCCCCAGCGGCACAACCAGCATGACGGAGAACGGAATGGACCAGCTTTCATACAGCGCAGCCAGGCACAGGAACACCACGATCAGTGAAATGGCGTACAGTGCTGGCGCCTGGTTACCCGAGAGGCGCTCCTGATAAGACATCCCCGTCCAGTCATAGCCGATACCGGAAGGCAGTTTTGTCGCGAGGCTTTCCATCATAGCCATGGCCTCGCCGGTACTTTTACCCGGAGCGGATTCACCCAGGATCTCCATAGAGGGCATCCCGTTATAGCGTTCCAGACGAGGTGAACCATAGACCCAGTGAGCGTTGCTAAAGGCGGAGAACGGGACCATTTCCCCATTCGCGCTGCGCACGTAAAGGTTATTAATATCTCCCGGCAACATACGGAATTTTGCGTCGGCCTGGACGTAGACCTTTTTCACGCGCCCATGATCGATAAAGTCGTTCACATAGCTGCCACCTAAGGCCGTCGAAATCGTCTGGTTGACGTCAGAAAGACTGACGCCCAGCGCCTGCGCTTTCTCCTGATCGACATCCAGCTTGAACTGAGGCGTATCTTCAAGACCGTTAGGACGCACGCGAACCAGCAGGTCAGGGTGCTCTTTCACCATGCTGAGCAGTTGGTTACGCGCCTGCGTCAGCTGGGTATGCCCCAGGTTAGCCTGATCGATCAATTCAAAGTCGAAGCCCGTGGCGGTACCCAGTTCGATAATTGCAGGCAGGTTAAACGGGAACACGAGGCCATCTGTAATTTGACTGAAGGCTTTTGTCGCGCGACCCACAATGGCTTCAACGCCGTTTTCCGCCCCCGGGCGCTCCTCCCAGGGCTTCAGGCTGACGAAGGCAATACCGGCGTTCTGACCCTGGCCGCTAAAGCTAAAGCCATTTACGGTAAAGACGGATTCCACGTTCGCCTTTTCGTTGTTCAGATAGTAGTCCTGAACCTGATCGAGGACCTGCTGAGTACGCGTCTGGGTTGCACCCGCCGGGAGTTGAACCATCGTCATAAACACCCCCTGATCCTCTTCGGGCAGGAAGGAAGTGGGCAAGCGCAGGAAGAGCACCGCCATCCCACCGACAATAATGACGTACACCGCCAGATAGCGCCCTGTCTTACGCAAAATACCGCTCACGCTGTTGCTGTAGTGCTCCACGCTTTTATCGAAGAGCGCATTAAACCAGCCGAAGAAGCCACCTTTTTTCTCATGATGGTCGCCGGATACGGGCTTAAGCAACGTTGCGCAGAGTGCGGGCGTCAGGATTAGCGCAACCAGTACGGACAACGCCATCGCGGAAACGATAGTCAGCGAGAACTGACGATAGATCGCCCCCGTCGAGCCGCCAAAAAAGGCCATCGGAATAAAGACCGCCGAGAGCACCATGGCGATCCCCACCAGTGCACCCTGGATCTGCTCCATCGACTTCTGCGTGGCCTCTTTCGGCGGCAGTTTGTCCTCGACCATGACGCGTTCAACGTTCTCAACGACCACGATAGCGTCATCGACCAGCAGACCTATCGCCAGCACCATGCCGAACATCGTCAGGGTATTGATGGAGAAACCGAATGCCGCCAGAACCGCGAAGGTACCCAGCAGAACGACCGGCACCGCGATAGTTGGGATGAGCGTCGCGCGCAGGTTTTGCAGGAACAGGTACATGACCAGGAAGACAAGAATGATTGCTTCAAACAGGGTCTTCACCACTTCGTGAATGGAGATCTTCACAAAAGGCGTGGTGTCATAGGGATAAACCACTTTCAGCCCCTGCGGGAAGAACTGCTGCAGTTGCGCCAGCTTGCTCTTAATGGCTGCCGCGGTGTCCAGCGCATTTGCCCCGGTTGCCAGCTTAATCCCCAGGCCGGTTGCCGCCTGCCCGTTGATTTTAGTGACCATGTTGTAGTTTTCGCCACCCAGCTCAATACGTGCCACGTCCTTCAGATGAACCATCGAACCGTCCTGGTTCACCTTCAGCGTCACGCGGCCAAACTCCTCTGGAGATTTCAGGCGGGTTTGCGCGATGATCGAGGCATTCAGCTGCTGCCCGGGAATGGACGGCGTTCCGCCCAGCTGGCCTGCCGCTATCTGGTCGTTCTGCGTTTTCAGCTGGTTGATAATATCCTGCGGCGTCAGCTGGTATTTGTTCATCGCGTTGCTGTCGAGCCAGATGCGCATCGCATACTGCGCGCCAAACAGCTGAACGTCACCGACGCCAGACGTTCGGCTGATGGCATCTTTGACGTTCGACGCGACATAGTCAGAGATGTCGTTCTGCGTGAGATTTTTGTTGTCTGAAACAAAGCCGGCGACCAGCAGGAAGCTACTGCTGGATTTCTCCACGCCAATCCCTTGCTGCTGTACCTCTTGCGGCAGTAGCGGCATGGCGAGCTGCAGCTTGTTCTGCACCTGCACCTGGGCGATGTCCGGATCGGTCCCTGACTCGAAGGTCAGGGTGATGGTGACGTTACCCGCTGAATCGCTGGTGGAGGACATATACATCAGCTTATCGATACCGTTCATGTTCTGTTCGATAACCTGGGTCACGGTATCCTGCACCGTTTGAGCATCGGCTCCCGGGTAGGTCGCGGATATCGCCACAGCGGGAGGGGCAATGGTCGGATACTGTGCGACGGGAAGTTTGAGAATGGCCAGCCCGCCTGCAATCATCAAAATGATGGCAAGTACCCAGGCGAAAACTGGTCTCTGAATAAAGAAATTAGCCATGTCGTCGTCCCTTAACCGGCTGGGGTCGTGGTGGTATCCGGCATGGCGACGACGGTTGCCCCCGGTCTGACTTTCTGTAGCCCGCTGACAATCACGCGATCACCGTTTTTCAGCCCTTCCGTCACCAGCCAGCGATCGCCAATTGCCTGAGGGGCCACGACGGTTCGCGGCTCAACCTGATTTTTATCGTTCACCACCAGGACGGTTGCATCGCCTCGCGGTGTACGGGTCACGCCTTGCTGAGGAACCAGAATCGCATCCGGCTGGGTGCCTTCATCAATGCGGGCGCGAACGAACATGCCGGGTAACAACAGATGCTGAGGGTTCCGGAAAATGGCGCGCAGAGTGATCGAGCCGGTACTTTCATCGACCGTGACGTCAGAGAACTGCAATGTGCCTTTCAGCGGATAGGGATGCCCGTTCTCCATCAGCAGTTCAACGCTGCTGGCGGTATCGCCTTTTTGCAGGCTCGTCTGTTTCAGGCGCATAAAATCATTGCTGGACTGGGTGACATCGACATAAATCGGATCGAGCTGCTGGACCGTTGCCAGCGCTGCGGCTTGTCCGTTCGTCACCAGCGCCCCTTCGGTCACGCTGGATTTCCCGATACGACCATCAACCGGAGAGGTCACTTTGGTGTAGGCAAGGTTGATACGTGCGCTTTCAACGCCCGCTTTTGCGGCAACCACGCTGGCATCTGCCTGCTGAGCCGTCGCTACGGCCTGGTCATACTCCTGCTTACTGACATACTGGGTGCCTACCAGCGGGAGATAACGTTTCACCGTCAGGTGTGCAATATTGGCCGCCGCCTGAGCCTTCGCCAGTTCGCCTTTCGCGCTGTCATAGGCTGCCTGATAGGTCGCAGGATCGATCTGGTAGAGTGACTCGCCCGCTTTTACATCGCTACCCTCCGCGAAGTTACGGCGAAGGATAATGCCGCTAACCTGAGGACGAACCTCCGCAACGCGAAATGCATCTGTTCTGCCCGGGAGTTCAGTGGTGACGGCCAGAGGCGCGCTTTTCACAATATGCACGCTGACCTGAGGCGCCTGCAGATGCTGTTGTTGATTTTCCTGACCATCGCATCCAGTGAGCAGTACCGTGCAGACAATGAAACCGGATAAAGGCAAGAGTCTGAAATGATTCGTCATTACTGTTCCTTTAAATACCCATTAACCGATATATGCCGCGAATCGGTAGCAGGGGCAGAGGGATAAAAATAAAATGTAGCTGCGTATAATAATGAGGGTATTTAATGTTTTTTAATTTATAAGTGCGAATGACCATGCTTATAGAAGAAAATCAGAATCAGACCGGCTTCATTCTGGGATATAGTTCAGGCATGTTAATCAGGTAAATGAGTTTAATATTTTATAATTATTCATTTCGTCAATTTAATTGATTGGATGTATTTGTATTAATTATAAATCAAGAGGGGTGACTTTTTTTGTGCAAAATTAAAACGGATTTTAGTGAATACTTACATTTGCATGAACGCAATATGACCTTTAAACCTTGTGAGTAACGAGTAGTTGCCTATGGCGCGTAAAAAGAAAGAAGAGGCTCAACAAACCCGGCAGCAGCTGATTGAGGCGGCTATCGGACAGTTTGCCACGCGTGGCGTAGCCAGCACGACGCTGACGGATATCGCTGATGCCGCTAAGGTGACGCGCGGCGCGATCTACTGGCACTTCACCAGTAAATCTGAAATATTTAATGCCATCTGGGAACACCAATTACCGCTTCGCGACATTATTCACGACAGGCTTTCCCTTTCCGATAGTGACGATCCATTGTTAAAACTTCGTGAGCAATTTATTACCGCGCTGCAGTATATTGCCCATGAACCCCGGCAATGTGCGCTTTTACAAATTCTGTATCATAAGTGTGAATTTAGCAGTGATATGATTTCAGAGCGCGAAATCAGAAAGCGTATCGGATTCAACGATGACACGCTACGCGCCACGCTGGAGACCTGTATTTCGCGAAACATCATTTCGCCACAGGTGAATGTTGATCTCACCTTGATTGTATTTCACGGTTTTTTTAGCGGAATAATTAAAAACTGGTTAATGAATAACGACAGTTTTAATCTTTATCAGCAGGCTCCCGCTCTGGTCGATAGCATACTGGCGACACTCCCGGTTATTCGCGTGTCGCCAGATGAGGGTGCTTACTGTTCAGCGCCAGGTAACATTTCCCCTCGGGCACAAAGTGCCTCTATGGTCTGCGCGCTGACGGGTTTACCTAACAGATAACCCTGAAGGGTGTTACAGCCAAGCTCGGTTAAAAAGGCTTGCTGCGCTTCGGTTTCCACACCTTCAGCCACGACTTTCAGGTTAAGTGTTTTAGCGAGAGCCACAATTGCTGAGACAATAGTGGCATCCTCGCTCTCGCCGCTGAGCTCTTTCACAAACGCCCTGTCGATTTTCAATTCGCAGGCCGGTAAGCGCTTGAGGTACAGCAGGCTCGAATATCCGGTGCCAAAATCATCAATGGAGGCTTTCACGCCTGCATCCGTCAGCTCTGTCAGCACGCGTACGCTCTCATCCGGGTTGCTCATCGCCGTGGTTTCCGTCACTTCGAGGATCAGCATTTCCGGTGGCACCTGGTGAAGTGCCAGGCAGTCGAGAACCGTTTTAACCAGCGAAGGTTGTTCAAACTGCAGTGTCGACAGGTTTACAGCCATTGACCAGCTTTGATGCCCCTGGAGATGCCATTCCCGCAGCTGACGACAGGCTTCATTAATCACCCAGTTGCCAATGGGGACGATTAGCCCCGTTTTTTCCGCCAGCGGCAGAAAAAGGTCAGGCGTCAGTAGCCCCTGCTTAGGATGCTGCCAGCGCAATAACGCCTCGAATCCGAGGACCGGGCCCGCCGGGGCGTGAAATTTTGGCTGATACAGCAGGCGCAGCTCATTGCGATCGATTGCCATCCACAGATCGTTCATTAACTGGAGATGGGTTTGCGCCAGGGTGTTCATGGAGGGCTGGAAAAAGTGGTAACCGTTACGGCCCATATGCTTCGTGTGATACATCGCCGCGTCGGCGTTAAACATCAGCTCACGCTCGGTTTTGCCGTCGTGAGGGTACAGCGCGATACCAATGCTGAGGGTCACTACCAGTTCATAGGGGCTGAGATTGAACGGGCTATCGATCGCGCGCACCAGCGAATTTGCCAGCGATGCCGCGTCGTCCGGACCTTCTCCCTCTGCCAGCAGAACAAATTCATCACCGCCGATGCGTGCAAGGGTGAACTGGCCTTTCAGGAGAAGCAGCAGACGCTGCGTAACGGCGACCAGCAGCCTGTCACCGACATCATGGCCGTAGGCATCATTGATGGCTTTAAAGCCGTCAAGATCCATGAACATCAGGGCAAAGTGGTTCCCTTCACGATCGGCTTTGCTGATGGCCTGATCGAGTCTATCTTCCAGCAGGATACGGTTAGGCAGGCGCGTCAGGGTATCGTGTAGCGCCAGTTGAGCGAGTTCCCGGTTAGCTTCTGCCAGCGACGAGGCCAGAAGGGCGGTGCGTGCCTGAAGGCGGGCATCCAGCATCGACACCAGCAGGGTGATCCCAAGAATAGAGAGCGCGACGACGCTGACCAGCACCGCAAGCCAGCTCCCGTTGATACCCTCATGGTGAACCATTGTGGACATCGGAAACTGCGCCGCTTTCATCCCGGCATAGTGCATGCCGGCAATGGCAATTCCCATCGTGATGGCGGCACCCATGCGCATCAGCACGACCTGAGCGGCTTCGCGACGCAGGCGGAAGGTCAGCCATAATGCCGCGAGCGAAGCGGCAAGCGCAATCACGACCGAAATGGCCACCCACATCTTGTCCCAGATAATCCCGGGCATCACTTCCAGCGCCGCCATGCCGGTGTAATGCATAGCAACAATACCGCTTCCCATCACTAGCGCGCCGGGCAGCAGTCGGCGCAGGCGTAATTGCTCGCAGCTCACGAGCCATAGCGCAAACAGCGACGAACCTACGGCGATGACCATGGATAACACCGTCAGGGTGGCGTTGTAGCTCATGCTCATGGAGAGGTCCATCGCCAGCATGCCGATAAAATGCATGGCCCACACGCCAATCCCCATAGCAATACCGCCGCCAGCCAGCCAGACGCGGGCAGCGACACCTTCACTCCCGGCGACGCGTGCAGCCATGTTCAGCGCGGTATACGCAGCAAGAATGGCAACAACAAAGGAGAGGACGACAAGGATAGGGTTGTATTGGCTGACCAGCATGGACGGTTCTACTCGAGTGTGGGGTTACGCTAGAGCGGTTGAGAAGGGCGAGACATTATCACCGTCAGGTAATGGCTCAAAGGGATTTAAATCCCCGTTTTTAGTGGGTAATAACGGGGTGATTTGCGCAATCGGGCGGTTAGTCGAGCTCTGAGCAGTTCACGAGTTTCAGCGGATTGACGGAGTTCATATTGCGACACTTATCGGTTTCGGTGCTCATCAGTTCAATCCACTGCATCAGGAGTGCATCGAAAATGAGAACGGAGATTGCAAAGACAACCAGCCACCAGTATTTACGAATCATTGTGTCATTCCGCGGGAAGAGCGCCAGTAAGGTGGGGGAAATATACACGAAAAATTGGGGTTGAAAAGCAGGAGAGGCGAAGGTTTACAATGCGTTGACGGAGAAGCGCAGGTAATAAAAAAGGCGCTTCCCCATGCCGAAGAGCGCCTTTTTAAACAAGCATTTAACTGATTAGTATCAGTTCATGCCGTATTTTTTCAGTTTCTTACGCAGAGTACCACGGTTGATACCCATCATCAGCGCAGCGCGGGTTTGGTTACCGCGGGTGTATTGCATCACCATGTCCAACAGTGGCTGTTCAACTTCAGCCAGTACCAGCTCATACAGATCATTAACATCCTGACCATTCAGTTGAGCAAAATAGTTCTTCAGTGCCTGTTTAACCGAGTCACGCAGGGGCTTTTGAGTTACCTGGTCCTGAGAGTTAACGGTAGAAACGGTCAGTACGTCAGAATTTACGCGTTGTTCGAACATAGTTCTGTCAGCTCTTTATTTCATTACGCAAGATTTTCGAAGTATGCCTCCAACGCCTCCAGCTGTACGCTGGCATCCTCTATGGCGTTGAATGTGCGCCGAAACTGGTCATCTGGAGCGTGCTCCTGGAGATACCAGGAGACGTGTTTACGCGCAATTCGGTACCCTTTTGCCTGACCGTAGTGGTCATGCAGTTCCCGAACATGCGAACAAAGCAAGCGCTTAACCTCTGCCAGAGGCAGCGGGGCAAGCAGCTCCCCAGTGTCCAGATAATGCTGGATTTCCCGGAAGATCCAGGGTCTTCCCTGAGCGGCACGTCCTATCATCAGAGCATCAGCTCCCGTATAGTCGAGTACAGCTCTGGCTTTAAGCGGGTCAGTTATGTCGCCATTCGCGATAATCGGAATGGAAACTTTCTGCTTAACTGCCCGAATGCTGTCGTATTCAGCTTCACCGTTGAACAAACAGGCGCGAGTGCGTCCATGGATGGTCAGGGCCTGAATGCCACAGTCTTCGGCCAGTTGGGCAATCTCTACACAGTTACGGTGTTCCGGCGACCAACCCGTGCGAATCTTCAACGTAACAGGAACGTCCACCGCGCTGACAACCGCCGTCAGGATAGCTTTCACCTGGTCGGGGTATTGCAGAAGGGCTGAACCTGCAAGCTTGCGATTCACCTTTTTGGCCGGGCACCCCATATTGATATCAATAATCTGGGCACCACTGTCCACGTTAATCCGCGCGGCATCTGCCATCTCTTCAGGCACGCTTCCGGCAATTTGCACGGTGCGAATACCTGGTTCATCAACGTGCACCATCCGAAGGCGGGATTTATCGCTTTCCCAAACCTGCGGGTTAGACGACATCATCTCGGATACGGTTAAACCGGCTCCCATCTCATAGCACAGCGTCCTGAACGGCCGGTCTGTAATACCTGCCATTGGGGCTGCGATCAGGCGATTTCTAAGCTGGTGGTGTCCGATGCGCATGAGTTAAGAAATGACCATACTGTGACTGCAAGGCGGCGTATATTACGCATTTTTTGCACGAGATGAAAGGCCAAACTTTGAACAATCCACTGTTGTAGATCAAGGAATCGCCGCCCAATCTTTCCGTTCAAAATTATTCATTATTTAAATCATTAAGTTATATAATAATGGTTATTTTATGGACGCTTACAATTTCCCGTAACTTCTCATCATTTCTGAATAAATGCATCGCTGAAGCGGGATAATCTGCTGTTTTTAGCAGCAGATTTCCCTAGTTCTTTGCGATCTGCGTCGCATTTTAGAACATGATCGTCATGCGAAAAATGCGTGTTATTCGACCACGACGCGCCCATGCAGCGACTGTACCGGACGGTTATTATCGTGATGCATTGTCTGGGTGAATCTGGCAAGTTGTTCTGCAGAAACCGTCAGGGGCTGTTTAAGCACAATCCAGATAACGCCTTCTGAACACGGTGGAGTGGTCAGTGAACCGCTAAAGCGCCAGTACGTTTTATTTTTTGGCAGCAGTTTGTTCAGGTTGAGATCCTGTTTGATAGAGACGTTCTGCTCGGCCTGCTGAGGCATAACGCGCCACAGTTTTTCAAGCTCCGGGTTTGCGGCCCCTTTATCAAACATGACCGCCACCACCGTCAGTTCTCCACCGGCATTTTTATGAACCAGGTGCATTTCCATCGCGTATCTCTTGCCATGTACGGTGTTTTCGCTCGGCGCGTGGAAATGGAACTGCTGTAACGTCCAGGTTTGCTTATCAAGAGTAAGGGTATCGCGGGTGTTCGCCTGTTCACCTGCCTGAATGGTATGGCCATTGTTCGTCAGTGTAACAGGGCCATCAACGTAGTGGGTTTGTAGCGGAGAGAGATGGGCGTTAACGGTCGAATCAATATTAATGGGAGACTGGTTCATTCCGCTTTGACAGGTCTTGTATGCCTCGTCCAGTTCGCTCCAGTGTTTCGGCGAACCTTCCCCTTCGTAGCTCCAGTGTGATGCGAATGCTGAACCCGAGATCACGCTCAGCGCCAGCAGCGCTGCCTTGCCTGTAATGTGTTTCATCATATTCTTCCGGTGAATTTTTGTAATACAAATCAATGTGATTTGTAGGGTTATTTTACCGAAGAATGAACGAAGGAGAGAGGATTATCAGAGGGGGTGAGGCGTGGTCAGATGACCACGCCAAATGCTTATTTTTTACGACCGGTGATGCGGCACCACTCTTCTTTTTCCACTACCGGGTCAAGGGCAAAGAGATCGGCGTAGGCTTCACATACGCTGTCGGCCTGGCTCGCCAGGATACCGGAAAGCCCCAACAGACCGCCCTCAACGGGCAGCACGCTGATTAACGGGGCCAGCTCGCGCAGTGGGCCCGCCAGAATGTTTGCGACCACCACATCGGCTTTCATGGCTTCTGGCTGAGCATCCGGCAGATACAGCTCCAGACGATCGGAGACGCCGTTACGCTCGGCATTATCGCGGCTGGCCTGAATCGCCTGCGGATCGATATCGATCCCGATGGCTTTTGCCGCGCCCAGCTTCAGGGCTGCAATCGCGAGGATCCCGGATCCACAGCCGAAGTCGATCACTGTCTTACCGTCCAGATCCAGCCCATCCAGCCACTGCAGGCACAGAGACGTGGTTGGGTGAGTACCGGTACCAAACGCCAGACCCGGGTCGAGCATCACGTTGACTGCGCTTTCATCAGGGACATCGCGCCAGCTCGGGCAGATCCACAGACGTTTGCCGAACTGCATCGGGTGGAAGTTATCCATCCACTCGCGTTCCCAGTCTTTATCTTCAAGCTGTTCGATTTTGTGCACGAAACCCGCGCCCAGCAGAGGATGATTCTCCAGAATCGCGACAACCTCTTTCATATCGGTTTCGGCATCAAACAGGCCAATAACGTCGGTATCACCCCACAGGCGGGTTTCGCCCGGCAGCGGCTCAAAGACCGGCGTGTCATGCGTGTCCTGGAAGGTGATAGAGACCGACCCGGCCTCCATCAGCGCATCGCTCAGTTCTTCGGCGTTAGCGCCGGTTGTGTTCAGTTTTAGTTGGATCCACGGCATGGCAAAACTCTTTATTTATCAGTAGAAATCATAGCGGGTTGTGGGACGGGCTGACCGAAACGGTTCCCCACCACAAACGCCAGTAAACTTAGCAGTAACGAAGGCACAATCGGATGGAAGCCCAGGTACTGAATCTTAAACGTTGCGAGGACGGCGTAAAGCACGCCGCCTACAATCATCGCGCTCAGCGCACCGGCGGCATTCGCGCGCTCCCAGTAGAGCCCTAACACCAATGGCCACAGGAATACCGCTTCAAGCCCACCAAATGCCAGCAGGTTCAGCCAGATGATCATCTCCGGCGGGCGCCACGCGGCTAACAGCAGCAATGCCCCTAACGCCAAAGTAATAACGGCCGACATGCGCTTCAGGCGCCGTTCATTCTCTGCCTGCTCAGGACGCAGGTTCAGATAGAGATCTTTTATGATCGTAGCGGAACTTTGCAGCAGCTGAGCGTTGATTGTCGACATAATGGCGGCCATCGGTGCGGCGAGGAAGATCCCGGCGGCAAATGGCGGCAGCACTTTAACCATCAGGGTTGGGATAACCAGATCGGGTACGGTAAGGTCGGGAATAACTGCCCGACCTAACGCGCCCGCCAGGTGCATACCAAACATCAGGATTGCGACAACGATAGTGCCGATAATGATACCTCTGTGCACGGCTTTGCTGTCTTTGTAAGAGATACAGCGCACGGCGGTATGCGGCAGGCCAATCACCCCAAAGCATACCAACACCCAGAACGAGGTCATAAAGGTTGGCGAAAGGATGTCATCCGCGCCCTGCGGCGAAACCAGTTTTGGATCGATCGCCTCGAGCGTTTCAACCGCATGGCTCAGGCCGCCCGCGGCGTGGACGATGCCGACCAGCAGGACAATAGTGCCGATAAGCATAACCATGCCCTGCATCGTATCGTTCAGCACGCTGGCGCGAAATCCGCCAAACGCGGTATACAGCGCAATGCTGACTCCGAAGATGATCAAGCCTGTCTCGTAGGGGATACCCGCAGCCGTTTCCAGCAGGCGTGCCCCGCCGATAAACTGCACCGTCATTGCGCCAATAAAGGCCACCAGCAGGCTTAAGCTGGCCAGCCACACCAGTAAACGGCTCTGATAGCGGGCAAACAGCATATCGTTGAGCGTCACGGCATTATAACGGCGCGCCAGAATGGCAAATTTTTTACCCAGTATGCCCAGCGAGAGCCAGACGGCTGGAAGCTGGATCATCGCCAGCAGCACCCAGCCTAACCCGTATTTATAGGCCGCACCGGGCCCGCCGATAAACGAACTGGCGCTGATGTAGGTCGCGGTCAGCGTCATGGCCAGCACGACGCCACCCATCGAGCGGCTGCCAAGAAAATACTCGTTCAGGAAGGTGCCCGTTGTTCTTTTACGCATGGCGTAAACGGATAAACCAAACACCACTAACAAGTAAGCGATAAGCGGCAGAATGACTTCAAGCTGCATCATCGTCCTCCAGCGGAATATCGCGATAGATGAATTTCACCATTGCCCAGCACAGCAGGATGAAGACCAGCGGTACCAGCAGACACGCCATTTCGAACCAGTGCGGCAGGCCGGTGATGCCAATAGCGGAGTCAGGTAAGTAAGCAGTTACTATCCATGCTGCGAGATAGAGAAGGGTCAGCCACAGCGCCCAGCGCGCTTCTTTATGGGCCTGAACAAAACGTTTGTCCATTTTTTGTCCCTTGTGGATGAAGAAAGCGGGGATTGTACATGATGAGGCTTTCCAGGCCCCAGAAATAAAAAAGGCCGGATAATCCGGCCTTTTAGCAACACAGGTCTCTTACTTCTCGTTCAGACCGAGTTTTTTCTCCAGATAGTGGATGTTAGTTCCACCATTCTGGAAGTGCTCGTCGCTCATGATACGCATCTGCAGATCAACGTTGGTTTTGATACCGTCGATGATCAGTTCCTGCAGGGCGTTTTTCATGCGGGCAATCGCCACGTCACGGTTTTCGCCGTAGCAGATAAGCTTGCCGATCATTGAGTCATAGTACGGCGGTACGGTGTAACCGGCGTAGATATGAGACTCCCAGCGCACACCAAAGCCACCCGGCGCGTGGAAACGCGTGATTTTACCCGGGCTTGGCAGGAAGGTGTTCGGGTCTTCGGCGTTGATACGGCACTCTACCGCATGGCCTTTCACCACAACTTCTTCCTGCTTGATGGACAGCGGCTGGCCTGCAGCGATACGCAGCTGTTCTTTGATCAGGTCAACGCCGGTGATCATTTCGGTAACCGGGTGTTCAACCTGAATACGGGTGTTCATTTCGATGAAATAGAACTCGCCGTTTTCGAACAGGAACTCAAAGGTACCTGCACCGCGATAGCCGATATCGACACACGCTTTGGAGCAACGCTCGCCGATGTAGCGACGCAGTTCCGGGGTAATGCCCGGTGCTGGTGCTTCTTCGACCACTTTCTGGTGACGACGCTGCATGGAGCAGTCACGTTCTGCCAGATAGATCGCGTTACCCTGACCGTCAGCCAGCACCTGAATTTCGATGTGGCGTGGGTTTTCCAGGTATTTTTCCATGTACACCATGTCATTGCTGAAAGCGGCTTTCGCTTCTGCTTTGGTCATGGAGATGGACTGCGCCAGTTCAGCATCGCTACGCACAACGCGCATACCGCGACCGCCGCCGCCGCCGGACGCCTTGATGATAACCGGGTAGCCAATGCGTTTAGCATGAGCACGGTTAGCATCCATGTCGTCGGTCAGAGGGCCGTCAGAGCCTGGTACGGTTGGAACACCGGCTTTTTTCATCGCGGTGATTGCAGACACTTTGTCGCCCATCAGGCGGATGGTGTCGGCTTTCGGGCCGATGAAGATGAAGCCAGAGCGTTCCACCTGCTCAGCAAAGTTGGCGTTCTCAGAGAGGAAGCCGTAACCCGGATGAATTGCCACCGCGCCGGTGATTTCAGCGGCGCTGATGATAGCCGGGATGTTCAGATAGCTTTTTACGGACGGAGCCGGGCCAATACAGACCGTCTCATCCGCCAGCAATACGTGTTTTAAATCGCGATCCGCGCTTGAGTGCACAGCGACGGTCTTGATGCCCAGTTCTTTACAGGCACGAAGAATACGCAGTGCGATCTCGCCGCGGTTGGCGATAACAATTTTATCCAGCATGTACGCCTCGTTACTCGATGACGACCAGCGGCTCGTCAAATTCAACCGGCTGACCACTTTCGACCAGAATCGCTTTCACAGTACCTGATTTGTCTGCTTCGATCTGGTTCATCATTTTCATCGCTTCAACGATGCACAGGGTATCGCCTACGTTGACTTTCTGACCCACTTCGATGAACGCCTTCGCGTCCGGGCTCGGGGTGCGGTAGAAAGTACCAACCATTGGGGAACGTACGATGTGACCACTGATTTCTGCTGCAGCGGCAGGTGCGGCTTCAGCTGCTGGCGCAACGGCTGCGGAGAGCGCAGGCTGCTGCACTGGCGCAGCATAAGCTTGCTGCATTACCGGGAAGCTAGCGGCTGGGGCTGCACGGCTGATGCGTACAGACTCTTCGCCTTCAGAAATTTCCAGTTCGGAGATGCCTGATTCTTCAACCAGCTCGATCAGTTTTTTAATCTTACGAATATCCATGAGTGGGTTCCGTACTCTTGTTTAGTGTGATTGTGACAAGCGTTTTACCGCTGTCTGTAAAGCGTATGAATAGCCGTCTGCGCCCAGTCCACAGATAACGCCAGCAGCGATATCCGACAGATACGAATGGTGACGGAACGGCTCTCGGGCGTGCACATTACTCAGGTGGATCTCGATAAACGGGATACTCACCGCAAGCAGTGCGTCGCGGATAGCAACACTGGTGTGCGTAAACGCGGCCGGATTGATCAGGATATAGTCCACATTGTCTTTAGCCTGATGAATACGGTCGATGAGTGCGTACTCCGCATTCGACTGAAAATGATCCAAATCCACATTTAGTGACGCTGCTTCCGTTCCCAGACGGTTAACAATTTCACTCAATGTTAGCGTGCCATACTTCTCTGGCTCACGGGTGCCGAGCATGTTCAGGTTCGGTCCGTTCAAAACTAAGATATGGAACTTATCAGTCATAATGCCGCTATCTCCTGCGATTTTCGGGTAAAAAACAAAATATACCTTCGAAACGCAAATGTCACCTTTTCAGAGGCTTAAAACCGCTGTCAGGCGAACCAAGGTCGCACATTATAACGATTTCGTAGCATTTAGCAGCTAAATACTGGTCTTATCAGGGAAGATTATCAACCGCTATCCGAAAAAGATTTGCGGTTGACGGGTAATCTGCGGGAAAACGCACAGTTTCGCGAACTATCGCAACCACTGGCGGAACTTCTTGTAACGCCATGCTAAAAGCGCCACGGCCGCCAGTGCATACAGGATTGGCTGCGGCGAGAGGATCTTCACCGACCACAGGTAATGAATGGGAGCGAGGATCGCGACAAGATAGACGAGGTTGTGCAGAAGCTGCCAGCGCCTGCCCAGTTTTCGCTGCGCATATTGCGTGGATGTCAGCGCTAACGCCAGTAAAACCACCCAGCTCACGATACCCAGCGTCAGATAAGGACGTGTCACCAGTTCGCGGCCAAGCAGCGCCAGATTGTTAATTCCCAGTTCCAGCAGGGCGTAGCTGGTGAGGTGCAGCGTCGCCCAGGCAAAACACCATAGCCCTAACAGGCGACGGGTGCGTATCAATAAGGGCTGTTTAGCGTAGCGCGCCAGCGGCGAGACGAGCAAGGTAGCCAGCAAAAATTTCAGAGCCATCCGACCGGTAAAATGCTGGATATCCTTCGCCGGGTCTGCGCTAAAGAGCCCCTGGCTTGCGGCCCAGAACAGCCATATAAAAGGAAGCAGCCCGGCCAGGTGCAGCAGCACTTTCAGCCAGGTAATCTGTTTTGCCGTTAAACGCACTCAGAAGTTCTCCCGTAAGTTGAGGCCACGGTAAAGCGAGGCCACTTCATCCGCATAGCCGTTAAACAGCAGCGTCGGCTGGCGCTTCACGTCCAGCGCACCGCCGGAACCGATAAACCGCTCGGTTGCCTGCGACCAGCGCGGATGATCCACGTGCGGGTTCACGTTGGCGAAGAAACCGTATTCGTCCGGGGCCGCCAGATTCCAGGTGGTTGGCGGACGTTCGCGGGTAAGCTTAATGCTGACGATAGATTTAATCCCTTTGAAGCCATATTTCCACGGTACGGTTAAACGGATGGGGGCGCCGTTCTGCGGCGGAAGCGCTTTGCCATAAACGCCAACGGTCAGCAGGGTGAGGGGGTGCATAGCTTCGTCGAGACGTAGCCCTTCCACATACGGATACTCAAGCCCGCCACCGATAAACCGATCTTTCTGCCCGGGCATCTCGTCAGGCGCATAGCGCGTCTGGAAAGCGACATATTTTGCGTTGCTGGTGGGTTCAACCATCGCCAGCAGCTTATGAAGCGGGAAGCCGACCCAGGGCACCACCATCGACCAGGCTTCCACGCAGCGCATGCGATAGATACGCTCTTCGAGCGGGAAGCGGGTAGTGAGATCGTGGTGGTCCAGCGTCAGGGGTTTCGCCACTTCGCCATCAATTTTCAGCGTCCACGGATCGGTTTTGAGGCTCCCCGCGTTGGCGGCAGGATCGGCCTTATCGAGACCAAATTCGTAGAAGTTGTTGTAGCCGGTAACTTTATCTTCCGGCGTGAGCGTCAGCTTTTTTTGCCATTCGGCCGGTTTCGTAAAGGTGAGCGGGGCGCCGGATGGGGCCTTTGGCCGATCGTTGCCTTTAAACCAGTCGAGCAGGTCGGCGTGTGCCGCTGGAGAGAGCGTCAGGGCAGTGGCGCTGATGCCAAGCATTTTCAGGATCTGGCGGCGCTGTAACATAAAGACAGACTCAGACGTTACGTCGGCTTCCGTCAGTTTTCGGTTTTTCATGGCATCCTCCGTCATGCGTTTTTCTAAGCATGACGGAGGAGAGGGATTCGCGCGAATATGTCACGAAAATTTGAAGATTAGGCGATTTTCACCAGCGCGCGGCCGTGGAACTGGTTGTCCATGATCTTACTGGCGTATTCCGGCGCCTGGCTGAGGGTTATCTCCGTTGCGCTCTGGGTATAGAAAGATTCCGGCAGATCGCGCACCAGCCGTTCCCAGGCTTCATGACGACGGGCCGCAGGGGTCATCACGGAATCCACACCCTGCAGGCGTACGTTACGCAGAATAAATGGCATCACGGTGGTTGGCAGGGCAAATCCGCCGGCCAGACCGCAGGCTGCCACGCATCCGCCGTAGTTCATCTGCGCCAGGACTTTTGCCAGCACCTTATCGCCGACGGTATCCACCGCCCCTGCCCAAACCTGTTTTTCCAGCGGACGGGTTTCGGCAAATTCGTCGCGGCTGAGAATGCGGCTGGCGCCGAGCTGGCGCAGATAGTCATGTGTGCTTTCTCGGCCGGAAACCGCAGCGACCTGATAGCCCAGCTTGTGGAGCAGCGTGACTGCCGTGCTGCCCACGCCGCCGCTGGCACCGGTGACGACAATTTCCCCTGATTCAGGGCGGATACCCGCATCTTCCAGCGCCATCACGCACAGCATGGCGGTAAAGCCTGCCGTGCCGACGATCATTGCCTTGCGGCCATCCATGCCTTTCGGCACAGGCACCAGCCAGTCGCCCTTCACGCGCGCCTGCGTTGCCAGCCCGCCCCAGTGATTTTCACCCACGCCCCAGCCAGTGAGCAGTACATGCTGGCCTGGATGGAAGCGCGGGTCCTCGCTGGTATGAACCCGGCCAGCGAAATCGATCCCCGGCACCATAGGGAAATTTCGGATGATTTTACCCTTACCGGTAATAGCCAGCGCATCTTTATAATTTAAACTGGACCAGTCGATGTCGACGGTTACGTCGCCTTCCGGCAGGCGACTCTCTTCAACCGCCTGCACTGAGGCAAGCGTTTTGCCGTCCTGCTGTTCTAAGATCAAAGCCTGCATAAGGGGTCCTCACGACTCAGATGATTGGAAAATAATTTCTGAAGACTATACTCGCTCAGGGAAACGCAGTGCCGATTTAACGCAATAAATTGCCAGATACACCCGATTTGGTAGTATGCCGCATTTGAAATGCAAGTTAGCGCTTACTCGCTACCCCATCAACCACGGAGTAATCTCAAGGATGCGATTAACGACGAAGTTCTCAGCTTTTATCACCTTGCTGACGGGGCTTACCATTTTTGTCACGCTTCTGGGCTGTTCCCTGAGCTTTTACACCGCCATTCAGGACAAGCTGGTCAACCGGGTACAGTCTGTTGCCTCGGTGATTGATACGCGTCTGCTGACGACGCCGCTACCGGCGCTCTCCCGTGAGCTCGATGAGTTGATGGTACCTGTTGATATCGTTCAGATCGACATTCTGCAGGGAAAGCATCGTGTTTTAAGCCACGAACGACCGGGAAGCTATCGCCCCGCGGGCGTGGTAAGCCAGTATCGGGAAGTGACGGTGCATTCCCTTAAAAATCCGGGGATGACCATACACATGGTCTACCTCGATCCGATGGCCAGCTATTTTCGTTCCATGATGACCACCGCGCCGCTCACCGTCGCCGTTGCGTTTATCGTCCTGCTGATCTTTCTCGCAGTCCGCTGGCTGCGCCGCCAGCTCTCTGGTCAGGAGCTGCTTGAGATGCGATCCGTACGTATCCTGAACGGTGAACGCGGCCCGCAGGTGCGTGGCTCTGTCCACGAGTGGCCGTCACGCGCCAGCAGCGCGCTCGATACCCTGCTCTCCGAAATCCAGTTTGCCAGCGACCAGCGCAGCCGTATGGATACGCTGATCCGCTCTTATGCGGCGCAGGATAATAAAACTGGCCTTAACAACCGTCTTTTCTTTGATAATCAGCTCGCCACGCTGCTCGACGATTCAGAAAAAGTGGGGACACACGGGGTGGTGATGATGATTCGCCTGCCCGATTTCGATCTCCTGCGCGACACCTGGGGACAGCGAGCCGCGGAAGAAAACCTCTTTACGCTGATCAACCTGCTCTCCACCTTTATTATGCGCTACCCGGGCGCGCTGCTGGCCCGCTATCACCGCAGCGACTTTGCCGTGCTGTTACCTCACCGTACGCTGAAGGAATCCGAAAGCATCGCCAGCCAGCTGCTGAAGGCGGTAGATGCGCTGCCGCAGAGCAAAATGCTCGACAGGGACGATATGGTCCACATGGGGATCTGCGCCTGGCGTGGCGGACAATCGACTGAACAGGTGATGGAGCACGCGGAAGCCGCTACCCGCAACGCCGTGTTGCAGGGGGCCAACGGATGGTCGGTTTACGATGACTCGCTGCCGGAAAAAGGGCGTGGCAACGTGCGCTGGCGCACGCTGATTGAGCAAATGCTCAGCCGCGGCGGTCCACGTATTTATCAAAAACCCGCGGTCATGAAAAACGGCAACGTTCATCACCGTGAACTGATGTGTCGTATTTTTGACGGTACCGAAGAGGTCATCTCTGCGGAATATCTGCCGATGGTGCTGCAATTTGGCCTGTCCGAAGAGTATGACCGCCAGCAAATTACCCGGCTGATTCCGTTTTTATCCTTCTGGCCTGAAGAAAACCTGGCGTTACAGGTGACCGTGGAGTCGTTAATACGCCCACGTTTTCAGCGCTGGCTACGTGATACGCTAATGCAATGCGAAAAATCGCAACGTAAACACATTATTTTTGAACTTGCTGAGGCCGATGTAGGTCAACACATCAGCCGGTTACGTCCGGTGGTACGTCTGATCAATGCGCTCGGTGCACGTATCGCTGTGACGCAGGCAGGTTTAACGCTTGTCAGCACCAACTGGATCAAGGAACTGGATGTGGAGTTATTAAAGCTACATCCGGGGCTGGTAAGGAATATTGAGAAGCGTACGGAAAACCAGCTGCTGGTACAGAGTCTGGTAGAAGCGTGCAAGGGTACGCGAACACAAGTATTTGCCACGGGCGTGCGCTCCAGAAGCGAATGGCAGATGTTAACAGCGCGCGGCGTGATGGGCGGTCAGGGGGATTTTTTTGCTGCCTCTCAACCGCTTGACACCAACGTGAAAAAATATTTGCAAAGATACTCTGTTTGACCTGCCGTTTACGCTGTTTTCACGTAGAATATCGCGCCTGTAGCTTTGAGTATGTCGAGCAAAAAGCCAGTGAACGACCTGTAACGGGTTACAAATGTCAGTGGGAAACGCTACTGTTTACTCAGCCCTGAGGAAATCAGGGGATGATTTTGTAACATCAGGAAACGTACTGCACAAATTTTCACCGTTGCAGATGATTTTTGCGCCTTGTCGCTGCTGCGTGTGGTTGGTAAAGTAAGCGGATTTTGTTTTCCGCCCCAGCTTTCAGGATTATCCCTTAGTATGTTGAAAAAATTTCGTGGCATGTTTTCCAATGACCTGTCCATTGACCTGGGTACCGCGAATACCCTTATTTATGTAAAAGGACAAGGCATCGTATTGAATGAGCCTTCCGTTGTGGCCATTCGTCAGGATCGTGCAGGCTCGCCGAAAAGCGTGGCTGCAGTGGGTCATGACGCGAAGCAGATGCTGGGTCGTACCCCTGGCAACATCGCCGCCATTCGCCCAATGAAAGACGGCGTTATCGCCGACTTCTTCGTGACTGAAAAAATGCTTCAGCACTTCATCAAGCAGGTTCACAGCAACAGCTTCATGCGTCCAAGCCCGCGTGTTCTGGTGTGTGTGCCGGTTGGTGCAACCCAGGTAGAGCGTCGCGCAATCCGTGAATCTGCCCAGGGTGCAGGTGCACGCGAAGTGTTCCTGATTGAAGAGCCAATGGCTGCGGCCATCGGTGCTGGCCTGCCTGTATCCGAAGCTACCGGTTCTATGGTGGTGGATATCGGTGGTGGTACCACTGAAGTGGCCGTTATCTCTCTGAACGGCGTGGTGTACTCCTCTTCCGTACGTATCGGTGGTGACCGCTTCGATGAAGCCATCATTAATTATGTGCGCCGTAACTACGGCTCTCTGATCGGTGAAGCCACCGCAGAGCGTATCAAACACGAAATCGGCTCTGCGTATCCGGGCGATGAAGTGCGTGAGATCGAAGTACGTGGCCGTAACCTGGCTGAAGGTGTTCCACGCGGTTTCACCCTGAACTCCAACGAAATTCTGGAAGCTCTGCAGGAACCACTGACGGGCATCGTGAGCGCGGTAATGGTTGCGCTGGAACAGTGTCCACCAGAGCTGGCGTCCGATATCTCCGAGCGCGGTATGGTTCTGACCGGTGGTGGTGCGCTGCTGCGTAACCTCGACCGCCTGTTAATGGAAGAGACAGGTATTCCTGTCGTAGTTGCAGAAGATCCACTGACTTGCGTCGCCCGTGGTGGTGGCAAGGCGCTGGAAATGATCGACATGCACGGCGGCGATTTGTTCAGCGAAGAGTAGTCGAGTTTGAGAGGGTAGCAATTTGCTACCCTTTCTCTCTGACGCGAGAATACGCATAGCCTATGAAGCCAATTTTTAGCCGTGGCCCATCGCTACAGTTTCGCCTCATTTTGGCGGTTCTGGTTGCGCTTGGGGTCATTATTGCCGATAGCCGCCTCGGTACGTTCAGCCAGATCAGAACGTACATGGATACCGCCGTCAGTCCTTTCTACTTTGTTTCAAATGGTCCCCGTGAACTGCTCGACTCCGTTTCTCAAACGCTGTCTTCGCGCGACCAACTCGAACTCGAAAACCGGGCATTACGTCAGGAACTGCTGCTCAAAAACAGCGAACTGCTGATGCTGGGGCAATACAAGCAGGAAAACGCGCGTCTGCGTGAACTGCTCGGCTCGCCGCTGCGTCAGGATGAGCAGAAAATGGTCACCCAGGTGATCTCCACCGTGAACGACCCCTACAGCGATCAGGTTGTGATCGACAAAGGGAGCGTGAACGGGGTGTATGAAGGTCAGCCTGTTATCAGCGATAAAGGCGTTGTGGGCCAGGTTGTTGCCGTGGCCAAACTGACCAGCCGCGTGCTGCTGATTTGCGATGCCACGCATGCGCTGCCGATCCAGGTTCTGCGCAACGACATCCGCGTGATTGCGGCCGGTAACGGCTGTACGGACGACCTGCAGCTGGAACACCTGCCGGCTAACACGGATATCCGCGTAGGCGACGTGCTGGTGACGTCCGGTTTGGGTGGACGCTTCCCTGAAGGCTATCCGGTTGCGGTGGTCTCTTCGGTCAAGCTGGATACCCAGCGTGCCTATACCGTGATTCAGGCCCGTCCAACCGCCGGTTTGCAGCGTCTGCGCTATCTGCTGCTGCTGTGGGGCGCCGATCGTAACGGTTCTAATCCGATGACGCCTGAAGAGGTGCATCGCGTGGCGAACGAGCGCCTGATGCAGATGATGCCGCAGGTTCTCCCACCTGCGGATTCCATGGGGCCGCCTGCGCCAGTACCGGCGCCGGCAACCGGGTTAACGCAGCCGCTGCCGGATGCGCCGCCACCGCCTAAACTCTCTTCGGGAGGGCAGTAGTGGCAAGCTATCGTAGCCAGGGACGCTGGGTCATCTGGCTCTCGTTTCTCATTGCACTGTTACTGCAAGTGATGCCCTGGCCGGATGACATTCTCGTTTTCCGGCCAAACTGGGTATTACTCATTTTACTCTACTGGATCCTTGCCCTGCCGCATCGCGTAAATGTCGGCACAGGTTTCGTGATGGGTGCCATACTGGATCTCATTAGCGGCTCTACGCTTGGCGTGCGCGCCTTGTCCATGAGCATTATTGCGTACCTCGTCGCACTCAAATTCCAGCTCTTTCGTAACCTTGCGCTCTGGCAACAGGCCCTGGTAGTGATGCTATTGTCGCTCGCTGCGGATATCGTTGTTTTCTGGGCAGAGTTTTTAGTGATCAACGTCTCTTTCCGACCGGAAGTGTTCTGGAGTAGTGTAGTAAACGGTGTGCTCTGGCCTTGGTTATTCCTGCTGATGCGTAAGGTTCGCCAGCAGTTTGCTGTGCAATAAAAGGTTTCTATGACGTCTTTGTATCTCGCTTCCGGCTCCCCGCGCCGTCAGGAACTCCTGACGCAGCTAGGCGTCTCTTTTGAACGCATCGTTACCGGCATTGAAGAAAAACGTGCTGAGGGCGAAAGCGCTCAACAGTACGTGTCTCGCCTGGCGCGCGAGAAAGCGCAGGCGGGCGTGGCCAGTGTGCCACGCGATCTTCCCGTGCTGGGAGCAGATACCATCGTTATTCTGAACGGTGAAGTGCTTGAGAAACCGCGCGACGCCGATCATGCGGCGCGCATGCTGCACAAAATGTCCGGACAAACGCATCAGGTGATGACGGCCGTCGCGCTGGCTGACCACCAGCACGTGCTGGATTGCCTGGTGGTGACCGAAGTGACGTTCAGAGTACTTACCGACGACGACATCGCCGCTTATATTGCCAGCGGTGAACCAATGGATAAAGCAGGTGCATACGGTATTCAGGGGCTGGGTGGCTGTTTTGTCAGGAAGATTAATGGCAGCTATCACGCCGTAGTCGGCTTACCGCTGGTGGAAACGTATGAGTTGCTGAGCAATTTTAACTCACTGCGTGAGGGAAGGGATAATTATGACGGCTGAATTGTTGGTAAACGTAACGCCATCGGAAACCCGTGTGGCCTATATTGATGGTGGCATTCTTCAGGAAATTCATATTGAGCGTGAAGCGCGGCGCGGAATAGTAGGCAATATCTACAAAGGTCGTGTCAGTCGTGTACTACCGGGTATGCAGGCGGCTTTTGTAGATATTGGACTGGATAAGGCGGCGTTTTTACATGCCTCCGATATCATGCCGCACACCGAGTGCGTCGCGGGCGAAGAGCAAAAGCAGTTTGCCGTGCGCGATATTTCTGAACTGGTGCGTCAGGGACAGGATCTGATGGTGCAGGTGGTGAAAGACCCCCTCGGTACCAAAGGTGCCCGTCTGACCACCGACATCACCTTACCTTCCCGCTATCTGGTCTTTATGCCCGGCGCGTCGCACGTGGGCGTTTCGCAGCGTATTGAGAGCGAAACCGAGCGCGAGCGTCTGAAGAAAGTGGTCAGCGCCTACTGCGATGAACAGGGTGGGTTTATCATCCGTACCGCTGCGGAAGGGATCAGCGAAGAAGACCTCGCGTCGGATGCGGCTTACCTGAAGCGCGTCTGGACCAAGGTGATGGAGCGTAAAAAACGCAACCAGACCCGCTACCAGCTTTACGGTGAACTGGCGCTTGCTCAGCGCGTTCTGCGCGACTTTGCCGATGCCCAGCTCGACCGCATTCGCGTGGACTCGCGTCTGACCTATGAAGCGCTGCTGGAATTTACCGCTGAGTACATCCCGGAGATGCCAGGCCTGCTGGAGCATTATTCAGGGCGTCAGCCGATCTTCGATCTCTATGATGTCGAAAACGAGATCCAGCGCGCGCTGGAGCGTAAGGTCGAGCTGAAGTCAGGCGGCTATCTGATCATCGATCAGACCGAAGCGATGACCACCGTCGATATCAACACCGGCGCGTTTGTCGGCCATCGCAACCTCGATGACACCATCTTCAACACCAACATCGAAGCCACGCAGGCGATTGCGCGCCAGCTTCGTCTGCGCAATCTGGGCGGTATTATCATCATCGACTTCATCGATATGAGTAATGAAGACCACCGTCGCCGCGTGCTGCACTCGCTTGAGCAGGCGCTGAGCAAAGACCGCGTGAAAACCAGCATCAACGGCTTCTCGCAGCTGGGGCTGGTGGAAATGACGCGTAAGCGTACCCGCGAGAGCGTTGAGCACGTGCTGTGTAATGAATGCCCAACCTGCCATGGGCGCGGAACGGTAAAGACGGTTGAGACCGTCTGCTACGAAATTATGCGCGAAATCGTGCGTGTTCATCATGCCTACGACTCCGATCGTTTTCTGGTCTATGCTTCCCCTGCGGTGGCTGAAGCGCTGAAAGGCGAAGAGTCACACGCGCTGGCGGAAGTGGAAATCTTTGTCGGCAAACAGGTAAAAGTACAAATTGAACCGCTCTATAACCAGGAGCAGTTTGACGTCGTGATGATGTAAGACGCAGTACGCTGCGTGACGAAAGCTGACAAGGAGAGATGCGTGAGGCGATTGCCGGGGATTTTATTGCTTACAGGGGCAACGCTGGTCGTGATTGTCGCGTTGCTCGTGAGCGGGCTACGCCTCGTATTACCGCATCTGGACAGCTGGCGTCCGCAGCTGCTGGCTAAAATTGAATCCACCACCGGCGTGCCGGTGAACGTAAGCCAGATTAGCGCTAACTGGCAGAATTTTGGCCCGACGCTCGATGTCCGGGATATCAACGCCAGCCTGAAAGATGGCGGTCACCTGAAAATCAAACGCGTGACCCTGGCGCTGGACGTCTGGCAAAGCCTGCTGCATCTGCGCTGGCAGTTTCGCGATCTCACCTTTTATCAACTCCAGTTCCTGACCAATACGCCTCTGTCCGGCGGCGATAGCGGTCAGGGTCTGGAAGCCAACCGCTTCAGCGATCTTTTCCTCCGTCAGTTCGATCACTTCGATCTGCGCGACAGCGAAGTGAGCTTCATTACCCTTTCCGGCCAGCGCGCCGAACTGGCGATCCCCCAGCTGACCTGGCTCAACGGTAAAGAACGTCACCGCGCCGAGGGGCAGGTCAATCTCTCAAGCCTGAATGGCCAGCACGGCGTGATGCAGGTGCGCATGGATCTTCGGGACGATGACGGCCTGTTAAACAACGGCAAAGTCTGGCTGCAGGCCGACGATGTTGACGTGAAGCCGTGGCTGGGCGACTGGCTCCAGCAAAATATGCAGCTGGAGACAGCCCGTTTCAGCCTTGAAGGCTGGCTGACTCTGACCAAAGGCGAATTTGCCAGCGGCGATATCTGGCTCAAGCAGGGGGGCGCCAGCTGGAAAGGCGAAAAACAGCAGCATCAGCTTTCCGTCGATAACCTCACCGCGCACGTGACGCAGGAGAAAGAGGGTTGGCAGTTTGCCATTCCGGATACGCGCATCACCATGGACGGCAAGCCGTGGCCGCGCGGTGCGCTGACGCTGGCCTGGATGCCGGAGCAGGACGTCGGCGGCACGGCCAGTAAACGCAGCGACGAGCTGCGCATCCGCGCCAGCAACCTCGATTTGGCGGCCATTGAGGGCCTGCGCTCGATGGCGGCAAAGCTCTCTCCGGACCTGGGCGAGATCTGGCTGGCAACCCAGCCGAGCGGGACGATCGATGCGCTGGGGCTGGACATCCCGCTCCAGGCGACGGAAAAAACCCGCTTCCAGGCAACGTGGAAAGATCTTGCCTGGAAGCAGTGGAAGCTGCTGCCGGGGGCGGAGCACTTTAGCGGCAAGCTGGAAGGCAGCGTGGAAAACGGCAGGCTAACGGTTGATATGCACGACGCCAAAATGCCTTATGAGACGGTCTTCCGCGCGCCGCTGGAAATCGAACAGGGCAGCGCGGTGCTTAACTGGCTCCGTAACGACAAGGGTTTTCAGCTTGATGGCCGCCATATCGACGTGAAAGCCAAAGCGGTGCACGCGCGCGGCGATTTCCGCTATCTGCAGCCTGTAGGTGACGAGCCGTGGCTGGGCATTCTGGCCGGGATCAGCACCGATGACGGCTCTCAGGCCTGGCGCTACTTCCCGGAAAACCTGATGGGAAAAGCCCTGGTGGACTATCTCAGCGGCGCGATTCAGGGCGGTCAGGCGGACAATGCCACGCTGGTGTACGGCGGAAATCCGCATCTTTTCCCGTACAAACACAATGAAGGCCAGTTCCAGGTGCTGGTGCCGCTGCATAACGCGACCTTTGCGTTCCAGCCCGGCTGGCCCGCGCTGAAAGACCTGGATATCGAGCTCAACTTCCTCAATGACGGGCTATGGATGAAGTCCGACAGCGTGGCGCTGGGCGGCGTGACGGCCAGCAACCTGACGGCCAACATCCCGGATTACTCCAAAGAGAAGCTGCTGATTGATGCCGACATCAATGGCCCGGGCAAAGCGGTGGGGCCGTACTTTGAGGAGACGCCCCTGAAAGATTCGCTGGCGGCGACGCTCCAGCAGCTACAGCTTGATGGCGATGTGAATGCTCGCTTACATCTTGATATCCCGCTGGACGGCGAGATGACCACCGCCAAAGGTGACGTCCGCCTGAAGAACAACAGCCTGTTCATCAAACCCCTTGAGAGCACGCTGAAAAATCTCAGCGGGCAGTTCAGCTTTGACAACGGAAATCTTAAGAGCGAGCCGCTTACGGCCAGCTGGTTTAATCAGCCCGTTAATATCGACTTCACGACCACCGAGGGTGAAAAGGCTTATCAGGTGGCCGTCAATCTGGACGGTAACTGGCAGCCAGCGCGCATGGACGTCCTGCCGAAGCCCATTGAGGCGTCAGTGCAGGGCGCAGTCGCCTGGCAGGGTAAAGTGGCAATCGACCTGCCTTATCACGCGGGCGCCCAGTATAAGGTCGACATCACGGGCGATCTGAAAAACCTTCAGAGCCAGCTGCCTGCGCCGCTGGATAAACAGGCCGGACAGCCGCTGCCGGTAAAGCTGAACGTCGATGGCAACCTGAACAGCTTCGCGCTGACCGGAAGCGCGGGCGAGACAAACCACTTCAACAGCCGCTGGCTACTTAACCGCAAGCTCACCCTCGACAAAGCCATCTGGACAACGGATAGCCGCTCCACGCCGCCTCTGCCGGAGCAGTCGGGCATTGAGCTGAATCTCCCGCCGATGGACGGTGCAGAGTGGCTGGCGCTGTTCCAGAAAGGCGTTGGGCAAAACGTTGATGAAACCGCCCAGTTCCCACAAGCCATTACCGTACGCACGCCGTCACTGATGCTGGGCGGGCAGCAGTGGAACAACCTGAGCCTGGTTTCACAGCCTGGCGCTAGCGGCACTAAGGTGGAGGCCCAGGGAAGGGAGATCAACGGCACGCTGACCATGCGCAATCACGCGCCGTGGCAGGCGGCGATCCGCTACCTCTACTACAACCCGGCAAGCGCCGCGAGCGGGAAAGATAAACCGGCAGAAGCGTCGCCGCTGAGCAATGTCTCCCGCGTCGATTTTAGCGGCTGGCCCGATCTCCAGCTGCGCTGCGCGGAGTGCTGGCTGTGGGGGCAGAAATATGGCCGTATCGACGGTGATTTCACTATTCAGGCCAACACGCTTACGCTCTCCGGCGGCCTGGTTGATACCGGTTTTGGCCGCATGACGGCCGCAGGGGAATGGGTGAATAACCCGGGCGAGCAGCGAACGTCCCTGAAGGGCGACATTAAAGGCAACAAGCTGGATGCGGCAGCCAATTTCTTTGGAATCAGCACGCCGCTGCGCGGCTCGTCGTTTGACGTCGATTACGATCTTCACTGGCGTGACGCTCCGTGGAAGCCGGATGAAGCCTCGCTGAACGGCATTCTGAAAACCCGCTTCGGCAAAGGTGAAATTGCCGACGTGAGCACGGGGCGCGCCGGGCAGATCCTGCGCCTGCTGAGTTTTGATGCGCTGCTGCGCAAGCTGCGCTTCGATTTCAGCGATACCTTCAGCGAAGGTTTCTACTACGATTCCATCCGCAGCACGGCGTGGATCAAGGACGGCGTTCTGCATACGGACGACACGCTGGTGGATGGCCTGGAAGCGGATATCGCCATGAAAGGCTCCGTTAACCTCGTGCGTCGCGAGCTGGATATGGAAGCCGTGGTGGCGCCGGAAATTTCCGCCAGCGTGGGCGTGGCGGCGGCCTTTGTGGTGAACCCGATTGTCGGTGCGGCGGTGTTTGCCGCCAGCAAAGTGCTGGGTCCGCTGTGGAGCAAGGTCTCCATTCTGCGCTACCGCATTACCGGTCCGGTAGATAAACCGCAGATTAACGAGGTGCTGCGCCAGCCGCGCAAAGATGCACAGCAATGATTTGACGTGGGCAGGTAATTGCCTCACTCTCAATAAATACGATCTTTATACCGCCACGGGCGGCAACGAACGAGTAGCAATACGATGAGTCTGAACCTGGTAAGTGAACATTTGCTCGCAGCGAACGGCCTGAGCCATCAGGACCTGTTCTCCATTCTTGGTCAACTGACCGAACGCCGTCTCGACTACGGCGACCTTTATTTCCAGTCGAGCTATCACGAATCCTGGGTTTTAGAAGACAGCATCATCAAAGATGGCTCCTACAACATTGACCAGGGCGTCGGCGTCCGTGCCGTCAGCGGCGAGAAAACCGGTTTTGCCTATGCCGATCAGATTAGCCTTACCGCGCTCGAGCAGAGCGCGCAGGCCGCACGTACCATTGTGCGTGATACCGGTGATGGTCGCGTGAAAACCCTGGGCGAAGTGCAGCACTCAGCGCTTTATACCAGCATCGATCCGCTGCAGAGCATGAGCCGTGAAGAGAAGCTGGATATCCTGCGTCGCGTGGACAAAGTCGCCCGCGCGGCGGATAAACGCGTGCAGGAAGTTTCAGCCAGCCTGAGCGGCGTATATGAGTTGATTCTGGTTGCGGCAACGGATGGTACCCTTGCGGCGGACGTTCGCCCGCTGGTGCGTCTCTCCATTAGCGTGCAGGTCGATGACGACGGCAAACGCGAGCGCGGCTCAAGCGGCGGCGGCGGTCGTTTCGGCTATGACTGGTTCCTGGGCGACGTTGACGGTGAAGCACGCGCTGACGCCTGGGCGAAAGAAGCCGTGCGCATGGCGCTGGTGAATCTGAATGCCGTCGCGGCGCCGGCGGGCTCATTCCCGGTGGTGCTGGGCGCCGGCTGGCCGGGCGTACTGTTACATGAAGCCGTAGGCCACGGCCTGGAAGGCGACTTTAACCGTCGCGGGACGTCCGTGTTCAGCGGTCAAATCGGGCAGCTTGTCTCCTCTGAGCTGTGCACCGTGGTGGATGACGGCACCATGCGCGATCGTCGCGGCTCGGTGGCTATCGACGATGAAGGTACGCCAGGCCAGTACAACGTGCTGATCGAAAACGGCGTGCTGAAAGGCTACATGCAGGACAAACTCAACGCGCGCCTGATGGGCGTCGCGCCGACGGGCAACGGACGCCGTGAATCTTACGCGCATCTGCCGATGCCGCGCATGACCAACACGTACATGCTGCCGGGCAAATCGACGCCGCAGGAGATTATCGAATCCGTCGATTACGGTATCTTTGCGCCAAACTTTGGCGGCGGCCAGGTGGACATCACCTCCGGTAAGTTTGTTTTCTCCACGTCAGAAGCGTATCTGATCGAGAAAGGCAAAGTGACCAAAGCGGTGAAGGGTGCGACGCTGATTGGCTCCGGCATTGAAGCCATGCAGCAGATCTCTATGGTCGGTAACGATCTGAAGCTGGATAACGGCGTGGGCGTCTGCGGTAAAGAGGGCCAGAGCCTGCCGGTTGGCGTGGGCCAGCCAACGCTGAAGGTGGACAACCTGACGGTGGGCGGCACGGCGTAATTTCCTGACCCTCTCCCCAAAGGGGAGAGGGGACTGCTCCGCGCTGTATTTTCTCCCGCGTCCTTTTGGAAAAAGGCCTACTCTTTCCTTCTCCCCCGCATCCCCTGAAACAGCTCCGCCACGTCCACAAAATACTCGGTCAGATAGTTAATACACACCTGAACCTTGAGCGGGAGTTTGTCTTTTTCGGTATACAGGGCGTACACCGGGCGCGGATCGGACTGGTAGCGCGGGAAGAGGATCTCCAGCACGCCGCTGTTGATCTCGTTGATCACCCACATTAACGGCACGTAGGCGATCCCGGCGCCGGCCACCAGCCAGCGTGAAATCGTCATCGGATCGTTAGTGACAAACCGCCCTTCCGGCAGCAGTTTGGTAGAAATCCCTTCCGGGGCAATCAGCTCAAATTCATTATCGGGCCGCACGCTGTACTCCAGCCACGAGTGGTTGGTGAGATCGGCGGGCTTCTCCGGAACGCCGTACTGCGCCAGATAGCTTTTCGAGGCGCAGACGACCATCGGCATGCTGCCCAGCCGTCGCGAGAACAGGCTGGAATCCTGCAACGCGCCGACGCGGATCACCACGTCCAGCCCGTCGGCAATCAGATCCGGCGCCGGGATACCCGTCACCAGATTGACCGTAAGACCGGGGTACTCTTTCAGCATATCCGCCGTCATGGCAGCGAGAACATTTTGTGCCATAGTTGAAGAACACCCGATGCGCAGCGTGCCGATGGGGGTGTTGTTGAAGGCATAGAGCTGTTCGTGAACATCCTGCACTTCAAGCAGCATACGGCGACAGCCCTGATAGTAAATTTTACCCGCTTCGGTCAGCCCAATGCTGCGGGTACTGCGGTTGAGCAGCTTGACCTGAAGCTCATCTTCCAGTTTGGACACCGTCTGGCTGATGGATGAGACGCTCATCTGAAGCTGGCGTGCAGCGGCGGTAAAAGAGCCCAGCTCAACCACTTTGGCGAAGACCGACATGCGTTTTAAACGTTCCATTGTTCACTCTGGCTTAAAAGTGATTTAGATCACATATTATAGATAACAGCATAACAGTTACGTTAATATATTATTAATTACATAACGGCTGCGCCATTCTCGCCCGGCGTTTCTTGCTCTCCTGCGGTGGCGTGCGCTAAAAAATTCTGAAGCCTGCACTCTCTCTTATCAAGGTCAACATGAGTCTGTTTCCCGTTATCGTGGTGTTCGGTCTGTCGTTCCCACCGATATTTTTCGAGCTTCTTTTATCACTGGCGATCTTCTGGCTGGTGCGCAAGGTGCTGGTCCCTACCGGGATCTACGATTTCGTCTGGCACCCTGCATTGTTCAATACCGCGCTGTATTGCTGCCTGTTTTATCTGATATCGCGCATGTTTGTCTGAGGTTGATGTGAAAACGCTAACAAGAAAAATCTCCCGCACCGCCATCACGATGGCGCTGGTTATCCTCGCCTTCATCGCTATTTTCCGCGCCTGGGTTTATTACACCGAATCACCGTGGACGCGTGATGCACGCTTCAGCGCCGATGTGGTGGCAATAGCCCCTGACGTGGCCGGTCTTATCACAGCGGTCAACGTCCACGATAACCAGCTGGTGAAGAAAGATCAGGTCCTGTTCACCATCGACCAGCCTCGTTACCAGAAAGCGCTGGAAGAGGCGGAAGCGGACGTGGCCTATTACCAGGCGCTGGCTGCGGAGAAACGCCGCGAGGCAGGGCGCCGTAACCAGCTGGGCGTTCAGGCAATGTCCCGTGAAGAGATTGACCAGTCCAACAACGTGCTGCAAACCGTGCTGCACCAGCTGGCGAAAGCGCAGGCAACGCGCGATCTGGCGAAGCTCGATCTCGAGCGCACCGTGATCCGCGCGCCGTCCGATGGCTGGGTGACCAACCTTAACGTCTATGCCGGGGAATTCATTACCCGTGGCTCTACCGCCGTGGCGCTGGTTAAACAGAACTCCTTCTACGTGCTCGCCTATATGGAAGAGACCAAGCTGGAAGGCGTGCGCCCAGGTTACCGGGCGGAAATCACGCCGCTCGGCAGCAATCGCGTCTTTAAAGGCACCGTCGACAGCGTCGCCGCAGGGGTGACTAACTCCAGCAGCTCTAACGATGCCAAAGGGATGGCGACGGTAGATTCCAACCTGGAGTGGGTGCGTCTGGCCCAGCGCGTGCCGGTACGTATTCATCTGGATGAACAGCAGGGAAATCTGTGGCCCGCGGGTACCACGGCGACGGTGGTGATCACCGGTGAAAAGGACCGGGATGCCAGCCAGGACTCGTTCTTCCGTAAAATTGCCCACCGCCTGCGCGAGTTTGGTTAATCGCCATGGGTATCTTTTCCATCGCCAGCCAGCACATTCGCTTCGCCGTGAAGCTGGCGTGCGCCATCGTGCTGGCGCTGTTTGTTGGCTTTCACTTCCAGCTTGAAACCCCTCGCTGGGCAGTGCTGACGGCTGCGATTGTCGCGGCGGGTCCTGCCTTTGCCGCGGGCGGGGAACCCTATTCAGGCGCGATCCGCTATCGCGGGATGCTGCGTATCATCGGGACGTTTATCGGCTGTTTCGCGGCGCTGACCATTATTATTTTGATGATCCGCACTCCGCTACTGATGCTGATGGTCTGCTGCATCTGGGCCGGTTTCTGCACCTGGATCTCGTCTCTGGTGAAAGTGGAGAACTCCTACGCCTGGGGACTGGCGGGCTATACCGCGCTGATTATTGTCATTACTATCCAAAGCGAACCGCTGCTCGCGCCGCAGTTTGCGGTTGAGCGCTGCAGCGAGATTGTGATTGGCATTGTCAGCGCGATCGTCGCTGACCTGCTTTTCTCCCCGCGCTCCATCAAGCAGGAAGTCGACCGTGAGCTTGACGCGCTGATCGTTGCCCAGTATCAGCTGATGCAGCTGTGCATTAAGCATGGCGATAGCGAAGAGGTGGATAAAGCCTGGAGCGGGCTGGTACGTCGTACGCAGGCGCTGGAAGGAATGCGCAGCAACCTTAATATGGAGTCGTCGCGCTGGGCCCGCGCGAATCGACGCCTTAAAGCCCTTAACACCGTCTCTCTGACGCTGATTACCCAGGCCTGTGAAACCTATCTGATTCAGAACACCCGGCCGGAAGCGGTCACCGATACGTTCCGCGAACTGTTTGCCGAGCCGGTAGAAACCGTACAGGACGTGCATAAGCAGCTTAAGCGCATGCGCCGGGTGATTGCCTGGACCGGGGAGCGCGACACGCCGGTGACCATCTACACCTGGGTCGGCGCCGCGACGCGCTACCTGCTGCTGAAGCGCGGCGTGATCGGTAACACCAAAATCAGCGCGGCGGAAGAAGAGGTGCTGCAGGGGGAAGTGGTGATCAAGGCGGAATCCGCCGAGCGCCATCACGCCATGGTCAATTTCTGGCGTACGACGCTTGCCTGCATGCTCGGCACGCTGTTCTGGCTGTGGACGGGCTGGACGTCCGGCAGCGGCGCGATGGTGATGATTGCCGTTGTGACCGCACTGGCGATGCGTCTGCCTAACCCGCGTATGGTTGCCATTGATTTCCTTTACGGCACGATTGCCGCGTTGCCGATAGGCGCGCTCTATTTCCTGGTCATCATCCCGTCGACGCAACAGAGCATGCTGCTGCTCTGTATTAGCCTGGCGGTAATGGCGTTCTTTATAGGCATTGAAGTGCAAAAGCGGCGTCTGGGATCGCTGGGGGCGCTGGCGAGTACGATTAACATCATCGTGCTCGATAACCCGATGACCTTCCATTTCAGCCAGTTCCTCGACAGCGCGTTAGGCCAGCTGGTGGGCTGCTTCCTGGCCATGATGGTGATACTGCTGGTGCGGGATAACTCGCAGGCAAGAACGGGCCGCGTGCTGCTGAACCAGTTCGTGTCGGCTGCCGTGTCGTCTTTGACAACCAATACCGCGCGCCGTAAAGAGAACCACCTGCCCGCGCTCTACCAGCAGCTGTTTTTGCTGCTGAACAAGTTTCCGGGCGATATCGCGAAGTTCCGCCTGGCGTTAACCATGATCATTGCGCACCAGCGTTTGCGTAACGCGCCCGTGCCGATCAACGACGATCTGTCGGCATACCACCGCCAGCTGCGTCGTACCGCCGATCACGTGCTTTCTGCCAGCAGCGATGACAAACGGCGTCGCTACTTTACGCAGCTGCTTGAAGAGCTCGATACCTATCAGGAAAAGCTCAAGCACTGGGAGGCGCCGCCTCAGGTGACCGAGCCGGTAGGACGGCTGGTGTTTATGCTGCATCGCTATCAGAATGCCCTCACGGATAACTGACTGAAGTAAAAAAACCGACGCCAAAAGCGTCGGTTTTTTTGTGGCTATACTTATCCCAGCACGTTCTTACATTTCAGAAAGGGAGAACACATGACGACCCAGGCGCTTCAGGACCACATCCTTTTTCAGACCGGTTATCTTGTCAACGGAATCTGGAAAACGCTGGATACAACCTTTGATGTGCTGAATCCCGCGACCGGCGAGGTCATTGCTAAAGTCGCAAAAGCGGGTAAAGCGCAAACCGAAGACGCTATCGCAGCGGCTACCCAGGCCTTCCCGGCATGGCGTGCCAAAACCGCGAAAGAACGCTCGGCGATTCTCTACCGCTGGTACGAACTGATTATTGAGAATAAAAGCTGGCTCGGTCGGTTGATGACCACCGAACAGGGCAAACCCCTGAAAGAGGCGGAGGGAGAAGTCGAGTACGCCGCCAGCTTTATCCAGTGGTTTGCCGAAGAGGCCAAACGCGCGAACGGTGAAATTATTCCGCCGATAAAACCCGGCTCACGCATTCTGGCGACCCGTGAACCCATTGGCGTGGTCGCGGCGATTACGCCGTGGAACTTCCCGATGGCCATGCTCACCCGCAAGTTAGGCCCGGCGCTGGCAGCAGGATGCACCGGGGTCATTAAACCGGCCAATAACACGCCGCTCAGCGCATTTGCGCTGCTTACGCTGGCGAAACAGGCCGGTGTGCCCGACGGTGTTCTCAACGCCGTCGCCGGGAATACGCATGAAATAAGCGATGCGATCATGGCAAGCCGCGACGTGCGTAAAATCTCCTTTACCGGCTCAACCTCCGTCGGCAAAACGCTGGTGCGTAACGCCGCAGAAACCATGAAAAAAGTCTCGATGGAGCTGGGGGGAAATGCCCCGTATATCGTTTTTGAGGATGCGGACATCGACGCGGCGGTTAAGGGCGCGATCGCCAACAAGTTCCGCAATGCCGGGCAGGTCTGCGTCAGCGTGAACCGTTTTTATATTCAGGAAACCGTCTACGACAAATTTGTGAATAAACTTGCCGATGCGGTGAAGGCGCTGAAGGTGGGTAATGGTCTCGAAGAGGGGGTGGTCGTCGGGCCGCTGATTGAACCTTCTGCGGTCAACAAGGTGCGTGAGCATGTCGACGACGCCGTTGCCCGGGGCGCAACCGTACTGGCAGGAGGTAAGCCTCATCCGCTTGGCGGGAATTTCTGGATGCCAACCGTACTGGGCGACTGCCATGAAGGCATGAAGCTGGCAGAAGAAGAGACGTTTGGCCCGGTGGCGGCGTGCTTCCGTTTCACCTCGGAAGATGAAGTCATCCAGCGCGCCAACAACACGCCCTATGGGCTGGCGGCTTACTTCTACACCCAGAATCTCTCGCGGGTCTTCCGCGTTTCACAGGCCATCGAGAGCGGGATGATCGGCATCAACGAGTGCGCCGTCTCCACAGAGCTCGGCCCCTTTGGCGGCGTAAAAGAGTCAGGTCTTGGACGAGAGGGCTCCGTGCTGGGACTGGAAGAGTATCTGGAAGTTAAAACCCTGCATATTGGGGGATTATAATAGACAGGGCGGCATCTGCCGCTCGCCTGGACTGGGTGGCTGGCAATGAAAACCTATACGTTTGATTTTGACGAGATCGACAGTCAGGAAGACTTTTACCGTGAATTTATCCGGGCGTTTGATCTTGAACGGGAAAGCGTGACGAATCTGGATACGCTGTGGGACGTGGTCACCGGCAGTCAGTTGCCGCTACCGCTGGAAATTGAGTTCATCCATTTGCCCGATAAGCTGCGAAGACGTTTTGGCGCGCTGATATTGCTGTTCGATGAAGCGGAAGAAGAGCTTGAAGGGCAGCTGCGCTTTAACGCGCGGCATTGAATGAAAAAAGCCCCTGACCATGAGGCCAGGGGCAAGTCGTATGATGAGATACGACGAGGGTTTATTTATACAGCTCTGCCGTTGCATGCCAGTGGTCACCCTGATTCAATTCGGTGACGCGATAGCTGCTGGCGCCTGCTTTTTCAGCTTTGGCGGCAAGTTCGTGACGGATATCCATCGGTGAACCGGTGACAGACGTTACGGAGACGCTGCCCATACGCTGTAGATTTTGTGCCTGGTCGGCATTCACCTGCTGTACGGCTGCGATCGCGCCGAAAGAGAGAACGGATGCCAGACCGAGGGTTGCGATGATCAATTTGGTTTTCATAGTCTTTACTCCTGAATAGGGTTTTTTACTCAACGGCGAGAAGGGTTGAACCGCTATTTTTATGCCTGGTGCCGTTGAGTGGAGATTTTCGTTTTCAGCTATTACTAAAACTTATTTGTACAGCTCAGCGGTGGCGTGCCAGTGGTCACCAGAACGCGCTTCGATGATGCGATAGGATGACGCACCCTGTTCTTCCGCTTTTTTGTTCAGCATCTCATGCATGTCCATTGGCGATGTGCCGACCGCGCCGACAGAAACCGTACCGATGGCCTGACGGGATTGCGCCTGATCAGCATTGATAGAGTCAGCTGCGAAAGCACCGAATGACAGGACGGACAGGACGCTGAGCGCCGCTACAGTTGATTTGATTTTCATGATTTTTACCTCGTCGAATTTTTTAGTGGGGTCTTGTTTCGTGACCCTCATCACAAAATCAAGTATACACTAATAACGGCAAAAATTAATACCAGACTAATGGTTTCTATTGTTATTACGTGTTAACCAGTCTGGTTTTTATAACCAAATTGCATAATATTGGGCGTTTTTTGTTCATTTTTATTGGTTATATGTAATAAAATCATATGGATATCAGCTTTTGATTTTTTGTGCGATTTTTTGATTTAGCATTCACCGGATGAATGTTAATGGGTGGTAAAAAGCACTATTTGTCAAAGTGAAGGGCAGTAGAAAAGAGGGGAGAACGCAGCGGAAGCAGAACGATCCCCGCAGCGGCGCTACGGGGAGAGGGGATTAGAGTTCCTGTTCAAACAGTACCAGAATGGCTTCGTGGAGATCTTTCACGGAGAAACCGCTAGCCGGTGTGGTAAAGATAGTGTCATCGCCGGCGATAGTCCCGAGGATACCTTCCGTTTTACCCAGCGAGTCCAGCATGCGGGCAATCAGCTGCGCGGCACCCGGGCTTGTGTGGATCACCACGACGGCGTCGTTATGATCGATATCCAGAACCAAGTTTTTGAGCGGGCTGGAGGTGGTCGGCACGCCAAGTTCTGCCGGCAGGCAATAGACCATCTCCATCTTGGCGTTTCGCGTACGCACCGCGCCAAATTTCGTTAACATGCGGGAGACTTTCGACTGATTGATGTTATCGAAGCCTTGTTCCTGCAGCGCCTGAACAATTTCTCCCTGAGAACTAAATTTCTCTTCTTTGAGTAGCGCCTTAAACGCCTTTACTAATTCTTCTTGCTTAGACGAGCTTCGCATAAGTCACCCGGAATATGACGATAGAAACAACATTATTATGCATGTGGATGAATTTTTATGCAAATTATCTACTCAGCGCCAGGCTGAAATAATGTTATGAAAGGGAGTGATTTTATCAGATTTCGTTATCAGAAAACATGCCTGGGTCACGCCGCGCAAATAAGCTTAAAAGTAAATTAAATGTTATCAAAATGATGTTGTTTTGGTGGCGGGGCAGGGTGTATTGTAACCACCTCTTAATGCGTTGCCCTCTGTCGTCAGATAGTCTTCTGGTGAGAGATAAAGTCGCGTGACCTCAAATTCTTTAGCTACGAAAATTGTAATTATTTACTTGCTGAATTATGGTCGCCGCAACGGATTTACAGATACTTAAGTTAACCATAATAAGGAGTTTAGGATGAAAGTCGCAGTCCTCGGCGCTGCTGGTGGTATCGGCCAGGCGCTTGCCCTACTACTGAAAACCCAACTGCCTTCAGGCTCAGAACTCTCCCTGTACGATATTGCTCCGGTAACCCCAGGTGTGGCGGTTGACCTGAGCCACATCCCGACTGCTGTAAAAATCAAAGGCTTCTCCGGTGAAGATGCACGTCCTGCGCTGCAGGGTGCCGACGTGGTGCTGATTTCTGCAGGCGTGGCGCGTAAGCCAGGCATGGATCGTTCAGACCTGTTCAATGTCAACGCGGGCATCGTGAAAAACCTGGTGCAGCAGATTGCAGAAATCTGCCCGAAAGCATGCATCGGGATCATCACCAACCCGGTGAACACCACCGTGGCTATCGCGGCAGAAGTGCTGAAGAAAGCGGGTGTTTACGACAAAAACAAACTGTTCGGCGTTACCACGCTGGATATCATCCGTTCCAACACCTTTGTTGCTGAGCTGAAAGGCAAGCAGCCAACAGAAGTGGAAGTTCCGGTCATCGGCGGTCACTCTGGCGTCACCATCCTGCCTCTGCTGTCGCAGATCCCAGGCGTGAGCTTCACCGAGCAGGAAGTGGCTGACCTGACTAAACGTATCCAGAACGCGGGCACCGAAGTGGTGGAAGCGAAGGCGGGTGGCGGTTCTGCAACCCTGTCTATGGGCCAGGCGGCTGCACGTTTTGGTCTGTCGCTGGTTCGCGCTCTGCAGGGCGAGAAAGGCGTTGTTGAATGCGCTTACGTTGAAGGCGATGGCGAACACGCTCGCTTCTTCTCTCAGCCGCTGCTGCTGGGTAAAAACGGTATCGAAGAGCGTAAATCCATTGGTACGCTGAGCGCGTTTGAACAACACGCGATGGAAGGCATGCTGGATACGCTGAAGAAAGATATCACCCTGGGCGAAGAGTTCGTTAACAAGTAATACGAACCGTCTCCCGGTAAAAAAAAACGGAGCTTATCGCTCCGTTTTTTTATGCCTGTCAGTTAGTGGCCGGGTATTCCTGAATCGTCACGTGCAGCGTCAGTTTCTTATCGTTGCGCATGACCTCAACAGGGATAATAGAACCCGGGCGAATTTCTGCCACCTGATCCATCGTCTCCAGCGCAGAGACCGCTGGCGTGCCGTTGACCGACACAATGACATCGTTTACCTGAATCCCCGCGTTAGCCGCCGGACCACCCGGTGCCACCTCGTTAACCACGATGCCCTGAATCTGATCGATACCGCCGCCCTGGGTATGCATCGGTGCAATTTCGCGCCCGCCGATACCGATATAGCCACGGATCACGCGTCCGTCGCGAATCAGTTTATCCATAATTTTGGTCGCCAGCTGGAACGGAATAGCAAAGCCGATCCCTTCCGGCGTCTCACCGTCGTTACTCTTATCGAACGAGAGGGTGTTGATGCCCATCAGCTCGCCCAGCGAGTTGACCAGCGCCCCGCCGGAGTTACCGTGGTTGATGGAGGCATCGGTTTGCAGGAAGTTCTGCCGCCCGGAGGGGTTCAAACCGATACGACCGGTCGCGCTGATAATCCCCTGGGTGATGGTCTGGCCCAGGTTGTAAGGGTTACCGATAGCCAGTACGACGTCACCAATATGCGGGGTACGTTTACGGTTGATCGGGATGACCGGCAAACCGCCGGTGGCGTTAATTTTCAGAACGGCCAGGTCGGTCAGGCTGTCAGAGCCAACGAGTAACGCCTCAAACACGCGGCCATCCTGCAGGGCGACGATGATCTGGTCGGCATCGTTAATTACGTGCTTGTTGGTAATAATGTAGCCGCGCTCGTCCATGATCACGCCGGAGCCGAGGGTGCGGATCTCCAGCTGGTTATGGGCTGAGGTATTCAGGCCTCGGTTATAGACGTTAACCACGGCAGGTGCGGCACGGCGAACGGCCTGGTTATAGGTGGCCGGCGTTTCATCCGTGCTATCGAACTGGGGAGCCGACAGTTTATTGAACTGACGTAAAGACGGCAGCGCCAGCAGCAGCAGGCCAGCGACAATCAAACCGATGACAGTAGAACGTAAGAGCTTTAAAAGCATGATGCGCGTGTCGTTAAAAAAGGAACGATTTGCAGCATAACATGAGTTATCCGGACATCACACGCAGCGGTGATGTCCGGGTCGCAAATGCTTAGCGCAACAGAATATAGATGGACTCATTGCCACGCATGACCTGCAGGGCAATAACCGCTGGTTTGCTTTCCAGCACCTTGCGCAGTTCGGCAATAGACTGCACGCGGTTGCGGTTTACACCGATAATCACGTCATCCTGATGCAATCCGGCCTGTGCGGCAGGGCTGCTCTTCTCGACGGTGTCGATGCTAATGCCTTTCGTACCGTCCTTCAGCTGCCCATCGCTCAACGTAGCCCCTTGCAGCGCCGGGGCGATAAGCTCCGCGCTGGCCGAGGATGACGTGCTCTTATCCAGCGTCACTTCAACGTCAAGCGGCTTACCGTCACGTATCAGGCCCAGCTTCACTTTGGCGCCAGGTTCCGTCGTGGCAATCCGTGAGCGCAGTTCTGCAAAGCTGTTCAGCGGTTTGTCGTTCAGGCTGACGATCACATCCCCCGATTTCACGCCCGCTTTTGCCGAGCCGGAGTTTGGCAGCACTTCACTGACAAACGCCCCGCGCTGTACGTTGATATTGAACGCTTTTGCGATATCCGCGCTCATCTCCATACCTTTAATACCCAGCAGCCCGCGTTTGATTTCACCGAACTGGATCAGCTGCTGCGCCAGGGTTTTGGCCATATTGCTGGGGATAGCAAAACCGATCCCGATGCTGCCGCCGCCCGGGGCCAGAATCGCCGTGTTAATCCCAATCAGCTCGCCGTTAAGGTTGAGCAACGCTCCGCCGGAGTTACCCCGGTTGATTGAGGCATCGGTCTGGATAAAGTTTTCCAGCCCTTCCAGATTGAGGCCGCTGCGCCCGAGCGCCGAGACGATCCCGGAGGTGGCGGTCTGCCCTAAGCCAAAGGGGTTGCCTACGGCGACGGCAAAATCGCCGACGCGCAGTTTGTCGGAATCCGCGATGGCAATCTGGGTCAGGTTGCTTGGGTTTTGCACCTGCAGCAGCGCGATGTCGCTCTGGTCATCGCCGCCGATCAGTTTGGCATCAAATTCACGGCCATCGTTCAGCTGGACGCTGATTTTATCGGCCTGGCTGATGACGTGGTTGTTGGTCAGGATATAGCCTTTTGCCGCATCAATAATGACGCCAGAACCCAGGCCTTCAAAAGGCTGAGCCTGCTGGTCGGGAGACTCATCGCCAAAATATTTTTTCAGTTCTTCAGGGACGCGTTGGCTTTGTACTGCGGTGCCCTCAACCTGAACGCTGACGACCGCCGGCAACACTTTTTCCAGCATAGGCGCGAGGCTTGGAATGGCCGCCTGGCCAGGTACCTGGGAAGGAATGGCGGCAAATACAGGGACGGACGCCGAGAGAGATAACCCGACACTTAACGCGATAGCGCTCAACAGCTGGTTTTTTTTCTTCATCGATGTTGACTCTCGTAACCTGGAATAAAGGAAAAACGGCCCTAAAAACACGTTGATGTTATTGAATTTTAAACCGCTGAACAATGAGGTGTTTAACTAAATGATAGCTGGGGTCATCAGGAAAGGACGGGCGCAATTGCTGCGCCCGTAAAATAAATTCAGGTTGTGCGATTAATCGCGTTTTACACCGCCGCGCAGCAGGCCGGACGCGCCATCGGAATAGTCGCGAGGCATCTGAACGGGCGCCTGATCGTTACCGGCTTCAGAGTCAGCCAGACGGTTGCGGAACGGATTAGTCTCCGCGGTCATTTCCGGCAGCAGGCTGCTGGAGCTTTTCGCCATATGCTGATACAGCTGGCGGTAGTCGGTCGCCATGTTGTCCAGCAGCTCGGCGCTACGGGCAAAGTGGCTGACCAGCTCTTCGCGATACTCTTCCAGCTCGGCTTTGTTCTTTTCCAGTTCGTACTGCAGTGACTGCTGCTGACGCAATTTGCGGTTACCGAAACGCATGGCCACAGCACCGATCACGATGCCGACGACTAAACCGATTAGCGCATATTCCCAGGTCATGAACTTCTCCCGTTGTCTTGTTGTTCCGTAGGGTGTTGGCTCGGCTCCTGCCTGTGCCTGATAATGCCACTATAACCGCTATTTCCGCAGAAGTGGAATCCTGACGTATCATCGCGTAGTGTAGAACGGCCTTTTTTTCATCAGTCACCTCTGCTGGTGAGCGTTAATTGAAGGAATAACAATAAGATTATGCAAAACCTGTCCCCTGCATTGCGATATCAACAGGCCCTTAATGAGGGCACTCATCAGCCTGATGACGTTCAGCGTGAGGCGGTAAATCGTCTGGAGATGATTTATCAGGAGCTCACGGCAAAACCCGCTGAAGTCGAACAGAACGGTGGGCTAAAGGCGGCGTTTGGGCGGTTGCTCGGTAAAAAAGCGCCACAGGCTCACGCGCCGGTGCGCGGTTTATATATGTGGGGCGGGGTCGGTCGCGGAAAAACCTGGCTGATGGACCTGTTTTATCTAAGCCTGCCTGGCGCACGTAAACAGCGTCTGCACTTCCATCGTTTTATGCTGCGGGTGCATGAAGAGCTGACCGCACTGCAGGGCAAAAGCGATCCGCTGGAGAATGTGGCCGACAGGTTCAAGGCGGAAACGGACGTGCTCTGCTTCGACGAGTTTTTTGTGTCTGACATCACCGATGCCATGCTGTTAGGCGGCCTGATGAAGGCGCTATTTGCCCGCGGGATCACGCTGGTGGCCACGTCGAATATCCCGCCGGATGAACTCTATCGTAACGGCCTGCAGCGGGCACGCTTCCTGCCCGCCATCGATGCCATCAAGCAGCACTGCGATATCATGAACGTCGATGCCGGTGTCGATTATCGTCTGCGCACGCTGACCCAGGCGCACCTGTGGCTTTCGCCGTTAAATGCCGATACCACCCGCGAGATGGATACACTCTGGCTGGCGCTGGCGGGAGCAAAACGCGAGCACGCCCCAGAACTCGAGATTAACCATCGCCCGCTGCCCACACTCGGCGTCGAAAACCAAACGCTGGCGGTCTCCTTTACGACGCTCTGCGTGGATGCCCGCAGCCAGCACGACTACATTGCGCTTTCGCGTCTGTTCCACACCGTGATGGTGCTGGATGTACCGGTGATGACGCGGCTGATGGAGAGCGAAGCACGGCGCTTTATTGCGCTGGTGGACGAGTTTTATGAGCGCCACGTCAAGCTGGTGGTCAGCGCCGATGTACCTTTATATGAGATTTACCAGGGCGAGCGGCTGAAATTTGAGTTCCAGCGCTGCCTGTCGCGCCTGCAGGAGATGCAGAGTGAGGAATACCTGAAGCTGGAGCATATGCCATAAATGCCACCCTCTCCCTGAGAAGGGAACCTTGTAGGCCGGGTAAGGCGCAGCCGCCACCCGGCATTTTCCACACCCCCGAAAAACCCATTCCAAATCACATTTAAGGGTCGATCTTTGACCTCAACTTCTCTATAATCTTGCGACCCCACGTTACGAGAAGGTTTTTTTCCCGAAACTTTCTATGTGTCGGCATGTGCTATTCGAAGGGGTAGGTTTGCCGGACTTTGTCGTGTGAACCTCAACTGACTAAACGTTTGGGTGTTCACCAACGTGTAACTTATTATTTGGGTAAGCTTTTAATGAAAACTTTTACAGCTAAACCAGAAACCGTACAGCGCGACTGGTATGTTGTTGACGCGACCGGTAAAACTCTGGGCCGTCTGGCTACTGAACTGGCTCGTCGCCTGCGCGGTAAGCATAAAGCGGAATACACTCCGCACGTTGATACCGGTGATTACATCATCGTTCTGAACGCTGATAAAGTTGCTGTAACCGGCAACAAGCGTACTGACAAAATGTACTACCACCACACCGGCCACATCGGTGGTATCAAAGAAGCGACCTTTGAAGAGATGATTGCCCGCCGTCCTGAGCGTGTGATTGAAATCGCGGTTAAAGGCATGCTGCCAAAAGGCCCGCTGGGTCGTGCTATGTTCCGTAAACTGAAAGTTTACGCAGGCAACGAGCACAACCACGCGGCACAGCAACCGCAAGTTCTTGACATCTAATCGGGATTATAGGCAATGGCTGAAAATCAATACTACGGCACTGGTCGCCGCAAAAGTTCCGCAGCTCGCGTTTTCATCAAACCGGGCAGTGGTAAAATCGTAATCAACCAGCGTTCTCTGGAACAATACTTCGGTCGCGAAACTGCCCGCATGGTAGTTCGCCAGCCGCTGGAACTGGTTGACATGGTAGAAAAACTGGATCTGTACATCACCGTTAAAGGTGGTGGTATCTCCGGTCAGGCAGGTGCGATCCGTCACGGTATCACCCGCGCTCTGATGGAGTACGACGAATCCCTGCGTTCTGAACTGCGTAAAGCTGGCTTCGTTACTCGTGACGCGCGTCAGGTTGAACGTAAGAAAGTGGGTCTGCGTAAAGCACGTCGTCGTCCACAGTTCTCCAAACGTTAATCCATTCTGCTTACGCAGAACGATTGGCGAAAAACCCGCTTCGGCGGGTTTTTTATGGATAATGCGCAGGTTATCCACAATATCCATGCATATATCTTCTCTTTTTCCACATTTCCAGAATCCCCTCACCACAAAGCCATCAAAATCTGGTAAACTATCATCCAATTTTCTGCCCAAATATCGGTGAATACTCGATTTTTGTTCGTTTCTTGAACAATGTGTTTTCTCTGGGATGGGCGATACAACATCTGGCTGGCCCCTGTTGGGCTGGTAGCAGTAAAAATTCTGAATATACCTGGAGGTTTTCATGGCTGTCGCTGCCAACAAACGTTCGGTAATGACGCTGTTTTCTGGTCCTACTGACATTTATAGCCATCAGGTTCGTATCGTGCTGGCCGAGAAGGGTGTCAGTTTTGAGATCGAGCATGTGGAAAAGGATAACCCGCCTCAGGATCTGATCGATCTCAACCCGAGCCAAAGCGTACCGACGCTGGTGGATCGCGAGCTGACCCTGTGGGAATCCCGTATCATTATGGAATATCTGGATGAGCGTTTCCCGCATCCGCCACTGATGCCTGTTTACCCTGTCGCGCGTGGTGAAAGCCGCCTGTACATGCAGCGTATCGAAAAAGACTGGTACTCGCTGATGAACGTGATTACCAGCGGTTCCGCTTCTGAAGCTGACGCTGCACGTAAGCAACTGCGTGAAGAGCTGCTGGCAATCGCCCCTGTGTTTGGTCAGAAACCGTTCTTCCTGAGCGATGAGTTCAGCCTGGTGGATTGCTACCTGGCACCGCTGCTGTGGCGTCTGCCAACCCTGGGCGTAGAGTTCAGCGGTCCTGGCGCGAAAGAGCTGAAGGGCTATATGACTCGCGTATTTGAACGCGACTCTTTCCTGGCATCTTTAACTGAACCGGAACGTGAAATGCGTCTCGGCCGAGGCTAATGACTGTGGAAATGTCACAACTTACCCCACGCCGTCCGTATCTGCTGCGCGCCTTCTATGAATGGCTGCTGGATAACCAGCTCACGCCGCACCTGGTTGTGGATGTGACGTTGCCGGGCGTGCTGGTTCCAATGGAATACGCGCGTGACGGACAAATCGTACTGAACATTGCGCCGCGTGCGGTGGGTAACCTGGAGCTGGCAAACGATGAAGTGCGCTTCAACGCGCGTTTCGGCGGCGTGCCGCGTCAGGTTTCCGTGCCGCTGGCAGCCGTGCTGGCTATCTACGCGCGTGAAAACGGTGCGGGTACCATGTTCGAGCCGGAAGCGGCGTATGATGAAGATGTTGCCAGCCTGAATGATGACAACGCATCCGACGAGCGCGAAAGCGACACGGTGATGTCACTTATCGATGGCGATAAACCCGATCATCACGACGACAATGATCCTGATGACGATCCGCCTCCGCGCGGTGGTCGTCCGGCTCTTCGCGTCGTGAAATAAAAACAGGCCCAAGCGGGCCTGTTTTTTTTTTACACTTCCAGGTAGTTCAGGATCCCGTCAGCCGCCTTACGGCCTTCGGCAATCGCCGTTACCACCAGGTCAGAACCGCGAACGATATCACCACCGGCGAAGATTTTCGGGTTGCTGGTCTGGAATGCGTTGTCGCTGCCTTCTGGCGCAATCACGCGGCCCTGCGAATCCAGCTCAACGCTGTGCTTCGCCAGCCATTCCATGCTGTGAGGACGGAAACCGAACGCCATCACCACGGCATCGGCCGGGATCACGTGCTCAGAACCGGCGACGATCTCGGCGCGACGACGGCCTTTCGCATCCGGTGCGCCCATCTCAGTGCGCGCCATCTTCACGCCGCTCACTTTACCGTTGGCATTCACTTCAATACCCAGAGGCTGGATGTTGAACTGGAACTCCACGCCCTCTTCACGCGCGTTTTTCACTTCGCGTTTAGAGCCCGGCATGTTCTCTTCGTCACGACGGTAGGCGCAGATCACGTGTGCCGCATTCTGACGAATGGAGGTACGCACGCAGTCCATCGCGGTATCACCGCCGCCCAGCACCACCACGCGTTTGCCTTCCATGCTGACGAACGGCTCATCGGCGGTTTCGCCGTAGCCCATGATCTGCCTGGTGTTGGCAATCAGGAACGGCAGCGCGTCGTACACGCCCGGCGCGTCTTCGTTTTCCAGACCGCCGCGCATGGACTGATAGGTGCCCACGCCGAGGAATACGGCGTCGTAATCCTTCAGCAGGTCGTCGAGCTGCACGTCGCGGCCCACTTCCACGTTCAGTTTGAACTCAATGCCCATACCGGTGAAGATTTCACGGCGACGGGTCATGACCTCTTTTTCCAGCTTGAAGGCCGGGATACCGAAGGTCAGCAGGCCGCCGATCTCCGGATGGCGGTCAAAGACTACCGCCTTCACGCCGTTGCGGGTCAGCACGTCCGCACAGGCCAGGCCCGCCGGGCCCGCGCCGATGATTGCCACACGCTTGTCGGTTTGCTTCACGCCGGTCATATCCGGACGCCAGCCCATCTCGAACGCTTTATCATTGATATAGCGCTCAATGTTGCCGATGGTCACCGCGCCGAACTCGTCGTTCAGCGTACAGGAGCCTTCGCACAGACGGTCCTGAGGACACACGCGGCCGCACACTTCCGGCAGGGTGTTGGTCTGGTGAGACAGCTCGGCGGCTTCAAAAATACGCCCTTCGTTGGCCAGCTTCAGCCAGTTAGGGATGTAGTTGTGTACCGGACATTTCCATTCGCAGTAAGGGTTACCGCAGGACAGGCAGCGGTCTGCCTGCGCTTTGGCCTGGCCTTCTGAAAACGGCTCGTAGATTTCAACAAATTCAATTTTGCGGATCTTCAGCGGTTTCTTTGGCGGATCAACACGCTGCAGGTCGATAAACTGGTATACGTTCTGGCTCATCTGAATTCCTTACTGCGCCTGCACGCGCAGCTCTGCTGCGCTACGACTACGGTGACCCAACAGGGCTTTAACATCGCTGGACTTCGGCTTAACCAGCGCGAATTTCGCAGAGAACGCCGGCCAGTTCGCCAGGATCTCTTCGCCGCGCGAAGAACCGGTATGCTGCACGTGTTCGGTAATCAAACCGCGCAGGTGTTCTTCATGGATAGCCAGCGTATCAACGTCCAGCACTTCTACCAGCTCCGGGTTCACGCGTTTGCGGAACTCACCGTCTTCATCCAGGACGTACGCAAAACCGCCCGTCATGCCCGCGCCGAAGTTCACGCCGGTTTTACCCAGAACGCAAACAATCCCGCCCGTCATGTATTCACAACCGTTATCGCCAATGCCTTCCACCACGGTGATAGCACCGGAGTTACGCACCGCAAAACGCTCGCCCGCACGGCCTGCTGCAAACAAACGACCGCCGGTCGCGCCGTACAGGCAGGTATTACCGATGATGCTGGCTTCATGACTGCGGAAGGCTGAGCCAACCGGAGGACGCACCGCCAGCAGACCGCCCGCCATGCCTTTACCGACGTAGTCGTTGGCATCACCGGTCAGATACAGCTCAACGCCGCCTGCGTTCCATACGCCGAAGCTCTGACCCGCGGTACCGCTGAAGTGCGCGGTAATCGGATCCGCTGCCAGCCCCTGGTCACCGTGCGTCTGCGCGATATAACCGGAGAGGGAGGCCCCCACGGAGCGGTCGGTGTTGCGGATATCAAACCAGAACGTTTTGCTCTGCTTGTCGTCCACGTACGGTTTCGCCTGCTGCAACAGCTGTGCGTTCAACACGCCGTTATCGAACGGCGGGTTGTTCTCGGTGCAGTAGACCGCTTTGCCAGGGTGCGGCTGCGCGGTTTCCAGCAGCTTAGACAGCTCAAGCTTCTGCTGCTTCGCCGTGAAGCCTTCCAGCTCTTTCAGCAGGTCAGTGCGGCCAATCAGGTCCACCAGGCGCTTCACGCCCAGTTGCGCCATCAGCTCGCGGGTTTCGCGGGCGATGAAGTCAAAGTAGTTGGTCACTTTGAACGGCAGACCGTGATAGTGGTTCTTACGCAGCTTCTCGTCCTGGGTAGCAACACCGGTTGCGCAGTTGTTCAGGTGGCAAATACGCAGGTATTTACAGCCGAGCGCAACCATTGGGCCGGTACCGAAGCCGAAGCTTTCCGCGCCGAGGATCGCCGCTTTAATGATGTCGAGACCGGTTTTCAGGCCGCCGTCCACCTGCAGGCGGATCTTGTGACGCAGGCCGTTAGCCACCAGCGCCTGCTGGGTTTCCACCAGGCCAAGCTCCCACGGGCAGCCCGCGTATTTCACGGAGGAGAGCGGGCTTGCGCCGGTACCGCCGTCGTAGCCGGCGATGGTGATCAGGTCAGCATAGGCTTTCGCCACGCCGGTAGCGATGGTACCGACGCCCGGTTCGGAAACCAGCTTCACGGAGATCATCGCCTTCGGGTTGACCTGCTTCAGGTCGAAAATCAGCTGCGCTAAGTCCTCGATAGAGTAGATATCGTGGTGCGGCGGCGGGGAGATCAGCGTCACGCCCGGCACGGAATAGCGCAGTTTGGCGATGTACGGGGTAACTTTATCACCCGGCAGCTGGCCGCCTTCGCCCGGTTTAGCACCCTGAGCGACTTTAATCTGGATCACGTCGGCGTTGACCAGGTACGCAGGCGTCACGCCAAAGCGACCGGATGCCACCTGCTTGATACGGGACACTTTGTTGGTGCCGTAACGCGCCGGGTCTTCACCGCCTTCGCCGGAGTTGGAGTTGCCGCCGATGCTGTTCATGGCTTCCGCCAGCGCTTCGTGGGCTTCCGGGCTCAGCGCACCGATGGACATCGCCGCGGTATCGAAGCGTTTGAACAGCTCGGATGCAGGCTCAACCTCGTCAATGCTGACCGCTTCATCACCCGGGTTCAGGGCAATGAGGTCGCGCAGCGTTGCCGCCGGGCGGTTGTTTACCAGCTCAGCGTACTGCTGGTAATCGCTGTATTCACCGCTCTGAACCGCCTGCTGCAGCGTGCGCACCACGTCAGGGTTGTAGGCATGATACTCGCCGCCGTGAACGTATTTCAGCAGACCGCCCTGATCCAGCGGCTTACGTGCCAGCCAGGCGCGTTTGGACAGGTTTACCAGATCCTGCTGGAAGTCAGCAAAACCGGCGCCGCCGATGCGGCTGACAACGCCCTGGAAGCAGAGGTTTGCGACCTCGTCATGCAGGCCGACCGCTTCAAACAGCTTCGAACAGCGGTAGGAGGCAATGGTCGAGATGCCCATTTTGGACATGATCTTGTACAGGCCTTTGTTGATGCCGTTACGGTAGTTCAGCATCACCGCGCGGTAATCTTTGTCGATCGCGCGGGTATCCACCAGACGGGCCAGCGTTTCGTAGGCCAGGTACGGGTAGATCGCCGTCGCGCCAAAGCCTAACAGCACGGCAAAGTGGTGCGGGTCGCGGGCGCTGGCGGTTTCCACAATGATGTTGGCATCGCAGCGCAGGCTCTTGTCGACCAGACGCGTCTGGATAGCGCCAACCGCCATCGGGGCAGGTACCGGCAGACGGTTTTTCGCGATATTACGGTCGGACAGCACCAGCAGAACGGTACCGTTACGCACCATCTGTTCGGCTTTGTCACACAGCGCATTCACCGTCTCTTCGAGGCTCGCTTCGGTCACGTCGAAGGTAATATCGAGCGTGTCGGCGCGGTAGTGCTCCTCTTTCATGGTGGTGAGCTGTTTGAAATCGGAGTACAGCAGGATCGGCGATTTAAAGGTCAGACGGTGCGCCTGGCCTTCGGCCTCGCAGAAGACGTTCATCTCGCGACCGATACTGGTGGCCAGCGACATCACGTGCGCTTCGCGCAGCGGGTCGATCGGCGGGTTGGTCACCTGCGCGAACTGCTGGCGGAAGTAATCGTAAATGATGCGCGGCTGGCTGGAGAGCACGGCAAACGGGGTATCGTCCCCCATGGAGCCGACCGCTTCCTGGCCGTTTTCACCGAGCACGCGAATAACGGAATCCAGCTCTTCCGCGCTGTAATTAAACTGTTTCTGGAAGCTTGCAAGCGTATCGTCGTCCAGTTCGCGGCGGCCCACTTCTTCATCCGATAAATCTTCGAACGGCACGAGTCGACGCACGTTCTTTTCCATCCACTCTTTGTACGGATGGCGGCTTTTCAGATCGTGATCGGTTTCGGCTGAGTGCAGAATGCGCCCGCCGCGGGTGTCGATCACCATCAGCTCGCCCGGACCGACGCGGCCCTTCTCGACCACTTCGTCAGGCTGGTAATCCCAGATACCCACTTCAGAGGCGCAGGTGATGAGCTTGTCTTTGGTGATGACGTAGCGCGCCGGACGCAGACCGTTACGGTCCAGGTTACAGGCGGCGAAGCGGCCGTCGGACATGACGATGCCCGCCGGGCCGTCCCACGGCTCCATGTGCATGGAGTTAAAGTCGAAGAACGCGCGCAGCTCAGGGTCCATATCCGGGTTGTTCTGCCAGGCCGGTGGCACGAGCAGACGCATGGCGCGCACGATGTCCATCCCGCCTGCCAGCAGCAGTTCCAGCATGTTATCCATTGAGCTGGAGTCAGAGCCGGTTTCGTTCACGAACGGCGCGGCATCGTGCAGGTCAGGGATCAGCGGCGTCTGGAACTTATAGGTACGGGCGCGGGCCCACTGGCGGTTACCGGTGATGGTGTTGATCTCGCCGTTGTGCGCCAGGTAGCGGAACGGCTGAGCCAGCGGCCAGCGTGGAACGGTGTTGGTGGAGAAGCGCTGGTGGAACAGGCAAATGGCCGATTCCAGACGCAGGTCCGCCAGGTCCAGGTAGAAGCGCGGCAGGTCAGCCGGCATACACAGACCCTTATAGATGTTCACCAGGTTAGAGAGGCTACAGACGTAGAACTCTTTATCGTCCTGAAGACGTTTTTCAATGCGGCGACGGGCAATAAACAGACGGCGTTCCATATCACGCGGACGCCAGCCCGCAGGCGCGTTGACGAAAATCTGTTCAATACGAGGCAGCGAGGAGAGGGCGATTTCACCGAGCACCCCTTCGTTGGTTGGCACATTGCGCCAGCCGACAATCGACAGGGTTTCACGCTGAAGTTCTTCTTCGACGATGCGGCGTGAGGCGGCAGCCTTTTCAGGATCCTGATTCAGGAACAGCATGCCGACAGCGTAGTTTTTGGCTAAACGCCAGCCGCGCTCTTCCGCCACGATACGGAAGAAACGATCCGGTTTTTGCAGCAGCAGGCCGCAACCGTCCCCGGTTTTACCATCGGCAAGAATAGCGCCACGGTGCTGCATTCGGGCCAGTGCGTGAATAGCAGTACGCACTACCTTGTGGCTAGGTTCGCCTTCTATGTGGGCGATCAGGCCGAAACCACAGTTATCCTTCTCAAGGGATTTATCGTACAACATATCAGTGAACCTCCCCAGGCTCGTCGGGCTTCCCACTGAACTTTACCGTGGCGCACAGGCACAGAAAGAGCATGGCGACGGGGTTTGCGTTTCATACGCGGACCTCGCATTCGCCCTCTTTTTCATCCTTTCGCGCAGGTAAACAAGTTTGAGGACTTGCTTCAGAGGGAATCTCAATTACTGCATAAATATGATGAGCAGGCCGCTCATCCAGAAAGCTTCCAGCGGATTTCCAACTTATCGGGAATTGGTACACAGGTCAAATGGCAATCTTATTTATACAAAAATGTGCTAAAGAGAGTTTATGTGATTGTATTTAAGGGTATTTAACTAATTTTACATTGATTGAAAGCCCTGGAAGAGCACAGCGGAGTGTGATCTGACTCACTATATGAAAGCGGTATTATCAATGTAGCGTGCTGAATAGCAGTTTTATAGCAGAATAATAATCTGGCATTGGTTGCAAACCCGCATAAACCCACTGTTTTTCAGTGGTGGCGCTATAAATGAAAAAAACAATCAGAACATAAGGAAAAGTAATTACGAATGGCGTGAATGAAATTGCAGTAATCCTGATTATTTATTCATATAGATAAAGGCCGTCCGGGGCGATTGATCCAGGTCATCGCCGACAGAGGCTAAAAGTGGCAGGCTTGTCCCCTTTCTCCGGGACGGTCTATCAGATTATGCAGTTACAGAAATTAGTCAATATGTTTGGTGGGGATCTTTTGCAGCGATACGGACAAAAGGTTCATAAGCTGACGCTGCACGGCGGGTTTAGCTGCCCGAATCGCGATGGCACCATCGGGCGCGGCGGCTGCACCTTCTGTAACGTTGCGTCCTTTGCTGACGAAGCCCAGCAGCATCACTCTATCGCTGAACAGCTTGTCCATCAGGCCAGCCTGGTGAACCGCGCGAAGCAGTATCTGGCCTATTTTCAGGCCTACACCAGCACGTGGGCGGAGGTGCAGGTGCTGCGCTCTATGTATCAGCAGGCCGTCAGCCAGGCTAACATCGTTGGGCTGTGCGTGGGCACGCGCCCGGACTGCGTACCGGACGCGGTGCTGGACCTGCTCGGCGAGTACAAAGAACAAGGCTACGAGATCTGGCTGGAGCTGGGCTTGCAGACCGCGCATGACAAAACCCTGCACCGTATTAACCGTGGCCATGATTTCGCCTGCTACCAGCGTACCACGCGCCTGGCCCGCGAGCGCGGGCTGAAGGTCTGCTCGCATCTGATTGTCGGCTTGCCGGGTGAAGGGCAGCAGCACGGCCTGGAGACGCTGGAAAAGGTGGTTGAGACCGGCGTGGACGGCATTAAGCTGCACCCGCTGCATATTGTTACGGGAAGCATTATGGCGAAAGCCTGGGAAGCCGGGCGGTTAAGCGGTATTGAGCTTGAGGACTATACGGTGACGGCGGGGGAGATGATTCGCCACACCCCGCCGGAAATTGTCTACCACCGCATCTCGGCCAGCGCCCGCCGTCCAACGCTTCTGGCACCGCTATGGTGTGAGAACCGCTGGACGGGGATGGTGGAAATCGACCGCTATCTGCAGGAGAACGGCGTACAGGGCTCAGCGCTTGGTCGTCCGTGGGTTCCCCGTCTACCGGCGACGGCCGCCTAACAGACTTCCCAGCATGCCGCGTACTATCTGATTGGTGACCTGCCGTGCCGCGCTTTTCGCCATGGTCTGTACCACGCCGTCGCGTTTGCCGCCGCGCGGCCCGGTGCTGCCGAACAGGATATCTTTGAGCCCCCCGAGAATACCGTCATCCACGGCGACGGACTGCCCTTTAGCGACAGGCGCATCCTGCGACTCCGTTGTCGCCTGCACTCCTTTTTGCAGCATCTCGAACGCGGACTCGCGATCAACCTCGTCTTCGTACTTTCCGTAAACCGGAGAGTGGTTAATCAAGCCGTTACGTTCATCGTCGGTAACGGGCCCCATGCGCGAGCAGGGCGCGATCACCATGGCGCGTTCCACCACGGACGGGCTGCCCTTCGCATCCAGGAACGAGATCAGCGCTTCACCGGTGCCTAACGCCTGAATCGCCGCTTCGGTATCAAAGGCAGGATTGGCGCGCATGGTTTGCGCGGCGGCTTTTACCGCTTTTTGATCCTTCGGCGTAAAGGCGCGCAGGGCGTGCTGCACGCGGTTACCAAGCTGGCCGAGCACGTTATCCGGGATATCCGACGGATTTTGCGAGACAAACCAGACGCCAACGCCTTTGGAGCGGATCAGGCGAATGACCTGTTCAATCTTATCCAGCAATACCTGCGGCGCGTCGTTAAACAGAAGGTGCGCTTCGTCAAAGAAGAAGACCAGCTTCGGTTTTTCCAGATCGCCCGCTTCCGGTAACTGTTCGTAGAGCTCTGAGAGCATCCACAGCAGGCTGGCGGCGTAGAGCTTTGGCATCTGGTAGAGCTTCTCGGAGCTCAGAATGTTGATGATGCCTTTGCCGCTGCTGTCGGTGCGCATCCAGTCTTTGATATCCAGCATCGGCTCGCCGAAGAAGTGCTCTGCGCCCTGTTGCTCCAGCGTCAGTAACCCGCGCTGAATGGCACCCACCGAGGCGCTGCTGATATTGCCGTACTGGTTCTGGAAGGATTTGGCGTTATCGCCGATGTACTGGGTAATGGCGCGCAGATCTTTGAAATCAAGCAGCAGCAGCCCCTGATCGTCGGCAATGCGGAAGATAATATTCAGCACGCCGGACTGCACGTCGTTGAGGTTAAGCAGACGGGCCAGCAGCAGCGGGCCGAGATCGGAGACGGTAGCGCGCACCGGGTGGCCTTTCTCACCAAAGATATCCCATACCACCACCGGATTGTTATGCGGCGTCCAGTCCGTGATGCCAATATTCTTCAGCCGTTCGAGCAGTTTCTCAGAGGCCGTACCTTCCTGAGCCACACCCGTTAAATCGCCTTTCACGTCAGCCATAAAGACCGGTACGCCAATCTCCGAAAGCGACTCTGCCAGCTTTTGCAGGGTGACGGTTTTCCCTGTCCCGGTCGCTCCGGTGATCAGACCGTGGCGGTTCGCCATCGCAGGCAGTAAATACAGCTCTTTCTCCAGCGTCCGGGCAATTAACAATGGTGTACTCATGATGCGCTTCCTCTCTTTGTCCTGGGTGGAGTATAGGCAACCTGACCGCAATTTGGTTGAGTAAATTCCTGACTTTGCGGCGCATTATCCAGCGCGGACTATGCTTTTGCATACGGTTCACAAAAATAGTGAGAAACGATGTCCAGATTCTTCTTTAACGATCGCAAACAGCTGGTCAACGATGCCATTGAAGGCATACTGCTTTCTGCGCCACACGCAAACCTCGTCAAACTTGATATCGATCCGGCCATCAGGATCGTCGCCCGCGGCGACTGGGACAAAAGCCGCGTGGCGGTGATCTCCGGCGGCGGCTCAGGCCACGAACCCGCGCACGCCGGGTTTGTCGGCAAAGGGATGCTGACGGCGGCAGTGTGTGGAGATCTGTTCGCCTCGCCGAGCGTGGATGCGGTGCTGAACGCCATTGTGGCGGTCACGGGCGATCGCGGCTGTCTGCTGATCGTCAAAAACTACACCGGCGATCGCCTGAACTTTGGCCTGGCGGCTGAAAAAGCCAAACGCTACGGACTCAAGGTGGAGATGGCGATCGTGGCGGACGATATCGCGCTGCCGGATAACAAACAGCCGCGCGGTATTGCCGGTACGGCACTGGTGCATAAGATTGCGGGCTATGCGGCGGAGCACGGGAAATCGCTAAGCGAGGTGCGGGATATTGTGCAACAGGCCTGCGATAACCTCTGGAGCCTGGGCGTTGCGATGCAAACGTGCAACCTGCCGGGCAGCGACGAGGAAGAGGGGCGCATTAAGCAGGGCCATGTCGAGCTGGGGCTGGGCATTCACGGCGAGCCCGGTGCTTCCGTCGTGGATACGCAGAACAGTAAAGCCATTATCGACACGCTGGTGACGCCGTTACGCGCGCAGGCGGGAGAAGGGCGGTTTGCGGTATTGATTAACAATCTTGGCGGCGTCTCGGCGCTGGAGATGGCGCTGCTGACCAAAGAGCTGGCGCATTCGGCGCTGAAAGAGGAGATCGCGTACCTGATAGGCCCCGCGCCGCTGGTGAGCGCGCTGGACATGAAGGGCTTTTCGCTCACGCTGCTAAAGCTCAATGACTTCTTTGAAAAGGCGATTCACGCCGAGGTCGAAACGCTGGGCTGGCAGAAGCCCGTGGCGTTTGCGCCACTGCGCACCGTGGCACATACCGCCATTCACGATCGCGTGGAATACACTCCGTCGGACAATCTGCGGGTGGGCGAGTATGTCTCCTCGGTGACGAAAACGCTGCTCCAGCTGGAAAACAGACTGAACGCGCTGGATGCCAAAGTGGGCGACGGCGATACCGGCTCCACTTTTGCGCAAGGGGCGCGGGATATTGCGCAGCGTCTGGAGGATCGCAAGCTCCCGCTTGATAACGTATCGACGCTGCTGTTGCTGGTGGGCGAGCGGCTGGCGACGGTGATGGGCGGATCGAGCGGGGTGCTGATGTCGATCTTCTTCACCGCGGCCGGGCAAAAGCTTCACGATGGTCAGCCGCTGCCCGAGGCATTGCTCAGCGGGCTGGCGCAGATGAAGCAGTACGGTGGGGCAGATCTCGGCGATCGTACCCTGATCGACGCGCTGCAGCCGGCGCTGGAGGCGTTGCTGAAAGGCGATGTCGATGCAGCGGCGAAGGCAGCACAGCACGGTGCCGAAGCAACGGCGAAAATGGCGAAAGCCGGCGCGGGGCGCTCGTCGTATGTGAATAAAGAGAATCTGGATGGGGTAATGGATCCCGGTGCGGTCGCGGTGGCTGAGGTGTTTAAGGCCATGGTAGATGCAAAACGGTAACGACCGTTACCGTTTTTAGTGTGTGCGCCTTCTCCCTGTGGGAGAGGGTTGGGGTGAGGGAATCAGGCCGCACATTCCCCGCCAATATCACATCAAAAATCCGCTTTCAACACCACGCGGTAGCGGGCTTTGCCGTCACGCACGTGCTGGATCGCTTCGTTGATTTTCGACATCGGATACAGTTCGGTGGTCGGCGCCACTTTGGTGCGTCCGGCAAACTTCATCAGCTTGCGCAACTCAAACGGCGTACCGGTCGCGGAGCCTGACACGCTGCGATCCCCGCCGATCAGGGTAAACGCCGGAACCGGCAGTGGCTTCATCACGGCACCTACGGTGTGGAAGTTACCGCCGTAGGCCAGCGCCTCAAAGTACGGCTGCCAGTTGAGATCCACGTTAACGGTGTTGATGATCAGGTCAAACTGCCCAGCCAGCGCGTTCAGCGCGTCAGGATCGCGGCTGTTCACCACTTTATCCGCACCCATCGCCAGCACTTCTTTCTCTTTCGCCGGGTTGGAGCTGAACGCCGTGACTTCACAGCCCATCGCGTGCAGCAGCTTGATGGCGATATGCCCCAGGCCGCCAATACCGATGACGCCCACGCGGCTGGTGGCGGTGATGTGGTGCATCAGCAGAGGTTTGAAGACGGTGATACCGCCGCACAGCAGCGGACCTGCGGATTCGATATCAATGCTGTCCGGCAGCGGGATCACCCATTGCCAGTCGGCGCGCAGTTTGTCGGCAAAACCGCCTTTGTTCAGAATGGTGGGAACGGCGCCTTCGAGGCAGTTGATCTGATTCCCGCTGATACAGGCGTCGCAGTGACCACAGCTGCGTGCCGTCCAGCCAATGCCCACGCGTTGGCCTACCTTCAGCCCTTTGTCCTGTGCGGCACTACCGAGCGCCACGACGCGGCCAATGACTTCGTGCCCGGCAACCAGCGGATAGCTCGAGAAGCCCCATTCGTTGTCGATCATCGAGAGATCCGAGTGGCAGATCCCGCAGTAATCAACCTGTACTTCGACGTCTTCTGCTTTTAGTTCGCCCGCATCGTACTCGTACAGCTCAAGTTCTGCACCCGCCTGCGGTGCGGCGTAGCTTTTTATCTTCGACATCGTGTTTCCCCCGTTGTGGTGTGAACTGAGAGTGTAGAGCATTCAGTTTACAGCCGCTTAACAGAACAGGGCAGGAACGAAACTTACAGACTTTTCAGCATCCTGACTTCGCAATCAACGTGGCCGGTACAGCCCAGCGGCGCATCGATATGCTCAAAGCCCAGATGTTCATACAGGCCGATGGCCTCTTTGAGGAAAGCGGTGGTTTCCAGGTAGCAGCGGGTAAAACCCTGCTTGCGCGCGTGGTCCAGCGCCATCAGCGCCAGCTTTTTCGCCAGCCCTTGCCCGCGCGCCGTTGGCAGAAAATACATTTTCTGCAGCTCACAGATATCCGGCTCGCTGCAGCTGAGGGGCGCCACGCCGCCGCCGCCCACAACCTGACCGTTCAGCTCGATTACCCAGTAGGCATGCCCTGGCTGGCTGTAGAGCTGGTAAAGCTCGTCCAGGTTCGGGTCGGCAACCGTGTAGCCTTTGTCAGCCGTCAGGCCATATTCGGCAGAAACGGTGCGGATAACGGCGGCGATTGCCGGGTTATCCTGCTCAGCGATCCGGCGCATCGTCGTCGCGACGGGGGTAATCACGCTCATAGCATTACTCATTACAAAAATTGACACATAACTGCTGTTAATAGCACCGCAGAAAGGGGAGTGCAAGCGAGGAGTTTTCAGGAAGGATACCCCTTACGCCCTGAAGCGTAAGGGGTAAAAGCATTACAGGGCTGCGATAACCGCCTGCTGCTCGATCAGCTTGGTCTTCGCATCGGCGAAGGCAACCAGACGCTCGCGCTCTTTCGCGATGACCGCTTCCGGCGCGCGGGCGACAAAGCCTTCGTTCGCCAGCTTGCTTTCGATTTTGCCAATTTCCACGTCGACTTTTGCCACTTCTTTCGCCAGACGAGCCAGCTCGGCGTCTTTGTCGATCAGGCCCGCCATTGGGATCAGCAGCTCGGCGCCGTCGATGATTTTTGTCACGGAAACCGGACCTTTGTCATCCGCAGGCAGCACGGTGATGCTTTCCAGACGCGCCATGGTTTTCAGGAAGGTGTTGTTCTCGGTGACGCGACGAACGGCAGCCTCGCTGCAGCCACGCAGCAGCAGCTCCAGCGGTTTGCCAGGGGCGATGTTCATTTCAGCGCGGATGTTACGTACCGCAACGATCGCCTGTTTCAGCCACTCGGTATCCGCGGACGCCGCTTCATCAACCTTGGCCGCATCGAATTCCGGGAACGGCTGCAGCATGATGGTATCGGCGTTGATGCCTGCAATCACCTTCACGCGCTGCCAGATGGTTTCGGTGATGAATGGAATGACCGGATGCGCCAGGCGCAGCAGACCTTCCAGAACGGTAATCAGCGTATTGCGCGTGCCGCGCAGCTCCGCCTCAGTGCCGCCGTTCATCACCGGCTTCGCCAGCTCCAGATACCAGTCGCAGAACTGGTTCCAGGTGAATTCATACAGGATGCCCGCCGCGATATCGAAGCGGTAGCTGTCCAGCGCCTCGCGGAACGCTTTCACCGTCTGGTTGAATTCCGCCAGGATCCAGCGGTCTGCCAGAGACAGCGTCATCTCGCCGCCGTTGAAGCCGCAATCCTGATCTTCGGTATTCATCAGCACGAAGCGGCTGGCGTTCCACAGCTTGTTACAGAAGTTACGGTAACCTTCCAGACGCTTCATGTCCCAGTTGATGTCACGACCGGTTGAGGCCAGTGCCGCCAGGGTGAAGCGCAGGGCGTCGGTACCGTGAGACTCGATCCCGTTCGGGAACTGCTTCTCGGTACGCTTGCGGATTTTCTCAGCCAGCTGCGGCTGCATCATGTTGCCGGTACGTTTTTCCAGCAGATCTTCCAGAGAGATACCGTCAACCATATCCAGCGGGTCAATCACGTTCCCTTTGGACTTGGACATCTTCTGGCCTTCGTCGTCGCGGATCAGACCGGTCATGTAGACGGTATGGAACGGAACCTGCGGCTTGCCGTTTTCGTCTTTGATGAAGTGCATGGTCATCATGATCATGCGGGCAATCCAGAAGAAGATAATGTCGAAGCCGGACACCATCACGCTGGTTGGGTGGAACTGACGCAGCGCGTCGGTGTTTTCTGGCCAGCCGAGGGTGGAGAAGGTCCACAGCGCGGAGGAGAACCAGGTGTCCAGCACGTCTTCGTCCTGACGCAGCGCAACGTCCGCGCTCAGGTTGTGTTCCTGACGCACTTCGTCTTCGCTACGGCCAACGTAAACGTTGCCTTCGTTGTCGTACCACGCCGGAATACGGTGACCCCACCACAGCTGACGGGAGATACACCAGTCCTGAATGTCGCGCATCCAGGAGAAGTACATGTTTTCGTACTGCTTCGGCACGAACTGAATGCTGCCATTTTCAACCGCTTCGACAGCCGGTTTCGCCAGCACGTCGGCACGCACGTACCACTGGTCGGTCAGCATTGGCTCGATAACCACGCCGCCACGGTCGCCGTACGGCACGGTCAGATCGTGAGGTTTGATCTCTTCCAGCAGGCCGAGCGCGTCAACGGCTGCCACGATGGCTTTACGCGCGGCAAAGCGTTCCAGCTTCTGGAACTCTGCCGGGATGTCGCTGGAGTAAACGTCGGATTCGTTGCCTTTGGTGTCGTACACTTCTGCGCTTTCGCGGATATCACCGTCGAAGGTCAGAATGTTGATCATCGGCAGGGCGTGACGACGGCCGACTTCATAGTCGTTGAAATCGTGTGCAGGGGTGATTTTTACGCAGCCGGTGCCTTTTTCCATGTCGGCGTGTTCGTCGCCCACAATCGGAATACGGCGGTTTACCAGCGGCAGCACCACGAATTTGCCGATCAGATCTTTATAACGCGGATCTTCCGGGTTAACGGCCACGCCGGTATCGCCCAGCAGGGTTTCCGGACGGGTCGTTGCAACCACCAGGTAATCTTTACCGTCGGCGGTTTTTGCGCCATCGGCCAGCGGATAGCGGATGTGCCACATGGAGCCTTTAGACTCGCGGTTTTCCACTTCCAGGTCAGAGATGGCGGTGCGCAGTTTTGGATCCCAGTTTACCAGGCGTTTGCCGCGGTAAATCAGGTCTTCTTTGTACAGACGGACGAAGACTTCTTTAACGGCGTTGGATAGGCCTTCGTCCATGGTGAAGCGCTCGCGCTCCCAGTCCACGGAGTTGCCGAGACGGCGCATCTGACGGGTAATTGTGCCGCCGGATTCCGCCTTCCACTGCCAGATTTTGTCGATGAACGCGTCGCGACCGTAGTCGTGGCGGGTTTTTCCTTCTTCAGCGGCAATTTTACGCTCAACCACCATCTGGGTCGCGATACCCGCGTGGTCAGTCCCCGCCTGCCACAGGGTGTTTTTACCCTGCATGCGCTGGTAGCGGATCATGGTGTCCATGATGGTCTGCTGGAAAGCATGACCCATATGCAAACTGCCGGTGACGTTCGGCGGCGGGATCATGATGCAGAAGGACTCTTTGCTTTCGTCGCCGTTAGGCTTGAAATAGCCCTGCTGTTCCCAGTGCTCGTAAAGCGGCTGTTCGATATCGCGTGGGTTATATGTCTTTTCCATTATTTCCAGGTTGCCGTATTCAGGTTAAAACCAGCCAGGCGGTACGCTTTATAGCGTTCGCGCGCCAGTTGTTTCAAAGATTCTTCGTAAGGGACAAAGTCTACCACTTCTGTGAAAGCGGTGGCAAAATCTGCAAAATCTATCCGCAGGCTAATCAGAATATCGCGCGCGCTGCTGTTGCGCTTTTGCGGCCAGGCTATTTCAACCGGTGCACCGCCGCGCGGGCCTTCGCCCGACAGGTTATGCGGCACAAAACTCTCCGGCGGGCGCGCCCACAGCGCTTCATCCAGGCGAATCGCCTGCTGTTCATCTTCACAGGCAATCAGAACGCGTTTACCTGCGCGCCAACGTTCTGCGGCAATTTCACACACCAGCTGTTCTACGGCGCTGAGGCCATCCTGATGGGTGTCGTTGTCCAGAAGGTAGAACGTTGCATTCTTCATATATGGGGCTTCTTGTGCTCACTTTAAATGCTTAAGCCGGGCGGCGGCTTCGCCTTACCCGGCCTACGGTTTACTGCCGTTTTGACTTACTCGTCGCCGTTAAAACCTGCGCGGTTCAGCAGGAACTGCGACAGCAGCGCCACTGGACGACCGGTTGCGCCTTTGGCTTTACCGGAGCGCCATGCGGTGCCCGCGATATCCAGGTGCGCCCAGTTGTACTTGCGGGTGAAGCGTGCCAGGAAGCAGCCCGCGGTGATCGCCCCGCCAGGACGTCCGCCAATGTTCGCCATATCCGCAAAGTTAGACTCCAGCTGATCCTGATACTCGTCACCCAGCGGCAGACGCCATGCGCGGTCCCCGGCCTGCTCTGAGGCACCGATAAGCTCATGCGCCAGCGGGTTGTGGTTCGACATCAGGCCGGTGATATGGTGGCCCAGCGCAATCACGCAGGCTCCGGTGAGGGTAGCGACGTCAATCACCGCTTCCGGCTCGAAGCGCTCAACGTAGGTCAGCACGTCACACAGCACCAGACGCCCTTCGGCGTCGGTGTTCAGCACTTCAACGGTCTGGCCGGACATGGTGGTCAGAACGTCACCCGGACGATAGGCGCGCCCGCCAGGCATGTTTTCGCAGCCCGCCAGTACGCCGATCACGTTGATAGGCAACTGCAGTTCCGCGACCATGCGCATCACGCCGTAAACCGCCGCCGCACCGCACATGTCGTACTTCATCTCATCCATGCCTTCGGCAGGCTTGATGGAGATACCGCCGGAATCGAAGGTGAGGCCTTTACCGACGAGCACAATCGGGCGCGCGTCTTCGGACGGATTGCCTTTGTACTCGATGACGGACATCAGGGATTCGTTCTGCGAGCCGTTACCGACCGCCAGGTAAGAGTGCATCCCCAGCTCTTTCATCTGCTGTTCGCCGATGACGCGGGTAATGACGTTTTTGCTGTAGGCGTCGGCCAGCTGACGCGCCTGAGAGGCCAGGTACGCCGCGTTACAGATGTTAGGCGGCATGTTGCCGAGATCTTTGGCCGCTTTAATGCCGGCCGCGATCGCCAGACCGTGCTGGATCGCACGTTCGCCGCTGGTCAGCTCGCGACGGGTTGGCACGTTAAAGACCATTTTACGCAGAGGACGACGCGGCTCGCTTTTATTGGTCTTCAGCTGATCGAAGCTGTACAGGCTCTCTTTTGCCGTTTCAACCGCCTGACGCACTTTCCAGTAGGTGTTACGCCCTTTAACGTGCAGCTCCGTCAGGAAGCAGACGGCTTCCATTGAGCCAGTATCATTCAGCGTATTGATTGTTTTCTGAATTACCTGCTTATACTGACGTTCATCCAGCTCGCGTTCTTTGCCGCAGCCAATCAGCAGAATACGTTCTGACAGTACGTTCGGAACATGGTGCAGTAACAGCGTCTGCCCAGGTTTGCCTTCCAGTTCGCCACGGCGCAGCAGGGCGCTAATATAGCCGTCACTGATTTTATCGAGTTGCTCGGCGATCGGGGAGAGTCGGCGTGGTTCAAAGACGCCCACAACGATGCAGGCACTCCGCTGTTTCTCCGGGCTACCGCTTTTTACACTGAACTCCATGCACTACGCTCCTGAATCTTAAAGACAACGGCGGCAGCTACGGATAGAATTGAAACCTTTCGTAACTCATGTCCGCTGTTGTGGTGACTTCGTGTTAATCTTACGTTACTACGGTTTCGACACGTCAGAAAAAGTCCTGAAGCGTGAATCCGCCGGATGTTTTAATCTTAGCGATGATTTCGACGACTCAAGAGAATAAATGACGTTTAAGCCATGAAACAAGCGAAATTCCTGCAAAGAGACGGGTTTTTACGGGCGTATTTAAAGTGATAATCATAAGATATCTGGTGCGGGAGACGCTCAAAAGCCAACTGGCGATCCTCTTCATCCTGCTGCTGATTTTTTTCTGTCAGAAGCTGGTTAAGATCCTCGGTGCGGCCGTTGACGGCGAAATTCCAACAAATCTGGTGCTTTCCCTGCTTGGCTTAGGGATCCCGGAAATGGCGCAGCTCATCCTGCCGCTAAGTCTTTTCCTTGGCCTGCTCATGACGCTTGGGAAACTCTACACCGAGAGTGAAATCACGGTGATGCATGCCTGTGGCCTGAGCAAAGCGGTACTGGTGAAAGCGGCCATGATACTGGCGCTGTTCACGGGTATTGTCGCGGCGGTGAATGTGATGTGGGCGGGTCCCATGTCTTCCCGTCATCAGGACGAAGTGCTGGCCGAAGCGAAAGCCAACCCCGGCATGGCAGCCTTAGCCCAGGGGCAATTCCAGCAGGCGACCGACGGTAACTCCGTGCTGTTCATTGAGAGCGTTGACGGCAGTAAATTCAACGACGTATTCCTGGCGCAGTTACGTCCCAAAGGTAACGCGCGTCCTTCCGTGGTGGTTGCAGACTCCGGTCAGCTTGCTCAGCGCAAAGATGGTTCTCAGATCGTGACGCTGAACAAAGGCACCCGTTTCGAAGGCACCGCCATGCTGCGCGACTTCCGTATTACGGATTTCCAGAACTATCAGGCCATTATCGGCCATCAGGCGGTGGCGCTCGATCCAACGGATACCGAGCAAATGGACATGCGTACCCTGTGGAATACCGATACCGACAGAGCGCGCGCTGAGTTCCACTGGCGTATTACGCTTGTATTCACCGTGTTTATGATGGCGCTGATTGTCGTTCCGCTGAGCGTGGTGAACCCGCGCCAGGGACGTGTGCTCTCTATGCTGCCGGCGATGCTGCTTTACCTGATCTATTTCCTGCTGCAAACCTCGATTCGTTCTAACGGCGCGAAGGGTAAGCTGGACCCTATGGTCTGGACATGGTTCGTCAACAGCCTGTACATCTTACTGGCGCTGGGATTAAACCTGTGGGATACGGTGCCTGTGCGCCGCATACGTGCCCGATTCTCGCGTAAAGGAGCCATCTAATGCAGGCGTTTGGCGTTCTTGATCGCTATATCGGTAAAACCATTTTTACCACCATCATGATGACGTTGTTCATGCTGGTGTCGCTCTCCGGCATTATCAAATTTGTCGATCAGCTGAAAAAAGCCGGCCAGGGGAGCTATGACGCGATGGGCGCGGGGATGTATACCCTGCTCAGCGTGCCGAAAGATGTACAGATCTTCTTCCCGATGGCGGCCCTGCTGGGCGCGCTGTTGGGGCTGGGGATGCTGGCGCAGCGCAGCGAGCTGGTCGTTATGCAGGCCTCGGGCTTTACCCGCATGCAGGTTGCGCTGTCGGTCATGAAAACCGCGATCCCACTGGTGCTGTTGACCATGGCGATTGGCGAGTGGGTCGCGCCGCAGGGCGAACAGATGGCGCGTAACTACCGTGCTCAGGCCATGTACGGCGGCTCGCTGCTCTCGACTCAACAAGGTTTATGGGCGAAAGACGGTAAAAACTTCGTCTACATCGAACGGGTGAAGGGGAATGATGAACTGGGGGGGGTGAGCATCTATGCTTTCGATGACCAGCGCCGTCTGGAGTCAGTCCGCCACGCCTCTTCGGCGAAATTTGACGCCGAACATAAACAGTGGCGTTTGTCCCAGGTTGATGAATCTAACCTGACCGATCCGAAACAGATTACGGGTTCTCAGACGGTAACCGGTACGTGGAAGACCAACCTGACGCCTGACAAGCTCGGTGTTGTTGCGCTGGATCCTGACGCGCTCTCCATCAGCGGTTTGCACAACTATGTGAAATACCTAAAGTCGAGCGGGCAGGATGCGGGACGTTATCAGCTCAACATGTGGAGCAAGATCTTCCAGCCGATGTCCGTGGCGGTGATGATGCTGATGGCGCTGTCGTTTATCTTCGGCCCGTTACGCAGCGTGCCGATGGGCGTGCGCGTCGTGACCGGTATCAGTTTCGGCTTTGTGTTCTACGTCCTCGATCAGATCTTCGGTCCGCTGACGCTGGTTTATGGCATTCCGCCAATAATTGGTGCGCTGCTGCCAAGCGCCAGTTTCCTCCTGATCAGCCTCTGGCTGCTGTTGAAACGCTCCTGATTGACCTCTCCTCGCTTCCGGTTAACCGGGAGCGAGGCTAATCTCCTGTTTCACCCCGCACTTTTTCTCACAACCTTCAACGCCTCGCCCTGAATTTGAGTATTATTGAGCGATAAAGTCGTGAAGGGATCCTCTATGAAGCAAATTCGAATGCTTGCCCAGTATTACGTCGACCTGATGATGAAGCTTGGGCTGGTGCGTTTCTCCATGCTGCTTGCGCTGGCGCTGGTCGTTCTGGCCATTGTCGTACAAATGGCCGTCACCATGGTTCTGCATGGTCAGGTCGAGAGTATCGACGTCATCCGCTCCATCTTCTTTGGCTTGCTCATTACTCCCTGGGCGGTCTATTTCCTTTCCGTAGTGGTTGAACAGCTGGAAGAGTCCCGTCAGCGTCTGTCAAAACTGGTCGATAAACTTGAAGAGATGCGCGAGCGCGACCTGAAGCTCAACGTCCAGCTTAAAGACAACATTGCGCAGCTGAATCAGGAGATCGCCGATCGTGAGAAGGCGGAAGCCGAGCGTCAGGCCACGCTGGAGCAGCTGAAAATCGAAATGAAAGAGCGCGAGGTCACGCAGATCCAGCTTGAGCAGCAATCCTCTTTCCTGCGGTCGTTCCTCGATGCTTCGCCGGATCTGGTGTTTTACCGTAATGAAGATAAAGAGTTTTCCGGCTGTAACCGGGCGATGGAGTTGCTCACCGGGAAAAGCGAAAAGCAGCTGATTAACCTGAAGCCGCAGGACGTTTACTCTGAAGAGGCGGCGGCCAAGGTCATGGAGACGGACGAAAAAGTATTCCGCCATAACGTCTCGCTGACCTATGAACAGTGGCTGGATTACCCGGACGGACGCAAAGCCTGCTTTGAGATCCGTAAGGTGCCCTACTATGACCGCGTGGGGAAACGCCACGGCCTGATGGGCTTTGGCCGCGATATCACCGAGCGTAAGCGCTATCAGGATGCCCTGGAGCGCGCCAGCCGCGACAAGACTACCTTTATCTCCACCATCAGCCACGAGCTGCGTACGCCGCTTAATGGCATTGTCGGGCTGAGCCGTATTCTGCTGGATACCGACCTGACCGCAGAGCAGGAAAAATACCTCAAGACTATCCATGTCTCAGCGGTCACGCTGGGAAATATCTTCAACGATATTATTGATATGGATAAGATGGAGCGCCGTAAAGTTCAGCTTGATAATCAGCCTGTTGATTTCACCAGCTTCCTTGCCGACCTCGAAAACCTGTCCGGCCTGCAGGCGCAGCAGAAGGGACTGAGTTTTGTCATGGAGCCAACACTGCCGCTGCCGCATAAAGTGGTGACTGACGGCACGCGTCTGCGTCAGATCCTGTGGAATCTCATCAGCAACGCGGTGAAATTTACCCAGAAGGGTCAGGTGGCGGTGCGCATCCGCTATGACGAAGGCGATATGCTGCACTTCGAGGTGGAAGACTCCGGGATGGGTATTCCGCAGGAGGAGCAGGACAAAATTTTCGCGATGTACTACCAGGTGAAGGACAGCAACGGCGGGAAACCGGCGACAGGAACAGGCATTGGCCTGGCGGTCTCTAAACGGCTGGCGAAGAGTATGGGTGGCGATATCACCGTTGTCAGCCAGCCGGGCAAAGGATCAACCTTCACGCTGACGGTCCATGCGCCGGCGGTGGCAGAGGAGGTTGAAGACACCTTTGAAAACGACGACATGCCGCTGCCCGCGCTGCACGTCCTGCTGGTGGAAGACATTGAGCTGAACGTGATTGTGGCGCGCTCGGTGCTGGAAAAACTGGGCAACAGCGTGGATGTCGCGATGACCGGTAAGGCCGCGCTGGAGATGTTTAAACCGGGCGAATACGATCTTGTCCTGCTGGATATTCAGCTGCCGGATATGACCGGGCTGGATATTTCGCGTGAGCTGACGCGTCAGTACGCGGCTGACGAGCTGCCGCCGCTGGTGGCGCTGACGGCGAACGTGCTGAAAGATAAAAAAGAGTATCTCGATGCTGGTATGGACGATGTACTCAGCAAGCCGCTGGCGGTGCCTGCTCTGACCGCTATGATTAAGAAGTTCTGGGATACCCATGATGAAGAGGAGAGCACCATGACGTCTGTTGATAGCGCAAAAGCCCAAACGATACTCGATACCGCGATGCTGGAGCAGTACATCGATCTGGTCGGCCCGAAACTGATTACCGATGGTCTGGCGGTGTTCGAAAAAATGATGCCGGGCTATCTGAGCGTGCTGGAATCAAACCTGACCGCCCGGGACCAGAAGGGCATCGTCGAAGAAGGACATAAAATCAAAGGTGCCGCCGGCTCGGTCGGCTTACGCCATCTGCAGCAGCTGGGTCAACAGATTCAGTCGCCTGATTTACCTGCATGGGAAGATAACGTGGGTGATTGGGTTGAAGAGATGAAACAAGAGTGGCAAAACGATGTGGCGGTGCTTAAAGCCTGGGTCGACGCCAGAAAAAAATGACCCCGGATTAACCGGGGTGCGCGAATACTGCGCCAACACCAGGGAAATCGTGGCTGCGCCTGTTTTTTAAAGTTATTTTCGAAATGGCGCTGCCTGAAAAATTTAGGCCGCACGCAGATAAGATAGCAAATCTTAAATGGTTTGTTACATGAATCAGTGAAATGTGTGAAGCATAGCGTTTTAATCAAAATTATTAATGTGCTTCAGCAAGTTGCAGAAAAGGATTGTCATGATGAAAAAGATTGGTGTCGTGCTGAGCGGATGCGGTGTTTACGATGGTTCTGAAATACATGAAGCCGTAATCACGCTGCTGGCCCTGGCTAAGCAGGGAGCAGAGGTTATTTGCTTTGCGCCGGACAAAAATCAGGCGGATGTGATTAATCATCTAACCGGCGAGCCGATGGCGGAAACCCGTAATGTACTGATTGAAGCCGCGCGTCTTGCGCGAGGTGATATCCATCCTCTTATTCAGGCAGACCCTACAGAGCTTGATGCGCTCATTGTGCCGGGTGGGTTTGGCGCGGCCAAAAATCTCAGTACCTTTGCTGCGCAGGGTGCGGAGTGTCAGATCGATCCTCATCTTAAAGCGCTGTCGCAGGCCATGCATGCGGCTGGAAAACCGCTGGGCTTTATCTGCATCGCGCCGGCAATGCTGCCCAGGATTTTTGATTTCCCGCTGCGCCTGACTATCGGGACGGATATTGATACCGCAGAGATCGTCGAGGAAATGGGGGGCGAACACGTTCCGTGCCCGGTTGATGACATTGTGGTTGATGAAGATAACAAAATTGTCACCACGCCGGCGTATATGCTGGCGAACAATATCGCTGAGGCGGCCTCAGGTATTGAAAAGCTGGTGGATCGCGTGCTGGTGCTGACTGAATGAAGGGTAAATTTGCCGCAGGCGCAGGGGTGAAACGTTTTCTCTTGCGCATCGTACTTGTGCTGGCGGTATTCTGGGGAGGCGGGCTGGCTTTATTCAGCATTATGCCGGTACCGTTCTCTGCCGTTATGGTTGAGCGCCAGCTTAGCGCGTGGTTCAGCGGCGATTTTGGTTACGTTGCCCACTCTGACTGGGTGAGCATGGATGAGATCTCCCCGTTCATGGGGCTGGCGGTCATCGCTGCGGAGGACCAGAAATTTCCGGAGCACTGGGGGTTCGACGTGGCGGCCATTGAGAAAGCGCTAGCCCATAACGAACGCCATGAAAACCGCGTGCGCGGGGCATCAACCTTGTCGCAGCAGACGGCAAAAAACCTGTTCCTGTGGGATGGCCGAAGCTGGGTGCGAAAAGGGCTGGAAGCGGGGCTCACCCTGGGAATGGAAACGGTCTGGAGCAAAAAACGTATTCTGACCGTCTATCTCAACGTCGCTGAGTTTGGCGAGGGGGTATTTGGTGTCGAAGCTGCATCACAACGCTATTTTAATAAACCAGCCAGCAGGCTGAGCATGTCGGAGGCGGCGCTGCTCGCGGCTGTTCTGCCTAATCCTATCCGCTTTAAGGCCAGCGCCCCGTCAGGGTACGTGCGAAGCCGCCAGGCGTGGATTATGCGCCAGATGAATCAGCTGGGTGGAGAGGGGTTTATGCAGCGTAATAATCTTATGTAGAGCGGGTAAGCGAAGCGCTACCCGCCTGAATAGCAGACCTTAATCTTCGTCGAACCCTGCGTTAAACAGGGCAATCACCGCCGCCAGCGCTTCCTCTTCCTGAGGACCGGTGGCTTCTACCTCAATCTGGCGCCCTTTGGCGGAATCCAGCATCAGCAGCGCGATCACGCTGTTCGCTTCCGCTTCGGTGCCTTCGTCATTCCGCAGCAGTACCTCTGCATCGAAACCCTGCATCAGCTCAAACAGCTTCATCGCCGGGCGTGCATGCATACCCAGCTTGTTGGTGATCTCAACGGTTTGTTTTACGGTCATGTTTTACGTTTTTCCAGCGTGCGATGACGGGACTGAACGTTCTTCCCGCGCGAGCGGAAATAGTCGGCCAGCTGTTCGGCGATGTAAACCGAACGATGTTTACCGCCGGTACAGCCAATCGCCACCGTCAGGTAGCTACGATTGTTTGTCTCCAGCATAGGTAACCATAGCTCAAGGTAGCTTCGCGTCTGGTAGATAAAATTGTGTACTTCTGTGTGCCGGTCGAGGAACGCCGCCACCGGCTTATCCAGACCGGTCATTGGACGCAGTTTTGGATCCCAGTGCGGGTTCGGCAGGAAGCGCACGTCGAAAACATAATCCGCATCAATCGGAATACCGTGCTTAAAGCCGAAGGATTCGAACACCATCGTCAGTTCGCGCTCGCGTTTACCCAACAGCCGGGTACGCAGCATTTCCGCCAGCTCGTGAACGGACATTTCAGAGGTGTCGACAATCAGGTCGGCACGAGAACGCAGCGGCTCCAGCAGGTCGCTCTCTTCATCGATAGCGCTCTCCAGAGAGAGGTTCTTGCTGGATAGCGGGTGCAAACGACGGGTATCACTGTAGCGGCGGATCAGCGTATTGCGGTCTGCATCGAGGAACAGCAGCTGAGGCGAGAACGCGTCAGGCAGGTTGCTCATGGCCTGTTCGAAGATCTCTGGCGATTCAGGCATGTTACGAACGTCGATACTGACGGCGGCAGAGGTTTGTCTCTCCGCCAGCGTGCGGGCCAGGTCGGGTAACAACACGACCGGCAGGTTATCGACGCAGTAAAAACCCATGTCTTCCAGGGCGCGCAGAGCAACGGATTTCCCCGACCCTGAACGGCCACTGACAATCATCAGCACCATGTTCCGTTTCTCCTCAGGACAACAGATGTGAAGGCCATCTCCTGGTTATGCATCATCCTGATTGCCTTCTGCTTCAGTGATAATTTGATAGAGCTCTTCATCACTTTGGGCCGAGCGCAGTCGACGGCAAATGGTTTTATCGGCCAGACGTTTTGCGACCAGCGACAGCGTATGCAGATGGGTTTTCGTCTGGTCGGCAGGCACCAGCAGCGCGAAGAGGAGATCGACGGGCTGGTTATCAATGGCATCGAAGGCGATGGGTGTTTCAAGCTGCACAAACACACCAACGGCACGCAGGGTATCCTCTTCCAGTTTGCCGTGCGGGATCGCGATGCCGTTGCCAATACCGGTACTGCCCATTTTTTCACGGGTCAGAATCGCTTCGAATACCACCTGCGGCGGCAGGCCCAGCTGTTTTGCAGCCAGTTCACTGATGATCTCCAGCGCACGTTTTTTGCTCTGGCAGTGAACCGCACTGCGGGTACATTCCTGGTTAAGGACATTGCTCAGTTGAAGAGCGGAATCGTTGTTCATCATAATTTCACCTAAGCGCTAACTGTACAAATGGCCTGTTGTGTTTCACAACAGGCGTCCTGCACCCGTTAACTGCCCGGACAATTAGTGTTGTTTCAGTTTATCTTTATGTTTATTGAGCTGTCGCGCAAGCTTATCAATCAAGCCGTCGATAGCAGCGTACATGTCTTGCCCTTCCGCACTGGCATGCAGTTCACCCCCGTTAACATGCAGGGTGGCATCCGAGATATGAGTCACTTTCTCCACTTTCAACACAATATAGACCTGATTGATCCTTTCGAAATACTGCTCGAGTTTTGCAAACTTCGCGTTCACGAAGTCGCGTAAAGCCTCAGTAATTTCGACGTTTTGTCCAGTGATGTTGAGCTGCATAGTGTCTTCCTTATCGGTTGTGTCAGACCAGCTGTTTACGCTGGTTGGACGGCGGAATGGATAAAGACTCTCGATACTTCGCAACAGTACGACGTGCCACCATAATACCCTGATCGGACAGCATGGTGGTTAACTTACTGTCGCTTAGTGGCTTCGCGGGGTTTTCCGCGGCGATCAACTTCTTCACCAGGGCACGAATGGCCGTTGACGACGCTTCGCCGCCGCCCTCGGTATTCACATGGCTGGAGAAGAAATACTTAAGCTCAAAAATACCGCGTGGACTGTGCAGATACTTCTGCGTGGTGACACGGGAAATGGTTGATTCATGCATCTCGACGGCCTGGGCGATATCCGCCAGTACCATCGGTTTCATATACTCTTCGCCCTGCTCAAAGAACGCCTGCTGCTGTTCGACAATACAGCGGCTGACGCGCAGCAGCGTATCATTTCGGCTCTCCAGACTTTTGATCAGCCATCGCGCTTCCTGAAGATTGCTACGAATATATTGATTGTCGGAGTCGTTACGCGCGCTGGTGCACATGGAGGCATACTGCTGGTTGATTTGCAGGCGAGGGATGCTGTCTGAATTCAGTTCAACGACCCAGCGGTCATTGTGTTTTCTGACCAGCACGTCCGGGATGACGTACTCGGGCTCGCTGGTTTGGATCGACTGTCCCGGACGCGGATCGAGTGACTGGATCAGATTCACCGCTTCTTTCAGCACCTCTTCCTTCAGGCGCGTAACGCGCATAAGGCTGCGGAAATCGTGGTTGGCCAACAGATCCAGATGATCGCTGATGATTAAACGCGCCTCGTCGAGCCATGGCGTCTCTTTGCTGAACTGAGAAAGCTGGATCAGCAGGCAGTCGCGCAGATCTTTTGCGGCCACGCCTACCGGATCGAAACGCTGGATGCGCTTCAGTACGGCTTCGACTTCCTCAAGCTCAATCTCTTCGTCGCCCATGCTTTCCAGGATATCGTCCAGCGTGACGGTCAAATAGCCGGTGTCGTCAACGGCATCGACAATTGAGGTGGCAATCGCGCGGTCGGTATCGGAGAAGGGGGTAAGTTCCACCTGCCACATCAGGTAATCCTGCAGCGACTGGGTGGTTTCTCCCTGATAGACCGGTAGCTCATCATCCTGGTAGTCTGCACGCGTACCGGAAGGGGTTCCGGCGGTGTAGATTTCATCCCAGCTGGCATCCAGCGGTAGCTCGTCGGGCATCTCTTTTTGTTCGAGTGCATCCGCGGTGTCGAGCGCTTCTGTATCCTGTGACTGCTGAGTATCTACCTCGTCATGAAGATCGGTTTGTTCCAGCAGGGGGTTGCTGTCCAGCGCCTGCTGGAGTTCCTGCTGAAGTTCTAACGTGGACAGTTGCAACAGGCGAATTGCCTGCTGTAGCTGCGGCGTCATTGCCAGTTGTTGGCTGAGCCTTAATTGCAAACCTTGCTTCATGTTCAGAGCGTTTTTCTCCGGTTCGGCGTTACGTTACCTCTACCCTATCAGAGTCTGAAGTCTTCCCCAAGATAGACGCGCTTAACATGATCGTCTTCGAGGATCTGCTGCGGCGTACCGTGGGCGATCAGATTGCCCTGGCTCACAATATACGCGCGTTCACACACGGCCAGCGTTTCACGGACGTTGTGGTCGGTGATCAGTACGCCAAGCCCGCTGTCACGCAGGTGTTCAATGATGCGTTTGATATCGATAACCGAGATCGGGTCAACGCCGGCAAACGGTTCATCCAGAAGGATAAATTTCGGGTTTGCGGCCAGCGCACGCGCAATCTCAACGCGACGGCGTTCCCCCCCGGAGAGTGCCTGACCGAGGCTGTCGCGCAGATGCTCAATGTGGAACTCTTCCATCAACTCGTTGGCACGATCCTGACGCTGTTCGCTGGTCAGATCGTTACGAATTTCCAGGACCGCCATCAGGTTATCGTAAACGCTAAGACGACGGAAAATGGAGGCTTCCTGCGGCAGGTAGCCGATCCCGCGACGCGCGCGCGCGTGCAGCGGCAGAAGGCTGATGTCTTCATCGTCAATGATAATGTTGCCGGCATCGCGCGGCACAATGCCAACGACCATGTAGAAAGTGGTGGTTTTACCCGCACCGTTAGGGCCAAGCAGCCCCACGATTTCGCCGGAGTTGACGGTCAGACTGACATCTTCTACGACACGGCGGCCCTTGTAGGCCTTCGCGAGATTTTTTGCAGTTAATGTTGCCATAACGAATTAGTTACTCTTCTTCTGTGCCGGGGCCTGGCCTTTGCCTTTGTCCTGCAGCTGCGACGGAACCAGTACGGTCGTGACGCGTTTGCCTTTCTCGCTGGAGGCCTGCATTTTTTGCTCTTTCACCAGATAGGTGATCTGGTCGCCGGTAATGTTGCTGTCCAGCTGTTCCAGATACGCGTTTCCGGTCAGTATGACCAGGTCCTTCGCCAGCTCATAGTGCATATGCGAAGCGCGGCCTTTCACCGGTTTGCCGTTGTCCTGCATCTGGTAGAAGGTGGCCGGGTTGCCGTAACCATCAATGATCTCTTTGCCCTGCTCGCCACCCGGACGGGTCACGACCACTTTGTCGGCGTTAATTTTGATGGTGCCCTGAGTCATGACGACGTTACCCGTGAAGGTGACGACGTTGCCCTGCATATCGAGAGACTGGGTATCAGACTCGATATGGATCGGTTGGTCGGTATCGCCCGTTACAGCAAGCGCGGGGAGACTGGTCGCCAGCATCGCACTGGCGATAATTACTTTAAGGCTGAGTTTGTTTGTTTTGAATTTCATAGGAGGTTCTAACCTTTTCAATCAGCTCGGCGTTCTTGCTGCGTAAGTTCCCGCGCATTCTCAAACCGCTGGAATTAAATGTTGTGCCATACAGTGTGACCAGATCCTGCGAGGTCACGTCCTGGGTTACCAGGTTAATTTGGGCATTATCCGTCGTAATTTTTCGCAGTTGCGAGTCAGCGGTCAGGGCGTTGACTTCAACGTGGCCATACAGATAAAGCATACGGTCATTTGTCAGTTTTGCCCGATCTGACTTAATTGACCACGTCGGCACTTTGTCCTTATCAAATGTGGTCATGACCGGTTGGGTAAACCACGAAATACCGTCATCTGAAAAATATTCAACATGCTGGGCGATCAGGCGATAGTTCAGCGCGCCTTCCGGGCTGTAGACCACGGTGTCGCTGTGATCGCTTTTATAGGTTGGATCGTTATTGTTGACCACTTCCGTTTGCGGATCGTCGCGATCGGCAAGGTTCACGCCAATCAATACCAGTGCGACAAGCGAAAGCAAAATGATAATCCAGCGTCTGGTTTTACTCATATCGATTGCCCTTTGGCCTCATCAAGCTTGCCCTGCGCCAGCAAAAGCAGATCGCAGACTTCACGTACGGCACCGCGGCCTCCGTTGATGTGGGTAACGTAGTCAGCGCGCGGGATCAGCAGCGGATGCGCATCGGCAACGGCGATGCTCAGCCCGACTTCAGCCATCACGGGCCAGTCAATCAGATCGTCCCCGACGTAGGCTACGTTTTCCGGTGCGATAGCCAGTTTACCCAGTAAATCCTTAAACGCCGCCATCTTATCGGATTGACCCTGATACAGATGGGTAATTCCTAAGGTTTCACAGCGGTCTTCTACCAGTTTAGCTTTTCGCCCGGTGATGATAGCCACCTCAATACCCGAGGTGAGCGCGCAGCGGATACCGTAGCCGTCGCGAACGTTAAACGCTTTCAGCTCTTCACCATTATTGCCCATGTAAATCAGGCCATCGGAAAGTACGCCATCCACGTCCAGGATGAGCAGACGAATGTTTTCCGCCTTTGCCATCATCTGGGTACTGACCGGTCCATAACAGGTTGCAAGGGATGCACCCGCATTACTCATTGTTTTATCCTTCATTACACTACGCCTGCGCGCAGCAGATCATGCATATGTACCACACCCAGCAACTGGTCGCCATCGGCAACCATCACTGAGGTAATGTGGCGGGACTGCATCAGGTTCAGCACATCCACGGCCAGCGTACCCGGACGGACGCGGATACCGCCCGGCGTCATCACATCGGCAATGCCGAGCGTGCGGACATCTACACCCATGTCGAACACGCGGCGCAGGTCGCCATCGGTGAAGATCCCCTGAATTTTCATCAGATCGTCGCACACGACCGTCATACCCAAATTCTTACGGGTGATTTCCAGCAGCGCATCACGCAGGGAGGCTTCTTTACTGACGTGAGGGATCTCATCCCCGGTGTGCATAATATCGTTTACCCGAAGCAGAAGCTTGCGCCCCAGCGCGCCGCCCGGGTGGGAAAGCGCGAAATCTTCCGGCGTAAAACCGCGGGCTTCGAGCAGCGCGACGGCAAGCGCATCACCCATGACCAGCGCGGCGGTGGTGCTGGACGTCGGCGCCAGGCCGAGCGGACAGGCTTCCTTGGGCACTTTCACGCACAGGTGAATATCGGCCGCCCGCGCCATGCTGCTTTCCGGACGGCTGGTCATGCAAATAAGCGGCACCTGCAGTCGCTTCAGTACCGGAATCAGCGCCAGAATTTCATTGGACTCCCCGGAGTTGGACAGCGCGATGACGATATCCTGCGGCGTGACCATACCCAGGTCACCGTGCGCGGCTTCCCCCGGATGTACAAAGAAGGAAGAGGTTCCGGTGCTGGCAAACGTTGCCGCCATTTTGCGTCCAATGTGGCCGGACTTACCCATCCCCATCACCACGACTTTGCCGGCACAGTAGAACATCTTCTCACATGCCAGACTAAAATCCTGATTAATGTACTGATCTAACTGCGCCAGACCTTCACGTTCAATCTCCAGAACCTCTTTGCCTGCTTTCTGAAAGTCAAAACCCGGCTGCAATTCTATTTGCGACATAATGCGTTTCCGTTTACCCAGAGAGAAGAGGCGAGAGCCAGTACAGCATCGCCATCCATACGATAAATCCACCCGTCAGCAGCGCGCCTGCGCCTTTGCCGATCTGTCGTTGCCGCCGCCAGCAGAGCAGGGCAAATATCACGCTGACCAATAACATCACGCCATAGTCGCGTGAGAACGCCAGGGGATTAAAGGGCCCTGGCGTAATCAGGGCCGGCAGGCCCATCACAATGGCGATATTAAATATGTTGGAACCGATGATATTACCTATGGCAATGTCATCCTCACCTTTACGAGCCCCCGCAATGGCCGTGGCCAGCTCCGGCAGGCTGGTGCCGATGGCGATCACCGTCAGGCCAATGGTCAGTTCACTGATGGCGAAATAGTTCGCCAGCACCGTCGCGTTATCCACGACCATGCGCGTTGCCATCGGCATGATGATCAGCGCAACGCCAAGCCAGAGCAGGGCAACAGGCAGCGTGCCTTCTCGCGGCAGTTCGGCGACCTGCTCCCGCGTGAGGCTATCCTGACCCTGCTTCTCAGCCAGACGGGCGATTTTAACACTATACAGCAGCCAAATAACGGCCAGAGCCAGCAGGAAAATGCCGTCGCTGTAGCTCAGCACACCATCGTAAAATACGCAGCCTGCCAGCAGGCTTACGATTAACATTAGCGGCAATTCGCGGCGCAGAACATCAGAATGCACGCGAAATGGATGGAGCAGTGCGGCCAGGCCTAAAATCAAGAGTATATTAACGATGTTGGAGCCAATCGCGGTACCTACTGCCAGGTCTAACTGACCATGCAGCGATGCCGAGACAGAGACGATGATTTCAGGAAGTGACGTTCCCACACTGACAACGGTCATCCCGATGACGACAGGCGGTACGCCCGTCAGGCGACACAGGATAGATGCAGCAAACACTAAACGGTCAGCACTGTAGACCACCAAAAGTAAACCAATTATTAACAGTGCTGTTGCTAAAAGCATCAAAAGTCCTTTCTTCAGGTATACTCGTCGGTCCATCGCACGGGAATGGCTGGACTGCATACAGTCTGAGGCGTAACGAATTCCTAATTTTGACTTTATGCGCCGGAAAAGTAAAACAAATGCCAGCTTTCGCTAACCTCAACGGCTATTATTCTGTAAAAATGCAGAGTTGAGGGCTGATTCAGGCGGCATGCCTTAACGTGAGCAGGGTAATAAAGGAACCATAAATGAGCCAAACGATGGCGAATTTAGTCGATGTTCGCGGCGTGAGTTTTTCTCGCGCCAACAGATTGATATTTGATGATATTTCGTTGACCGTACCGCGTGGCAAGATCACTGCCATCATGGGGCCGTCCGGGATCGGTAAAACGACCCTGCTGCGCCTCATTGGTGGGCAAATCCCACCCGATCGCGGTGAAATCCTCTTCGATGGCGAAAACATCCCGGAGATGTCACGCTCGCGTCTGTATACTGTCCGCAAACGCATGAGCATGCTCTTTCAGTCGGGAGCCTTGTTCACCGACATGAATGTCTTTGATAACGTCGCCTATCCGCTGCGTGAGCATACCAGCCTGCCGCCTGAACTGCTGAAAAGCACGGTGATGATGAAGCTCGAAGCCGTCGGTTTGCGGGGCGCCGCAAAGCTGATGCCTTCGGAGCTGTCCGGCGGGATGGCGCGCCGCGCCGCGCTGGCACGCGCTATTGCATTAGAACCTGATTTAATCATGTTCGACGAACCGTTTGTTGGACAGGATCCCATCACGATGGGCGTGCTGGTGAAGCTCATCTCTGAACTGAACAGCGCGCTTGGCGTCACCTGCATTGTGGTATCTCACGATGTACCGGAAGTATTGAGCATTGCCGATTACGCCTATATTGTGGCGGACAAAAAGATCGTCGCACACGGTAGCGCTCAGGCGCTGCAGGAAAATTGCGATCCGCGCGTGCGGCAGTTCCTTGACGGTATTGCCGATGGCCCTGTGCCGTTCCGCTACCCGGCGGGCGACTATCGTGACGATTTACTGGGAATAGGGAGTTAAGCCACTCATGCTGTTAAATGCGTTGGCCGCTCTCGGACACCGTGGCATAAAAACCATCAGGACGTTCGGGCGTGCCGGATTGATGTTATTCAACGCGCTGGTCGGCAAGCCGGAATTCCGTAAGCACGCACCGCTGCTGGTGCGGCAGCTTTATAATGTCGGCGTGCTGTCGATGCTCATCATCATTGTCTCCGGTCTGTTTATCGGTATGGTGCTTGGGCTGCAGGGCTATCTGGTTCTGACCACCTACAGTGCGGAAACCAGCCTCGGGATGCTGGTGGCGCTCTCGCTGCTGCGCGAGCTGGGGCCGGTTGTGGCGGCGCTGTTGTTCGCCGGGCGCGCGGGGTCGGCATTAACGGCTGAAATTGGCCTGATGCGTGCGACCGAGCAGCTCTCCAGCATGGAGATGATGGCGGTCGATCCGCTGCGTCGCGTGATCTCGCCGCGTTTCTGGGCTGGGGTGATCTCTTTACCGTTACTGACTATTCTGTTTGTCGCCGTGGGTATCTGGGGCGGTTCGCTGGTTGGTGTGCACTGGAAAGGCATTGATGCCGGTTTCTTCTGGTCCGCGATGCAGGACGCCATCGACCTGCGAATGGATCTGGTTAACTGCCTGATTAAAAGCGTGGTATTTGCCATTACGGTCACCTGGATTGCATTGTTCAATGGTTACGATGCCATCCCGACGTCGGCGGGCATTAGCCGCGCAACTACACGTACAGTCGTACATTCGTCGCTGGCCGTACTGGGTCTGGATTTTGTGCTCACCGCACTGATGTTTGGGAATTGAGTTCATGCAAACGAGAAAAAATGAAATTTGGGTCGGTGTATTCCTGCTGCTGGCGCTGCTGGCCGCGCTGTTTATCTGCCTGAGAGCGGCGGATATCACGTCTGTACGCACCGAGCCGACGTATCGCATCTATGCCACCTTCGATAACATCGGCGGGCTGAAAGCGCGTTCACCGGTCCGCATAGGTGGCGTGGTGATCGGACGCGTATCTGACATTACGCTGGATGAGAAAACCTATCTGCCACGCGTCGCGATGGATATCGAAGAGCGTTACAACCATATCCCGGACACCAGTTCCCTTTCTATCCGTACTTCCGGCCTGCTGGGCGAACAATATCTGGCGCTTAACGTTGGCTTTGAAGATCCCGAGCTGGGAACGACTATCCTTAAAGACGGTAGCGTCATTCAGGATACGAAATCCGCGATGGTTCTGGAGGATATGATTGGTCAGTTCCTTTACAACAGTAAAGGGGATGAGAAAAAAACCGACGCTGCCCCTGCGCAGAGCGAAGATCATACCGACGTCGCACCGACGCCAGGTGCTGCGAATTAATATCAGGAGAAGTCATTCATGTTTAAACGACTGTTAATGGTTGCCATGCTGGTCATCGCCCCTCTAACCGCCGCCCACGCTGCGGATCAGAGTAACCCGTACAAACTGATGGACGAAGCGGCGAAAAAGACCTTCGACCGTCTTAAAAACGAACAGCCTAAAATTCGTGCTAATCCTGATTATTTGCGTGAAGTTGTTGACCAGGAGCTGCTGCCGTACGTGCAGATTAAATATGCGGGTGCGCTGGTGCTGGGACGTTATTACAAAGACGCGACCCCTGCGCAGCGTGATGCCTACTTTGCCGCGTTCCGTGAATACCTGAAACAGGCTTATGGCCAGGCGCTGGCAATGTACCACGGCCAGACTTATCAGATTGCGCCTGAGCAGCCGCTGGGCGATGCGACCATCGTCCCTATCCGTGTGACGATCATCGATCCTAACGGTCGTCCGCCGGTTCGTCTGGATTTCCAGTGGCGTAAAAACAGCCAGAGCGGTCACTGGCAGGCGTATGACATGATTGCCGAAGGGGTAAGCATGATCACCACCAAACAGAACGAATGGAGCGACCTGCTGCGCACCAAAGGCATTGATGGCCTGACCGCTCAGCTGCAGTCTATCTCTCGCCAGAAAATTACCCTGGACGAGAAGAAGTAATGTCACAGCAACTCAGCTGGTCGCGTGAAGGCGAGACATTAAAGCTGTCCGGTGAACTGGATCAGGATCTGCTGAACCCACTGTGGGACAAACGCCACGAAGCGATGCAGGGCGTGACGCTTATCGATTTGACAGACGTCACGCGGGTGGATACGGCAGGTGTTGCGCTGCTTGCCCATCTGATTGCCGTGGGGAAAAAGCAGGGGACAAGCGTCACGCTTCACGGCGCGAGCGATAATGTCGTGACCCTTGCGCAGCTCTACAATCTCCCTCAGGACGTACTGCCTCGTTAATATTTTCAGTGCGTTACTTCCGAAAGCCCTGACTGTTTCATCGTCGGGGCTTTTTGCTTGTTTAAGACAACGCCACTTTGCTCTAAGATGTTGGGCTTGTTTTCACTATCAGATGATTAAGAGCCCATGGAAAATCATGAAATCCAGACAGTGCTGATGAATGCACTCTCCCTTCAGGAAGCCCACGTCACTGGCGATGGCAGTCACTTCCAGGTTATTGCTGTGGGTGAGATGTTCGACGGTATGAGCCGCGTGAAGAAACAGCAGGCTGTGTACGCGCCGCTGATGGAATATATTGCGGATAACCGCATCCACGCCCTGTCGATTAAAGCGTTCACCCCGCAAGAGTGGGCACGCGATCGCAAACTAAACGGTTTTTGAGCTGAGGGCGACAGGCCCGCAGCACGGTTGAATTTATAAGAGAGCACATAATGGATAAATTTCGTGTACAGGGGCCAACGCGTCTCCAGGGCGAAGTCACAATTTCTGGCGCTAAAAACGCCGCGCTGCCAATCCTCTTTGCTGCGCTGCTGGCTGAAGAGCCGGTAGAAATTCAGAACGTACCGAAGCTGAAAGATATCGACACCACCATGAAGCTGCTCACCCAGCTGGGCACGAAAGTTGAGCGTAACGGTTCCGTCTGGATCGACGCCAGCAAGGTGAACAACTTCTCGGCCCCTTACGATCTGGTGAAAACCATGCGTGCATCCATCTGGGCGCTTGGCCCGCTGGTGGCGCGTTTTGGTCAGGGTCAGGTCTCTCTGCCGGGCGGTTGCGCCATCGGTGCGCGTCCGGTTGACCTGCACATCTTTGGTCTGGAGAAGCTGGGCGCCGAGATCAAGCTGGAAGAAGGTTACGTTAAAGCGTCCGTTAATGGTCGTCTGAAAGGCGCGCACATCGTCATGGACAAAGTGAGCGTGGGCGCAACGGTCACCATTATGTCTGCGGCGACGCTGGCAGAAGGTACCACCATCATCGAAAACGCCGCGCGCGAACCGGAGATTGTAGATACCGCCAACTTCCTCGTGGCGCTGGGGGCGAAGATTTCCGGTCAGGGTACCGACCGAATCACCATCGAAGGCGTTGAGCGTCTGGGCGGCGGTGTCTATCGCGTACTGCCTGACCGTATCGAAACCGGTACCTTCCTGGTCGCTGCGGCGATTTCTGGCGGGAAGATTGTTTGTCGCAACGCGCAGCCAGATACCCTGGATGCGGTGCTGGCGAAACTGCGCGATGCGGGTGCGGATATCGAAATCGGCGAAGACTGGATAAGTCTTGATATGCACGGGCAGCGTCCAAAAGCGGTCAATGTGCGTACGGCGCCGCATCCGGCGTTCCCTACGGACATGCAGGCACAGTTCACCCTGTTGAACCTGGTTGCCGAAGGCACTGGCTTCATCACAGAAACCATTTTCGAGAACCGCTTTATGCACGTACCGGAGCTGATCCGTATGGGCGCGCATGCTGAGATCGAAAGTAATACCGTGATCTGCCACGGCGTTGAGAAACTGTCAGGTGCTCAGGTGATGGCAACCGATCTGCGTGCGTCTGCAAGCCTGGTGCTGGCGGGTTGTATCGCGGAAGGTACAACGATCGTGGACCGTATCTATCACATCGATCGTGGTTATGAGCGTATCGAAGATAAACTGCGCGCGCTGGGTGCCAACATCGAGCGTGTGAAGGGCGAGTAATCGTTCCGGCAGCCCCCTGCCAGCAATGACCGGGGGGTTGCTGTTCCTGTCAAAAACGCGTTATTCCTGCGGTTCTCTTTTTACCTTTCTCTGGCGAATCATGCGCGATCTGTCGATAAATTCATGGGTAATGGGATCGTGGTAGCGCGAAGGCCAAATTACCCACGGATGCGTATCCAGCGCCGTCGCGATAATTAATTCTCCCTTGGGCCAGGGGCGGGTGAGGGCGTTTGCCAGAGTTGAAGAACTCAGTCCATGGCGGCGGGACTCTGCTGCCAGTGAAGTGCCTCTTTTGCGCAGTGCGGCAATAATATCAGCCGTGTGCCAGTCGATAAATTTCGTATCCATAACGCCGTCCTTAAGTTCGGATTCACCTACGCCGTTTCTTCTGAAACGACGCGGTTACTATACCCATTTCAACTTCTTGTTCTAAAAAGTTCGCGTTACTTGAAGGGATATTCAGAATAAGACACGGCTTTATTCATGCGGTCTCTAAACCGATGAATTTACATGAACACGGAATTTACAGGTGTGTACTGGAATCTCCCCGCTATCGCTGCGGGGAGAAACAAGGGGATTAACGGTCGCGCTGAACGGCGATGTGGGCAAGGCCAATCAGTGCCTCGCGCCACGGACTGTCTGGAATGACCTGAAGCGCTTCGATGGCTTTGTCGGCTTCTTCTTCCGCACGCTGACGCGTCCATTCCAGGGATCCGCAGATAGCCATGGTTTCCAGTACAGGTTCCAGAAGATGGCGGCCATTTCCTTGCTCAATCGCTTCACGGATCATTTTCGCCTGGTCGGCTGTTCCATTGCGCATAGCATGAAGCAGCGGCAGAGTTGGTTTGCCTTCGTTCAGGTCATCGCCCACGTTTTTGCCGAGCGTCTCGCCGTCCGCACTGTAGTCCAGCAAATCATCAATCAGCTGGAATGCCGTACCCAGGTAGCGGCCATAGTCCTGCAGGCCTTTTTCCTGTGCTTCGGTACAGTCGGCCAGAATGCCGGAACACTGGGCAGCCGCTTCAAACAGGCGCGCCGTTTTGCTGTAGATGACGCGCATGTAGTTTTCTTCGGTAATGTCAGGGTCGTTGACGTTCATCAGCTGCAGCACTTCGCCTTCAGCAATGACGTTTACGGCTTCGGACATCACTTCCAGCACTTTCAGGGAGCCCAGGCTGGTCATCATCTGGAAGGCGCGGGTATAGATAAAATCCCCCACCAGGACGCTGGCTGCGTTTCCGAAAGCGGCGTTTGCCGTGGCTTTGCCACGACGCATATCCGATTCATCCACAACATCGTCATGCAGAAGCGTCGCCGTGTGAATAAATTCGATGAGCGCTGCGATAGTGATGTGAGCATTTCCCTGATAGCCAACGGCTCTGGCAGCCAGAATGGCAATCATCGGACGAATGCGTTTACCGCCGCCGCTGACGATGTAATAGCCCAACTGATTGATCAGCTGAACGTCAGAGTTGAGTTGCTCCAGGATTGCTGCATTCACACCCGCCATATCTTGCGCGGTTAACTCGTTGATTTTTTCTAAATTCATCGCAAAAGCCGGGCTTTTTATCCTGTTGATCCCATCTTCAATGGGGTAACGAAGGGTTTCGGTTTATCAATAGTAGTGCTGATTGTACTGAAAAAACGGCACAGATAAACGTTACCGTACGTGTTGTGTTTTTTTTCTTCATGTATTGACGGTAGCACTTGTCAAAGGCTCGCGTTTTGCGTAATATTCGCGCCCTATTGTGAATATTTATAGCGCACTCTGATTCATACGAGGACGTGCGCGGAAGCGGAGTTTATATGTACGCGGTTTTCCAAAGTGGTGGTAAACAACACCGAGTAAGCGAAGGTCAGACCGTTCGCCTGGAAAAGCTGGACATCGCAACTGGCGAATCTGTTGAGTTCGCAGAAGTTCTGATGATCGCAAACGGTGAAGAAGTCAAAATCGGCGTTCCTTTCGTTGATGGCGGCGTTATCAAAGCTGAAGTTGTTGCACACGGTCGTGGCGAGAAAGTTAAAATCGTTAAGTTTCGTCGTCGTAAGCACTACCGTAAGCAGCAGGGCCACCGTCAGTGGTTCACTGATGTGAAAATTACTGGCATCAGCGCCTAAGACCTGAGGAGAGATTTAAATGGCACATAAAAAGGCTGGCGGCTCCACACGTAACGGTCGCGATTCAGAAGCTAAACGCCTTGGCGTTAAGCGTTTCGGTGGCGAATCCGTTCTGGCGGGTAGCATCATCGTTCGTCAACGTGGTACCAAATTCCACGCTGGCAACAACGTAGGTTGCGGTCGTGACCACACTCTGTTTGCTAAAGCAGACGGTAAAGTGAAATTTGAAGTTAAAGGCCCGAACAACCGTAAATACATCAGCATCGTTGCTGAGTAAGGTTTTCTCGGTCCGGTAACGGATTAAAGCCCCGCAACCTGTTGCGGGGCTTTTTACATTGGAAACCCGGTAATTTTTTCTGTAGGGAAAACGGGCATGAAGCAGCAGGCCGGCATTGGTATTCTTTTGGCGCTCACTACCGCAATGTGCTGGGGTGCGCTGCCAATTGCAATGAAGCAGGTACTGGAAGTGATGGAGCCGCCTACGGTGGTCTTTTATCGCTTTCTGATGGCAAGCATCGGCCTCGGGGCCATTCTCGCTATCAAAGGTAAGCTTCCACCCTTGCGGCTCTTTCGCAAACCGCGCTGGCTGGTATTGCTGGCTATCGCGACGGGCGGTCTGTTCGGTAACTTCATCCTGTTCAGCTCTTCCCTGCAATATCTCAGCCCCACGGCGTCGCAGGTGATAGGTCAGCTTTCACCGGTGGGCATGATGGTCGCCAGCGTCTTTATCCTCAAGGAAAAGATGCGCGGTACGCAGATTATCGGGGCAAGCATGCTGCTGTGCGGTCTGGTGATGTTCTTCAACACCAGTCTGATTGAGATTTTCACCCGCCTGACGGATTACACATGGGGTGTAATTTTCGGCGTGGGGGCGGCAACGGTCTGGGTGAGCTATGGCGTCGCACAAAAGGTGTTATTGCGTCGTCTTGCCTCACAGCAGATCCTCTTTTTGCTGTACACTTTGTGTACAATAGCATTGCTGCCATTAGCAAAGCCGGGTGTGATTTCCCAGCTTAGCGACTGGCAACTGGCGTGCCTCATTTTTTGTGGGCTGAACACGCTGGTCGGTTATGGCGCGCTGGCCGAAGCGATGGCGCGCTGGCAGGCGGCACAGGTGAGCGCGTTAATTACGCTTACTCCGCTGTTTACGCTGTTATTTTCAGATTTGTTATCAATGGCCTGGCCCGATGTCTTCGTCAGACCGATGCTCAACCTGTTGGGTTATCTCGGTGCGTTTGTCGTGGTTGCGGGCGCGATGTATTCCGCCATTGGTCATCGTCTTTGGGGACGTTGGCGCAAAAATGAAGCGGTTGTAGTAGTCCCCCGCTCAGGCGAATGAGTTACGGAGAGTAAAATGAAGTTTGTTGATGAAGCGACGATCCTGGTCGTGGCTGGTGATGGCGGCAATGGTTGCGTGAGCTTCCGCCGTGAAAAGTATATCCCACGTGGCGGTCCTGACGGCGGCGACGGCGGGGATGGTGGTGACGTGTGGCTGGAGGCGGATGAGAACCTCAACACGCTGATCGACTACCGTTTCGAAAAATCCTTCCGCGCTGAACGTGGCCAGAACGGCCAGAGCCGTGACTGTACCGGGAAACGCGGTAAAGACGTCACCATTAAAGTTCCGGTCGGTACGCGTGTGATTGACCAGGGAACCGGTGAAACCATGGGTGACATGACCAAGCACGGTCAGCGCCTGATGGTGGCGAAAGGCGGCTGGCACGGTCTGGGTAACAGCCGTTTCAAATCCTCCGTTAACCGTACTCCGCGTCAGAAAACGATGGGTACGCCGGGCGATAAGCGCGATCTGCAGCTGGAGCTGATGCTTCTGGCAGACGTGGGCATGCTGGGTATGCCAAACGCCGGTAAATCGACGTTCATTCGCGCCGTTTCTGCGGCGAAACCAAAAGTGGCGGACTATCCGTTTACCACGCTGGTACCAAGCCTGGGCGTTGTCCGTATGGATAACGAGAAGAGCTTTGTGGTTGCCGATATTCCGGGTCTGATTGAAGGCGCTGCGGAAGGCGCGGGTCTGGGTATTCGCTTCCTGAAACACCTTGAGCGTTGCCGCGTGCTGCTGCACCTTATCGATATCGATCCTATCGACGGTTCCGATCCGGTTGAAAACGCCCGCATCATCATCGGTGAGCTGGAAAAATACAGCGAAAAACTGGCGAATAAACCACGCTGGCTGGTCTTCAACAAGATCGACCTGATGGACAAGGCCGAAGCGGAAGCGAAAGCTAAAGCGATTGCTGAAGCGATGGGTTGGGAAGATAAATACTACCTGATCTCTGCGGCAAGCCAGGTTGGCGTGAAAGATCTGTGCTGGGATGTGATGACCTTCATCATTGAGAACCCAATTGTTCAGGCGGAAGAAGCGAAACAGCCTGAAAAAGTCGAATTCATGTGGGATGACTACCACCGTCAGCAGCTCGAAGAGCTGGAAACGGAAGAGGATGATGAAGACTGGGACGATGACTGGGATGAAGACGACGAAGAAGGCGTCGAGTTCATCTACAAGCACTAATATCTGTCCAAAGCCCCCATTATGGGGGCTTTTTTTATTCCAGCGTTGCGGGTAGCCAGCAGCTGGCGATCAAACCACCTTCAGCGCCATTCTCAAGCGTCAGCCTGCCGTGATGGAGTTGTACGATGCGCTGCACGATACTCAGCCCCAGACCGCTGCCACCGTAGCGCTGGTCAAGACGGCGGAATGGCTCGGTAATTGACTGTCGGTGCGCGTCATCAATACCGGGCCCCTGATCGATCACGCTGATCTGCGTCCCCCCGTCGACCCCGGTTAATGTCACTGTAATCGTTGTCCCTGCCGGGCTGTAGCGCCCGGCATTCTCCAGCAGGTTGCGCAGCATCAGACGCAGGAGCACGGCATCTCCCTGAACCGTGAGCACGCTTTTAGCGGGCCAAATCACCGTATGCTCTTTGGCTTCATGGCCCAGGCCGAGAGGTTCAATGATATTTTCCGTCCAGCTCACGGTTTCGTAGTGGCCGCTGGCCATTGCCTGTCCGGCACGGGCCAGCATCAGCAGCTGTTCGACGGTATGCATGAGCTGATCGATACGGCTAATTAACGTCACGGCCTGTGGTGCGCCTGACTGGGCCATGAGCTCCAGATGAAGCCGTATACCGGCGAGGGGCGTTCGAAGCTCGTGCGCGGCGTCAGCGGTGAAGAGACGCTCCTGCTGAATGGTATTGTCCAGCCGGGCGAGCAGCTGATTCAGGGAAGTTGTCACCGCGCCGATTTCTTCCATGTCGGAATACATAGGAAGCGGAGTTAAGTTATCTGCCGAACGGTTAGCCAGGCTGTCACGCAGTTTATTCAGCGGTTGGGTTATCCAGGTGACTGCCCAGAACGAGAAAAACAGCGTAAAGCCTACCATCACCAGAGAAGGGACGAGAAGGGAAGCAATCGCTTCGCGGATCTCTTTTTCGACATGGTTATTACGGGCTTTTGCCGACAGCGTTTCATTCACCAGAAAACCGATCTGCTCGCGGCTTTCATGCCACAGCCAGATCACGCTTATCAGCTGGAAAAATAAGAGAATGACCGCCAGCAGCACCATTAAACGCCGACGCATGCTGTTCATTTCTGACTCTCAAGGCGATAGCCAACGCCACGGACGGTTTTGATTCTGTCCTTGCCGAGCTTGCGACGCAGGTTATGGATGTGAACTTCAAGGGTATTTGATCCCGGATCGTCCTGCCAGGAGTAGATATCCTGCTGGAGGGTCTCTCTGTGCACCGTTTGCCCGCTGCGCATAATCAGACGCGTAAGCAAGGCGAACTCTTTTGGCGTCACCTCTACCGCCTGGTCCCGGCGCAGTACCTGCTGGGTTTGCAGATTCAGAGTAATATCGCCGTCGGTCAGTAAGTTATCACTATGGCCCTGATAGCGGCGAATCAACGCCCGCACCCGTGCCTGCAGCTCCGCGAGCGCGAAAGGCTTCACCAGGTAATCATCTGCGCCTGCATCGAGGCCGGTGATGCGATCTTCAATGGCATCGCGTGCCGTCAGGATCAACACCGGGTTGGCGATACCGCGGCGTCGCCACTGGCTGAGCAGCGTGGCGCCGTCTTTATCAGGCAAGCCCAAATCGAGGATCACCAGACTGTATTCGCCGCTCTGGATCAGGGCGTCCGCCTCCGCTGCGGTGCCAGCACAGTCGAGGGCATACCCTTCATTGGCCAGCCCCAGCGCCAGCCCTTCCTGCAATAACAGATCGTCTTCAACTATGAGTAGTTTCATCGCTAGTTATTCTGGTAGATGTCCTTATAAAGCCTGCTTTCGAAGCGAACAAGCGGAATACGGCGATTGCGCTGGTCGGTCGGTTCGACGGCATAGCCGGAAAGATACTGCACGAATGCCATGCGTTGTCCGCTGGCGGTAGTGATGAAGCCTGCAAGGTTGTAAACCCCCTGCAGCGAGCCTGTCTTAGCGGATACTTTGCCATCCACGCCGGCAGCGTGAAGCCCGGCGCGATACTGCAGCGAACCGTCATGCCCGGCCAGCGGCAGCATTGAAATAAAGTTTAGCTCAGTGTCATGCTGTGCAATGTACTGAAGCACCTGCATCATCGTGGCCGGAGAGATCAAATTATGACGCGATAATCCGGAGCCATCGACGGCGATGGTATTACCCAGCTCGATCCCGGCCTGCTGGCGCAGGATCTGACGAACGGCGTCTGAACCTGCGCGCCAGGTTCCCGGCACGCCGAAACGCGCGTGGCCAATCATGCGAAACACGGTATCGGCAATCATGTTGTCAGACTTTTTCAGCATGATTCGTAGTAAATCGTGCAGCGGCGGAGACTGTTTGCTGGCGATGACCGTGCCGGGCTGGTTAATCTGCGTCTGGCGAAGCAGCGTGCCGCTGTATGTAATGCCCGCTTGTTTCAGCTCATCTTTCAGAATGGCACCCGCATAGCTTGCGCCATCCTGTATCGCAAAGGCTAGCGGCAGCGGATCGGCGCGCTGCGTCAGGCAGCCGGTAAGCGTGAAGCGGTTAAGATCGCCCGGCACGACGTCCAGCTCACAATATTGCGCATCCGGGGAGCCTTTCGCCAGCGTTCGGACCTGACTAAACATTGTGACCGGGTAGTAGGACGCTATGCGGATAAACGCTAAATCGTCTGGCTTTGGCGCGCTGTAAAGCGAAACCGAGAAGCAGTTACGGTCAACAATCGCGGCGGCGGGCGGGGCGCTAAAACATTGGGTCATGTCGTTCCACGGCCAGCCTGGGGCTTTATCGTGGCTGGCAAAGATGGACGTGTCGATCAGCACATTGCCATCAATTTTCTGTACGCCCGATTTTTTCAGTACCGCAACCATATTGCGGATATCCTGGCGCTTAAAGGTCGGATCGCCGCCAAAACGGGCGATAAGATCGCCTTTCAGTTCGCCACCCTCGACGTTACCTTTGGTCTCGAGTGTGGTCGTAAAACGGAAGTCAGGCCCGAGCTGGAGCAGGGCGGCGAGGGCAGTGATCACCTTTTGGGTACTGGCAGGCAGCGCCATCTGTTGACTATGATAGTCAATCTCGGGAGCCTGTGCGCCAACCTTCTGCACCATCAGGGCAAGGTTCGCGCCTGCGGGGAGCTGATTAATGTACTCATCAACATTCGCGGCCTGGGCGGTGAACGTTATACTGGTAGTCAATCCGATGATAAATCTGGAAAATCGCATAATCTCGCGCTAACAACCCGAAAACAAACCGCCATACTACGGTGCATGGCACTGCAAAGTAAACGATGACCCATAATGAACTTCGCGGTAAAATGCATATCAAATTGAAAAATTGCTGCTGACCTGGGGCATTGCTCCCGGGTCGGTTTTCTTTTTGCTTCTTGCCCGCTTAGGGGGGCAGGAGCAGGGAACACTGCTCCCAACAGGAATGTTTAAGAGGTATAACAAATGCAAGCTATTCCGATGACCTTACGTGGTGCCGAAAAACTGCGCGAAGAGCTGGATTTCCTGAAATCCGTACGTCGCCCTGAAATCATCGCCGCTATCGCGGATGCGCGCGAGCATGGCGACCTGAAAGAGAATGCTGAATACCACGCCGCGCGTGAGCAGCAGGGCTTCTGTGAAGGGCGTATTAAAGATATCGAAGCAAAACTGTCCAATGCACAGGTTATCGATATCACCAAAATGCCTAATAATGGGCGTGTGATCTTTGGTTCTACCGTTACCGTGCTGAACCTGGACAACGACGAAGAGCAGACCTATCGCATCGTGGGTGATGATGAAGCAGACTTCAAACAGAACCTGATTTCAGTGAACTCCCCGATTGCTCGCGGCCTGATTGGCAAAGAGCAGGACGATGTTGTCACCATCCGCACCCCTGGCGGTGAAGTGGAATACGAAATTATCAAGGTTGAATACCTGTAATTCGCTTCTCTACTAAGATGTTGATACATTGTAAAGAAAAGAAAAAGGCCGCATAGCGGCCTTTTATCAACTCAAGGAGCATGGCATTTTGCTCGCCTGCTGACAGAAATCCCTCGTTTCACACAGAAAATGTGTTTGATTCAGGATATCCTTAGCGTGGCAGCGAGATTTTACGCTCTTTAGATGGGCGGTAGAGCACCAGCGTTTTACCGATGACCTGTACATTACAGGCGCCGGTTTCGCGCACGATGGCTTCCACGATCAGGTTTTTAGTGTCTCTGTCTTCAGAGGCGATTTTCACCTTGATCAGCTCGTGGTGTTCCAGCGCTTGTTCAATCTCGGCAAGCACCCCTTCGGTCAAACCATTGTTGCCAAGCATGACTACAGGCTTGAGCGGATGTGCCAGACCTTTTAGGTGCTGTTTTTGTTTAGTACTCAGATTCATCGTATATTTTTGCTTACGTTGGGATTGAAAACGGTTCATTCTACCGCCATCTCCCTTATATCGCCAAATAGCTGCGTAGAAATTTACGTCACAGGCAGGTAACGATGAACCAGGACGGAAATGTTAAATGACAGGTAAAAAGCGTTCTGCCAGCTCCAGCCGCTGGCTTCAGGAACACTTTAGCGATAAATATGTTCAACAGGCACAGAAAAAGGGGTTACGTTCCCGTGCCTGGTTTAAACTTGATGAAATACAGCAAAGTGACAAACTTTTTAAGCCGGGGATGACGGTTGTTGACCTCGGTGCGGCACCTGGCGGATGGTCCCAGTATGCGGTAACGCAGATCGGCGGAACGGGCCGAATCATCGCGTGCGATCTTTTACCAATGGATCCCATCGTCGGTGTCGACTTCCTTCAGGGCGACTTTCGTGATGAATTAGTGCTGAAAGCGTTACTTGATCGTGTAGGTGACAGTAAGGTCCAGGTTGTCATGTCAGATATGGCACCAAATATGTGCGGAACACCGGCGGTGGATATCCCCCGCGCCATGTATCTGGTGGAGCTAGCGTTAGAAATGTGTCGTGATGTACTAGCGCCTGGTGGTAGTTTTGTTGTGAAGGTGTTTCAGGGCGAAGGTTTCGAGGAGTATCTTAAGGAAATTCGCTCCCTGTTTGCGAAGGTTAAAGTTCGTAAGCCGGACTCTTCCCGGGCCCGTTCCCGAGAAGTGTATATTGTAGCGACCGGGCGAAAATGATAACCGGTAGATTTCAGGCGAAAGTTTGAATGAAACTGGATATAGAGTATCCTGACGCTGTTTTTAACACAGTTGTAATATGAGGTTAATCCCTTGAGTGACATGGCGAAAAACCTAATACTCTGGCTGGTCATTGCCGTTGTGCTGATGTCAGTATTCCAGAGCTTTGGGCCCAGCGAGTCGAATGGCCGCAAGGTGGATTATTCTACCTTCCTGCAGGAGGTCAATCAGGACCAGGTTCGCGAAGCGCGTATCAACGGACGTGAGATCAACGTTACCAAGAAAGATAGTAACCGTTACACGACTTACATCCCGGTGAACGATCCTAAGCTGCTTGATAACCTTCTGACCAAAAACGTCAAGGTGGTAGGTGAGCCGCCAGAAGAACCAAGCCTGCTGGCTTCTATCTTCATTTCCTGGTTCCCGATGCTGCTTCTTATTGGCGTCTGGATCTTCTTTATGCGTCAGATGCAGGGCGGCGGTGGCAAAGGTGCCATGTCGTTCGGTAAGAGCAAGGCGCGTATGCTGACGGAAGACCAGATCAAGACCACGTTTGCTGATGTCGCCGGTTGTGACGAAGCGAAAGAAGAGGTGGGTGAACTGGTTGAATACCTGCGTGAACCGAGCCGTTTCCAGAAGCTGGGCGGTAAGATCCCGAAAGGCGTGCTGATGGTTGGCCCTCCGGGTACCGGTAAAACCCTGCTGGCGAAAGCCATCGCAGGTGAAGCGAAGGTGCCGTTCTTTACTATTTCAGGTTCTGACTTCGTCGAAATGTTCGTGGGTGTCGGTGCATCTCGTGTGCGTGACATGTTCGAGCAGGCCAAGAAGGCAGCACCGTGCATTATCTTCATCGATGAAATCGACGCCGTGGGCCGCCAGCGTGGCGCAGGCCTGGGCGGTGGTCACGATGAACGTGAACAGACGCTAAACCAGATGCTGGTTGAGATGGACGGCTTCGAAGGTAACGAAGGTATCATCGTTATCGCGGCGACTAACCGTCCGGACGTACTTGACCCCGCGCTGCTGCGTCCAGGCCGTTTCGACCGTCAGGTTGTTGTGGGTCTGCCGGACGTTCGCGGCCGTGAACAGATTCTGAAAGTTCACATGCGTCGCGTACCGCTGGCGCCAGATATCGACGCGGCAATCATTGCGCGCGGTACCCCGGGCTTCTCCGGTGCTGACCTGGCGAACCTGGTCAACGAAGCTGCTCTGTTTGCCGCTCGCGGTAACAAGCGCGTCGTATCGATGGTGGAGTTTGAGAAAGCGAAAGACAAAATCATGATGGGTGCGGAACGTCGCTCCATGGTGATGACGGAAGCGCAGAAAGAGTCCACGGCATACCACGAAGCGGGTCACGCGATTATTGGTCGCCTGGTGCCGGAACACGATCCGGTGCATAAAGTGACGATTATTCCGCGCGGTCGTGCGCTGGGTGTGACTTTCTTCCTGCCTGAAGGCGACGCGATCAGCGCCAGCCGCCAGAAGCTGGAAAGCCAGATTTCGACCCTGTACGGCGGTCGTCTGGCAGAAGAGATTATCTACGGTGTGGAACATGTTTCTACCGGTGCGTCCAACGACATTAAAGTTGCGACAAACCTGGCGCGTAACATGGTGACGCAGTGGGGCTTCTCCGACAAACTCGGTCCGCTGCTGTATGCAGAGGAAGAGGGTGAAGTATTCCTGGGCCGTTCTGTGGCTAAAGCGAAACATATGTCCGATGAGACGGCTCGTATCATCGACCAGGAAGTAAAATCTCTGGTAGAGCGTAACTACGCACGTGCACGCCAGATCCTGAACGACAATATGGACATCCTGCATTCGATGAAAGATGCGCTCATGAAATATGAGACCATCGATGCACCGCAGATTGACGACCTGATGGCGCGCCGTGAAGTGCGTCCGCCAGCAGGCTGGGAAGACCCAGGCGCTTCCAATAATTCTGACAACAATGGCACCCCGCGTGCGCCGCGTCCGGTTGATGAACCGCGTACGCCAAACCCGGGCAACACCATGTCAGAACAGTTGGGCGATAAGTAAGTCACTGCTGTTGAAGCGTTTGTCTGTACTTCAAACCCTGGAGCTTGCTCCGGGGTTTTTCATTTCTGTTTAACGATATAGATACCAGGGATTTCGCCATGAAATTATTCGCTCAGGACTCGCATCTCGATCTTTCACATCCCCATGTGATGGGGATCCTGAATGTTACCCCTGACTCCTTCTCTGACGGCGGCACGCATAACACGCTTATCGAGGCGGTTAAGCACGCGAATTTAATGATTAATGCGGGTGCCACCATCATTGACGTGGGCGGTGAATCGACGCGTCCTGGTGCAGCGGATGTGTCTGTGGAAGAAGAACTGGCGCGCGTGGTGCCGGTGGTTGAAGCTATCGCGCAGCGGTTTGAAGTATGGATCTCCGTTGATACCTCTAAACCCGAAGTGATTCGTGAAGTGGCGAGAGTGGGCGCTCACATTATCAATGATATTCGTTCACTCACTGAGCCTGGCGCACTGGAAGCAGCAGCAGAGACGGGATTACCGGTATGCCTGATGCACATGCAGGGCCAACCGAAAACCATGCAGGAAGCACCGAAGTACGACGATGTCTTTGCCGACGTGAATCGCTTCTTTATTGAGCATATCGCGCGCTGCGAACGTGCAGGTATCCCAAAAGAGAAATTGCTGCTCGACCCGGGGTTCGGTTTCGGTAAAAATCTCTCCCACAATTATGCGTTGCTTGCGCGCTTATCGGAATTCCATCACTTTGACCTGCCGCTGCTGGTGGGGATGTCGAGAAAGTCGATGATTGGGCAGTTGCTGAACGTGGGGCCGAGCGAACGCCTGAGCGGCAGCCTGGCCTGCGCGGTGATTGCGGCGATGCAGGGCGCGCACATTATTCGTGTCCATGACGTCAAAGAAACAGTAGAAGCCATGCGTGTGGTGGAAGCCACACTGGCAGCGAAGGAAAACAAACGCTATGAGTAATCGTAAGTATTTTGGTACCGATGGTATCCGTGGGCGTGTAGGCGATGCTCCCATCACCCCTGATTTTGTCCTGAAGCTCGGCTGGGCTGCTGGCAAAGTGCTGGCGCGTCATGGTTCCCGTAAGATCATTATCGGTAAAGACACCCGTATTTCCGGCTATATGCTGGAGTCCGCGCTGGAGGCGGGTCTGGCGGCGGCTGGACTGTCCGCGTCCTTTACGGGCCCAATGCCAACGCCTGCAGTCGCGTATCTGACGCGCACCTTCCGTGCGGAAGCGGGGATTGTTATCTCAGCTTCTCACAACCCGTTCTACGACAACGGCATTAAATTCTTCTCCATTGACGGCACCAAGCTCCCGGATGACGTGGAAGAAGCCATTGAAGCCGAAATGGAAAAAGAGATCACCTGCGTTGATTCCGCAGAGCTGGGTAAAGCGAACCGTATCGTTGATGCGGCGGGCCGTTATATCGAATTCTGTAAAGGCACCTTCCCGAATGAGCTAAGCCTTGCTCACCTCAAAATTGTGGTGGACTGTGCTAATGGCGCGACCTATCACATCGCCCCGAATGTTTTCCGCGAACTGGGTGCGAAAGTCATCACCATTGGCTGCGAGCCGGATGGTCTGAACATTAACGAGCAGGTCGGCGCAACTGACGTTCGTGCCCTGCAGGCGCGTGTTCTGGCAGAGAAAGCCGACCTGGGCATTGCGCTGGACGGCGACGGTGACCGCGTGATCATGGTCGACCACGAAGGTAACAAGGTCGACGGCGATCAGATCCTCTACATCATTGCCCGTGAGGGCCTGCGTCAGGGCCAGCTGCGCGGCGGTGCGGTGGGCACGCTGATGAGTAACATGGGCCTGGAACTGGCGCTGAAACAGCTCGGTATTCCGTTTGTCCGCGCGAAAGTGGGTGACCGCTATGTGCTGGAAAAATTGCAGGAGAAGGGCTGGCGCATCGGCGCAGAAAACTCGGGTCACGTTATCCTGCTTGATAAAACCACAACCGGTGACGGTATCGTGGCCGCGCTGCAGGTGGTTGCCGCAATGGCGCGCAACCATATGAGCCTGCACGATCTGTGCAGCGGGATGAAAATGTTCCCACAGATCCTGGTTAACGTACGCTTCACTGCCGGTAAAGGCGATCCTCTGGAAAATGAGAACGTTAAAGCGGTGATGACTGACGTTGAAGCGGCCCTGGGCAATCGTGGACGCGTGCTGTTGCGTAAGTCCGGTACTGAACCGCTGATCCGCGTGATGGTGGAAGGTGAAGACGAAGCGCAGGTAACCGAATTTGCACACCGTATTGCGAATGCTGTAAAAGCTGCATAATCGTGCACGCTAAATGTATAAAAAGGCGGCTTTTGTCGCCTTTGTTTTAAGCAATTAATGGCTTTTTGCTGTTTTTTTCCGCAGTTGATACAATGCGTCAAAAATGCCCTTGCGAAGGTCATTCGCTTTGGTTAGTATTCACACCCGCTTCAGTGGGAAACAAAAATCCTGCTAATTGGTCGAAGCATTGGTATGCGGCAAATCCGCAAGGAACAGGTTGATTATGTACGAAGCTCTTTTAGTTATTTTCCTTATTGTAGCCATCGCTCTCGTAGCGCTGATCATGCTGCAGCAAGGTAAAGGCGCTGATATGGGAGCCTCCTTCGGAGCAGGCGCTTCCGGTACGCTGTTCGGTTCAAGTGGTTCTGCGAACTTCATGACCCGCACAACGGCGATTCTGGCTACGCTGTTCTTCATCATCAGCCTGGTGCTTGGCAATATCAACAGCAACAAGACCAGCAAAGGAAGCGAGTGGGAAAATCTGAGCGCGCCAGCGAAAACTGAGCAGACTCAGCCAGCTGCACCGGCTAAGCCAACCAGCGATATCCCGCACTAAGTATTCTGTACCGAGGTGGTGGAATTGGTAGACACGCTACCTTGAGGTGGTAGTGCCCTAACGGGCTTGTGGGTTCGAGTCCCATCCTCGGTACCAATATTCCAGAAGAAAGACGTCGAAAGACGTCTTTTTTTTCGTCTGTAGATTGCGAGTCCCCGATCTTTTGTAGGGCGGGAAAGCGCATGCGCCACCCGCCATGTTGCCCGGTGGTCTGCGCTTACCGGGCCTACGAAAATCAAAATAAAAAAGGCGCCCTGTGGGCGCCTTTTGCATGTTACATCAGCGATTACTTCTTATCGCTGTGCTCCAGGTTTTCAACCTGCGGCAGACCGTTACCTGAACTGGCGGAGAGCAGGCCATTCTCAACATAGTTGAACAGCTTCTCGCGGGTATCGGTGATGTCCAGATTACGCATGGTCAGCTGGCCAATACGATCGTCCGGCGAGAACACGGATTCACCTTTCTCCATGGTCAGACGCTCTGCTTTATAGGTCAGGTTGTCAGACACGGTGTTCAGGATGGAGTAGTCGTTACCGCGACGCAGTTCCAGCGTGACTTCACCGGTGATCGCGCTTGCCACCCAACGCTGCAGCGCATCGCGCAGCATCAGCGCCTGTGGATCGAACCAGCGGCCCTGATACAGCAGTTTACCCAGCTGACGGCCATGAGAGTGATACTGCTCAATGGTGTCTTCGTTGTGAATGCCGGTCAGAAGACGCTCGTAAGCGATGTGCAGCAGCGCCATTCCTGGGGCTTCATAGATGCCACGGCTTTTCGCTTCGATGATACGGTTTTCAATCTGATCGCTCATGCCCAGACCGTGACGACCGCCAATACGGTTAGCTTCCAGCATCAGTTCAACATCATCAGAGAAGGTTTTACCGTTCAGCGCAACCGGATGGCCGCGTTCGAAACGTACGGTAACTTCTTCAGCCTGGATTTTGACGTTATCGTCCCAGAACTTCACGCCCATGATCGGGTTAACGATCTTCACGCTGGAGTTCAGGAATTCGAGGTCTTTAGCTTCGTGCGTCGCACCCAGCATGTTGGAGTCGGTGGAGTAGGCCTTCTCGACTGACATCTTATAGTCGAAACCGCAGGCGATCATAAACTCAGACATCTCATGACGGCCACCCAGCTCGTCGATGAAGTCGGTATCCAGCCACGGCTTGTAGATCTGCAGTTCGGCGTTGGTTAGCAGGCCATAACGATAGAAACGTTCAATATCGTTACCTTTATAGGTGCTACCGTCACCCCAGATGTTGACGCCGTCTTCTTTCATTGCTGCAACCAGCATGGTACCGGTGACCGCACGGCCCAGCGGGGTGGTGTTGAAATAGGTCAGGCCGCCGGTGGTGTTATGGAACGCACCGCACTGAATAGCCGCGATACCTTCAGCGACCAGTTGCTTACGGCAGTCAATCAGGCGCGCGTTCTCTGCACCATACTCTTTAGCGCGACGAGGAATGGCATCATAGTCGTCCTCATCCGGCTGACCCAGGTTCGCAGTATAGGCGTACGGAACCGCTCCCTTCTGGCGCATCCACAGCAGTGCAGCGCTGGTATCCAGGCCGCCTGAGAAAGCGATGCCAATACGTTGTCCTACCGGAAGATGCTTGAGAATCGTCGTCATAGAATAAAACCCTGCTTGATTGACTGATTAGAGACCGCTTTCGCTCTCTTGTGCATTTTTATGCAAAATAAGTGAGTATTCATTTAATCATCTTTTGGCGAAGACCGGAAGAGAGTCGTGCGTTTTTTGTAAAAATTTTGGTCTAATCGATCTGGCGGAAGTTGGGTTGACAGGTGGGGTCAACTATCAATATACTAAACGCCGATTTTACGTCCCGTCTTCGGTACCAAATCCCAGCATTATTTGCAAATTCTGTCCAAAACGCGTAGAATTTGCCACGTTTCAGGCGCGGGGTGGAGCAGCCTGGTAGCTCGTCGGGCTCATAACCCGAAGGTCGTCGGTTCAAATCCGGCCCCCGCAACCACTTTCCCATAAAGTTCTTTTTCAAATATACTGTGAAGACTTAGAGCCTTCGTAGCTGGATTTGAAAAAATTCTTTCGGAAAGTGCTCCAGGCCACAGTTGTGGCTATAGGGTTCAGTTATCTAAAGCCCCGATTTATCGGGGTTTTTTGTTATCTGACTACAGAATAACTGGGCTTTACGCCCTTTTTTTATGTCTTGGGGGTGGGCTTGTCCACATTAGAGCAAAAATTAACAGAGATGATTACTGCACCGGTCGAAGCACTGGGCTACGAACTGGTCGGCATCGAATTCGTTCGCGGCCGTACATCGACGCTGCGCATCTATATTGATAGTGAAGATGGCATCAATGTTGATGATTGTGCTGATGTCAGCCACCAGGTGAGTGCGGTTCTTGATGTTGAAGACCCGATTACCGTTGCGTACAACCTGGAAGTTTCCTCACCTGGCCTCGATCGCCCGATGTTCACGGCCGAGCACTATGTGCGCTTTACCGGTGAAGAAGTGGCTCTCGTTCTGCGTATGGCCGTACAGAACCGCCGTAAATGGCAGGGAATTATCAAAGCCGTTGATGGTGAAATGATCACGGTGACAGTCGAAGGCAAAGATGAAGTGTTCGCGCTGAGTAATATCCAGAAGGCGAACCTGGTTCCCCACTTTTAACAGTCTGGATTGAGGTGAAAAGCCCGCGATGAACAAAGAAATTTTGGCTGTTGTTGAAGCCGTCTCCAACGAGAAATCACTGCCGCGTGAGAAGATTTTCGAAGCGCTGGAAAGTGCACTGGCTACAGCAACCAAGAAAAAATACGAACAAGAGATCGATGTTCGCGTAGAAATCGATCGTAAAAGCGGTGACTTCGACACATTCCGTCGTTGGGTAATCGTTGAAGAAGTGACCCAGCCGACCAAAGAGATCACGCTGGAAGCCGCCCGTTTTGAAGACGAAAGTCTGAACGTGGGTGAGTACGTTGAAGATCAGATTGAATCTGTGACCTTCGACCGTATCACGACCCAGACCGCTAAACAGGTTATCGTGCAGAAAGTGCGCGAAGCCGAGCGCGCGCTGGTTGTCGATCAGTTCCGCGATCAGGAAGGCGAAATCATCACCGGCGTGGTGAAGAAAGTGAACCGCGACAACATCTCCCTGGAGATCAAATCCGAAGGGTTGCCGGGTAACGCTGAAGCCGTGATCCTGCGTGAAGATATGCTGCCGCGTGAAAACTTCCGTCCAGGCGACCGTATCCGCGGTGTTCTGTACGCCGTTCGTCCTGAAGCGCGTGGTGCACAGCTGTTCGTGACCCGTTCTAAACCAGAAATGCTGGTAGAACTGTTCCGTATCGAAGTGCCGGAAATCGGTGAAGAAGTTATCGAGATTAAAGCGGCGGCTCGCGATCCGGGCTCCCGTGCGAAAATTGCGGTGAAAACCAACGACAAGCGTATCGACCCGGTCGGTGCTTGCGTCGGTATGCGCGGTGCGCGCGTTCAGGCAGTTTCAACTGAGCTGGGCGGCGAACGTATTGATATCGTTCTGTGGGATGACAACCCGGCGCAGTTCGTGATCAACGCAATGGCTCCAGCTGATGTGGCGTCTATCGTTGTTGACGAAGACAAACACACCATGGATATCGCTGTTGAAGCGGGCAACCTGGCGCAGGCAATCGGCCGTAACGGTCAGAACGTACGCCTGGCGTCACAGCTGAGCGGCTGGGAACTCAACGTAATGACCGTTGATGACCTGCAGGCTAAGCATCAGGCTGAAGCCCATGCGGCGATCGATACCTTCACTAAATACCTGGATATTGACGAAGACTTCGCCACTGTTCTGGTTGAAGAAGGTTTCTCTACGCTGGAAGAACTGGCCTACGTGCCAATGAAAGAGCTGCTGGAAATTGACGGTCTGGATGAACCAACCGTTGAAGCCCTGCGTGAACGCGCTAAAAACGCACTGACCACCCTGGCACTGGCTCAGGAAGAAAGCCTTGGCGATAAGAAGCCGGCTGATGACCTGCTGAATCTGGAAGGTCTTGATCGTGCGATTGCGTTCAAGCTGGCTGCCCGTGGTGTTTGTACGCTGGAAGATCTCGCTGAGCAAGGCGTTGATGACCTGGCTGATATCGAAGGTTTAACCGACGAGAAAGCCGGCGAGCTCATCATGGCCGCACGTAATATTTGCTGGTTCGGCGACGAAGCGTAATAAACTGTAGCAGGAAGGAACAGCATGACTGATGTAACTGTAAAATCGCTGGCTGCTGAGATTCAGACCTCCGTGGACCGCCTGGTACAGCAATTTGCTGATGCAGGGATCCCGAAGTCCGCTGATGACTCGGTGACCGCGCAAGAAAAACAAACCTTGTTAACGCACCTGAACCGTGAACACGGTTCTACGCCTGACAAGTTAACGCTGCAGCGCAAAACGCGTAGCACGTTAAACATCCCTGGTACCGGTGGCAAAAGCAAATCGGTCCAAATTGAAGTCCGCAAGACGCGCACCTTTGTAAAACGTGATCCGCAAGAGGCAGAACGCCTTGCCGCGGAAGAGCAGGCACAGCGTGAAGCGGAAGAACAAGCTCAGCGTGAGGCGGAAGCAACCGCCAAACGTGAAGCAGAATTAAAAGCTGAACGTGAGGCCGCAGAAAAAGCGAAACGCGACGCAAGTGATAAAGTGAAGCGTGACGCTGCGGAAAAAGACAAAGTGAGCAATCAACAGACAGACGAAATGACCAAAACCGCCCAGGCTGAAAAAGCCCGCCGTGAAAATGAAGCTGCCGAGCTGAAGCGTAAAGCGGAAGAAGAAGCCCGCCGTAAGCTGGAAGAAGAAGCTCGCCGCGTCGCCGAAGAAGCGCGCCGTATGGCAGAAGAAAACGAGAAGAATGGTGTGAATACCGTTGAGCCGACTGAAGACACCAGCGACTATCACGTGACCACTTCTCAGCATGCGCGTCAGGCTGAAGATGATAACGACCGTGAAGTTGAAGGCGGTCGTGGCCGTGGCCGTAATGCAAAAGCAGCGCGTCCGGCGAAAAAAGGCAACAAGCACGCTGAATCCAAAGCTGACCGTGAAGAAGCACGCGCTGCTGTTCGCGGCGGTAAAGGCGGTAAGCGTAAAGGTTCCGCTCTGCAGCAGAGCTTCCAGAAGCCTGCTCAGGCCGTTAACCGTGACGTCGTGATTGGCGAAACCATCACCGTTGGCGATCTGGCGAACAAGATGGCGGTTAAAGGCTCTCAGGTCATCAAAGCGATGATGAAACTGGGCGCCATGGCGACCATCAACCAGGTCATCGACCAGGAAACCGCACAGCTGGTTGCTGAAGAGATGGGCCACAAAGTTATCCTGCGTCGTGAAAACGAGCTGGAAGAAGCAGTAATGAGCGACCGTGATACTGGCGCTGCGGCTGAACCGCGTGCACCGGTTGTGACCATCATGGGTCACGTTGACCACGGTAAAACCTCTCTGCTTGACTACATTCGTTCTACTAAGGTTGCCTCTGGTGAAGCGGGTGGTATTACCCAGCACATCGGTGCTTACCACGTAGAAACCGAAAACGGCATGATCACCTTCCTGGATACCCCAGGCCACGCAGCGTTTACCTCAATGCGTGCTCGTGGTGCTCAGGCAACGGATATCGTTGTACTGGTTGTTGCCGCAGACGACGGCGTGATGCCACAGACCATCGAAGCTATCCAGCACGCGAAAGCGGCGCAGGTGCCTCTGGTTGTTGCAGTCAACAAAATCGATAAGCCAGAAGCCGATCTGGACCGCGTGAAGAACGAACTGTCTCAGTACGGCGTTATGCCGGAAGAGTGGGGCGGTGAAGCGCAGTTCATCCCAGTATCTGCGAAAGCGGGTACCGGTATCGACGACCTGCTGAACGCGATCCTGCTGCAGGCTGAAGTACTGGAGCTGAAAGCGATCCGTAATGGTATGGCGAGCGGCGCGGTAATCGAATCCTTCCTGGATAAAGGTCGTGGTCCGGTTGCAACCGTTCTGGTTCGTGAAGGTACGCTGAACAAGGGCGACATCGTTCTGTGTGGCTTCGAATACGGCCGCGTTCGTGCGATGCGTAACGAACTGGGTCAGGAAGTTCTGGAAGCGGGTCCGTCCATTCCAGTGGAAATCCTGGGTCTGTCCGGTGTTCCGGCTGCCGGTGACGAAGTGACCGTTGTGCGTGACGAGAAGAAAGCGCGTGAAGTTGCGCTGTATCGTCAGGGCAAATTCCGTGAAGTTAAACTGGCTCGCCAGCAGAAATCTAAACTCGAGAACATGTTTGCCAACATGACCGAGGGCGAAGTTCACGAAGTGAACATCGTTCTGAAAGCTGACGTTCAGGGTTCTGTGGAAGCGATCTCCGACTCCTTGCTGAAACTGTCTACCGACGAAGTGAAAGTGAAGATCATCGGTTCTGGCGTAGGTGGTATCACCGAAACCGACGCGACCCTGGCTGCTGCCTCCAACGCTATCCTGGTTGGCTTCAACGTTCGTGCGGATGCATCTGCGCGTAAAGTAATTGAAGCCGAAAGCCTGGATCTGCGTTACTACTCCGTCATCTATAACCTGATCGACGAAGTGAAAGCAGCGATGAGCGGCATGCTGTCTCCTGAGCTGAAACAGCAGATCATCGGTCTGGCTGAAGTACGTGACGTGTTCAAATCACCGAAATTCGGTGCGATCGCGGGCTGTATGGTTACCGAAGGTAACATCAAGCGTCACAACCCAATCCGCGTACTGCGTGACAACGTGGTTATCTACGAAGGCGAGCTGGAATCCCTGCGCCGCTTCAAAGATGACGTTAACGAAGTCCGTAACGGCATGGAATGTGGTATCGGCGTGAAGAACTACAACGACGTTCGCGTTGGCGATATGATCGAAGTGTTCGAGATCATCGAAATTCAGCGTACCATCGCTTAATCTTCGTCGGCTTTTGGGCCGCCACTGCGTTGGCTGCGCTCGTTCACCCCGGTTACATAGTTATCTATGCTCCCGGGGATTCACGAGCTTGCCGCCTTGTTGCAACCCAAAATCCTTAGAAGATTAACTAGCGTAGGCCGGGTAAGCGAAGCGCCACCCGGCAATAATTTTAAAAGGGGCTTTTAGCCCCTTTTTTGTCTGGAGAATTTATTATGGCGAAAGAATTTGGTCGCCCTCAGCGCGTAGCGCAGGAAATGCAGAAAGAGATCGCACTCATTCTGCAACGTGAAATTAAAGACCCGCGCGTCGGCATGATGACCACCGTTTCCGGTGTCGAAATGTCCCGCGATCTGGCGTATGCAAAAGTGTTCGTCACCTTCCTGAACGATCAGGACGAAGCGGCAGTGAAAAACGGCATTAAAGCGCTGCAGGAAGCCTCTGGTTTCATTCGCTCTCTGCTCGGCAAAGCGATGCGCCTGCGTATCGTGCCTGAGCTGACCTTCTTCTACGACAACTCGCTGGTCGAAGGTATGCGTATGTCCAACCTGGTGACCAGCGTGGTTAAACATGACGACGAACGTCGTGTTAACCCGGCGGACGACAGCAAGGAGGACTAATGAGTCGTCCTCGTCGTCGCGGTCGCGACGTGCATGGTGTGCTGCTGCTGGATAAACCCCAGGGCGCTTCCAGCAACGACGTGCTGCAGAAAGTTAAGCGTATTTATAACGCCAACCGTGCGGGCCACACCGGCGCGCTCGATCCGCTGGCGACCGGTATGCTGCCGGTCTGCCTGGGGGAGGCGACAAAGTTTTCCCAGTACCTGCTCGACTCGGATAAGCGTTATCGCGTTATCGCGAAGCTAGGCCAGCGTACGGATACCTCCGACGCGGATGGTCAGGTGGTGGAAGAGCGCCCGGTGACCTTCAGCGCCGAACAGCTTGATGCGGCGCTGGAGAGCTTCCGCGGGGACACGATGCAGGTGCCGTCGATGTATTCGGCGCTGAAATATCAGGGCAAGAAGCTCTACGAATATGCGCGCCAGGGCATTGAAGTCCCGCGTGAAGCCCGTCCGATAACCGTGTATGAGCTGCTGTTTATTCGCCACGAAGGTGATGAGCTGGAGCTGGAAGTACACTGTTCGAAAGGGACCTATATTCGCACCATCATCGACGACCTCGGTGAAAAGCTGGGCTGTGGCGCGCATGTGATCTACCTGCGCCGTCTGGCGGTAAGCAAGTACCCGGTGGAGCGGATGGTGACCCTGGAATATCTGCGCGAGCTGGTAGAACAGGCGGAAGCGCAGGGGATTGCGCCGGCAGATTTGCTGGATCCCTTGCTGATGCCGATGGACAGTCCGGCAGCGGACTTCCCGGTTGTTAATCTTCCTTTAACATCGTCCGTTTACTTTAAGAACGGCAACCCGGTTCGTACGGCGGAAGCGCCGCTTGAAGGACTGGTACGCGTGACCGAAGGTGACGAAGGGAAATTCATCGGTATGGGCGAAATGGATGGCGAAGGGCGCGTTGCGCCGCGTCGTCTGGTCGTCGAATATCCGGTCGACGCGTGACGGTGATAACGGCTTACCTTGCGATAAGCAGGGGAGACGAGTAGAATATCGCCGCTTAACGCCTGGTAAATTGTTTAACAATCTGCGAGGCGTACATGGGATTGCTGAATTAGAGATCGGCATCCTTACATTCTTTATATTTTGGAGTTTGAAAATGTCTCTAAGCGTTGAAGCTAAAGCTAAAATCGTTTCTGAGTTTGGTCGTGGTACTAACGACAGCGGTTCTACCGAAGTTCAGGTTGCACTGCTGACTGCACAGATTAACCACCTGCAGGGTCACTTTGCAGAGCACAAAAAAGATCACCACAGCCGTCGTGGTCTGCTGCGTATGGTTTCTCAGCGTCGTAAACTGCTCGACTACCTGAAACGTAAAGATGTTGCACGCTACACCGCGCTGATCGAGCGTCTGGGTCTGCGTCGCTAAGTCTTGCGAGTTTCAGAAAAGGGGGCCTGATGGCCCCTTTTTTCAACCAGACGGCAGCAATTCACTGGAAACTATTGTATTGTTGCTATAAATGATCTTCATTGCAGAGGTTCGCGCGGCTAATGAGAGGCTTCACCCATGGGGGTGTTGGTTGTCATTAGTCGCGAGGATGCGAAGAAGGTCGGGTTAAATCGACAGCACACCGGTGGTGTGCTGTCAAACATTTAAGAAAGGACAGAACTTTGCTGAATCCGATCGTTCGTAAATTCCAGTATGGTCAACATACCGTCACGCTGGAAACCGGCATGATGGCACGTCAGGCTACTGCTGCCGTTATGGTAAGCATGGATGACACTGCGGTATTCGTTACCGTTGTTGGCCAGAAAAAAGCTAAACCAGGTCAGGACTTCTTCCCGCTGACCGTTAACTACCAGGAGCGTACCTACGCTGCCGGTAAAATCCCGGGTGGTTTCTTCCGTCGTGAAGGCCGCCCAAGCGAAGGCGAAACCCTGATTGCGCGTCTGATTGACCGCCCGGTTCGTCCGCTGTTCCCGGAAGGCTTCGTTAACGAAGTACAGGTTATCGCGACCGTTGTTTCCGTTAACCCACAGGTTAACCCGGACATCGTTGCCATGATCGGCGCATCCGCTGCCCTGTCACTGTCTGGTATTCCATTCAATGGCCCAATCGGTGCCGCGCGCGTTGGCTACATCAATGACCAGTACGTGCTGAACCCAACCCAGGAAGAGCTGAAAGAAAGTAAGCTGGACCTTGTTGTTGCGGGTACTGAAGCGGCTGTGCTGATGGTTGAATCCGAAGCTGAACTGCTGAGCGAAGACCAGATGCTGGGCGCTGTGGTATTTGGCCACGACCAGCAGCAGATCGTTATCCAGAACATCAACGACCTGGTGAAAGAAGCCGGTAAACCACGTTGGGACTGGCAGCCAGAAGCGGCAAACGACGCGCTGAACGCACGCGTTGCAGCCCTGGCAGAGTCTCGCCTGAGCGATGCGTACCGCATCACTGACAAACAGGAGCGTTACGCTCAGGTTGACGTGATCAAGTCTGAAACTATCGCGACCCTGGTTGCTGAAGACGAAGCGCTGGACGCTAACGAACTGAGCGACATCCTGCACGCAATCGAGAAAAACGTTGTTCGTAGCCGTGTGCTGGCAGGCGAGCCGCGTATCGATGGCCGCGAAAAAGACATGATCCGTGGTCTGGATGTGCGTACTGGTGTTCTGCCACGTACTCACGGTTCCGCGCTGTTCACCCGTGGCGAAACGCAGGCGCTGGTTACCGCGACCCTGGGTACTGCACGTGACGCACAGATCATCGACGAACTGATGGGCGAGCGCACTGACAGCTTCCTGTTCCACTACAACTTCCCTCCGTACTCCGTAGGCGAAACCGGTATGGTTGGCTCGCCGAAGCGTCGTGAAATTGGTCACGGTCGTCTGGCGAAGCGCGGCGTGCTGGCAGTAATGCCAGAAGCCGACAAATTCCCGTATACCGTTCGTGTAGTGTCTGAAATCACCGAATCCAACGGTTCTTCTTCCATGGCTTCCGTGTGTGGTGCTTCTCTGGCGCTGATGGATGCAGGCGTGCCAATCAAAGCCGCCGTTGCGGGTATCGCAATGGGCCTGGTGAAAGAAGGCGACAACTTCGTTGTTCTGTCTGACATTCTGGGTGATGAAGACCACCTGGGCGATATGGACTTCAAAGTAGCGGGTTCCCGCGAAGGTATCTCTGCGCTGCAGATGGATATCAAAATTGAAGGTATCACCAAAGAGATCATGCAGGTTGCTCTGAACCAGGCTAAAGGTGCGCGTCTGCACATCCTGGGCGTGATGGAACAGGCGATTAACGCGCCGCGTGGCGACATTTCTCAGTTCGCTCCACGTATCCACACCATCAAGATCAATCCAGACAAGATCAAAGATGTTATCGGTAAGGGCGGTTCCGTAATCCGTGCGCTGACCGAAGAGACTGGCACCACCATCGAAATCGAAGATGACGGTACTGTGAAGATCGCAGCAACCGACGGCGAGAAAGCGAAATTCGCGATCCGTCGCATCGAAGAAATCACTGCAGAGATCGAAGTGGGCCGCGTCTACGCAGGTAAAGTGACCCGTATCGTTGACTTTGGCGCGTTCGTTGCCATTGGTGGCGGTAAAGAAGGTCTGGTTCACATCTCTCAGATCGCTGACAAGCGCGTTGAGAAAGTGACCGATTACCTGCAGATGGGTCAGGAAGTACCGGTGAAAGTTCTGGAAGTTGATCGCCAGGGCCGTATCCGTCTGAGCATTAAAGAAGCAACCGAGCAGTCTCAGCCAGCTGCTGCGCCAGAAGCACAGGCAGCAGAACAGCAAGGCGAGTAAGTTGCCATTTGCCCTCCGCTTTGCGGAGGGCCTATTATCAGGCAGGACGCCTTGTTAAGCCGCCGGGGGACAGGACGTTCATCCAATAGTTGTCTTCGGGAGTGGGAAATGAAGCCTTTTTTGCGCTGGTGTTTCGTTGCGACAGCTTTAACGCTGGCAGGATGCAGCAACTCTGCCTGGCGTAAGAGCGAAGTCCTCGCAGTGCCATTGCAACCGACTTTGCAGCAGGAAGTGATCCTGGCACGCATGGAACAAATACTTGCCAGTCGGGCTTTAACCGATGAAGAACGCGCACAGCTTTTATATGAGCGCGGAGTGTTGTATGATAGTCTCGGTCTGAGGGCATTGGCGCGAAATGATTTTTCACAAGCGCTGGCTATCCGACCTGATATGCCTGAAGTATTCAATTACTTAGGCATTTATTTAACGCAGGCAGGCAATTTTGATGCTGCCTATGAAGCGTTTGATTCTGTACTTGAGCTTGATCCAACTTACAACTACGCGCACTTGAATCGCGGTATCGCATTGTATTACGGCGGTCGTGATAAGTTAGCGCAAGATGATCTGCTGGCGTTTTATCAAGACGATCCTAATGATCCTTTCCGTAGCCTGTGGCTTTACATCGTTGAGCGGAAGCTCAATGAGAAGCAGGCAAAAGAGGCACTGAAACAGCGCTTCGATAAATCGGACAAGGAACAGTGGGGATGGAACATTGTCGAGTTCTACCTGGGCAACATTAGCGAAGCAACGCTGATGGAACGCCTCAAGGCGGACGCAACGGATAACACCTCGCTCGCTGAGCATCTCAGTGAAACCAACTTCTATTTAGGTAAGTACTACCTAAGTCTGGGGGATATGGACAGCGCTACGGCACTGTTCAAATTAGCGGTTGCTAACAACGTACACAACTTCGTTGAGCACCGTTATGCATTGTTGGAATTATCGCTCTTGGGCCAGGAGCATGACGACCTGGCAGAATCGGACCAGCAATAGCTGACGACATAAACATCAGCCCGTAATCTTTTGATTGCCATCATCTTAACTGGTGAGGGCGTTGTTGTTCGTCAATACACCTACTTTGAGCCGGTTCACACTTTTCAATGAAAATTGCTAATCATTTTCACGATGAGCTAAGTAGACTGGCCGCCATTAATATCGAGGCACTTGTACTACATGGCTGAATTCGAAACCACTTTTGCAGATCTGGGCCTGAAGGCTCCTATCCTTGAAGCCCTTAACGATCTGGGTTACGAAAAACCATCTCCGATCCAGGCTGAGTGTATCCCACACCTGCTTTCTGGTCGTGACGTGCTGGGCATGGCCCAGACTGGTAGCGGTAAAACTGCAGCATTCTCGCTGCCGCTGCTGAACAACATTGATCCGGACCTGCGTGCACCGCAGATCCTCGTCCTGGCTCCAACCCGTGAACTGGCTGTTCAGGTTGCAGAAGCCATGACGGAATTCTCTAAACATATGCGCGGCGTAAACGTGGTAGCCCTGTACGGCGGCCAGCGTTATGACGTGCAGTTACGCGCCCTGCGCCAGGGCCCACAGATTGTTGTCGGTACGCCGGGCCGTCTGCTGGATCACCTGAAGCGCGGTACTCTGGACCTCTCTAAACTGAGCGGACTGGTACTGGATGAAGCAGATGAAATGCTGCGTATGGGCTTCATCGAAGACGTCGAAACCATCATGGCGCAGATCCCGGACGGTCATCAGACCGCGCTGTTCTCTGCCACCATGCCAGAAGCGATTCGTCGTATCACCAAGCGCTTCATGAAAGATCCTCAGGAAGTGCGTATTCAGTCTAGCGTAACCACTCGCCCGGACATCAGCCAGAGCTACTGGTCTGTGTACGGCATGCGCAAAAACGAAGCGCTGGTACGTTTCCTGGAAGCGGAAGATTTTGATGCGGCGATTATCTTCGTGCGTACCAAAAACGCGACCCTGGAAGTGGCTGAAGCCCTGGAGCGTAGCGGCTACAACAGCGCAGCGCTGAACGGCGACATGAACCAGGCTCTGCGTGAGCAGACTCTGGAGCGTCTGAAAGACGGTCGTCTGGATATCCTGATTGCAACCGACGTGGCAGCACGTGGTCTGGACGTTGAGCGTATCAGCCTGGTTGTAAACTACGACATCCCGATGGATTCCGAGTCTTACGTTCACCGTATCGGCCGTACCGGTCGTGCAGGTCGTGCGGGTCGTGCTCTGCTGTTCGTTGAGAACCGCGAGCGTCGTCTGCTGCGTAACATTGAACGCACCATGAAGCTGACCATTCCAGAAGCTGACCTGCCAAACGCAGATCTGCTGGGCAAACGCCGTCTGGAAAAATTCGCCGCGAAAGTACAGCAGCAGCTGGAAAGCAGCGATCTTGACCAGTACCGTGCGCTGCTGTCGCAGATTCAGCCTGTTGCTGAAGGCGAAGAGCTGGACATGGAAACCCTGGCTGCAGCACTGCTGAAAATGGCTCAGGGTGAACGTAGCCTGATCGTGCCACCAGATGCGCCGATGCGTCCTAAGCGTGAATTCCGTGACCGTGACGATCGCTTCGAACGTCGTGGCGACCGTAATGACCGTGGCCCACGTGGTGACCGTCCAGAGCGTGGTGGTGAAGACCGTCCACGTCGCGAGCGTCGCGACGCGGGTGACATGGAACTGTACCGCATTGAAGTGGGCCGTGATGATGGCGTTGAAGTTCGTCACATCGTTGGCGCGATCGCTAACGAAGGCGACATCAGCAGCCGTTACATCGGTAACATCAAGCTGTTCGCATCCCACTCCACCATCGAGCTGCCAAAAGGCATGCCGGGCGAAGTGCTACAGCACTTTACGCGTACCCGCATCCTGAACAAGCCGATGAACATGCAGCTGATGGGTGATGCACAGCCACGCCCTGACCGCGGTGGTGAACGTCGTGGCGGTGGTCGCAGCTTCGGTGGTGAGCGTCGTGAAGGCGGCCGCAGCGAAGGTCGCGGTGGTGAAGGCCGTCGTTTCTCCGGCGAGCGCCGCGAAAACCGTGGCCCACGTCGTGAAGAAGGCACCAGCCGCCGTCGTTTCGGTGACGCGTAAGCCTTTCGCTTCTGACGTAAAGTAAAATATACAGCCCCGATATACGCTATCGGGGCTTTTTTTATTCCCTTTGTACTCTTGTACTGGTACAGTGCGTCACATTAAAATGCAGAACCGCATGATTGACTGGAGAAAAGGCTGTATGGCGACACTAACCACCACCCAAACGTCACCTTCGCTGCTTGGCGGCGCGGTGATCATCGGCGGAACCATCATTGGTGCCGGGATGTTTTCCCTGCCAGTGGTCATGTCCGGTGCGTGGTTCTTCTGGTCGCTGGCGGCGCTGGTGTTCACCTGGTTCTGCATGCTCCATTCCGGGCTGATGATCCTTGAAGCAAACCTGAACTACCGCATCGGCTCCAGCTTCGACACCATTACCAAAGATCTGCTGGGCAAAGGCTGGAACCTGGTGAACGGGCTATCCATCGCGTTTGTGCTCTATATCCTGACCTACGCGTATATTTCAGCGAGTGGCTCGATTCTGCACCACACCTTCTCGGAGATGTCGCTGAACGTTCCGGCGCGTCTGGCAGGGCTATGTTTTGCGCTGGCTGTGGCGTTTATCGTCTGGATGAGCACCAAAGCGGTGAGCCGTATGACGGCGATCGTATTAGGCGCTAAAGTCATCACCTTCTTCCTGACCTTCGGCAGCCTGCTGGGGCACGTGACGCCCGCCACGCTGTTTAACGTCGCCGAAGTGAACACCTCCTACACGCCGTACCTGCTGATGACGCTGCCGTTCTGTCTGGCGTCGTTTGGCTACCACGGTAACGTGCCGAGCCTGATGAAGTACTACGGCAAAGATCCCCGCACCATTGTGAAGTGTCTGGTCTACGGCACGCTGCTGGCGCTGGGTCTGTATGTGATTTGGCTGCTGGGGACGATGGGCAACATCCCGCGTCCGGAATTTATCGGCATTGCCCAGAAGGGCGGTAACATCGACGTGCTGGTGCAGGCGCTGAGCGGCGTGCTGAACAGCCGCAGCCTGGATCTGCTGCTGGTGATCTTCTCTAACTTTGCGGTGGCGAGCTCTTTCCTGGGCGTGACGCTGGGCCTGTTTGACTATCTGGCGGATCTGTTCGGATTTGATGATTCTGCGATGGGGCGTTTAAAAACCGCGCTGCTGACCTTCCTGCCGCCGATTGTGGGCGGCCTGCTGTGGCCGAACGGCTTCCTGTATGCCATCGGTTATGCAGGGCTGGCGGCAACTATCTGGGCGGCGATTGTGCCGGCGCTGCTGGCGCGCAAATCACGTAAACGCTTCGGCAGCCCAAAATTCCGCGTCTGGGGCGGCAAGCCGATGATTGCGCTGATTCTGGTATTCGGCGTTGGTAACGCTCTGGTACACGTGCTGTCGAGTTTTAATCTGTTGCCCGTTTACCAGTAAAACGTGCGGTTTGAACCCCTCACCCCGGCCCTCTCCCACGGGGAGAGGGAGAAAAGCAAAAACTACCCCACCAGCTCCTCTTTCACCTGCATCGCCAGTTCAAACGAATGCAAACGCGCCTGATGATCGAAAATCTGGCCGTTAACCATAATCTCATCCGCCTGCGTTTCGCGCAGCACCGCGTCCAGCCCGTGACGCACTTTCGCCTTATCGCCTACCAGCGACATGCTCAGGGCCTGCTGCACGCCATACTGCTCGGAGGCGGACCACAGCTGATGCATATTCTCCACCGGCGGCGGAAGCTGGCCCGTCTCACCGCGGCGCAGCTTCACAAACGCCTGCTGCATTGAGGTAAACAGGAATTCCGCATCGCGATTGCTGTCGGCCGCAATGATGTTGATGCACACCATCGCGTACGGCTTCTCAAGACGCTCGGACGGTTTGAAGTTGGTGCGGTAAAGGTGCAGCGCCTGATGCAGCATATCCGGTGCAAAGTGGGAGGCAAACGCAAACGGCAGCCCAAGCTGCGCGGCGAGCTGTGCGCTGTAGAGGCTTGAGCCTAACAGCCACACCGGGATCTTCTCACCGTAGCCCGGCACCGGGCGCACGTGCGGGTTCGGATCGCGCGCGTCGAACCAGTCCACCAGTTCAGCCACATCGCGCGGGAAGTTGTCGATATCGCCGCTCATATGGCGACGCAGGGCGCGCATGGTTGGCTGATCGCTGCCAGGCGCACGACCAAGCCCTAAATCTATACGGCCCGGGTAGAGCGTATTCAGGGTGCCAAACTGCTCGGCAATCACCAGCGGGGCGTGGTTCGGCAGCATTACGCCACCGGAGCCCAGGTGCAGGGTGGTGGTATTTGCCGCCAGATAGCCAATCAGTACCGAGGTCGCGGCGCTGGCGATGCCCACCATGTTGTGGTGCTCGGCCAGCCAGTAGCGGTGATAGCCACGCTTTTCGGCCAGCTGAGCCAGATCGAGAGAGTGCGAAAAGGCTTCTCTTGCCGAGGAGCCCTGAGGGATCGGCGCCAGATCCAGCACCGAAAACGGAATGGTTTTGTCAGTCATAACAGCTCACTTTGTCGACGGTCAATCTTTAATACTGCATTAAAAGATGATAACCGTTGTTAACAAAGTGAGCCTTTTTTACGCCTGCAGCTCCAGCCCGGCGAGCCGTCTCCAGTAGCCGTTGCAGTCGCTGTTTGCCGTCAGCGGCAGCGGAGCGGCGCCGTTTTCATTGGCGCGGAAGGCGTCCAGCATCGCGAACACCCCGGTATCCAGCGGCGACAGACGAACCATATCCACCAGCCCGTCCATCGACGCCAGCTCGTTGCCGAGGTTATAGACATAGCCGCTCATGGTCTGAATACCGTTGAGGACAAATACCTGCTGATTCTCCTGCGACAGCATGCTGCGTCCGTTCGGGTACTTGATGCAGCAGGTTTCGCACTCGTCTTTCGGGCGGTCTTCCGAGCGTGCGGTGAAGCAGCGGGCGGAGTAGGCCAGCGGCAGATGGCCGTAGCTCAGCACTTCCACTTCAAACTGATTGCGAATGCCCACCTCTTCGCACTGGTTAAGCAGGTTAGCCAGCCAGTCGCGGGAGAGTTCCACCGGCATACACCAGCGCGTCATTCCCTGTTTGAGCAGCAGGCGCAGGGTTACGGCGTTGTAGCAGTTGAGGGCATGGCCCGCGACAAACGGCAGCTTGCGTTCAGCGCACATGTTCACCACGCCCAGATCGCTCGCTTCCAGCAGGAACTCGCCGTTTTCGACGTAGCGCTTCAGCTCGCCCAGTTCGGAAGACGCTTGCACCAGTGCGAGCGTGGAGAGCACCACCTGCTTGCCGCTGCCGGCCAGGCCTTTCGCCATATCCAGCCAGTCGCCCACTTTGGTGGCGCGGCGCTTGCTGCACACCGCTTCGCCGAGGTAAATCACGTCGGCGCTGCTGGTCGCGGCCTGTTGGTAAAAATCTTCCAGCGTCTCTTTTGGCCAGTAGTAGAGCACCGGTCCTAATGAATATTTCATGATTTTCTCACTGCCATTTACGGTGATACGCGCCAAGCGTGGTTTGCGTGCCTTCGGACATCGATCCGAGCGTCTCCATCCAGGCCTGCTGTGGAGCGTAGTTCTGCGGATCCGCCATGCAGCGGTCGATGGCCTGACGCCACACTTTCGCCACCTGGCTCACATAGGCCGGGCTGCGCTGGCGGCCTTCGATTTTCACCGAGGCAATATTGGCCGCCAGCAGTTCCGGCAGCAGCTCCAGCGTGTTGAGGCTGGTCGGCTCCTCCAGCGCGTGATAGCGCTCGCCGTCGACCAGATAGCGGCCTTTACACAGGGTTGGATAACCGGCGTTTTCACCGTCCTGGTAGCGGTCAATCAGCACCTCATTCAGGCGAGATTCCAGCCCCTGAGGGGTCTGCTGCCAGCGAACAAAGCGGGCAGGAGAGCAGGCCCCGACGGTATTCGGTGATTCACCGGTTAAATAAGAGGAAAGATAGCAGCGGCCTTCGGCCATGATGCACAGGCTGCCAAAGGCAAAAACCTCCAGCGGCACTGGCGTGACGCGCGCGAGTTGCTTAACCTGATGAATAGAGAGCACGCGCGGCAGCACCACGCGGGCCACGTCAAAGTGTTGATGGTAAAAACGCACCGCCTCTTCGTTGGTGGCAGATGCCTGAACAGAGACGTGGCGCTCAATATGGGGATAGCGTTCTGCCGCATACTCAAGCATGGCGAGGTCGGCCAGGATCAGCGCATCGGCACCCAGCTGTGCCGCCATATCCACCGCGCGCTGCCAGCGGGCGTAGCCGTCAGGATGAGCAAAGGTATTGATGGCGATATGCAGCTTGCGGCGGTGCTGGTGAACGAAGTTAACGGCTTCCTGAAGCTTTTTCTCCGTAAAGTTGAGGCCAGCAAAATGGCGGGCGTTGGTGTCATCTTTCAGCCCGATATAGACCGCATCGGCCCCATTTTCGATGGCCGCCTTAAGCGCCGGAAGGTTTCCGGCAGGGCAGAGCAGCTCCATAATTTATCCTGATGTAGTCGATCGCAAAATTGTTAACGAGCTGGGATTTTAATTAACCCATACGCGACAATTTTTGATTTAAGGCAGCTAATGGCGTATTGATGACACCAATAATGAGGTACGGCTGACGACGGTTTGTTGATTTACGCCGCTATGTTGCGCTTCGGATATGGCAAAATAGCAGGACTATAGATATCAGGGAGTAAAGCTCGTGCTGGATAAACTGCGTTCACGTCTCGTACAATTTGGTCCATCAATGCTGAGCGTGCCGGTCAAGCTGGCACCGTTCGCGCTTAAACGGCAGGTGCTGGAGCAGGTCCTGAGCTGGCAGTTCCGCCAGGCGCTGCAGGACGGCGAGCTGGAGTTCCTGGAAGGCCGCTGGTTAAGCATTGAGGTGCGTGACATCGGGCTGCGCTGGTTTACCTCCGTTGAGAATGACCAGCTGATCGTACGTGAATCCGCCGACGCGGATGTGAGCTTTAGCGCCAACGCCAGCGATCTGCTGATGATCGCCGCGCGCAAGCAGGATCCGGATACGCTCTTCTTCCAGCGCCGTCTGGTGATTGAAGGCGACACGGAGCTGGGCCTGTACGTGAAGAATTTAATGGATGCCATTGAGCTGGAGCAGATGCCAAAAGCGCTGCGCGTGATGTTAATGCAAATGGCAGATTTCGTTGAGGCCGGGCTGAAAACCCCGCCGGACGGTAAACACACTTCAGTAGGTGAGCCATGCTGATTCGAGTCGAAATTGGGATTGATGCGCCGGGGATCGATGCGTTGTTACGCCGCGCCTTTGCGAGCGATGCCGAAGCCCAACTGGTCCACGACCTTCGCGAAGACGGCCTGATTACGCTGGGGCTGGTTGCCACCGATGACGAAGGTCAGGTGGTGGGCTATGTTGCCTTCAGTCCGGTCATCGTTCAGGGCGAAGAGCTGCAATGGGTCGGCATGGCGCCGCTGGCGGTAGATGAGAGCTATCGCGGGCAAGGTCTGGCGCGCCAGCTGGTCTATGAAGGGCTGGATTCGCTCAATGAGTTTGGCTATGCCGCCGTTGTCACGCTGGGCGATCCGGCGTTCTATGGCCGTTTAGGCTTTGAGCAGGCCGCGCATTACGATCTGCGCTGTCGCTGGCCGGGTACGGAATCCGCTTTCCAGGTCCACCGTCTGGCGGACGACGCGCTCAACGGCGTCAACGGGCTGGTCGAGTATCACGACCATTTCAATCGCTTTTAATCAGGCTCTCGCGTAGCGCCTCAAAGGAGCCGTCTCCGGTCACGAGGCGCTCTTTCTGGCGCTTCGTCAGCTGCTTGATGCGGTATTCCAGCCTGAGCGCCAGCGATCGGTCGCCGACCGCCGCTGAAAAGGCGAGCTGTAATTCCCCTTTCCCCCGCAGCGCTTTTGCCCCTTTCCCCGTTTGATGTTGTAAAAATCGCCGCGCCACATCGGTGGTGATCCCGGTGTAGAGGGCGTTATCAGCGGTTCGGACAAGATAGAGAAACCAGCACACGGTAAACGGATTCAGTATGTTAAGGTGAACGCACCATAGCATGAGAGAGAATGAAAATGGAAACACTGGCCGCCATTAACCGCTGGCTGGCGAAGCAGCATGTTGTCACCTGGTGCGTCTGTGACGAGGGGGAGATGTGGTGCGCAAATGCGTTTTACTACTACGATCCTGAGCGCGTGGCTTTTTATGTCATGAGTGAAGACAAAACGCGTCATGCGCAGATGACCGGCCAGCAGGCAAAGGTGGCAGGCACGGTAAACGGCCAGCCGAAAACGGTCGCGCTGATCCGCGGCGTGCAGTTTAAAGGGGAGATCCGTCGTCTGGATGGTGAAGAGAGCGACGCGCGCCGTAAGCTCTACACGCGCCGCTTTCCCGTTGCCGCTGCGCTAAAAGCCCCGATGTGGGAAATCCGCCTCGATGAGCTGAAATTTACCGACAACACCCTGGGCTTTGGCAAGAAGCTGCACTGGTTACGCGCCGAGCAGGCGTAGCGCTTCGCGGTTAAACGCCGGGAGATCGTCCGGGGTTCGGCTGGTGATCAGCTGGTCTTTGTCGTTGACCACCTCCTGATCGTAAAACTCGGCTCCCGCGTTTTTCAGATCGATAACGATCGGTTTCACGGCGGTCAGCTTACGCCCGCGGACCACTTCTGCGCTGATGAGCAGCTGCGGGCCGTGGCAGATGGCAAAGACCGGTTTGCCGGTCGAGACAAAGTCCCGGGTGAAGGTCACGAAGCGCTCGTCCCCGCGCAGTGAATCCGGGGAATGGCCGCCGGGTAACAGCAGAGCGTCGAAATCTGAGGGGCTAACGTTATCGATGGTCTCATCGATGGTCACGGTCGCCTCGCCCTTATGGCCTGTCACCGTTTTGCCCGCCTCTTTCTCAATGGTGATGACCTCATGTCCCGCCTTGCGGAACGCCTCTGATGGAGAGGTGAATTCTGAATCTTCAAACTCGTCGGTAATCAAGACTGCGATTTTCTTGCCCATGCTTCCTCCGTTGTTTTGGCTTCAGACTGATTTTTCTCCGCTTGTGGTAAATACTTACCCGTAACAGACTTCTAAGTGTGGTCGACGACGCTGAGTTCGCAAACGGACAATTCTGTAAAGGGGAAAAGATGAGTCAGGTATTGATTACAGGTGCTACCGGGTTAGTGGGCGATCATCTGCTGCGGCTGCTGATTCAGGATCGCCGCGTGAACTATATCGCAGCCCCGACGCGTCGACCGCTGGCGGACTTATCCGGCGTCTTTAATCCGCACGATCCTCAGCTGACCGACGCGCTGGCGCAGGTGCAGGATCCCATTGATATCGCCTTTTGCTGTCTGGGCACCACGCGGCGGGAGGCGGGCAGCAAAGAGGCCTTTATCCACGCCGACTACACGCTGGTGGTGGATACCGCGCTCACGGCGAAAAAGCTGGGGGCCAAACATTTTCTGGTGGTCAGCGCGCTGGGCGCCAGTGCTGGATCGCCTTTCTTCTACAACAAGGTGAAGGGCAAGATGGAGGATGCGTTGATTGCGCAGAAATGGGAGCAGCTGACGATTGTGCGCCCTTCGATGCTGATCGGCCACCGGGACGAACGCCGGTTTAACGAGTCAATATTTGCCCCGCTGTTTCGCGTCCTTCCCGGCAACTGGAAATCCATCGAGGCGCGGGACGTCGCGCGCGCGATGTTAAAAGAGGGGCTGGCCCCGTCGAAAGCGGGCGTAAACATTATCCCTTCGGCAAAACTGCGTGAAATCGCGCAGGGCGAGGCGTAAACTCCCCCGGCTAATAACCTAATACTCTCCGGGGAATGCTATGACTGGTCAGTCTTCATCTCAGGCGGCAACACCTGTTCAGTGGTGGAAGCCCGCACTCTTCTTTCTCGTGGTCATTGTTGGCCTCTGGTACGTGAAATGGCAGCCGTACTACGGTAAAGCCTTCACTGCCGCCGAAACGCACAGCATCGGTAAATCTATTCTCGCTCAGGCTGATTCCAGCCCGCTGCAGGCGGCGTGGGACTATGCCATGGTCTACTTCCTTGCCGTCTGGAAGGCCGCCGTTTTAGGCGTCATTCTGGGCTCGCTGATTCAGGTGCTTATCCCCCGCAACTGGCTGGTGAAAACCCTCGGGCAGCCGCGCTTTCAGGGCACGCTGCTGGGAACGATTTTCTCCCTGCCGGGCATGATGTGCTCCTGCTGCGCCGCGCCCGTGGCCGCAGGGATGCGCCGTCAGCGCGTGTCGATGGGCGGCGCGCTGGCGTTCTGGATGGGGAACCCGCTGCTCAACCCGGCGACGCTGGTGTTTATGGGCTTTGTGCTGGGCTGGCATTTCGCGTTCATCCGTCTGGTCGCCGGGCTGCTGACCGTGCTGGTGGTGGCGACGCTGGTGCAAAAACTGGTGAAGGATACTGCCGCAGAACCCGCAGCCGTTGAGCTGGACGTCAGCGAACCGCAGGGGGGCTTCTTTGCGCGCTGGGGCAGGGCGCTATGGCAGCTTTTCTGGAGCACCATCCCGGTCTATATTCTGGCGGTGCTGGTTCTGGGGGCGGCGCGCGTCTGGCTCTTCCCGCATGCGGATGGCGCTATCGACAACACGCTGATGTGGGTCATTGCGATGGCCGTCGCAGGCTGCCTGTTTGTGATCCCAACGGCGGCGGAGATCCCGATTGTTCAGACCATGATGCTGGCCGGTATGGGCACCGCGCCGGCGCTGGCGCTGCTGATTACGCTGCCGGCGATCAGCCTGCCGTCGCTTATCATGCTGCGTAAGTCGTTCCCGGCGAAAGCGCTGTGGCTGACCGCAGGGCTGGTGGCGTTGAGCGGGGTGATTGTGGGCAGTATTGCGTTGATGTAAAAAAAGCCCGGTGGCGCTGGCGCTTACCGGGCCTACAAAAAAATCCCCTCAAGCGAGGGGATTTTTTTATTTGATATAAGTAAACGCGGTGGTGACGTGCTTCACGCCGCTCACCCGGCTGGCGATATCCGCCGCCGCTTTCCCTTCACGGTCGGTCACCAGACCCAGCAGGAACACTTCGCCGTTTTCAGTCGTTACTTTCACGTTGGAGGATTTCACCTGGTCCGAGCCCAGCAGCTGGGAACGCACTTTGGTGGTGATCCAGGTATCGGAAGAGGCGTCACCCAGACCAATTGGCTTGCCCTGACGCACTTCGTTAAACACCTCTGTGGTCCCTTCGACGCCCATTGCAATCTGTTTCGCGCGAGAGGCGAGCTCCAGATTTGGCGCCTGGCCTGCCAGCAGCACTTTGCCCTGATAAGCCGTCACGTTGATACGCGCTTCTTTCTTGATTTGTTCGTCTTTCGACAGCGCACTGTTGACGCGCAGCTCCAGCGTACCGTCATCCACCTGTGTCCCCACGGTGCGTGGATCGGTTGCCGCTTTGGTGCCTACCGCGGCCGTACCCACAACGGCCGCAGCGATACATCCCTGAAGCAGTAATGCAGACATAAGGACTGCGAGGGTCGATAAAGCCTTCATAAGAACTCCTTAATCATCCTGGTGAGGGAAAAGCGTGTTATCGATCAAATCACATAAGCAGTTCACCGTAAGCATATGCATCTCCTGAATACGCGCGCTCCGGTGAGAAGGAATGCGGATTTCCACATCCTGCGGCCCAAGCAGACCCGCCAGCTCACCCCCGTCATAGCCGGTTAAGGCCACGATGGTCATGTCGCGGGTGACGGCGGCTTCAACGGCTTTGACTATGTCCCGGCTGTTGCCGCGCGTGGAGATGGCCAGCAGCACATCTCCCGCATGACCCAGGGCTCGCACCTGCTTTGCGTAAATTTCGTCATGCAGACGATCGTTAGCAATCGCCGTTAAGACCACATTATCGGTATTAAGTGCAATGGCGGGTAAACTCGGGCGTTCTGTTTCAAAGCGATTGATCATGCTGGCAGCAAAATGCTGTGCGTTGGCGGCTGACGTGCCGTTGCCACAACAGAGGATTTTGTTGCCATTAAGCAGGGATTGCACCAGCGTCATTGCGGCACGCGAGATAGCATCCGGAAGGGCTTCCGCCGCGGCAATCTGAGTCTGGATGCTTTCTGTGAAGCACACTTTAATTCTTTCGAGCACGTTATCCCTTTTAAATCTTAATTATGCGTCTTCGCCAAAAGCGTTTTTAAGCCATTCGATCTCATTTCCGGTGAAGGCTATCACATCGAACCGGCAATCCACAGTATCAAAGCTCCCATTATGGCGGGCAAGCCACAAGTGGGCAGTCTGTAATAATTTATGTTGTTTGGCGAGCGTCACGCTGGCGGCAGCACCGCCAAAACGGGAGGACTGTCGAAAACGGACTTCTACAAACACGATGACCTGACCCTCTTTCATGATCAGATCAATTTCGCCGCCGCGCCCGCGGACGTTAGCGGCGATAAAGCGCAGTCCTTTGCCTTCAAGCCAGCGACGCGCCTTTAACTCCCACGCATCGCCGGTCTCTTTACGGCTTAACTGGCCGGGACGATTTGCCCCTGCTGGTATTTGAGCCATGATAACTTCCTGTTGATCACGCAGTCCTGAGTCGCGGTCAGATCGCCGGTGTTGCCGTTAAGCTCAAAGCCCGGCACCTGACGCATCTGGGTAAAGTGGTTCGCCAGCGCCCATGCATCGACACCCATCGCATACAGACGCGCCAGCGAATAATCGTTACGTACGGTACTCAGCGCCTGCTGCATCAGCGCCGGGTTGCTGCCTGCCAGCATCGGGATTTCGCTGTACTGCAGACCGTCCATTTCCAGACGGAAATCCGGGCCTGCGGTGCCCTGCGCGCTGCGCGAGCTGGCGTAAAGCGTTGCGCCGCTCTGGCTGCCGTTACGCATCGCGATCATCGGTTTGATAAAGGCGATCTCCTGAGGTGTGGCAACGATATAGGCCGCATCCACTTTACCGCCACCGCTAATCTGCGCGTCGGTAGGCGGGGCAGGGATCGTCAGGCCGCCAATCGTCACGCCCTGCTGCTGCGGCAGGCTCGCGGTGACAGGACTGCCGTTAAGCGCGATACCCGCTCCACCGTTTACGCCCGCGCGCAGTTCAGAGACGGAACCGAATTTCTGCTGCAGCACCACGCCGCCGCCGAGCTTCTGCCACTCATCGGCAAAGGCATTGGCCACGCGATCGCCCAGCGCGCTGCGAGGGATGAGCAGCAGCGGAGCCTGCTTACCCTGCTCGTGAATGTGACGCGCCGCATCGCGGGCTTCATCTTCAGGGGAAAGCGCGAAGTAGCAAATATTGGCCCGGTTCTGAACCTGCTCAGGCTGGTTGAGCGCCAGCACGTTCAGCGTGGTATTGCTCTTCATCAGCTCTTCCACGTTGTTTTTCAGCAGCGGACCGACAACGATGCTGGCCCCGTCCTGCTGAACCTGCGCCAGAACCTGGTCAAGCGGCTGCGAGCTGGTGTCGTAAATTTTCACCTCAGCGCCAGGGTTGGCGCTGGTGGTTGCCACGGCCTGCGGCTGAGCGGCAGGCTGGGCCGCGGGTTGTGCAGGCTGCTGTTGTGGCTGTTCTGCTGTCGCTTCAGGTGCTGATGCCGCTTGCGTCTCGGCCGGAGCCTGAGTCGCTGGTGCTGTAGTAGCCGGGGCTGCCGCAGCAGGTGCTGCTGTAGCCGGAGGCGTCGTCGGGGCCGTCACCGGGTTTTGCATCGTACCCTGTGCCGGCGCTTGCGCCGTGGTCAGATCGCTGGTCTCCGCTGCGGACGGGCTGACCACATCATTCACGTTAGCCGCCTGGGCCGCCTGCGCGGGAACCGCGCTGCCGGTTACCGAAGTGGTACCGTTTTTCGCGGCTTCAAAGCCCTGCTGAATGGTACGGCCGAACACCGCCGCCTGGCCGTTGAGCGGCAGAAGCAGGGCGATTTTGCTGGTGGACGCTGGCTTAAAGTTCTGCACGTTTACCAGCTGGGTTGGCAGCATTTTCGCCCCCGGGTTTTGCGGGTAGCGCGTCTGCCAGTCCGTAATACCGGCCTTCAGCATCTTTGGATCGCTGCGGTTGTTAAACCACATCTGCTGCAGATCCAGCCAGCCCTGAAGGACGTTTTCATCGGCGTTGATGACCAGAGCCTGCGCCTGTTCCTGGGTCATCGAGGCAAGCGCTTGCCAGGTGGCATCAATATTTTTCTGCTTATCGGCACCGCCGAGCAGCGGCTCTTGCGCGATGAGGGCACGGAGCAGCGTCAGGGAAGGACGCCCCTGCTCTGCGGTAATGCCCGCCTGCCAGAAGCGAGCCTGCTGATTTTTATCCAGCGCGCTCACGTCAATGTCCCCGAGGATCTTCTTCGCGGCGGCGTTATCTTTCAGCGCGACCTTCAGCTCGGCAGAGAGCAGGCTCTGCTCACGACGCTGAGCGTCGTTAAGATCTTTCGGCAACTGGTTAAACAGTTCGGCTGCCTGCTGGGTTTTACCCTCTTTCAGCAGTGCACGAATGGCGAGTAATTGCCAGTTGGTCTTGGTATCATTTGAACTCTGCGACATTTGTTGCAGATAAAAGCCAGAATCAGCCTGAGCAGACCCCTGAAGATGGGCGGTGCTCTGGTCAGGTGCCTGGGTGCCACAGCCTGCAAAGATCAGGGCTGCCAGCAGAAGCGGCACGCTGCGCGTGGCTTTTTTTCGAAGAAACGTTAACGGTACCATACTGTATCCAGTGATTTTTTTACGCAATGCTCAATATTAAATCGGCAATACGGATGAAACAATGAAACAACACGAAACGGCAGATAATTCTCAAGGCCAGCTTTATATTGTACCTACTCCTATCGGGAATTTGTCTGATATTACCCAACGTGCGCTCACCGTACTGCAAGCTGTTGATTTAATTGCTGCTGAAGATACCCGCCACACCGGCCTGCTGCTGCAACATTTCGCGATTAACGCCCGTCTGTTTGCTTTGCACGATCACAATGAGCAACAAAAAGCCGAAACGCTGGTGGCTAAGCTGAAAGAGGGGCAGAACATTGCGCTGGTCTCCGATGCCGGTACGCCGCTGATTAACGACCCTGGCTATCACCTGGTGCGTACCTGTCGTGAAGCCGGTATTCGCGTGGTGCCGCTGCCGGGGCCGTGCGCTGCCATTGCTGCGCTGAGCGCCGCAGGTCTGCCGTCTGACCGTTTCTGCTATGAAGGCTTCCTGCCTGCTAAATCCAAAGGCCGCCGTGACGTGTTAAAAGATCTGGAAGCGGAACCGCGCACCCTGATTTTCTACGAATCCACGCACCGCCTGCTGGAGAGCCTGGAAGATATGGTGACCGTGTGGGGAGAAGCCCGCTACGTGGTGCTGGCGCGCGAGCTGACCAAAACCTGGGAAACCATTCACGGTGCGCCAGTGGGTGAACTGCTGGCGTGGGTGAAGGAAGACGAAAACCGCCGTAAGGGTGAAATGGTGCTGATTGTCGAAGGGCATAAGGCGCAGGAAGACGCGCTCCCTGCCGACGCGCTGCGCACGCTGGCGCTGCTGCAGGCGGAACTGCCGCTGAAGAAGGCCGCTGCGCTGGCGGCGGAAATTCACGGCGTGAAGAAAAATGCGCTGTATAAGCATGCGCTGGAGCAGCAGGGGGAGTAAGCCCCTGCCGCCTGTTTTGCCGGGTGGCGGCTGCGCCTAACCCGGCCTGCAGATCTTTATGTGCGTTTTAGCTAACTGGCACCGCCTCAAACACCAGCGTTTCCAGCGGCTGCAGCGTAATCACCACCGCGTTTTTATACTCCTCCGGTACGGTTGAATTACTGCCGTACACCGCTTTCAGACGAAACTGCGCCGCGTTCCCCGTCGGGATTTCAAAATCTTTTGTTAAATCCAGGTAGTAGCTTTGCGGCTTATCCGACGGGTTACGCAAGCCGAGAATCGCTTTGTCCTTGCTCCAGGATGCCCAGCCGTACACCTGCAGCGCGGTTGGATCGCCACCAACCCAGTGCGTATCCACCAGCACGCCGGCGTTTTCCCGCGACCACTTCGCGGCCCGCGCCAGGGTATCCCACTTCGCCTTGTTCAGCATTGAAGGGGTGATATACAGCTCCTGCAGCTGGGTTCCGGTCGCGAAGTAGCTCCAGACCTGATCGGCAAAGTCGCTGTCCGTTTGCACTTTCTCCAGCCCGTAATAGGCGTTTTCCGCGCTGACGATCCCGTGGTACATCAGCGAGTTCAGCGGGAACAGCGGCCCTTTGCGAATAATGGAGCGGTACGTTTCCGCATCGCGGTAGGTCATCCACTGCTGAACCGGCGTGCCGGGGCCGTACAGGTTGATGTCATCGCCCTGGCGCCAGATGGAATCAGCGTAGAACAGCCAGGACGGGCTGGCGTTGGTACCGGTCGTCAGGTTAATAAACAGATTCGGGTTGGCGCTGCGCATGTTGTGCAGCAGAGCGATAGAGGCGTCAAAATCCGAGGCGAACGGGCTGCCCTTAATATGCGAATTGGCATTACCCATCCCGTCCAGCTTGAACGAGGTAATGTGCTCGTTTTTAATTAGCTTAATGATCTGCTCATTGAAGTTTTTAAAATAGTTTGGGCCTGACAGCGCCAGCTTCCCGTCTACCGTTTCGAAACCGTACTCTTTTGCATGCGAGACGCGAGTGTCGCGCGGTTTGTTATATCCACCCCACGGCGAGAGCCACAGCCCGACCGAGCTGCGCAGGCTGTCGGCTTTTTCCCGAACTTTGCTAAAACCGTTGCTGAATGCCGGGCCAAACAGCCAGCGTCCGCTCAGGTCATCCCAGCCATCGTCAAGCAGGAACGCATCCAGCGCCACGCCGCGCCCGGTGATAAATTCCTTATTCCATTCATCCATTCGCCCCAGCACGTCCTGCTCGGAGTACGGATTGAAAAAGCCGATATCCATCCAGCTGTTGTAGTGCAGATAAGGCTTGTACGGTCGCGGACGCACGGCATCAATAAACTGATTCACGCTGCGGCGCAGCTGGTTGATTTCCGGGAAGGTGCCGAACCAGGTGGTAAAGCTGACAGGTGTTTCCGGCTGGATCGGCGTTTTCAGCTCTACGTTGAGATTGGTGGTCGCTTCATAGGCGTAAGTGTTTACGATGGGCTTGTCAGGCAGAATAAAGAACGAGTCTGCGACGATCGGCGAGCTGTTAATCGCCCCGTCTACGTAAGGTGCCTGAGCCTGCTTTTTGGTCGGGAAGAAGGTAATTTTCGCCACGTCTCGCGGCTGGCCAACGGCGGCAACGGTGTAGTCGATGCTGGCGTATTTCCCCTTCACCAGGTTCAGCTTCACCGTTACGTTAAAGTCCGGATGGGTGAAATCGATGACCAAGCCGCTGTCCTGCTTTTCGACATGCTTGATTTTAAAATCAGCGGTGTGGATTTTCGTCTCGTCCGGCAGCGTCAGAAAGAACAGCTCCTGCGGCGTGAGTGGATGGTTAGCCTTATTGTCCTTAACCACTACCGTTGAGTTTGTGTCATCAAACGAGAGGGCAATATTGTCGTTACCGAGCGCGTAGTTCGCGGCCACCGCGCTATGGGAAACGCACAGGGCCAGCACTGAGAGTGCGAGATTTTTTTCATCAGCGTAAGCTCCTTTTTAATCAGGCTTCTGCCGGAAGCAGCAATCGGTTTGCCGAACCGCAAACGGCGATCTTGCTTCTGACCACCTCTTTCATGGCGTCCATGCCTACCCGCATGTAGAAGCGCGGATCGTTCCCCTGCGGGTTTTCGGCAAACCAGGCTTTAACCGCGTCAGAGAAGGCAATTTTCAGCTCGGTCGCCACGTTGACTTTGCACACGCCCAGCTCGATGGTGCGGCGCACAAACTCATCCGGCACATCGCTCGCGCCGTGCAGCACCAGCGGCACGGTGACCACTTCGCGGATTTCCGCCAGACGCTGGAAGTCGATTTTCGGGCGTTTGGTATACAGGCCGTGCGCGGTGCCGATGGCGACGGCAAGGCTGTCTACGCCGGTCAGTTCGACGAAGCGTTTCGCCTCCTGCGGATCGGTGAGGAATGCGCTTTCCGCGTCCACGCTCATGTCATCTTCCATGCCGCCCAGACGGCCCAGCTCGGCCTCGACGCTGCAGTCGTTGAGGTGGCAGAAATCGACCACCGACTTCACCAGCTTCACGTTTTGTTCAAACGGATAGTGGCTGCCGTCGATCATCGCGCTGCGCACGCCCGCGTTGACCTTGCGGCGAATATCGTCCAGCGATTCGTGGTGATCGAGGTGCAGCGCCAGCGGCATGTCGTAGGTGTGGGAGTAGGCGCTGCACAGAGCGTAGATCTCTTCCAGCGCAATATGCTTAAAGGTGCCCGGCGTGCCCGCGAGGATCACCGGCGATCGCATTTCGCTGCACGCTTCGAGGATCGCCTGGATCGTCTCCGCGTTGTGGATGTTGAACGCCGGAACGGCGTAGCCTTTTGCCTGCGCATCCTGCAGAAGATATTTCGTTGAGATAATACTCATAATCAGATCCTCTTAAGCCTGCCACGGATGAATAACGACGCCCTGCACCACGCGGTTGACCGTCCCGCTGGCGGATGGCGTATCGGGCGTAATGCCTGTGCTAAGCGACTGGGTGAGCGCAAAGACCTGGGCATACATCAGGAAGCAGAACGCCTGTTCCATATCGATAAACGGACGTGAAGGCGGCAGCAGAATGTGCGGACCCGCTTCAATGACCGGATCGTTTTCAGCGGCGATGGCGACGACGCGCAGGGCCTGGCGATCGCGGCGCAGCTCGGCCAGCAGATCCAGATCGTACTGACGCGTATACGGATGGCTGGAGATGAACACCACCACTAGCGTTTCGCTATCGACCAGCGACTTCGGCCCGTGACGAAAGCCCGTTGGGGAGTCGTAAAATGCCGCCAGCTTGCCCGCCGTCAGCTCCAGCACCTTCAGCGCCGATTCGCGCGCCGCGCCCTGCAGGCCGCCGCTTCCCAGATACACGATCCGTTTCCACGGTTCGCTGCCAAAGACGCCGTGGCTGAAATCGCCGAGCGTAGTGAGGATCGCCTGACAGCGATCGGCGACGTCGCGGAAGGAGTGGGTATCGATCGTTTCCGGGGCGAACACGGCCAGACAGCTCGCCATCATGGTGGTGATGCTGCTGGTCATCGCGAACCCGCGATCGTGCGTTTCGGCAGGCATCAGCAGGGCAAAGGCGTTATCGCTGACGACGGCGTTCTGGTACAGGCTGCCCGCCTCGTTGCAGGTAATCGACAGGTGGTAGCACTCCGGCACGAACTGGTTTGCCCGCTCAACGGCCGCGACGCTTTCCGGACTGTTGCCGGAGCGGGCAAACGAAACCAGCAGCAGCGGGTGCGCAGGGCTGAAGTAATCCATCGGGTTTGTGACCAGATCGGTTGTCGGGACGGCGGTGAAGTTTTTCCCGGTGTGGCTCGAAAGCCATGGCGCAATGATATCGCCGATAAAGGCGGACGTGCCCGCGCCGGTCAGGACGATCCGCAGATCGCGCTTGCGCAGCAGCGGCGTCAGGAAACTGTCAATCGAAGCACGCAGGTTATCGATGTTGTTGAGCGAGCGGATCCAGCTGGCAGGCTGCTGGCGGATCTCTTCCTCGGTCCAGGTGCCGGTTGTGGCGGCGGTAGTGGTTTGTGGCATAACTCAGTCCTTAGTCGTGTGAATTCCACATCAGACGCTGGTAATCGTGTCGCTATCTTTCGTTTCGTTTCACTTGTTCACTTAAGCAGTTAAATAAAATCTATAGAAAAGAAATCGAAACTTCAATGAAAGAAAAGAAATAAAACGAAAAGTGTGATCGTAAAAGGAAAGGGAAAATTTAAGGAAAGGAAAAGAAAGGCCTTACGGTTTCAGGCCGTAAAGCCAAAAGGAGACACAATGAAAGGGCTAAAGGGGGAGAGCCTGGCCCTGAATCCAGATCCGCTGGAGGTGTAAACCCCCGTCCAGCGCAATGATATTGGCGCGTTTGCCCGGGGCTAAGGATCCAAGCTGACCGTCAACGCCCAGCAGCCGGGCAGGGTGCAGCGAGGCCATATGGATCGCCTCTTCGGCGGTTACGCCCGCATACTCCACCATATTCCTGACCGCGGCATCCAGCGACAGCGTGCTGCCCGCCAGCCCGCCGGAGCCGGTTCGAACCACGCCGTTTTGCATCATGACCTCTTCGCCGCACAGGGTATACCGACCGTCCGGCATACCTGCCGCCTGCATGGCATCGGTAATCAGCACCACGCGATCCTGCGCGCAGCAGCAGCATAAACGCATCGCCCCCGGATGGACGTGGTGGCCGTCGGCAATCAGCTCCAGCCACGCCCGTTTGTCCGTCAGCCCTGCGCCGACCATGCCGGGCTCTCTGTGGTGCAGCCCCGTCATGCCGTTGTAGCAGTGCACCAGCCCGTCGGCACCCGCATCAAACGCGGCAAGAGTTTGCCGGTACGTGGCAGTGCTGTGGCCCAGCATGACGCGTATACCGCGCTGTTTAAGATGGTGGATCGCCTGCAGCGCGCCGGGTTTTTCCGGCGCGAGCGCCACAACCCGTAGCGTGCCCTGTGAAACGTCAACCAGCCTGTCCAGCTCGGCGATATCCAGCTCCCGGAACAGCTCGGGCGGATGCGCCCCTTTGTTCTGGGGCGTAAAGTACGGTCCTTCCAGATAACTGCCCAGGATCTGCGCGCCGGGTCCGCCGGACTGACTGCGCCGGGCGATACGCATCAGCGCGCTGTGGATGGCTTCCAGCGGAGCGGTCACGGTGGTGGGCAGAAATGCGCCCACCCCTTCACGCGCTTTATGCATTGCCAGGGTGTCCAGCACGTCAAGCGCATCATCCATGACGTCCACGCCCGCGCCGCCGTGGACGTGCGTATCGATATAGGCCGGGCAAAGCAGCTCCGTATCGCGCGCCGTAACGCCCGCCGGGATGGGTTCAATCGCCGCAACCGCGCCGCTTTCAATGCGTAGCTGGTGGTCGTCCAGCCAGCCCTGTTCGGTAAGGATCCGTCGCGCGCGCAGCAGCTGGCTCATATCCCTTCCTCAGCCGGAGCTTCCTCGCGACAGCGCCCCAGCTCGTCGACCAGGCTCGTCAGGCCGCGGTGCCCGCACTCCAGCGCCTGCAGACGAAACGCCTCGCTGCTTAATCCGTCGCGCTCCAGCACCATTTCCAGCAGCAGCTGCAGGTTGGTGCCGGTAATCACTTCGCTACCTGGCCTTTGCATCGCGAGCGTTGACGCCACGCGGAACGGCGTGCCGCCGAGCAGGTCGGTGAGAAACACAATATCGTGCTGCGCATCGAGTTCGCTCACCGCCTGCTCAAGCTGAGCGGTCAGCCGCGCGGTGGTGGACGTCTCTGGAAAATCAATGGCGATAAACTGCGGCTGCTCGCCGAGGATCTGCTTCATCGCCTGCTCAAGCCCGCTGGCAAAACCGCCGTGACCCGTCAAAATAATGCCTAACATCGCAACCTCTTTGCTTTTACAGGAAGTGACAGAATTTACCGACAACGCCCAGCAGCACGGTGATACCGATCAGCCGCAGCGGGCTCCAGCCGCGGCGTACCAGCCAGAACATCGTCAGGGTGTAGACCAGCGGCAGGAACGCGGGCATCAGCTTGTCGATGACGTCGGCCTGCAGTTTGACCACGGCATCACCCGCCTTGATTTCGAGCGTGGTATTGAGGCGGACGTAGGTTGCCACCAGCGCGCCGATCACCGTCATCCCGACGATAGACGCCGCGTGGCCGACCTTTTTGGTGTTGGCCTTAATCAGCGGAATGGCCGCGACGCCCATCCGGTAAGCGTAGTGCGCCAGGCCAAAGCGCAGGCCAAGGTGTACCACGTTAAACAGCACGATAAAGACCACCGCGCCCAGAATCGATCCCTGCAGCGCCAGGCTGGCGCCAATACCGCCGCAGATGGGCAGCAGGGTTAGCCAGAACATGGCGTCGCCAATACCGCCGAGCGGCGCGCCGACGGCAATTTTGGTGCTCTGGATGCTGTTCACATCCTGCTTGGATCGCTCCATCGCCAGAATGATGCCGATAACAAAGGTCACCAGGAACGGATGGGTGTTAAAGAAGCCCATATGGCCTTTCATCGCCCGCGCCAGGTCCCGCTTGTTGGTGTGGATCTTTTTCAACGCGGGCAGCAGCCCGTACAGCCAGCCGGAGGCCTGCATACGTTCGTAGTTAAACGATGCCTGCAGCAGCATGGAACGCCAGGCCACGCGGTTTATATCCTTTTTCGTCAGCTCGGCACCGATGTTCTGGTCTTCGTAGACGTTTTCATTCACGCCGGTCAGCAGTGTCTCTTCGCTTTCAGACACGCCCGGCAGGGTGGTGTGGTTAGATGCCATCTTCGAATTCCTCTTTCTGGGCTGCGGGAGCCGTCGGTTCAGGTGATTTACGCATCAGGTCAATCAGCGCCATGGCCAGCGCGGCCGCCGCAATCGCCAGCACCGGAAGCTTGAGCCAGGCGGCGGCGACAAAGCCGATAATGAAGTAAGGGATGTAGACGTTTTTCATCATGATCTTCAGCAGCACGGCGAAGCCGATGGCTGGCATGATGCCGCCCGCGACGCCGAGGCCGTCAATCAGACGCGCTGGCAGAACGTCAATGGCGGTTTTCGCATGTTCCGCACCGAAGTAGATCGGCAGGAACGCGCACAGAAAATAGAAGATGCCGAGCGCCAGCAGCGCAAGATAGTTAACCCGTTCAATACCGTGAGTATCTGCATTGGCCGCCATGCGATCGCAGCGCGACATGACGCCGGACATCACCGAGAAGAGGAACGTAATCCCCATCTGAACCGCCACGGCAAACGGCACGGCGACGCCAACCGCAACTTCTGGCTTCACGCCGGTGCTGATGGCAAATGCGGTACCCACGATGGTGCCGATAATGACGTTAGGCGGCTGGGCACCGGCTAGCGGGGCCAGCCCCATCCAGACCAGCTCTAACGTCCCGCCGGTCAAAATGCCGGTGTGCAGATCGCCCAGAATCAGGCCGACCAGCGGCCCGAGTACCACCGGGCGGTGCATGTGCGTTAACCCGTTAAACATATCCAGACCGGCGATAAAGGCGAGTATGCCTAACCCCAGCGCCTGCAACAGACTGATTTCCATTGTGAATCCCTCAGAGCAGTTTAAAGAGATCCAAAGCAGTTTCTGTTGGAACGCCCTGAACGAAGCATTCCACACCGGCCACTTTCAGGCCGTTGAACGCGGCGATATCGTTCGCGTCGACAGAGACCGTTTTGGCAATTTGTTGTTTGCCACTGGCGTAGTGCATGTTTCCGACGTTAATACGGGTGATGGGCACGCCGCCCTCAACCAGCTTCAGAAAATCGGCGGGTGATTTGCAGACCAGCAGGATTTTCTGGCGGTCAGCGGCGCGGTGAATGTTGTCGATCGCTTTTTGCAGCGACCAGAAGCGCACGGCGATCCCTTCCGCGAGCACCATTTCCATCAGGTTCTGTTGAACCGGATCCTCAGCGACCTCATCGTTAGCGACGAGCACCAGGTTTGCCCCCGCAAACCCCACCCACTGCACGCCCACCTGACCGTGGATCAGGCGTTCGTCGATGCGGCATAAAACAATGTTTGGCATAGCGTTTTCCTCTTTTTTAATTATGCGTTTTGAGTCGTTACGCCTTCGCAGGCGGCGTGGTACTGCTGGAGTATGTCCTGAATGTGGTCGATGATGAGTTCCCGTGGCGTTGACTTGAGAGCGCCCTCGCGAACTTTGGCGTACTGCAACGGCAGGTACTGGCTGATCAGAGGCAGGGGAATAGGCTCGTCTGCCAGGTTACGCACCAGCCGTGCAAAGGCGTCGTCAATCTGGCTGTCCGGCCAGTAGTAGCGCACGCGGTCAGAGTAGCTGTAGCCGCGCGCCAGGCGACGCGCGTTGCCGTCACCGTGGTAATGGCTTTGCCAGTATTCCGGGCGATCGAGCATGACGTTTTCCAGCACGTGACGCAGGCCGGAGCTGGCTTTTGCCGGCAGCAGCTCCTCTTCTATGGCGGCCAGCGAGAACAGCGCTTCGCGCATGGCGAAGGTCAGGGCGGGGCCAACTTTCAGAATGGCAAAGTGATCGTTAACCAGCTGGCGCAGCGCCTGCGGCGTCTGGTAGTCGGTGGAGTGCGCTTCAAACACCAGCGTATCGTAGGCTTCAACCATTTTGCTCAGGGCAACGGCTTTCTGCGGCTGATAGTCGCAGACGTGCGCATGATCGAACTCCACGCCAGGCTGGACCACCAGGCCAATAATGCGCGGCCAGATATCGCTTAAACCTTCCTTTTCGAACGCGTGGCGGTGCGCCTCAAGCGTGGCGCGGGCCGCGTCCGGCGTGGTGACGGCAAGTTCGGTGAGCGTCTCGTGCGCGCCACCGGGAACCGGCACTTCCGTGCCGATAACGTAGACCAGATCGGATTCACCAAACTGCTCGCGACAGGTCGCTTCGGCAATCTTCGCCAGGCGTGCGGAGCGTCCGGCAACGATCGCGTCGGTCAGGGGAACCGGGTCGTCCTCGCAGGACATGCTGCAGTCGAGGTGGATCTTTTTGAATCCGGCAGAAACATAGCTTTTGATCAGATCGTTGGCATTTGTCATCGCCTGTTCCGCAGGGAGATTTTGCCAGCGGTTAGGGCCCAGATGATCGCCGCCGAGGATCAGCTGTGACGTCGGAAAACCGAGCGACTCGGCCAGCCGGCAGACAAACCCGTGAAAATCCGCAGGCGTCATGCCGGTATAGCCGCCAAACTGATCCACCTGGTTGGAGGTGGCCTCGATCAGCAGCGGCGACTGATGCGAATGCGCGTAACGAATGGCTGCTTCAAGTACCAGCGGATGTGCGGAACAGACGGCATAGATCCCGTATGAATTCCCTCGTTTATGTTGTTCCACCATTTCTGTCAGATGTTTCACTTTCCTCTCCATTTCGGATGGCAATGACACTTGTCTTTCGTTTTGTTTCATTTAATCCTGCATCATGGTGATATAAAAATAAAACGAAAGATAATGGTTTTCCGATCTGTTTCACAAAAGAAACATAATGAAAGGTTTCAGCGCAGTGTAGGCTTGCGTCTGGACGTAAGGCGGGACTTGCATTCCCGAAAAAGAAAGGCCTTAATAGACAAAACGAAATGAAACGAAAGTTTATTTATTAAGGAGCTCGTATGAGCAGCACCGATTCATCCGCAGAAAAGCGCATCACCGGGACCAGTGAAAGGCGAGAGCAGATCATTCAGCGGTTGCGGGCGCAGGGAAGCGTGCAGGTTAACGACCTGTCTCATCTGTACGGCGTATCGACGGTGACGATCCGCAACGATCTGGCGTTTCTGGAGAAGCAGGGCATTGCCGTTCGCGCTTACGGTGGGGCATTGATTTGCGAAGGCAACATGCCGGGCGCTGAGCCTTCCGTGGAGGATAAAAGCTCGCTGAATACGGCGGTAAAGCGCAGTATCGCGCAGGCCGCTGCCGCGCTGGTCAAACCCGGGCACCGTATTATTCTGGACTCCGGCACCACGACGTATGAAATCGCCCGCATGCTGCGCCAGCACACGGACGTGATTGCGATGACCAACGGGATGAACGTGGCGAATGCGTTGCTGGAAGCGGAAGGGGTGGAACTGCTGATGACCGGCGGGCATCTGCGCCGTCAGTCGCAATCTTTCTACGGTGACCAGGCAGAACAGTCGCTACAGAATTACCATTTTGACCTGCTGTTCCTCGGCGTTGACGCCATCGATCTCGACCGCGGCGTGAGTACGCATAACGAGGACGAAGCCCGTCTGAACCGCAAAATGTGCGAGGTGGCGGAGCGTATTATCGTTGTCACGGACTCCAGCAAATTTAACCGCTCAAGCCTGCATAAAATCATTGATACGCAACGGATTGATATGATTATTGTCGATGAAGGCATTCCGGCGGAGAGCCTGGACGGGCTGCGGAAAATCGGGATTGATGTGGTGTTGGTTTAAGGGGGCTTTTCCCCTCACCCTAACCCTCTCCCCATAGGGGAGAGGGGACCGTTCGGTGCGGTTGGGAATATGAATCACGTCACCGGTGCCGGGTTGAACACCGCCAGCTGATTATGTAATCCCCATTGATCCGAGAAGGTTTTCTTCCGTCCGCTGGCGACATCCAGAATGAAGTGGAACAGCTTCCAGCCCACGTCCTCAATGCTCTCTTCCCCGGTGGCGATGGTGCCCGCGTTGATGTCCATTAAGTCATACCAGCGGTTTGCCAGCTCGGTACGGGTCGCCATCTTGATCACCGGCACCGCCATCAGGCCGTACGGCGTGCCGCGCCCGGTGGTAAAGACCTGTACCGTAATGCCTGACGCTACCTGCTGCGTGCCGCAGACGAAATCGCTGGCCGGCGTTGCCGCGTAAATCAGGCCGCGCTTCGTCGGGCGCTGGCCCGGAGAGAGCACTTCCACAATCGCGCTCTGTCCGGATTTGGCAATCGACCCGAGGGCTTTTTCCACCACGTTCGCCAGGCCGCCTTTTTTGTTCCCCGGAGACGGGTTGGCGCTGCGGTCGGTTTTGCCCATATCGAGATAGCTATCGTACCAGGCCATTTCCTCGAGCAGGCGCTTCCCGACCTCTTCATTAACGGCGCGCGGCGTAAGCAGATGGATGGCGTCACGGACTTCGGTCACTTCGGAGAACATCACCGTGGCGCCGCAGCGGACAAGCAGATCGGACGCATAGCCTACCGCCGGGTTGGCCGTTACGCCGGAGAAGGCATCGCTGCCGCCGCACTGGGTGCCCACGACCAGCTCTGAGGCCGGGCACGTTTCACGCTGCCGGCGGTTGAGTTTGTCGAGATGACGCTCAGCCACCTGCAGGATATCGTCGACCATTGAGCGGAAACCCACGTGGCGTTCGTCCTGCAGGCGCACGATGCTGGCCTCGTCTGCCGGAATGGCTTTCACATCTTCGGTACCCTGCAGCAGGCGCTCTGGCTGCAATTTTTCACACCCCAGACCGATGACCATCACCTCGCCGCCAAAGTTCGGGTTCAGGGCGATATTGTGGATGGTACGGATAGGCACTACCGCAGCGGGGGCGTTAATCGCCACACCGCAGCCGTAGAGGTGGTTCAGGCCCACCACGCCGTCGACGTTCGGGTATTTCGGCAGCAGGTCGCGCTCGATGATTTTCACCACATAATCCACTACGCCCGCCACGCAGTGCACGCTGGTGGTAATGCCGAGCAGATTCTTGGTGCCGACGCTGCCGTCCGCGTTGCGGTAGCCTTCGAAGGTATAGCCCTCCAGCGGAGGAAGCGGTTCCGGCACGCGGGTCGCCAACGGAAGCGTGTTCAGCGGCGGCGCTTCCGGCAGCGCCACCAGCGACTCCTCAACCCAGCTGCCCTGCGGTATAGAGCGAACGGCATAGCCGATGACTTCACCGTAACGTACGATTTCGCTGTTAGCAGGGATATCCACCAGGGCGACTTTATGTCCCTGCGGAATATGCTCAATCAGTTCCAGCCCGTCCGGGAAGCGGGTGCCCGCTTTTAAGCCATTGTCGTTGACAATTATCGCCACATTATCGGTGTCGTGGACTTTTATATAAAACGCCGTCGGCGATGCCTGTCGAATTTCAATGTCGGCCATTGTTCAGTATTCTCCAGCAAAGTGTCTGATAATAAATTCAGCCAATTTTCAAAGGGCAGAAATAAATACGCGGCTTTCAGAATTAAAGCATGTCAGCATAGGGGATATGAAAATGTGATCGCGATCGCTCCAGAACCAGTAATGCCTGATTCTGTGCATTAGCGCCCAGCGCCTTGTGCATATGCAAAAAAATTCATTGAAATGTTACGCAATGCTTGAGCATTAAAACAATGTGCGGTCGTGGATTGCGTCTTATACTGAATGACGATTTTATAACGCCAAAATACGTCAGAATAATAAATATAATGCTGGTGCGGTGTCTGAATAAATAAAATGATGCTGATATAGGCTGCGAATTAAAAAGGTAAATATGATGAATAACGATATCTTCCCGAATAAATTTAAAGCGGCCCTCGCGGCGCACCAGATTCAGATTGGCTGCTGGTCCGCGCTGGCAAACCCTATCAGCGCCGAAGTGCTGGGCCTGGCCGGGTTCGACTGGCTGGTGCTGGACGGCGAACATGCTCCGAACGATATCAGCACCTTTATTCCGCAGCTGATGGCGCTGAAAGGCAGCCCCAGCGCCCCGGTAGTGCGCGTGCCAACTAACGAGCCGGTAATTATCAAGCGCCTGCTGGATATCGGTTTCTACAACTTCCTGATCCCGTTTGTGGAGACGGAAGAACAAGCGGCGCTGGCCGTAGCCTCCACGCGCTATCCGCCAGAAGGGATCCGCGGCGTTTCCGTTTCTCATCGCGCCAATATGTTTGGCACCGTGCCGGACTACTTCGCGCAGTCCAATAACAACATCACCATTCTGGTTCAGATCGAGAGCCAGCAGGGCGTTGATAACGTTGACGCGATTGCAGCCACAAACGGCGTGGACGGCATCTTCGTCGGCCCAAGCGATCTGGCGGCCGCCTTTGGCCATCTGGGTAACGCCAGCCACCCTGACGTGCAGCGCGCGATCCAGCACATCTTTGCCCGCGCTAAAGCACACGGCAAACCGTGCGGCATTCTGGCGCCGGTTGAGGCTGATGCTCGTCGCTATCTGGAGTGGGGAGCCACGTTTGTAGCCGTCGGCAGCGACCTCGGCGTATTCCGCTCGGCCACGCAGAAATTAGCCGACGCTTTTAAAAAATAACCATCATTGAGGAAACAGATTATGACGCTGAAAGTGGGTTTTATTGGCCTGGGCATCATGGGTAAACCAATGAGTAAGAACCTCATCAAAGCGGGTTACTCACTGGTGGTATCCGATCACAATCCGCAGGCCGTGGCAGAGGTGATAGCGGCGGGCGCTGAAACGGCCACCACCGCGAAGGCCATTGCTGAACAGTGCGATGTCATCATCACCATGCTGCCAAACTCACCGCATGTTAAAGAGGTTGCGCTGGGTGAGAACGGCATTATCGACGGTGCGAAGCCGGGCCTGGTGTTGATTGATATGAGCTCTATTGCACCGCTCGCAAGCCGTGAAATCAGCGAGGCGTTAAAAGCGAAGGGCGTCGATATGCTGGATGCACCGGTCAGCGGCGGTGAGCCGAAAGCGATCGACGGCACGCTGTCGGTGATGGTCGGCGGCGATAAAGCCATTTTCGATAGATACTACGACCTGATGAAAGCCATGGCGGGCTCCGTGGTGCATACCGGGGACATCGGGGCGGGTAACGTGACCAAGCTGGCAAACCAGGTGATTGTGGCGCTGAACATTGCCGCCATGTCCGAAGCGCTGACGCTGGCAACCAAAGCGGGCGTCAACCCGGATCTGGTCTATCAGGCCATTCGCGGCGGTCTGGCGGGCAGTACCGTACTGGATGCCAAAGCGCCGATGGTGATGGATCGTAATTTCAAACCCGGTTTCCGCATCGACCTGCATATCAAAGATCTGGCGAACGCGCTGGATACGTCACACGGCGTGGGCGCGCAGCTGCCGCTGACCGCGGCGGTCATGGAGATGATGCAGGCGCTGCGTGCGGATGGCCTGGGCACGGCCGATCACAGCGCGATTGCGTGCTACTACGAAAAACTGGCGAAGGTGGAAGTGGCGCGTTAATCACGCCTTGCCCACACCTGAGGGTGACAGCGGCGCGCAAACCCTCTATACTGCGCGCCGAAGCTGACCAGACAGTCGCCGCTTCGTCGTCGTCCCTTTCGGGGGAGACGGGCGGAGGGGAGGAAAGTCCGGGCTCCATAGGGCAGGGTGCCAGGTAACGCCTGGGGGGGAAACCCACGACCAGTGCAACAGAGAGCAAACCGCCGATGGCCCGCGCAAGCGGGATCAGGTAAGGGTGAAAGGGTGCGGTAAGAGCGCACCGCGCGGCTGGTAACAGTCCGTGGCACGGTAAACTCCACCCGGAGCAAGGCCAAATAGGGGTTCACATGGTACGGCCCGTACTGAACCCGGGTAGGCTGCTTGAGCCAGTGAGCGATTGCTGGCCTAGATGAATGACTGTCCACGACAGAACCCGGCTTATCGGTCAGCTTCAACTTCTTAAAAAACCCCGCTTCGGCGGGGTTTTTGCTTTCCGGGTGATGCTGGATGGGTAAGTGCAGAACCGGACAAACGACATCAATTCTCATATTTGCGACATTAAGCACATTTCACTGCTTTTATACCTTTCGTATCGATCCTGTACCTGTAGACGATCGCCATCACAAAATTTCACGCTAAAAAACAGGTGATTTTCAGTATTGATAATTTGTTATGTTTGTTATCTATATGATCGAGAATCTTTTCTCGTTTGATATGCATATATTGAAATCAAATACATTTCTCCCGTGAATATGTGACGCATTCCACTCTTTTCCGCAAACCTGAAAATTTGCATCGGAAAAATTTAATAAATTGAAAGATTGTTTCAAGCAAATAGCGGTTATTTATTGGTCTTTAATTGCCTGAAAGATCGTCTTTATTGATTTTTTTAACGCTGAAAAATTTATCAAGGTTATCGCCATAAAATAAATTTATTACTACTGCTTTTATTGATCGATATCAGCGTAATGGTGTGGCTGTATTTATTCATGTTATTGATAATAAATGCATTTTTTGGTTGTCATTGTTCCTGTGAAGCACGCGGAAAAGCAAATTGTGAGTGACAGCACATACCCCCTTAAACACTATTAGGTAGAATCCGCTCCGTCATAGGGAAATAAGCGCAGAATATTATGAACACTATTATTCTACCGAAAACACAGCACCTCGTGGTATTTCAGGAAGTCATTAAAAGTGGCTCCATAGGTTCTGCAGCAAGACAGCTTGGCCTGACGCAACCCGCCGTCAGCAAAATCATCAGCGATATTGAGTCCTACTTCGGCGTGGAAGTGATGGTGCGTAAAAACACCGGCGTAAAACTCACTGCCGCGGGCCAGGTTCTGCTCTCGTACTCTGAGTCGATCACCCGCGAAATGAAAAACATGGTGAGTGAGATTAACAGCCTGAGTTTCAGCACCGTTATGGACGTCTCCTTTGGCTACCCGTCGCTGATCGGCTTTACCTTCCTGTCCGAGATGATCAAAAAATTCAAGGAAGTGTTCCCGAAAGCACGCGTCTCGATGTATGAAGCCCAGCTCTCCTCTTTCCTTCCGGCCATTCGCGACGGCCGTCTGGATTTCGCTATCGGCACGCTAAGCGATGAAATGCTGCTGCAGGATCTGCACGTCGAACCGCTGTTTGAGTCCGAGTTTGTGCTGGTCGCCAGCAAAACGCGAACGTGCACCGGCCCGACGACACTGGCATCGCTCACGCACGAGCAGTGGGTGATGCCGCAAACCGATATGGGCTACTACAAAGAACTTCTGACTACCCTGCAAGACAACCACATCAGCATCGAAAACATCGTCCAGACCGATTCCGTCGTCACCATTTATAACCTCGTGCTGAATGCCGATTATCTGACGGTCATTCCCCGCGACATGATTGCCCCGTTCGGTTCTGACCAGTTTATTGTGCTGCCCGTGGAAGATGAATTACCCGTGGCGCGTTATGCCGCCGTGTGGTCAAAAAATTACAGGATTAAAAAATCGGCGTCAGTATTAGTTGAGCTGGCAAAACAGTATTCGTCGATGAATATCGAAAGACGACGATGAATAATGAGTAATCATTTTAAAAACACCCAGAGCTTATCTCTGTAACGCTCTGATACCCTGACTTTGCCTGAAAAGAATGAATTATTATAACGAGGATATTATGCATATTACCTACGATCTCCCGGTAACGATTGAAGATATTCAGGACGCCAGAAAACGACTGGCAGGAAAAATATATAAAACAGGTATGCCGCGCTCGAATTATCTTAGCGAACGCTGTAAGGGCGAAATATTCCTGAAGTTTGAGAACATGCAGCGTACCGGCTCGTTTAAGATCCGCGGCGCGTTTAACAAATTAAGCTCGCTGACCGACGCCGAAAAACGCAAAGGCGTTGTCGCCTGCTCCGCGGGGAACCACGCCCAGGGCGTGTCCCTCTCCTGCGCGATGCTCGGTATCGACGGCAAAGTGGTGATGCCGATGGGCGCGCCGAAGTCTAAGGTGGCCGCGACGCGCGACTACTCCGCTGAAGTGGTGCTGCACGGCGAGAACTTCAACGACACCATTGCCAAAGTCAGCGAAATCGTCGAGATGGAAGGGCGCATTTTTATTCCTCCGTACGATGATGCCAAAGTCATTGCCGGGCAGGGCACCATCGGTCTGGAAATTCTCGAAGATTTATACGACGTGGATAACGTTATTGTGCCTATCGGCGGCGGCGGTTTAATTGCCGGGATTGCGACGGCAATTAAATCCATCAACCCCACCATTAATATTATCGGCGTGCAGTCAGAAAATGTTCACGGCATGGCGGCATCGTATCAGGCCGGGGAAATAATGAGCCATCGCATTACCGGCACGCTGGCCGACGGCTGTGATGTTTCTCGTCCCGGTAATTTACCGTTCGAAATTGTTCGCGAGCTGGTTGATGACATTGTGCTGGTCAGCGAAGACAACATTCGCGACAGCATGATCGCGCTTATTCAGCGAAATAAAGTGGTGACGGAAGGCGCCGGCGCGCTGGCCTGTGCCGCGTTATTAAGCGGCAAACTTGACCACTATATTCAGGGTCGTAAAACCGTCTGCATTATTTCCGGCGGCAATATCGATCTCTCCCGTGTTTCCCAAATTACCGGCTTCGTTGACGCATAAAGGTGACCTATGAGCAACACAGAAAGCATTATCGTTGGCCAGACAAAAACGTCCTCCTGGCGTAAGTCTGATACCACATGGACGCTCGGCCTGTTTGGTACCGCCATTGGCGCAGGCGTGCTGTTCTTCCCCATTCGCGCAGGCTTTGGTGGATTGATCCCTATTCTGCTGATGCTGGTTCTCGCGTTCCCGATTGCATTTTACTGCCACCGCGCGCTGGCGCGTTTGTGCCTCTCCGGCAGCAACGTCTCGGGCAACATCACCGAAACGGTGGAAGAGCACTTTGGTAAAACCGGCGGGGTGGTGATCACCTTCCTCTACTTCTTCGCCATTTGCCCGCTGCTGTGGATTTACGGCGTCACCATTACCAACACCTTTATGACCTTCTGGGAAAACCAGCTCCAGCTGCCTGCGCTGAACCGCGGCGTGGTGGCGCTGTTCCTGCTGCTGCTGATGGCCTTTGTTATCTGGTTTGGTAAAGACCTGATGGTGAAAGTCATGAGCTTCCTGGTGTTCCCGTTTATCGCCAGCCTTGTGCTGATTTCCCTGTCGCTGATCCCTTACTGGAACTCGGCGGTGATTGACCAGGTCAACCTGAGCGATATCGCCTTCACCGGTCATGACGGCATTCTGGTCACGGTGTGGCTGGGTATCTCCATTATGGTCTTCTCCTTCAACTTCTCGCCTATCGTCTCCTCGTTTGTGGTCTCCAAGCGCGAAGAGTACGAGCCGGAGTTCGGGAAAGCGTTCACCGAGCAGAAATGTTCCAAAATCATCGGTCGCGCCAGCCTGCTGATGGTGGCCGTGGTGATGTTCTTCGCCTTTAGCTGCCTGTTTACGCTCTCTCCGCAGAACATGGCGGACGCTAAGGCGCAGAACATTCCGGTGCTCTCCTACCTGGCGAACCACTTTGCGTCAATGTCAGGAACCAAATCGACGTTCGCGACGGTACTGGAATACGGTGCCTCCATCATTGCGCTGGTCGCTATCTTCAAATCCTTCTTCGGTCATTACCTGGGCACGCTGGAAGGGCTGAACGGCCTGATCCTCAAGTTCGGCTACAAGGGCGATAAGAAGAAAGTCTCCGTTGGCAAGCTGAACACCATCAGCATGGTGTTCATCATGGGCTCCACCTGGGTTGTGGCCTACGCCAACCCGAACATTCTGGACCTTATTGAAGCCATGGGCGCGCCAATCATCGCCTCTCTGCTGTGCCTGCTGCCGATGTATGCCATCCGCAAAGCACCGGCGCTGGCGAAATACAAAGGGCGTACCGAGAACATCTTCGTTACCGCGGTCGGCCTGCTGACCATTCTGAATATCGTTTACAAACTGTTCTAACCCATTGCTCAGGAAGAGCGGAGTCACATGATGATTGAGTTTCCGGTTGTACTGGTTATTAACTGTGGATCGTCCTCTGTTAAGTTTTCGGTGCTCGACGCCAGCAGCTGCGATGCCCTGATGACGGGCATTGCAGACGGGATCAACACCGAGAAGGCCTTTATTTCCGTGAGCGGGGGTGAGCCAGCCAGACTGGCTCACCAGGACTACGAAGGGGCGCTGGCTGCCATCGCCCTGGAGCTGGAGAAGCGTAACCTGATGAGCAGCGTGGCCTTAATTGGCCACCGCATTGCGCACGGGGGAAATCTCTTCAGCGAGTCGACCCTGATCACGGAAGAGGCGATCGCGCAGATCCGCCAGGTCTCCCCGCTGGCGCCGCTGCATAACTACGCCAACCTGAGCGGCGTGGAAGCGGCAGAGCGTCTGTTCCCGGGCGTGCAGCAGGTCGCGGTATTTGATACCAGCTTCCACCAGACGCTGCCGCCGCAGGCGTATCTGTACGGATTGCCGTACCGCTATTTTGAAGAGCTGGGCGTGCGCCGCTACGGCTTCCACGGCACCTCTCACCGCTACGTGGCCGCACAGGCGCATACGCTTCTCGGGCTGTCCCCCGATGACAGCGGCCTGGTGATTGCCCATCTCGGCAACGGGGCGTCCATCTGCGCGGTGCGCAACGGCGAAAGCGTCGATACCTCGATGGGGATGACGCCGCTGGAAGGGCTGGTGATGGGGACGCGCTGCGGCGATGTGGACTTCGGCGCGATGGCGTGGATTGCCCAGCAGACTGGCCAGTCGTTTGAGGATCTGGAGCGCGTGGTCAATAAAGAGTCCGGGCTGCTGGGGATCTCCGGCATCTCCTCCGATTTACGCGCGCTGGAGAAAGCCTGGCACGAAGGCAACGAGCGGGCGCAGCTGGCTATCCATACCTTCGTGCACCGCATTGCGCGACATATTGCCGGCCACGCGGCGTCGCTGCACCGCCTGGATGGGGTGGTCTTTACCGGCGGAATTGGCGAAAACTCGAAGCTTGTCCGCACGCTGGTGGCGGAACATCTGAAAGTCTTCGGCATCATCCTCGACGACGCCAAAAATGCCCTGCCGGGGAGCGCGGGTGAGCGCGTGATCTCCACCGAATCGTCCCGCGTGGCCTGCGCGGTTATCCCTACCAACGAAGAAAAAATGATCGCGCTGGACGCCCTCCGTCTTGGAAAGGTTACCCCGGCCGCGGCTTACGCCTGATAAAGCGAGAATCACATGAAAGTAACAATCGATACGGGCGTCGCGCCCTACAGCGACGCATGGGCCGGGTTTCGCGGTGAAGAATGGAAAAACGCCGTCAACGTCCGCGATTTTATTCAGCATAACTACACCCCTTATGAAGGCGATGAAGCTTTCCTCGCGCAGGCGACGCCAGCAACGACGGCGCTGTGGCAGAAGGTAATGGTCGGCATTCGCCAGGAGAATGCCACCCACGCCCCGGTGGATTTTGACACCAACATTGCCACCACCATTACGGCCCACGGGCCGGGCTACATCGACCAGGATCTGGAGACGATCGTCGGCCTGCAAACCGATAAACCGCTCAAGCGCGCGCTGCATCCTTATGGCGGGATCAACATGATCCGCAGCTCGTTCGAAGCCTATGGCCGGGAGATGGATCCGCAGTTCGAATACCTTTTTACCGACCTGCGCAAAACCCACAACCAGGGCGTGTTTGACGTCTATTCGCCGGAGATGATGCGCTGCCGTAAATCCGGCGTGCTGACCGGTCTGCCGGACGGCTACGGGCGCGGACGCATCATCGGTGACTATCGCCGCGTGGCGCTGTACGGGATCGCTTATCTGGTGCGCGAGCGCGAACTGCAGTTTGCCGATCTGCAGGGCAGGCTGGAGCGCGGTGAAGATCTGGAGGCCACGATCCGCCTGCGTGAAGAGCTGGCGGAGCACAGGCGCGCGCTGCTGCAGATCCAGCAGATGGCGGCGAACTACGGCTTTGATATTTCACGTCCGGCGATGAACGCCCAGGAAGCGGTGCAGTGGGTCTATTTTGCCTACCTTGCAGCGGTGAAATCCCAGAACGGCGGGGCGATGTCGCTGGGGCGCACGGCCTCGTTCCTCGATATCTACATTGAACGCGACATGCAGGCAGGACGCCTGAATGAAGTCCAGGCGCAGGAGCTGATCGACCACTTCATCATGAAGATCCGCATGGTGCGCTTCCTTCGCACGCCGGAGTTCGACACGCTCTTCTCCGGCGATCCGATCTGGGCGACGGAAGTGATCGGCGGCATGGGGCTGGACGGGCGCACGCTGGTGACCAAAAACAGCTTCCGCTATCTGCATACCCTGCACACCATGGGGCCTGCGCCGGAGCCGAACCTGACGATCCTATGGTCTGAACAACTGCCGATCGCGTTCAAGAAATACGCCGCGCAGGTGTCGATCGTCACCTCTTCGCTGCAGTATGAGAACGACGATCTGATGCGTGCGGACTTCAACAGCGACGATTACGCCATTGCCTGCTGCGTCAGCCCGATGGTGATCGGCAAGCAGATGCAGTTCTTTGGCGCGCGCGCCAACCTCGCCAAAACGCTGCTGTACGCGATCAACGGCGGGGTGGACGAGAAGCTGAAGATCCAGGTCGGCCCGAAAACCGAGCCGCTGCTGGACGACGTGCTGGATTACGATACCGTGATGGCGAGCCTCGACCACTTTATGGACTGGCTGGCGGTGCAGTACATCAGCGCCCTGAACCTCATTCACTACATGCATGATAAGTACAGCTACGAAGCCTCGCTGATGGCGCTCCACGACCGGGACGTCTATCGCACCATGGCCTGCGGCATTGCCGGGCTGTCGGTGGCGGCGGATTCCCTGTCGGCCATTAAATACGCCACGGTGAAGCCGGTGCGCGACCACACCGGTCTGGCGGTCGATTTCGTGATTGAAGGAGACTATCCGCAGTACGGCAACAACGACGACCGCGTGGACAGCATCGCCTGCGACCTGGTGGAGCGCTTTATGAAGAAAATTCAGGCGCTGCCAACCTACCGCAACGCGGTGCCAACCCAGTCGATCCTGACCATCACCTCCAACGTGGTGTACGGCCAGAAGACCGGGAACACGCCGGACGGACGCCGCGGCGGCACGCCGTTTGCGCCTGGCGCGAACCCGATGCACGGCCGCGACAGAAAAGGGGCCGTGGCCTCGCTAACGTCGGTGTCCAAGCTGCCGTTCACCTACGCGAAAGACGGGATCTCCTACACCTTCTCCATCGTGCCGCAGGCGCTGGGCAAGGACGAGCTGGTGCGCAAAACCAACCTCGTAGGGCTGCTGGACGGGTACTTCCATCACGAAGCGTCCATTGAGGGCGGGCAGCATCTGAACGTCAACGTCATGAACCGGGAAATGCTCCTCGATGCCATCGCGCATCCCGAGAATTACCCGAACCTGACGATCCGCGTTTCAGGCTATGCGGTGCGTTTTAACGCCCTGACGCGCGAGCAGCAGCAGGATGTGATTTCGAGGACGTTTACGCAATCTATCTGACGACATTCAGGTCTCATGCCCCCTCACCCTGGGGGCATTTTTTTGCCCGCTAAACATACAAAATTGTTTATATAATTACTCACACATATTCATCCGCTCTTGAAAAACAATACGCCTGCTTTTCCCTATCACAGCATGTAAGGACAGTAAGATGATGAAAATGACCCGTATTGCGCTGGTCGCCGCCTCGCTGGCAGCGTGCAGTTTTACGGCACAGGCCGCGAACGTTGAGGCTGCCCCGTCTCCCTCGCAGGATCCGCTGGTACAGCACCTGAAGCTCAGCAATGAGCAGGTTAAGAAGATTGACGATCTGCATAAGCAGCTGGAACAAAATGTCAGCAAGATCCCGATGACGGGAGTGAAGGACGGCGCACTGATCGACATGTTCCAGTCGGGTAAATGGGACGAAAGCACGGTGAAAAGCCAGCTTGCCGCCTTTAGCAAAATTGAAGAGCAGACCCGCTATTACCGCGTGAAATATTACTTCGACGTCAGCCAGGTGTTGACGCCGGAACAGCGTAAGCAGATTAGAACCGATATGGCTAACGCGCTGGCAGAGTGATTTCGTACGTCGAGAACGGCGCCTGATTCTGCGGTGGCTCGATCGGTACCCTCTCCCATTGGGAGAGGGTTAGGGTGAGGGCATTCTCTAAACCGGCAAATCAATCAGCAGCGCGCGCAGCGGCGTATCCGCCACCAGGGTGATATTCGCTTCATCACGAATAAACGCCCCGTCGCCGCAGGTGAGCGCTTCTTTCTCTTCCGTGTGCGTCACCGCATGTACCGTACCGTGAATAGACTGTAAATAGGCGCGCGGACCATGAAGCTGGAAGCTCGCCTGTTCACCTTTCTTCAGTTCGATATGGTGCAGCCACACCTGCTGGCGCAGCTGCAGGCTACCTTTACTGCCGTCCGGCGATGCAATCAGCTGCTGCTTATCACCCGTTAAATCTAACTTCTGCACCAGCGGATTTTCCCGCTCGGGGCAGGCGTCCAGCCACAGCTGCATACGGGTCAGCGTTTTATCTTTGCTGAGGTTATGCTCGCTGTAGCTGATGCCCGGCTGCGTGGAAATTAACAACGCTTCGCCAGCCTTTGCCTGGACATGATTGCCCTCGCTATCGCGGTATTCTGCCTCGCCTTCCAGGATCAGGTTCAGGATATCGACTTTCGGGTACGTACGCGGCTGGAAGGAGGCGCCCGGGGCGAGCACTTCCTGGTTCAACACGCGCAGTGAAGCGTAACCGAGGAGTTTAGGGTCAAAGTAGTGTCCAAAGGAAAAGGTGTAGCGGGCCTGCAGCCAACCGAAATCGGCTTGTCCGCACTGTTTAGCTGTTCTTGTAGTAATCATAAACTTGACCTCTCTTTACACTAAAACAATGGTAAAGGTATGGACGCTGCATTGTTAGCCAGATATTCTGCCCGGTATGTTCAAATTTCCTGAATGAGAACGAGATGGCTAAAGAGAGAGCATTGACGCTTGAGGCGCTTCGCGTCATGGACGCGATTGACCGGCGCGGCAGTTTTGCGGCGGCGGCAGATGAGCTGGGGCGCGTTCCGTCTGCGCTAAGCTATACCATGCAGAAGCTGGAGGAAGAGCTGGACGTGGTGCTGTTTGACCGCTCCGGTCATCGAACAAAATTCACCAACGTGGGGCGAATGCTGCTGGAGCGCGGCCGCGTGCTGCTGGAAGCGGCGGACAAGCTCACGACGGACGCCGAAGCGCTGGCGCGCGGCTGGGAAACCCATCTGACGTTAGTTACCGAAGCGCTGGTGCCGACTGAAGCGCTGTTCCCGCTGGTGGACCGCCTGGCGGCGAAGGCCAATACGCAGCTGTCAATCATCACCGAGGTGCTGGCAGGCGCGTGGGAACGTCTGGAAACGGGCAGGGCGGATATTGTGATTGCGCCGGACATGCACTTCCGTTCCTCATCGGAAATCAACTCGCGCAAGCTCTACAGCGTGATGAACGTCTATGTTGCCGCACCCAATCACCCGATTCACCAGGAGCCGGAGCCGCTCTCTGAAGTGACGCGCGTGAAGTATCGCGGCGTGGCGGTAGCGGATACCGCGCGCGAGCGTCCGGTGCTGACGGTGCAGCTGCTGGATAAGCAGCCTCGTCTGACGGTCACCTCGCTGGAAGACAAACGGCAGGCGCTATTGGCCGGTCTGGGCGTGGCGACCATGCCGTACCCGTTTGTCGAAAAGGACATTGCTGAAGGGCGGCTGCGCGTAGTCAGCCCGGAATATAGCCACGAGGTGGATATCATTATGGCGTGGCGCCGTGACAGCATGGGCGAAGCCAAATCATGGTGTTTACGCGAAATTCCGAAGCTTTTCACGCAATACAATAAATAAAATCGTAATTTGTAGGCCCGGTAAGCGAAGCGCCACCGGGCTTTTTTATGCGCCGATCTTCGGATCCGGACCAAAGCGGTTTTCGCCCGGCGTCCCGCTCTGGCAGTTGAAGATCAAAATCACGATCCAGCCAATAATCGGGATCAGCAGCAGCAATAACCACCACGCTGAACGATCGGTGTCGTGTAGTCGACGGAACAGCACCGCCCACGATGGCAGCAGGACTAACAGGCCATAAATGGTGGTCAGCACGCCTTCACCGCCAGCCCGCTCCCAGCCAAGAATTTTATCCACAATACCCAGCACCATGATGAGAATGAAGTTCACCAGAACGAACATCCAGTACTCTTTGCGGCGGGCACGGCCACCAAATCCAATGTAGTTACGCAGTACTTTTAAATACCAGTCCATTTTCCTTGCCTCAATAGTCGGTCAATCACTTGTTTTCTAAGCAATCAAAGTAAGGATAGATGGAGATTGTGAATTAAAAAAGGGCATCTGGTGATGCCCTTCGTATTTATCCAAATCGGACGTCGCGCCCGTGAGGTTCATCCAGATCCTGCCACGGCCCAATGGAGATAATGCCCGTCGGGTTGATGGTTTTGTGGCTGCGGAAATAGTGGGTGCGGATATGGTCGAAGTCGACCGTGTCGGCAATACCCGGCATCTGGTAGATGTCACGCAGGAAACCATGCAGGTTCAGGTAATCGCTGATGCGGTGCTTGTCGCACTTAAAGTGGGTGACATAGACCGGATCGAAGCGAACCAGCGTGGTCCACAGGCGGATGTCCGCTTCCGTCAGGCGATCGCCCGTCAGGTAGCGATGCTGGCCCAGGATCTGCTCCAGACGCTCCAGCGATTCAAACACCTTTCCAACCGCTTCGTCATACGCTTCCTGGCTGGTGGCGAAACCGGCCTTGTAGACGCCGTTGTTGACGTTGTCGTAAATCCAGCCGTTCAGCTCATCAATCTTATCGCGCAGTTCAACCGGGTAGTAATCCCCGGCACGGGCGCCGTGCGCGTCAAACGCGGTATTGAACATGCGGATGATTTCCGCAGACTCATTGCTGACAATCGTCTGGTTTTTCTTGTCCCACAGCACCGGCACGGTAACGCGCCCGGTGTAGTTAGGATCGGCGCGAAGATAGAGCTGGTAAAGGAAATCGTGGTGGTAAAGATCGTCGCCGGTCGCCGCGGGGAAATCACTGTCAAACGTCCAGCCGTTTTCCAGCATCAGCGGGTTCACGACCGAAACCGGAATTAAGGATTCGAGACCTTTAAGCTTGCGCACAATCAGCGTGCGGTGTGCCCACGGGCAGGCAAGCGAAACATAAAGATGATAACGGTCTTTCTCAGCCGCGAAGCCGCCTTCGCCGCTCGGGCCTGGCGCGCCGTCGGCGGTCAGCCAGTTACGGAAGGCCGAAACTGAGCGCTTGAAGCGACCTCCGGTGGATTTGGTGTCATACCAGACATCCTGCCATACGCCGTCTACGAGTTGTCCCATTTTTTCTCCTCCGTCAGATAGCAAAAGCGAGGAGATGTCTCCTCGCTTTGTGTTCATTCAGTATAGCGTGCTTACCACTTCTTATTCAGAACGCGGTCGATGCTGTATGCGCCCGGGCCAGTGACGGCCAGCAGCAGGAAGCCACCCGCGATGGTCAGGTTTTTCATGAACATCAGAGAGTTCACGCCTTCCGCAAAGTTGCTGTGGAAGATGAACGCTGTCAGCACGGTGAAGCCTGCGGTAAACAGCGCGGTGGTACGGGTCAGGAAGCCGAACAGTACCGCGAGGCCGCCGCCGAACTCAAGAAGAATGGTCAGCGGCAGCAGGAACCCCGGAACGCCCATGGCTTCCATATACTGCTGGGTACCCGCATAACCGGTGATTTTTCCCCAACCTGCCACGATGAACAGAATTGGCATCAGAATACGCGCGACCAGTACACCAACATCTTCTAATTTTTTCATTTTACTCTCCAGGAAACCACATGAGCGGCTGAACATTATTTGTCTGCAATTCCGGGTAGATACCGCGGCGTTGCTGTCGATGGAGAGGATAATAAACGGGGCGGGTGGTAATTGTTAGCAAGGAAAACTGTCAATCTTCTTCAAAGATATTGAGTAAGGGAACGTGCGCGCTGGTGCCCTCACCCCAACCCTCTCCCACGGGGAGAGGGCGCAAAAACAAAAAACGGTAACCAGGGTTACCGTTTTGCTTTTATCACCGCAGCTGCTGCTGCCGTAACGTGGCTTTCACCAGACGCCAGGCGCTCCAGGCGCCGAATCCACGACGAGCCCAGCGGATCAGCATGTTCGGATGACGAACGGACCAGATAGCCATCACGCTGCTGCCGACCAGCGCCCACGAACGCAGGCTCAGGACGGTATTCCAGCCCCGGTCAAACCGTCGCGTCGCGTCGATCCAGTCGCGACGACTGGCCGACAGATCCAGCCGTTGCTGCTGGATCTGGCTTAACAGGTACGCTTTTCGCTTTTGACGTTCGGCTTTATCGCTCACGGCTAGTCATCCTCCAGCAGAGCACGATCGTTCGCCAGTTCCTGACGCGTATGGCGCAGGAAAGTGGACTTGCGCGCTTTACGCAGCGTCCAGATACCGCCTATCAACGCGGCGAGCAGCAGAACGACGGTGGTGGCAATCATCGCGTTAAGACGATACTGCGGATCGATGGCCCAGATGATTAACACCATCAGGCTCATCAGACCAAACGCGGCGAAGAGCATGGTCAGCCCGAGCATCAGCAGCATCTGGAAGAGGTTCGCTTTCTCCTCTTCCAGCTCGACCACTGCCAGCCGGACGCGCGTTTCGGCAATCCCGACCAGCGTGGTTAAAATACGCTGGCCGATGCCGAGGACGTTGTTAGCAGGCCCTTGTGCGTGACGAGGATCTTCCATATCAACGACGCGTCAGAAGGACACCCAGTACCACACCCACTGCGGCACCAATCCCTACACCCGTCCATGGATTATCACGCACATATTCGTCCGCGCGCGCAGCCGCTTCGCGGGTCTGTTTCGCCAGCGCATCACCGGTTTCACCCAGGCGATAGCGGCTCTCTTTCAGCGCCTGCTCCGCTTTGCTGCGCAGCTTGCTGACCTCTTCTTTCGACTTATCGGCAGAGGAGTTCAGCACCTCTTCAAGGGTATCGGCCAGGGATTTCAGTTCAGCGCGCAGATGTTCAGACGTCGTATCTTTTGACATGATTCTCTCTCCTGTTGAGATTTCCGTTAACTCAATAATCGCGAGCTTCCAGCGCTTTCAGGTCGTCCTGCGCCTCTTTCAACTTCTTCTCGCGCTTAGCAATTTTTTCCGCATCCCCTTTCTCTTTCGCTTCCTGCAGGTCTTGACGGCGCTCGGCTATCTCGTCCTTTTGTTCAGCGATTTTCTTCTGGTGATCGGCACGCAGCTTGCTGTCTGAACAGTTCGCTTTCACTTCGCTCAGCGCTTTTTTAAGACCATCAACACGGTGCTGATTGTTATGCTTTTCGGCATAACCGATCTCACGCTGAATATCCTGTTCTTTCTCCTGACAGAGAGAGTTTGCGAAGGATGCTGTGCTTAAAGAAAAAAGGGCCAGAGCCAGAGTCATGCGGAATTTCATTATCGAAACCTTCCATTGTGTTGCGGCGTTAGCCGCTATCCAAAGTTATGCGGAGTACATCGAGGGGTGCTCCGCGTACTTAAGCATAGTAAGTAAACGGGGGATTCACCAAAGTGAGTGAAAAGATTCGGAATCCTGGAAGTTATCCAAACCGATGCGACGTATCGCGAATCAATGACAGCCAGGCTGCAGGCTGGCTGTCATCTTCCTGCTGGGCAATGATATACCCGTGCGGCAGCGTACGGTCGAGAACCACTTTCGCGGCGGCACTTTGCGCACGGGAATCAAACTTGATCAGTAAAACATCGTCCTGCGGGGTAATGCTCTTAAAGCGGATCCCGTTCGCGTCCAGATGATGCCAGACGGAAAAACCGTCAGGCACGCTGGCGCCCTGGTTTACCGGGCGAATAGCCAGCGTCGATTCCTGATGCGAAAGCGCGCTCCATGCCAGCAGCATGGCGCTGAGGACGATCAGCGTAATCACGGCAACGGCAAAACGGCGCAGGGCGAGCGGTGAGATAGCCATCGTTAGCCTCTGGCTCCGTATTTCTTCTTCCACAGGACAACCAGTGAGCCAATCAGGCCGAAGACCAGCAGAACCACAGGCAGCAGCATCAGGCAGGACATCAGCTGGTCTTCATATTTCATAAAGACCGGCGTTTTACCCAGCGCATAGCCGAGCGTCGTCAGAATTAGCACCCATAGCAGGCCGCTCATCCAGTTAAAGAACTGGAAGCGCGTGCTGCTCAACCCCGACAGACCGGCAATGGTCGGCAGCAGGGTGCGAACAAAGGCGATAAAGCGGCCAATCAGCAGCGCGGAAAGCCCGTGCTTGTGGAAAAGGTGGTGCGCCCGCTGGTGATAATGCGCGGGAAGATGAGAGAGCCAGTTCTGGACGATCCGGGTATTGCCCAGCCATCGTCCCTGGATATAGCTCACCCAGCAGCCGAGGCTGGCCGCAACGGTCAGTAATAAAATGGTGTGTGGAAACGCCATCGCCCCTTTGGCACACAGCACGCCGACAAGCACCAGCAAACTGTCACCGGGCAGGAAAGCAGCAGGCAGCAAACCGTTCTCAAGGAACAGGATCATAAACAAGACGAAATAGAGCATGCCAATCATGGAAGGGTTGGCCAGCGTTTCAAAATCCTGCGCCCAGAGGGCATGCAGTAGTTGGGTCAAAAGTTCCATTCAGTGTTCCTGGAAATCGGTTAACGTCACGCCTGTTATCCGGGACAAACAGCACGGCGACATTGTTGTGATTTCATTATGGTCGCTCGCGGACACATTGCGGTGTGGCCAACACTGTTCCCTGTTAATTGGCTGGTTAGCAAGCACTAACTTACAAAATAAGGAATTGAATCCAATTGTAACAAAGCCCAACGTTCTGCGTCACAGAATTTGCAGGGGTGAGTTGATTTTGGCGTAAGCCCAGGAAGTGAGCGAGGGGATTTACAAAGGCTGACACTATATATGTTTTGCTTACTCCTGTAAGCCGGAAGGCGCAACGTAGCGCCTGCCAGCAGAAAGGTCATCTATTTTGCGGCACTGGAAGCCGTATCGAGATGAACAACCGGATTATCGGCAAAAAGATAGCGGTCAGCGTTAAATTCGAAGTCATCGCTGGTTTCGTTGAACAGCATCTGCTTGGTGTTTTCCAGGTGCTGCCACATCGCCAGCTTAGCGGCATGCGGATCTTTACGAATCAGCGCCTTAAGGATTTGGTCGTGATCGTCGCACCAGTTGTCGACGGTACGGGAATCGATATGGTCGTGCAGTTTTTTCCAGTACGGGTTGTGAACGCGCTGAGTCCACATTTTTTCAACGATTGCCGCCAGGGCCGTATTTTGGGTTGCCAGGGCGACCTGAACGTGGAACTGCAGATCCCACTCTGAATCGCGGAAACATTTCTCCTTACGGGCATTCTCCTGGATCTCCATCAGCTTCATGATGTCCTGCTTGGTCACCTGCGTCGCCGCAAATTCAGCAATATTACTTTCGATCAGCTGGCGAGCCTGGAGCAGCTCAAACGGGCCATAGCTGGCAAATTCCAGACTTTCGTCCGCGACGGGAGAGTGTTTCGGCAGATTAGAAATCACGTGAATGCCGGAGCCTTTGCGTACCTCAACGTAGCCTTCCACTTCCAGCATGATAATCGCTTCACGCACCACGGTGCGGCTGACGCTTTTTTCATCCGCGATAAAGCGCTCGGCGGGAAGTTTATCACCGACAAGATAGACCCCTTGCTCGATGCGATCTTTCAGCTCCGCAGCAAGTTGTTGATATAAACGACGTGGTTCGGTGATTTCCATATGCGCTCCAGGCAGGGTACGGCAGATGATTTGTTATACCACTTTTGCGTGCCACTCTCCAGATTTTGCCATTAAAAAAGCCGCTACTGAGCGGCCTTTAAATGCCCGGCGGCGCTTCGCTTGCACGGGCCTACGGGTTTTGTAGGCCGGGTAAGCGTAGCGCCACCCGGCGGAAAAATGGTTGCTAACTCTGCGTAGCCGGTTTGCCGAGGGACTCTTTCGCCAGCTCCTCTGCCGATTTGCTTTTCAGCACCGTCCAGATAACCACCGCACCCATCAGGTCGAAGATCGCCAGCACCGCGAATAGTGGGCTGAAGCCAATGGTATCCGCCAGCGCGCCGACCACCAGTGCAAACATGGTGCTCGCGGTCCAGGCGGCCATGCCGGTCAGGCCGTTGGCGGTTGCCACTTCGTTACGACCAAAGACGTCAGACGAGAGCGTAATCAGCGCGCCGGACAGGGACTGGTGCGCAAAGCCACCGATGCACAGCAGGGCAATGGCGACGTACGGGCTGGTGAACAGGCCGATCATCCCCGGGCCAATCATCAGCAGCGCGCCCATGGTCACCACCATCTTACGGGAAACGATCAGGTTCACGCCAAACCAGCGCTGGAACAGCGGTGGCAGGTAGCCGCCCACGATACAGCCCAGGTCAGCGAACAGCATTGGCATCCAGGCGAACATCGCGATCTCTTTCAGGTTAAAGCCGTAGACTTTAAACATGAACAGGGGGATCCACGCGTTAAAGGTACCCCAGGCCGGTTCAGCCAGGAAGCGCGGCAGGGCGATACCCCAGAACTGACGGGTGCCCAGGATCTGCCAGACGGTCATTTTTTTGCCGTTGTTGGTCTGATGCTGCGCTTCCTGACCGCCAATGATGTATTCACGTTCTTCTTCAGACAGTTTTTTCTGATCGCGCGGGTGTTTGTAGAAAACCAACCACGCCATCGCCCAGGCAAAGCTCAGCACGCCAGAGATGATGAACGCCATCTGCCAGCTGTGCATCACGATCGCCCACACCACCAGCGGCGGCGCTATCATCGCCCCGATGGACGAGCCCACGTTAAAGTAGCCGACCGCAATGGAACGCTCTTTCGCCGGGAACCACTCGGAGCTGGCCTTCAGGCCCGCCGGGATCATCGCGGCTTCAGCCGCACCGACCGCACCGCGCGCCAGCGCCAGTCCACCCCAGCTGCCTGCCAGCGCGGTTGCGCCGCAGAACACCGCCCAGGCGATGGCGAAGAAGGCATAACCGATTTTGGTACCGAGAATATCCAGCACATAGCCCGCAACAGGCTGCATGATGGTATACGCCGCGGAATAGGCGGCAATGATGTAGGAGTATTGCTGCGTGGAGATATGCAGCTCTTCCATCAACGTTGGCGCTGCTGCTGCCACGGTGTTACGCGTCAGGTAGCCCAGCACGGTGCCTAACGTCACCAGTGCGATCATATACCAACGTAACCCTTTAATTTTACGCATCTAAAACCTCATCGTTATGTTATTTCCGCGCCAGAGCACGGCAACCTCTCAACCGTTTCCGGGAGCAGTTGTGTAACGGGAGGGGCGTAACCAGGAGCATGTCCCGGAACGGCCCGAACCTTGCCATAAGTAAGCGTGCATAAGTCGGTATCCGTACCGTTAAACCCGATGTCTCTCACACCGGTAATGCATTCCGTCGGCTTATAGTTTGCGACGGCGAAAAGATAACTTGTCATACAACTTTAAAAGGTGAGTGACATCACAAATGTATGATTCTTTGTGGGGACATTATCTGTTGCGCACAAAGCCAGTACTGGCGGGGGTTGCAGAAGGGTTTACTCCATTGAGGGTAATTTATTTGTAGGCGTTTATTGATCTCACTCACGAAAAAAGCTTCGGTTGGTGGAAATTGGTGTGATAACTTTGCAGCATATGAACATACGCTTTCTGCGCTCCCGTAATGAGGAAGACGATAATGACGCCGTTTATGACCGAAGATTTTCTGTTAGATACCGAATTTGCTCGCCGCCTGTACCACGACTACGCAAAAGACCAGCCGATTTTCGACTACCACTGCCATTTACCGCCGCAGCAGGTTGCCGAAAATTATCGCTTCAAAAACCTGTATGACATCTGGCTGAAGGGTGACCACTACAAATGGCGTGCCATGCGTACCAACGGCGTGGCTGAGCGCCTGTGTACCGGCGATGCGACCGACCGCGAGAAGTTTGACGCCTGGGCGGCAACCGTTCCGCACACCATCGGCAACCCGCTCTACCACTGGACCCATCTTGAGCTCCGCCGTCCGTTTGGCATCACCGGCAAGTTGCTTTCCCCAACGACCGCGGATGAAATTTGGGATCGGTGCAACGCGCTGCTGGCGCAGGATAACTTCTCCGCGCGCGGCATCATGAAGCAGATGAACGTGAAGATGGTGGGCACCACCGACGATCCGATCGACTCCCTGGAGCATCATGCCGTTGTCGCGAAAGACACCTCTTTTGATATCAAAGTGCTGCCAAGCTGGCGCCCGGACAAAGCCTTCAACATTGAGCAGGCCACCTTCACCGACTACATGGCGAAGCTGGCGGAAGTGTCGGATACCGATATCCGTCGTTTCGCTGACCTGCAAACTGCGCTGACCAAACGTCTGGATCACTTCGCGGCGCACGGCTGTAAAGTGTCTGACCACGCGCTGGACGTGGTGCTGTTTGCGGAATCAAACGAAGCCGAGCTGGACAGCATTCTGGCGCGTCGTCTCTCTGGCGAAGGCTTAAGCGAGCACGAAGTGGCGCAGTTCAAAACGGCGGTGCTGGTATTCCTCGGTGCGGAATACGCGCGTCGCGGCTGGGTACAGCAGTACCACATCGGCGCGCTGCGCAATAACAACCAGCGCCAGTTCAAACTGCTCGGCGCTGACGTGGGCTTCGACTCCATCAACGATCGTCCGCTGGCGGAAGAGCTGTCAAAACTGCTGAGCAAACAGAACGAACAAAACCTGCTGCCTAAAACCATCCTGTACTGCCTGAACCCGCGCGATAACGAAGTGCTGGGCACCATGGTCGGCAACTTCCAGGGCGAAGGGATGCCGGGCAAGATGCAGTTCGGTTCCGGCTGGTGGTTTAACGATCAGAAGGACGGCATGGAGCGTCAGATGACGCAGCTCGCGCAGCTGGGCCTGCTGAGCCGCTTTGTCGGCATGCTGACCGACAGCCGCAGCTTCCTGTCCTATACCCGTCACGAATATTTCCGCCGCATTCTGTGCCAGATGATTGGCCGCTGGGTGCACGCGGGCGAAGCGCCAGCGGATATCCAGCTGCTGGGCGAAATGGTGAGAAACATCTGCTTTAACAATGCGCGTGACTACTTCGCCATTGAACTGAACTAAGGCCGTTTGAGGTTGATATGCAATACATCAAAATCCATTCGCTGGATAACGTGGCCGTCGCGCTGACGGATCTCGCTGAAGGCGACGTGGTGACCGTTGATAACCAGAGCGTCACCCTGCGTCAGGCGATCGTCCGTGGACACAAGTTTGCCCTGATCCCCATTGCGAAAGGGGAGAACGTGGTGAAGTACGGGTTGCCCATCGGCCATGCGCTGGCGGATATTGCGCCGGGTGAATACATTCACTCACACAATACCCGCACCAATCTGAGCGATCTGGACGAGTACAGCTATCAACCTGATTTACCGGCGGAAGAGCGTCAGGCGGCGGATCGTGAGGTGCAGATCTACCGTCGCGCCAACGGCGACGTGGGGATCCGCAACGAGCTGTGGATCCTCCCGACCGTCGGCTGCGTCAACGGAATTGCGCGCCAGATCCAGACGCGCTTCCTGAAAGAGACCAACAACGCCGAAGGGACTGACGGCGTGCATCTGTTCAGCCACACCTACGGCTGTTCCCAGCTCGGTGACGACCACATTAACACCCGCACCATGCTGCAAAACATGGTGCGTCACCCGAACGCGGGCGCGGTGCTGGTGATTGGCCTGGGCTGCGAGAATAATCAGGTGGACGCCTTCCGCGACACGCTGGGCGAGTTCGATCCTGAGCGCGTGCATTTTATGGTGTGCCAGCATCAGGACGACGAAGTGGAAGCGGGCGTTGAACAGCTTCACCAGCTTTATGAGGTGATGCGCCACGACGGGCGCGAGCCGGGCAAGCTGAGCGAGCTGAAGTTTGGGCTGGAGTGCGGCGGGTCAGATGGCCTTTCCGGCATTACCGCCAACCCGATGCTGGGCCGCTTCTCGGATTACGTGATTGCCAACGGCGGCACGACGGTGCTGACCGAAGTGCCGGAAATGTTCGGCGCGGAGCGTATTTTGATGAGCCACTGCCGCGACGAAGAGACCTTTGAGAAGACCGTCACCATGGTGAACGACTTCAAACAGTACTTCATCGCCCACAATCAGCCGATTTACGAGAACCCGTCGCCGGGCAACAAAGCGGGCGGGATCACTACGCTGGAAGAGAAATCCCTCGGCTGCACCCAGAAAGCGGGCGCGAGCCAGGTGGTTGACGTGCTGCGCTACGGCGAGCGCCTGAAAACCCACGGTCTGAACCTGCTGAGCGCACCGGGCAACGATGCGGTAGCCACCAGCGCGCTGGCGGGTGCCGGCTGCCATATGGTGCTGTTCAGTACCGGTCGCGGTACGCCGTACGGAGGTTTTGTGCCGACGGTGAAAATCGCCACCAACAGCGAGCTGGCGGCAAAGAAAAAGCACTGGATCGACTTTGATGCGGGCCAGCTGATTCACGGCAAAGCGATGCCGCAGCTGCTGACGGAGTTCGTGGATACTATCGTGGAATTTGCTAACGGCAGGCAGACCTGCAATGAGAAGAACGACTTCCGCGAGCTGGCGATCTTCAAGAGTGGTGTGACGCTTTAATCGGTGCGGCCTGATGCCCTCTCCCTGGCCCTCTCCCAGTGGGAGAGGGTACAAACATTAAAAACGGCAACCTCAGGGTTGCCGTTTTGCTGTTAACCTCGCAGTGCGTTCTTCGCTAAACGCGCGTCTTCCGCCTGACAGGCCGCTGCGGTAAACAGCACGTCGGTAGATGAGTTCAGCGCGGTTTCGCAGGAGTCCTGCAGCACGCCGATGATAAAGCCGACGGCCACAACCTGCATCGCAATCTCGTTCGGGATGCCGAACATATTACACGCCAGCGGGATCAGCAGCAGCGAACCGCCCGCCACGCCGGATGCGCCACAGGCACACAGTGACGCCACCACGCTCAGCAGCAATGCGGTTGGCAGATCCACCGGAATGCCCAGCGTATGCACCGCCGCCAGAGTCAGCACGGTAATGGTGATCGCCGCGCCCGCCATGTTCACGGTTGCACCCAGCGGGATCGACACGGAATAGGTATCGCGGTCCAGGTTCAGCTTCTCCGCCAGCGCCATGTTAACCGGAATGTTCGCCGCAGAGCTGCGGGTGAAGAAGGCATACACGCCGCTCTCGCGCAGGCAGGTCAGCACCAGCGGATACGGGTTGCGGCGGATCTGCCAGAACACCAGCAGCGGGTTGATCACCAGCGCCACCAGCAGCATACAGCCGACCAGCACAACCAGCAGCTGCGCGTAGCCCCACAGCGCGTCGAAACCGGTGGTTGCAAGCGTAGAGGAGACCAGCCCGAAAATACCGATTGGCGCAAAGCGAATCACCAGCTTCACCATAAAGGTCACGGCGTTGGACAGATCGTTGACCAGGTTTTTCGTGGTGTCGTTACCGTGACGCAGCGCGAAGCCCAGACCAATCGCCCAGACCAGGATGCCAATGTAGTTTCCGCTCATCAGCGCGGTAATGGGGTTAGAGACCATGCTCATCAGCAGGCCGCGAAGCACTTCGACAATACCGGATGGCGGCGTGATGTCACCGGCCGCGCTGGTCAGGTGCAGCGTGGACGGGAACAGGAAGCTAAACACCACGGCCGTTAAGGCAGCCGAGAAGGTTCCCAGCAGATACAGGAACAGAATGGGGCGAATGTTGGTTTTTTGTCCGTGCTGGTGGTTGGCAATTGACGCCATGACCAGCATCAGAACCAGTACCGGTGCGACGGCCTTCAGTGCGCCAACGAAAAGGGTTCCGAGCAGCCCCGTAGCCTCCGCAGCAGGTTTTGACACCATCGCCAGCAGAATACCCAGCACCAGACCGACCAGAATTTGTTTAACGAGGCTGCCCTGCGCCAGGCGCGCGAACAGTCCGCTTGATTGTGTGCTCATACGTATTTCCTGAGTGAAATTGCGTTCCATCCCGGATGTGCTCTTAGTCACATTTATGTCCGGATGTAAGTAAATGTTTGCCTGGTCGAGTATAGGGAATGCGCGAAAGGAAGGAAGCGTAAAATGCTGGATTTTACGTGTTGCATCATATTTTTTAACTGCTGCGTTACAAAAGTGTGTACACCCTCTCCCTGTGGGAGAGGGCCGGGGTGAGGGGGATTACTCCACCTGCTGCTTCTTATCGTGCTGGCGGTTAACCCAGGTATTGATAATCAGCGTCACGATCAGAATGCCAAACACCACGCCGAGCGAAATGGCGATCGGGATATGGTAGAAATCGACGATCAGCATCTTGATACCGATAAACACCAGGATCACCGACAGACCGTACTTCAGCATTGAGAAGCGCTCCGCCGCGCCTGCCAGCAGGAAGTACATCGCACGCAGGCCGAGAATGGCGAAGAGGTTAGACGTCAGGACGATGAACGGGTCGGTGGTTACCGCGAAGATCGCCGGAATGCTGTCCACGGCGAAAATCACGTCGCTCAGCTCAACCAGAATCAGTACCAGCAGCAGCGGAGTGGCAAACAGCAGGCCGTTCTTGCGCACGAAGAAGTGCTCGCTCTCGATCTTGTCGGTCATGCGAAGATGCCCACGGATCCACTTTACCAGCGGGCGATCGCCAATTGCGGAGCCGTCCTCTTTCGCCAGCGCCATTTTGACCCCGGTGAACAGCAGGAACGCGCCGAAGACGTACAGCAGCCATTCGAACTGGGTAATCAGCCAGCTGCCGGCGAAGATCATGATGGTACGCAGGATAATCGCACCCAGCACGCCGTACACCAGCACGCGTCGCTGCAGGGCAGCAGGCACGGCAAAGTAGCTGAACAGCATCAGCCAGACGAAGACGTTATCAACCGCCAGGGCTTTTTCAATCAGATAACCGGTGAGGAAGGCGAGCGCCTGAGGGTCGGCCACCGCGCGGCCTTCGGTCGAGGCCAGGTACCACCAGAAGGCGGCACAGAACAGCAGGGAGAGGGTGACCCACACCAGAGACCAGGCCGCAGCCTGTTTGATGCTCATGCCGTGTGCGCCGCGACGCCCCTGCAAAAAGAGGTCGATCGCCAGCATGATGAGCACGACAACCGCGAATCCGCCCCACAACATGGGAGTGCCGACAGAATGCATACTATTTTCCTTACACATAAAAAACAAAAACGGCCATGGTCAGAAGACGATAGCCGTTAGCTTTTTATGCATAGACCTCGCCTTCCGGCAAGGTCTCACTTACAACCACGAGGGTTGCCCGGCGACCGGATGCGTGTTTAACGCATCGTAATGACGATCCACCGGCGAAGAAGTTACTCCCCTTTGCAGGTAACAAAATATGTCAGACCATCGGTTTCGTCAATGGTCTGCGCCGTTTCATTACACAGCTTTACGCGATTGCTTCCGCGCTCACGCCGTCTGCCGGGAACACCACGCCGGTCTGGCGGCGGATCTCCGTTTGCAGCTTCGCCGTGGTGCGGCTCACCGCGAGGCCTGGGTGATTCACTTCGTTGTCTTCCACCAGACGGGCGAAGACCTCTGCCTCATAGAGCATAGTGTTAATATGCTGAGGCTGCGTCAGCTCCTGCGCTTTGCCGCCGCGCGGCACAAAGCTCACTTTCTGGCACTCGGAGATCTTCTCGATAACCAGCGAGCCCGCCTCGCCCTGAATTTCGCTCGGCAGCACGGAATCGCTCACCTTGGAGTGCTGCAGCGTAACGCTGAAATCACCGTAATCCAGCACTACGAGTCCGTGCGCATCCACGCCGCTCTCCAGCAGGCTGGCGGTAGCCGTCACGGCGTGCGGTTCGCCCCACAGGGCCACGGCAGAGGCCAGGCAGTAGAAACCGATATCCATAATCGAGCCGTTCGAAAACGCCGGGTTAAAGGTGTTCGGGTTCTCGCCGTCCAGATAGCGCTGATAGCGCGACGAGTACTGGCAGTAGTTGATAAAGGCTTTACGCACTTTGCCAATTTTCGGCAGGGACTGCTGCAGCAGCAGGAAATTCGGCAGGCTGGCGGTTTTGAACGCTTCGAACAGCACCACCTGGTTTTCGCGGGCAAGCGCAATGGCCGCTTCCACTTCCTCAATATTTGACGCCAGCGGCTTCTCGCAAATCACATGCTTTTTATGGCTGAGGAACAGCTTCGTTTGCGGGAAGTGCAGGGAGTTCGGGCTGGCGATATACACCGCGTCAATGGCGTCGCTTTGCGCCATGTCATCAAGCGAAGTGAAGAGATGCTCAACGAGGTAGTCGTTGGCAAAACTCTGCGCCTGCTCAAGGCTGCGGGAATAGACTGCGGTAAGTTTAAGTTTGCCGGTTTCGTGGGCGGCGTCGACGAACTGGCGCGTGATCCAGTTCGTACCAATGACTGCGAAACGTATCATAAACGTTTACGTACTCCGTAGCGGGGAACCTTTAGCCACTGTAGCACGTCATCATGACAATTCGCGTGCGCTATTCCGCATTACCATTTAACGATAAATGCGTAAGCCACAGGCGGGTATCAAACTCCAGCTGGTGATACTGCGGCTCCATGTGGCAGCACAGAGAATAGAACGCTTTGTCGTGCTCTTTCTCCTTCAGGTGCGCCAGCTCGTGGACCACGATCATCCGCAGAAAGGCTTCCGGCGCGTTACGGAAAACCGTCGCGACGCGGATTTCGGCCTTCGCCTTCAGCTTGCCGCCCTGCACGCGGGAAATCGCAGTGTGCAGGCCGAGCGCGTTTTTTAGCACGTGGATCTTGTTGTCGTACATCACCTTGTTGATCGGCGGCGCGCTCTTCAGATACCGGTTTTTCAGATCCTGCGTATACTGCCAGAGGGCCTTATCGGTCGCGAAATCGTGCGTGCCGGGATAGCGTTTTTCCAGCACCGCGCCGAGCTTCTGCTCGGCTATCAGGCTGCGAACCTGAGTCAGTAAATGCTCCGGATAGCCCTGGAGATAAGTAAGTTGGTTCATCAAAAGCCCAAATTAATGCGAAAACGGGTATACTCACGCACCCTTTTCAGGGATACGCCAAATTTTACCATTCAGGAGGGCCGATGAGCCACTTAGACAACGGTTTCCGTTCACTCAACCTTAAACGTTTCCCGGAAACGGACGACGTTAACCCGCTCATGGCGTGGGAAGCGGCGGATGAATATCTGCTGCAGCAGTTGGATGAGACTGAAATCCGCGGCCCGGTTTTGATCCTGAATGACGCCTTTGGCGCGCTGGGCTGCGCCCTGGCGGAGCACACGCCTTACAGCATCGGCGATTCCTACCTGAGCGAGCTGGCGACGCGTGAAAACCTGCGCCATAACGACCTCGACGAGTCCAGCGTGAAGTTCCTCGACAGCACCGCGGAATACCCCCAGGCGCCGGGCGTGGTGCTGATCAAAGTGCCAAAAACCATGGCGCTGCTGGAGCAACAGCTGCGCGCGCTGCGTAAGGTCGTGACGCCGGAAACGCGCATTATCGCAGGCGCCAAAGCGCGCGATATTCACACCTCGACGCTGGAGCTGTTCGAGAAAGTTCTCGGCCCGACCACCACGACGCTGGCCTGGAAAAAAGCGCGCCTGATCAACTGTACCTTCAGCGCGCCGGAGCTGGCCGACGCGCCGGAGACGCTGAGCTGGAAGCTGGAAGGCACCGACTGGACCATCCACAACCATGCGAACGTCTTCTCCCGCACCGGGCTGGATATCGGGGCGCGTTTCTTTATGGAACATCTGCCGGAAAATCTGGAAGGTGAGATTGTCGATCTGGGCTGTGGTAACGGCGTGATTGGCCTGACGCTGCTGGCGAAGAACCCGGACGCCAGCGTGGTGTTCAGCGACGAGTCGCCAATGGCGGTGGCCTCCAGCCGTCTCAACGTGGAAACCAACATGCCGGAAGCGGTGGATCGCTGCGAGTTTATGATCAACAACGCGCTGTCTGGCGTAGAGCCTTTCCGCTTTAATGCGGTGTTCTGCAACCCGCCGTTCCACCAGAAGCACGCCCTGACGGATAACGTCGCGTGGGAGATGTTCCACCACGCGCGCCGCTGCCTGAAAATCAACGGCGAGCTGTACATCGTGGCGAACCGCCACCTGGATTACTTCCACAAGCTGAAGAAGATTTTCGGCAACTGCGTCACCATTGCGACGAACAATAAGTTCGTGGTGCTGAAGGCGGTGAAGCTGGGACGTCGTCGGTAAGATTGGGGATGTGCGGCCTGATGCCCTCACCCCGACCCTCTCCCACAGGGAGAGGGAGCAAGCGCTAAAAACGGCAACGGGGTTGCCGTTTTGCTTTTACCCTGGCCGCCCGGCAATACCCTAGATCGCCAGAGCCAGCTTCGTCCCCTGCGCAATTGCCCGCCGCGCATCCAGCTCCATCGCCACGTCGCACCCGCCAATCAAATGCACCGTTTTACCGGCTTCGCGCAGCGGATCGGCCAGATCCCGCTTTGGCTCCTGCCCGGCGCACAAAATGACATGATCCACGCGCAGCAGCTGCGGCTCGCCGCCGATCGTGACGTGCAGACCCTCGTCGTCGAACTTCTGGTAGCTCACCGCCGGGATCATTTTCACCCCGCGCGAGAGCAGGGTGGCGCGGTGGATCCAGCCCGTGGTTTTGCCCAGCCCTTCGCCCGGCTTGCTGGCCTTACGCTGGAGCATCACGATCTGGCGCGGGCTTTTCGGCAGCTGCGGCCCTTCCGGGCGTAATCCGCCGGACTGGCTCAGGCTGGTATCAATGCCCCATTCTACGCAAAACTCGGCAATGTTCTGGCTGGTGGCCTCGCCCGGCTGGCTTAAATACATGGCGGTATCAAAGCCGATCCCGCCGCAGCCGATAATCGCCACCTTCTCACCGACCGGCGTTTTGTCACGCAATACATCCAGATAGCTCAATACTTTCGGATGATCGATACCTTCGATCGCAGGCGTGCGCGGTACGATCCCGCTCGCCAGGATCACCTCGTCGAAACCGATCAGATCCGCCGCGCTGACAAACTGATTAAGCCGCAGCTCGACGCCCGTCAGGTCGATCATCCGGCGGTAGTAGCGCAGTGTTTCATAGAACTCCTCTTTGCCGGGGATCTGTTTGGCGATATTAAACTGACCGCCAATCTCCGCCAGCGCATCAAACAGCGTTACGCTGTGCCCGCGCGAGGCGGCATTCACCGCAAACGCCAGGCCCGCGGGGCCAGCGCCCACCACGGCCAGACGTTTTTTATTAACCGCCGGAACGATCGGCATTTTGGTTTCATGGCAGGCGCGCGGGTTAACCAGGCAAGAGGTGACCTTGCCTACGAAGATCTGATCCAGACAGGCCTGGTTACAGCCGATGCAGGTGTTGATCTCGTCCGCACGGCCGCTTTGCGCTTTGGAGAGCAGTTCGGCATCTGCCAGGAACGGCCGCGCCATCGACACCATATCGGCGTCGCCTCGCGAAATCACATCGTCCGCCACCTGCGGATCGTTAATGCGGTTGGTGGTGACCAGCGGAACGGACACTTTGCCTTTCAGCTTCCGTGTTACCCAGCTGAACGCCGCGCGCGGCACCGGCGTGGCGATGGTCGGGATGCGCGCCTCGTGCCAGCCAATCCCGGTGTTGATAATCGTGGCACCGGCGGCTTCAATCGCCTGCGCCAGCTGCACGGTTTCGTCGAACGTGCCGCCGCCTTCCACCAGGTCGAGCATCGACAGGCGGAAGACGATAATAAAGTCTGCGCCCGCACGTTCGCGCACCGCGCGCACTACCTCCACGGCAAAGCGCATCCGGCGGGCGTAGTCGCCGCCCCATTCGTCGTCGCGCTGGTTGGTGCGGGCGGCGAGGAATTCGTTGATCAGGTAGCCTTCCGAGCCCATCACCTCCACGCCGTCATAGCCCGCCTCGCGCGCCAGCGCCGCGCAGCGGGCAAAGTCGTCGATCAGCGCGAGTATCTCATCGTGGGTCAGGGCGTGAGGTTTAAAACGGTTAATCGGCGCCTGAAGAGCCGACGGCGCGACCAGGTTGGGCTGATAGCTGTAGCGTCCGGTGTGCAGGATTTGCAGTGCGATTTTACCGCCCTCGCGGTGTACCGCGTCGGTCACAATGCGGTGGTGCGGCAGCTGTGAAGCATCGTTCAGGACCGCGCCGCCCTCCATGCCCACGCCGGAAGGCGCAGGGGCCACGCCGCCGGTCACAATCAGCGCCACCCCGTGGCGGGCTCGCTCGGCGTAGAAGGCCGCCAGACGCTCGGCCCCGTCCGGATGCTCCTCCAGCCCGGTGTGCATCGACCCCATCAACACGCGGTTTTTGAGTGTGGTGAACCCCAGATCGAGAGGGGCGAATAACGACGGGTAGCGGCTCATAGTCTCTTCCAGTGTAAAATTATTGTTATGTGGTCGGATGAGTTACTAATTTAGCCAGCGGGGAGTAAAAGGGAAAAGGCGAATGCAGTGATTGTGATGGGATTCAAATATTGGTGTGGCCTGATGCCCTCTCTCTAACCCTCTCCCTGAGGGAGAGGGGACGTAATCTCCCTCTCCCTCAGGGAGAGGGCCGGGGTGAGGGGGATGTCCGCACCAGCCCCGGTGCCTGCCACATCGACGTCGTCAGCCCGCTGTCCACCAGCCCAAGCTGGTCCGCGTACACCGCCTGCCATTTCTGCATCATGCCGTCGTACAGTTCACGGTGCTGCGGGTTTGGCGTGAACTCGCGGCTCCACTTCACCAGCCGCTCGCCCGTCGAGGCCATATCCGCAAACAGCCCCGCGCCCGCGCCTGCGGCAATCGCGCAGCCGAGCGCCGTCGCCTCTTTCACTTCCGGCACGCGCACCGGCAGCCCGGTGACGTCGCTTAAAATTTGGCTCCACAGGGCGCCTTTGGCCCCGCCGCCCGCAAACACCAGGCTTTCAAACGTCACGCCGGAGAAGCGCGAAATCTGCGCCAGGTTGCAGGCCGAGACAATCGCCGCGTTCTCCTCCAGGGCGCGGAACAGCGTCGCTTTGTTGCACTTTTCCGGGTCGATGGAGAGGTTAATAAACGACGGCGCGGCGTGGTACCACTGCTTGAAATGCATCGCGTCGGAGAAGATCGGCATCACCCCGTGGGAGCCCGCCGGCACGCGGCTCGCCATCTCCTCCAGCAGGGAATAGGTGTCCATCCCCATCCGCTCGGCAATCAGCTTTTCCTCGGCGCAGAAGGCGTCGCGGAACCAGCGCATGGTCAGCCCGGTAAAGAAGCTGATCGACTCTGCCTGCGCCATGCCGGAAATAACGTGCGGATTCACGCGGATGTTCATGTCGGGGTCGGTGCGCACCTGCGGCAGATTGACCACCTGCTGCCAGAAGGTACCGCCCAGCACCGCCGTCTGTCCGGCGCGGACCACGCCCAGCCCCAGACAGCCCAGCTGCACGTCGCCGCCGCCCATCACCACCGGCGTGCCTTCGCGCAGGCCGCTCTGCTGCGCGGCCTCTTTGGTAATCGCGCCCAGCACGGTGCCGGTCTCTTTCACCGGGGAGAGGATATCGGCGCGCAGCCCGGCCATGTCGAGCAGCGCCGGACGCCAGTCGCGGGAGAAGAGATCCAGCATGCCGGTGGTGCCCGCGTTAGACGGGTCGACCGCCAGCTCGCCGGAGAGCTTCGCCGCCAGCCAGTCGCTGATCATGGTGATGGTCGCGGCCTTGCGGTAAATATCCGGGCGATGGTGCGCCAGCCACAGCAGGCGCGGCATGGCGCTCAGCGCCAGCGTCTGGCCGGAAACCTCATACACTTCCGATTCAAAACGGTCGTCGTGGATCTCTTTGAGTTCGGCCACCTCGCGGCTGGCGCGGGCGTCGACGTTGGCGCAGGCCCAGATGGCCTCGCCGTTGCGGTCATACAGCACGATCCCTTCGCGCATCGAGCAGCAGGCGACGGACTGAATGTCCGCCGCGCTCAGGCGCGCACGTTCCAGCGCCTGATGAATGCACCGGCAGGTCAGGTGCCAGTTGGTCTCCAGATCGAACTCCATCGATCCCGGCACGTTCTCCACGCTCAGGTGCTTCCACTCGGCCTGGCCGACGGCAATCTGGTTGCCCTGTAAATCGAAAATCACGGCGCGAACGCTGCCTGTCCCTGCATCTAACGCTAAAAGGTAACTCATGAGCTTGCCTCGTTGTTAGCGCAGGGCGGCTCTTAGTCGGCCAGAGCCAGCACCGCGCGGGCTGTCGTCTCCTCCGTCACCAGGCCATTGATACGGCGACCCTTCAGTGCGGAATAAATCGCATCGGCTTTCTCTTCTCCTCCGGCCACGCCAACGATGGTGGGCAGCTGCGCCAGTTCATCGAGCGTGACGCCCAGTAGTTCTTTGTGGATCTCCAGCTCCTCGACGCACTCGCCTTCGGCATTGAGGAAATAGCCGAGAATGTCGCCGACCGCGCCTTTACGGGCATACATCAGCTGTTCACCTTCGCTGATATAGCCGGATCGCAGTATTGTGGCGTCACGACGCTGGTTCACTGAACCAATGCCGACCACTGCCACGTCGGCGGCGGTCGCGGCGAGGATCACGTCCCGCACGCTGGTCTCGCGTTTTAAGATCCCGGCAACTTCTGCGGATGACACGCGAAGCGGGGCGGGTATCATGCTGACGCTGCAGGCCGCGTCCAGCTGGCCGATACCGGTCATATAGGGTCCGACGCCGCCGGAGAGCGTCACCAGGCGGATCTGCTGCGAGCTGATAAAGCCGCTCAGGTGCTGCAGGCAGCTCATGGTGGTTTCACCAAACCCCACCGCCAGCAGCTGGCCTGGCTCCAGTACGCCCATCAGCGACTGCGCCGCGCCAATGCCCAGCCGTACGTTCATCGGCGGCGTATTTAACGCGGGCATCACGCGCACCAGCTTCAGGCCAAAGCGCTGCTGTAGCTCGGTCTCCAGCGCCAGACAGCCCTCGTAGCGGGAGTTGATCTGCACGCGGATCACCCCGGACTGACGGCCTTTTTCCAGCAGGCGAGAAATCTTCAAACGCGGCAGCCCGAGCCGCTCGCCGATATCGTTCTGGGTTAATCCGTCGTGGTAGTAGCACCAGGCCACGCGCGCCACGAGTTCCTCTTCCGCCAGTGCCAGCCCGGCAAACCGTCCTTCTTCCGCAGTGCGTTTATCGCTCATAGTTGAACTCTTATAAAAATTTAGATCATATGTTCGTGATGGCGCGAAGGGAAAGTGTGAGCCACGCGACAAAACGGATCTTTTAGATCGTTTCTGCTTTATCTGAATCTCAATCGATAAAACTGTGATCCCTGCACGGTTGTAAATATAGTTCACCGTCTACGCTTTTGAACATTATTAAATCTAAAAATCATTTGTTCAATAGCGGAGCGATGATGACACCACTTCTCGACGCGCGGAATATCAGCAAGCAGTTCTCAGGCGTGCCGGTTCTAAAAGGCATATATTTCACGCTGCTTGCGGGCCAGGTGCACGCCCTGATGGGCGGAAACGGCGCGGGAAAATCGACGCTGATGAAGATCATCGCCGGGGTGGAAACGCCGGACGGCGGTGAACTTTATGTCGAGGGGCAGTCATATGCGCGGCTCACGCCCGCTCAGGCGCACGGGTTAGGCATTTATCTGGTGCCGCAGGAGCCGCTGCTGTTTCCCAACCTGACGGTGCGGGAAAACATCCTGTTCCGCCTGCCGCGCGAGCGCGATCTGGAAAAGCGGCTGTCGGAGAAACTCCAGCAGCTCCAGTGCCAGCTTCACCTCGACGCCGCCGCCAGCACCCTGGAAGTGGCGGATCAGCAGATGGTGGAGATCCTGCGCGGGCTGATGCGCAACGCGAGGATCCTGATCCTCGACGAACCTACGGCCTCCCTCACACCCGGCGAAACCGAACGGCTGTTTCGCCAGATCCGCGCCCTGCAGGATCTTGGCGTCGGGATTGTCTTTATCTCGCACAAGCTGCCGGAAATTCGCATGCTTTCGAGCCACGTCTCGGTGATGCGCGACGGCGCGGTGGTGCTGAGCGGTGAAACCGCGCAGTTTGACGACAGCGCCCTGATCGCCGCCATGACGCCGGTGAGCAGGGAGAAATCCCTCAGCGATACGCAAAAGCTGTGGCTGGCGCTGCCGGGCAACCGGCGCACCCAGGCGCAGGATTTCCCGGTGCTGCGGGTGGAGGATCTTACCGGAGAAGGGTTTATCGATCTCAGCCTTGAGATCTACGCCGGCGAGATCGTCGGCCTGGCCGGGCTGGTGGGATCCGGGCGCACCGAGTTTGCGGAAACGCTCTACGGCCTGCGGCCCGTGCGCGGGGGCCGCGTCTGGCTGGAGAACCAGGAGATCACCGGCGATCCGGTAAGTTCACGCCTGGAAAAAGGGCTGGTCTACCTGCCGGAAGACAGGCAGGTGTCCGGCCTGTTCCTCGACGCGCCGATCCGCTGGAACACCGTGGCGCTCAACGAGCCGTCGATTTGGCAGCAGCGCAAGCGGGAGTCGGCGGTGGTGGAGCGCTATCACCGGGCGCTGGGGATCAAGCTCAACCATGCAGATCAAACCGTGCGCACGCTCTCCGGCGGCAACCAGCAGAAGGTGCTGCTCGCGCGCTGTCTCGAGGCCAACCCTTTACTGCTGATCGTCGATGAACCGACGCGCGGGGTGGACGTCTCGGCGCGCGCCGACATCTACCAGCTGATAAAAAGCGTGGCGGCGCAGAACGTGGCGGTGCTGATGATCTCAAGCGATCTTGACGAGTTCCCGGGCCTTGCGGACCGGGTGCTGGTGATGCATCAGGGCGTGCTCAGCGGCGAGCTGCCGCGCCACGCCGTCAGCCTCGACAGGATGATGGCGCTGGCATTCGGAGGGCAGTCATGAAGACCTTACTGAAAAACCGCGAGCTGAGCGCATTTCTCGCCATTCTGGCGCTGTTCGCCGTGCTGGTGGCGCTGAATCCGTCCTATCTGAGTTTACAGACGCTGGGGATGATCTTCGCCAGCTCGCAGATCCTGATCCTGCTGGCCATCGGCGCGGCGCTGGTGATGCTGACCCGCAATATCGACGTGTCCGTCGGCTCCATCGTCGGGCTGTCCGCCATTGCCGTCGGCGTGGCGCTGAACAGCGGCTACGGCCTGCCCGTTTCCATTCTCTTCGCGCTGTCTATTGGCGCTTTGGCCGGGGCGTTCAACGGGTTTCTGGTGGTGGGGCTGCGCATTCCGGCGATTGTCGCCACCCTCGGCACGCTGGGGCTGTACCGCGGCGCGATGCTGCTCTGGACCGGCGGAAAGTGGATTGAGGGGCTGCCGCCCGGGCTGAAATCCCTCTCTGAGCCTGCCTCCATCGGCATTTCGCCGCTCGGCATGCTGGTGTTGATTATCGCGGTCACGGGCGCGTGGACGCTCTCGCGCACCGCGTTCGGGCGTGATTTCTACGCGGTGGGGGATAACCTCGCCGCCGCGCGACAGCTGGGCGTGGCGGTGAACCGCACCCGCATGATTGCCTTTACCCTGAACGGCATGCTGGCGGCCTGCGCTGGGATCGTCTTTGCCGCGCAGATTGGCTTTGTGCCCAACCAGACCGGCAGCGGGCTGGAGATGAAAGCCATCGCCGCCTGCGTGCTCGGCGGCATTTCGCTGCTGGGCGGCACGGGGACGCTGATTGGCGCGCTGCTCGGGGCCTTCTTTCTGACCCAAATCGACACCGTGCTGGTGCTGTTCAGGCTCCCGGCGTGGTGGAACGACTTTATCGCCGGGCTGGTGCTGCTGGGCGTGCTGGTGCTCGACGGGCGCCTACGCCAGGCGCTGGCGCGCCATCAGCGGGCGCTGAAGTACGGCCGCTTCCAGCCGGGTAACAAAGGGGGAAAGCACGTCACCCCGTTTCCAAAACGCAAAAAAGAGGTGGCGTAAATGAGGCTTAACTGGGAAAGCGCGCTGCTGATTTTACTGGTGCTGGAGATCCTGCTCTTTGGCGCCATCAACCCGCGCATGCTCGACGTCAACATGCTGCTGTTCAGCACCAGCGACTTCATCTGCATCGGCATCGTGGCGCTGCCGCTCACGCTGGTCATCATCAGCGGTGGGATCGACATCTCCCTCGGCTCAACCATTGGACTGTGCGCCATCGCGCTGGGCGTGATGATGCAGGCGGGGTGGCCGATGACGGTCGCTATTCCATTGACGCTGCTGCTCGGCCTGCTGTGCGGACTGCTGAATGCGGCGCTGATCCACTACACCGGCATTAGTCCTTTAGTAATCACCCTCGGCACGCTTTACCTCTACGGCGGCGGCGCGCTGCTGCTCTCCGGCATGGCGGGCGCGACGGGCTACGAGGGCATCGGCGGCTTCCCGGACGGCTTCACGGCGTTCGCTAACCTCACGGTGCTGGGCCTGCCGATCCCGCTGGTGCTGTTCGCGGTGATTACGTTTTTCTTCTGGCTGATTACCCACCGCGGGCGCTTTGGTCGTCATCTGTTTTTGATTGGGCAGAATCCGCGCGCGGCGCGCTATGCGGCGCTGTCGGTGAACGGCATGCCCTACGCGCTGTACGGGCTGGTGGGCGTGGCATCGGCGGTTGCCGCGCTGGTGATGGTCTCCTATTTCGGCTCCGCGCGTTCGGATCTGGGGCGTGATTTGCTGATGCCCGCGCTCACCGCCGCCGTGCTCGGCGGGGCCAATATCTACGGCGGGTCAGGTTCGGTTGTCGGTACAGCGCTGGCGGCGCTGCTGGTGGGCTACCTGCAGCAGGGTTTACAGATGGTCGGTATCCCAAACCAGGTGTCGAGCGCGCTGTCAGGGGCGCTGCTGGTTGTGGTGGTGATGGGACGTTCGCTGAGTCTGCACCGCGAGTGGGTGCGTTCTCTCTTTAGAAAACTATCCGGAGCGTAAGATGAAAACAAAACTGATAGTCCTGGCAATGGCCCTCAGCTTCGCCTCGGCGCAGGCGGCGGACCGCATTGCCTTTATCCCGAAGCTGGTGGGCGTGGGGTTCTTCACCAGCGGCGGCAACGGCGCGAAAGAGGCGGGGAAAGATCTCGGCGTGGACGTGACCTACGACGGCCCGACCGAGCCGAGCGTCTCCGGGCAGGTGCAGCTCATCAATAACTTCGTTAACCAGGGCTATAACGCCATTATCGTCTCCGCCGTGTCGCCGGACGGCCTCTGCCCGGCGCTCAAGCGCGCGATGCAGCGCGGCGTCAAGGTCCTGACCTGGGATTCCGACACCAAGCCGGAGTGCCGCAGCATCTACATTAACCAGGGGACGCCGGAGCAGCTGGGCGGCCTGCTGGTGGAGATGGCGGGCAAACAGGTCACCAAACCGAACGCTAAAGTGGCATTCTTCTACTCCAGCCCGACCGTCACCGACCAGAACCAGTGGGTGAAAGAGGCGAAGGCCAAAATCGAGAAAGATCACCCCCAGTGGCAGGTCGTGACGACCCAGTTTGGCTATAACGACGCCACCAAATCCCTGCAAACCGCCGAAGGGATCTTAAAAGCCTATCCGGATCTGGATGCGATTATCGCCCCGGACGCCAACGCGCTTCCAGCGGCGGCGCAGGCGGCGGAAAACCTGAAGCGGGAAGGGGTGGCGATTGTCGGCTTCAGCACGCCGAACGTGATGCGCCCGTACGTTGAGCGCGGCACGGTGAAAGCCTTCGGCCTGTGGGATGTCGTACAACAGGGCAAAATTGCGGTCAACGTCGCCGATCGCCTGCTGAAAAAAGGCGAGCTTAACGTCGGCGACAGCGTGGACGTAAAAAATATCGGCGCGCTGAAGGTCGAGCCGAACAGCGTGCAGGGCTACCAGTATGAGGCGAAGGGCAACGGCATCGTGCTGCTGCCGGAGCGCGTGGTGTTCACCAAAGAGAACATCAGCAAATACGATTTCTGACGGGGGAGCAAATGGCTGATTTAGACGACATCAAAGACGGCAAGGATTTTGGCATCGGCACGCCGCAGCAGAATGTGCCGTACACCCTGAAGGGCTGCGGCTCGCTGGACTGGGGCATGCAGTCCAGGCTTTCGCGCATCTTCAATCCGCAGAGCAACCGCACGGTGATGCTGGCCTTTGACCACGGCTACTTTCAGGGGCCGACCACCGGCCTTGAGCGTATCGACCTCTCCATCGCGCCGCTGTTTGGTGAAACCGACGTGCTGATGTGTACCCGCGGCATCCTGAGAAGCCAGGTGCCAGCCGCGACGAACAAACCGGTGGTGCTGCGCGCCTCGGGAGGTAACTCGATTCTGGGCGAGCTGTCGAACGAGTGCGTGGCGGTGGCGATGGAGGACGCGCTGCGCCTGAACGTCTGCGCGGTGGCGGCGCAGGTGTACATCGGCAGCGAGTTTGAGCACCAGTCGATTAACAACATCATCAAGCTTGTCGATGCGGGCGCGCGCTACGGTATGCCGACGCTGGCGGTGACGGGCGTCGGCAAGGAGATGGCGCGCGACGCGCGCTATTTCTCGCTGGCCAGCCGCATCGCCGCCGAAATGGGGGCGCAGTTCGTCAAAACCTACTATGTGGACGAGGGCTTTGAGAAAGTGACCGCCAGCTGCCCGGTGCCGATCGTTATCGCCGGGGGCAAAAAGCTGCCGGAGCACGAGGCGCTGGAGATGTGCTGGCGGGCGATCGATCAGGGGGCGTCGGGCGTGGACATGGGACGCAATATCTTCCAGTCCAGCGCGCCGCTCGCCATGCTGAAGGCGGTGAAAAAAGTGGTTCACGAGAACTGGAACGCCCGCGATGCGTTCCAGTTCTGGCAGGAAGAGAAACAGGGAGAAGCAAAATGAACGTGACGCTGGTGGAGATCAACATTAAGCCCGAGCGTGTGGACGAATTTCTGGAGGTGTTTCGCGCCAACCACGAGGGGGCAATCCAGGAGCCGGGAAACCTGCGCTTTGACGTATTGCAGGACCCGAGGGTGAAGACCCGGTTCTTTATCTACGAGGCCTATAAAGACGAAGAGGCGGTGCTGGCGCACAAGCAAACCCCGCACTACCTGGCGTGCGTGGATAAGCTTGAGGAGCTGATGTCGGAGCCGCGCAAGAAACGCAGTTTTGTGGGGCTGTTGCCGGAGTAACGGCTTTGCCGGGTGGCGCTGCGCTTACCGGGCCTACGGGGGCGAGGCTGTGTTGATTTTGTAGGCCGGGTAAGCGCGAGCGCCACCCGGCGTTGTTCAGGCCAGCGCCAGATCCGCAAGTATCGCAGCAAGCGCTTCGCGCGGCTCACCCTGAAGAGCCTGAAGCGGGAAGGGGAGCGCGGGTGTTTCAACTTTCCCCAGCATCTCTGCCGCTGCCGCTACCACCCGTAAGCTGCCGTATCGACGGAACAATTCCCACAGCGGCTCCAGCCGCTCGGATTGTGCCGCCTCTTTCGAACGGGCAATCGCCAGTGCTGCTTGCGGAAACAGCCCGCCAACCACCGAATACCAGACGTCAAACCCGGCCTGCAGGGCGGAGGCCGCTCGCCAGTCACCGGCGATGCCCAGCGTGACGTTGTCAGGAAGACGAGCGCGTACCTGCGACAGGTCCTCCGGCACGCGGCCAAGCTTTATGGACCCTATATTCGGCAGGGCCGCGGCGGCAAATAACAGTTCATCGCTAAACGAAAATCCGGTCGTGGCGGGATTATCGTAAATGCACAGCGGTACGGAGAGCTGGCGGGTCACCGTTTCATAGAGATGAAACACTTCGTCTTCCGTTAATCGCTGGTACGACACGGGTGCCAGCAGCACGCCGGAGACGCCTGCCGATTGCGCGTCGTCAGCTAGACGCAGAATATCGTCCAGCCGTAATGCGCCGATGCTGACGATGACCGGAATGTCATCAGCATGCGCCACCGCGCAGCGTGCGATCCGGCCGCGCTCTTCAACGGTCAGATAGGCATAACTTCCCGTTGAGCCCAAAATGCCCAGTGAATCCACGCCAGCGTCGACAACGGGGCGCAGAAGATTGATGAAGGAGTGCTCGTCAAACGTCCCCTCCTTAAGGGGCGTTAACGGAAACGCGCTTAATCCGTGAAACATCGTGTTGTCCTCTTACAGCGTCAGCAGTTGAACCCGAGCCGTGGATCCCGGCATCAGCCGCTGCAGGTTGTTGACCAGTTCTTCTCCTGCCTCTTCCAGTGCCGCAAGGGGCATCGACGGCAGGCTTTCAAGAATAAACCACATGGATTGTGCCTGCTTGTCCAGACGGGTACGTACCCCCTGTCGCCAGTTCCAGCGGCGGCAGGTGACGCCGAGATCGTCGCGCCAGATAACCTCGCCCGGTTCCGGATGTTCCATCACTGGTTGTCCCTCTTTGAAGGTATCAAACGGCTCGCTGCCGTCGGCCAGCGTCAGACGCGGCGCACCCGAATACGCCGCGAGATTTTCCCCGCCCACCGGAATGGCATAGCGAATACTCACCGCGTTATAGATATCTACGACCGGATCCAGCGACGGCAGCGAACCGTCTTTCAGTACCCGCTTGCGCAGGGCAGATGCCGAGCAGGGCGTGCGTTTCGGTTTCGCGCCGAAGGCTTTAAACACCTCATCCCAGTCTGAAAGGTGTGCATCAGCCCATGGCACATCATCATTCAACATCTGCTGGCAGGCCTGCGCCAGCGCGGCGGGCGCAACCTCGGGGTGGGTTATCGGCGCAGCTTCAACCAGAATGCTCAGCGCCCGAAAGCCCGGGGCAATCCCGGCAAGATGCGAATCTATTGACGGCGTAACGAGAGACATAAATAATCCTGTATTGACTGTTTTATACCATGGTAGTGACCAATGACTGATAAAGTCAATATAATGACTTCGCAGGGTGCCGATGTTGCCCTGGTAAGCCTGGCCGTGGCAAACCGCATACGCAACTGGCGCAAAGAGAAAAAGCTGTCTCTGGACGAGTTGTCCCGCCGGGCAAGCGTTAGCAAAGGCATGCTGGTGGAGATCGAAAAGGGCGCAGCCAACCCCAGTATCGCCATCTTGTGCAAGCTGGCCGCCGCGCTCGGCATCTCCGTAGCGGATATCGTCAACGTATCCAGCGAGCCGCTGGTGCACGTTATCGAAGAGGCCGCGATACCGGTGCTGTGGCAGGGCGCACAGGGTGGACGCGCCAGACTGCTGGCGGGAACCGCAGGCCCGGATATGATTGAGCTATGGCAGTGGGAGATGCAGCCGGGAGAGCGCTTTACCTCTCCGGGGCACCCGGCGGGAACCTTTGAGCTGCTGCACGTGAACGAAGGCGTTTTAACGTTGACGGTGGATGAGACGGTGACCCAGGTTAACGCTGGCGCATCGGCGGTGGCGAAAACGGAAGCGGCGCACGGATATGCGAACGAAGGCGATACCGTGCTTCGCTTCACCATGACGGTGGCGGAATTTCACCGATAAAAAGCAGCCCGGTGGTGCTACGCTTACCGGGCCTGCATGCAGTATTTTGTAGGCCGGGTAAGCGTAGCGCCACCCGGCGTTGATTACGCTTCTTCCACACTTATTCGCAGCGCTGCCAGCGCTTTACGCGCCGCTTTCAGCACCTGCTCACACTGCTCAATCGTCAGCGTCAGCGGCGGTTCAATGCGGATGGTTTTCGAGTTGTTGAGCGTGCCGGCCACCAGCACCCGCTGGCGGAACATCTCGCTCGCGAAGCTATAGCCGGTTTCGTTATCGACAAATTCAATAGCCATCAGCATCCCTTTCCCACGCGCGTCCTGCACCAGGTCCGGATACTCCCGGCCTAGCTGACGGAAGCCGTCCAGCAGAATGTCGCCTTTCTGCTCCGCCTGGGCGGGCAGGTTTTGCTCCAGCAGCACGTTGATGGTTGCCAGCGCGGCCGCACAGGCCAGCGGGTTTCCGCCAAAGGTGGTGGTATGCAGGAACGGGTTGTCGAACAGCACCGAGAACACCTCTTCAGTCGCAACCGTCGCACCAATCGGCATCACGCCGCCGCCGAGCGCCTTCGCCAGGCACAGGATGTCCGGCTGAACGTTTTCGTGCTCGCAGGCAAACATCTTGCCGGTGCGCCCCATCCCGGTCTGGACTTCGTCGAGGATCAGCAGCGCGCCAAACTCATCGCACAGCTGACGCACGGCGGGCAGATAGCCCTGCGGAGGGAGGATCACGCCGCCTTCACCCTGAATCGGCTCCAGGATCACCGCCGCCACGTCATCACCGGTTTTACGGCATTCGCTCAGCACGGTGCGCATGCCGTTAATGTCGCCGAACGGCACGTGGCGGAAGCCCGGCAGCAGCGGCATAAACGGTTTGCGGAAGGTCGATTTGGCGGTAGCAGACAGTGCGCCCAGGGATTTACCGTGGAACGCGCCGCTGGTGGCGATAAAGGTGAATTTCCCGCGCGGCGACTGGTACGCTTTGGCGAGTTTAATCGCCGCTTCGACCGATTCCGTGCCGCTGTTGCTAAAGAAGCTGTACTTCAGTTTGCCGGGCGTTAAGGCCGCCAGCGTTTTCGCGAGCATGGCGCGAAGCGGGTCGAGCAGTTCCTGGCTATGGAGAGGTTGTTTCGCAAGTTGATTCTGTACGGCGGAAACCACAACTGGATTACGGTGCCCCACGTTGAAGATACCAAAACCACCCAGGCAATCGATAAACTCCTGTCCCTGGGTGTCGACAAGCGTGTTAAGACTCCCCGCTTGCCACTCTACGGCTCCGTAATCCCCGCCGGCGGTAACAGATTTGCGATACTCCAGAAAACCTGGATTGACGTGCTCTTTAAAGTAATCGATGACCTCTCGGTTAAGTTGTTTCATCTCCTCATGATCGAGCGTTCGCTTCTCAATGAGATTCAGTGCGTGCGCGGTACAGGCAAGAGCCGAGGCGCTGGAAGGTAACCTGTTCAAAATGTGCTCCCGGGGATCGCGTATCACATGATACTGGTTTAAGTATTGCAGGGATTACGCCACTTCAGATGACTTAACGAAAATCGGGATAAACGCCAGGTTAAAATAATGTTGCACAATATTTAATCATGCCGGAGCAACCGAAACGGGATTTAGCGGTACGGGACAAAAAGGGTAAATGAGGCCGGAAAAGCGCATCTGCACTAAAGAAGTGCATTGGCTGCAACTTAAGTGGGCATTAACTGGTCATGCTTTATAGGTAATTTCTTTGCGAAAGTATTTGAAATCAATGAATTATAAAATCGTACAAAAAGTATGGTTTAAGTGAAATCTGCGATCTTCATCAAGTTTAACAACTAAAGATAAATTGTTTACCGCCGAAAAAACATTGACCCACAAAATTAACATTCAAATAACCTGCAAGGGATGCCCACGATGTCCTCTCCAACCTATGTCACCCAGAATGAATATCCTCTGGACGATGACACCACCTTAATGTCTACCACAGACGTCCACAGCTACATCACACACGCCAACGACACCTTTGTGCAGGTGAGCGGCTACCAGCTTGATGAGCTGACGGGCCAGCCGCACAACCTGGTCCGCCACCCCGACATGCCAAAAGCCGCGTTTGCCGATATGTGGTGCACGCTGCAGCAGGGCGAGCCGTGGAGCGGAATTGTCAAAAACCGGCGCAAAAACGGCGACCACTACTGGGTGCGTGCGAATGCGGTGCCGATGGTGCGCCGCGGGCAGGTGACGGGCTATATGTCCATTCGCACCAAAGCCACGGCGGAAGAGATTGCCGCCGTGGAGCCTCTCTACCGGGCGCTGAACGACGGGAGCTGTAAGAAACGCGTGCACAAGGGGCTGGTGGTTGGAAAAGGCTGGCTGGGTAAACTGCCGGCAATGCCGCTGCGCTGGCGCGTGCGCAGCGTGATGGCGGTGCTCTTTGCCCTGCTCGCCGCCACGCTGGTCGCAACTTCCGCCGGGTGGATGCCGCTCGTTGCTGCCGCGGTGGTGATGCTGCTGGGAACGCTGCTGTTTGAGCAACAGATTGTCCGCCCGGTAGAGAATGTGGCCCGACAGGCGCTGAAGGTCGCAACCGGTGAGCGCAACAGCGTGCAGCATCTGAACCGCAGCGACGAGCTGGGGCTGACGCTGCGCGCGGTCGGGCAGCTGGGCCTGATGTGCCGCTGGTTAATCAATGACGTGTCGAGCCAGGTGGTGAGCGTCCGTGACGGCAGCGACAGGCTGGCGCAGGGGAATGAAGATCTGAACGATCGGACGCGTCAGACCGTGGCGAACGTGCAGCAGACCGTCGCGACAATGAACCAGATGGCCGCTTCCGTTCAGAGTAACTCTGAAACCGCCGCCGAGGTGGACAAACTCTCCGTGGCCGCCAGCAGCGCGGCGACGAAAGGGGGCAACGCGATGCAGACCGTGGTCAAAACCATGGATGACATTGCCGACAGCACGCAGCGAATTGGCTCGATTACCTCCCTGATTAACGATATCGCTTTCCAGACCAATATTCTGGCGCTGAACGCGGCGGTCGAAGCGGCAAGGGCAGGGGAGCAGGGCAAAGGTTTTGCCGTGGTCGCGGGCGAAGTTCGCCATCTCGCCAGCCGCAGCGCCAGTGCCGCCAATGATATTCGTAAACTCATTGATGCCAGCGCCAGCAAGGTGCAGTCCGGCTCTGAGCAGGTTCACGCCGCGGGCCGCACAATGGATGATATCGTGGTGCAGGTGAAAAACGTGACGCAGCTTATCGCCCAGATCAGCCACGCGACCTCCGAGCAGGCAACCGGGCTGTCAGAGTTGACCCGCGCGGTGGCTGAACTCGACAGCATCACGCAGAAAAACGCCGACCTGGTCGAGGAGAGCGCCCACATTTCTGCGATGGTGAAGCACCGCGCCGGACGCCTTAAGGATGCGGTGACTGTGCTTCATTGAGTCAGTAATGTTCTAAAAAGCCGTTTATTCCGTAAGGAATAAGCGGCGTTTTATTTTTCTGATTGTGACTATTAATGTGGTTTATTGTTAATTTAATATTAAATAAGTAAAGAAAGCGCCTCAGTTATTTATCCCTGCCTAAGTCAGTTATCCAGAACGCTATTTTGGAAAATACCCCTCCAGTGGTCTGGTAACGATCGATGGAGCAATATTAATAGTCTCTACCTATCCATTGTGACGGTTATGAAATAAAAAAACGATCAAACTCATAAAGTTAGCGAAATCGTTACCGATAACAGCGATCGTCTGAGAAATAATCACATCGATGGAGAAAATATGTTCTTACATGACGTAAAGATCGGCACGAAATTATTTCTGGCGTTCGGGTTCTTTATTGTCCTGATGGCCATCAGTGCGAGCCTGTCTCTGCTGAGCCTGAACCGGGCTAATAACGGGATGCAATCGATTATTACCAGCGATTATCCGACCACGGTAAAAGCGAACCAGTTAATCGATAACTTCCAGGAATTTATTAGCACTCAACAGCTGATGCTGCTGGACGAGCAGGGCACCTATACGGGGCAATCTCAGCAGCGCCTGAAAGAGATCAGCGAGCACATCACGGTGATCCTGGGCGAGCTGAACAACGCGTTGCAGGATCAAAAGTCTCAGCAGGTGCTGGAGGAGATCCGCAGCGTGCGCCAGCAGTATCTGGACTCGCGCTACCGCATTTTGCAGGCGGTGCAGAACAACAATCGTGCGGGCGCTATTCAGGAGATGATGACCACCACCCTCGCCGTGCAGCAGGCTTATAAAGCGAAGGTGAAGGAGCTGATTACCATTCAAAACAGCGAGATGCAGAGTGCCGGCGCGCAGGTGGAAGGGGATTTCAGGTCTAACCGTCTGCTGCTGATCCTGCTCACGCTCTTTAGCGTTGCGGCAGGCAGCCTGATTGGCTGGTTTATCGTGCGCGCTATCACTCGTCCGCTCGGCGAGGCGGTGCATTTTGCAAAAGCCATTTCTGAGGGCGATCTCACGGGCAGCATCACGCCACACGGAAAAGACGAAACGGGTCTGCTGCTGCATGCGCTAATGGAGATGAAAACGCGACTGCTGGACATCGTGCAGCAGGTGCAAACCGGCTCGGAGAATATCTCCAGCGCAGCCGCGCAGATTGTCGCCGGAAACCAGGATCTGGCCGCGCGCACGGAAGAGCAGGCAAGTTCTGTAGAACAGACCGCCGCCTCGATGGAGCAGATTACCGCGACGGTGAAAAATACCGCCTCGCATACAGGGGAAGCGACCAACCTCTCGGCCGATGCCGCCACGGTGGTTAAAAACAACGGCGAGATGATGAAGCAGGTGACCAGCAAAATGCGCCTGATTAACGAGACGTCGAACCGAATGTCCGACATTATCGACCTGATTGACGCTATTGCTTTCCAGACCAATATTCTGGCGCTGAACGCGGCGGTGGAAGCGGCGCGCGCCGGCGAGCACGGTCGCGGCTTTGCGGTGGTGGCGGGTGAAGTTCGCCAGCTTGCCCAGAAGAGCGCGTCATCTGCCAGCGAAATCCGCGAGCTGATTGAGAGCTCTACCAGCCAGACCCAGGACGGGATGAACCTGGTTGAAAAAGCGAGTGCGCTGATCAACGGGATGGTCGGCAACGTGGAAGAGATGGACGCGATCCTGCGCGAAATCCGCCAGGCCAGCCACGAGCAGACGGAAGGTATCTCGCAGATTAACAGCGCGATTGGCCTGATTGATGCCACCACCCAGCAGAACTCCGCGCTGGTGGAGGAGTCTGTGGCGGCGGCAGCATCGCTTAACGAACAGGCGATGCACCTGAAGGAACTGGTACGCGTCTTCCGCGTGAGCGAGCACGCTCCGGCTTAGTCCAGCTGGGAGATCTCGAGCGCCGCGCGGTCAATAACGCCGATAATCTGCTTGAGCTGCGCGTCGCTGAGCTCTCCCTGATTCACCTTCAGGTCTAACACCGCTTTGAAGTTATCCAGCGCCCGCTTCATCTGCGGGTTTTTGCGCAGCTGAAACCGACGGAACGGGCTTTTATACGCACCTGGATCTGTTCCAGCTGTTCCCTGTTTTCGTCCAGCCAGCGTTGTCCTTCAGCGGTAATCGTAATCGTCTTACGACCGTTCTCTTCTTCCGTAATGGTGATAAAGGTTTGATCCTGAAGATAATCCAGGGTCGGGTAGATCACTCCTGGGCTCGGGGTATAATTCCCCTGGGTCAGATTCTCGATCTCTTTGATCAGCTCGTAGCCGTGGCTCGCGCTGCGGGTCAGGATATCCAGAATCACCAGCCGCAGATCGCCGTGGCCGAAAAAGCGCGGTCGGCGCCCGCCGCTGTCGTGTTCGTGTCGCATAGAAGCCTCTTTAATTTGATATATCTAAACTATATCTAAGATATATTCAGATGCAATCTAAAAGATCTTGCATTTTTGCTTATTAGTAATCATTATCATTTGAAAATTGATTTAGATATATCGTATTCACCAGAAAAGGGGCTAAAAATGGCATCTACCCGTTACCCACAGCGTGTTCGTAATGACCTGCGCTTTCGCGAGCTGACGGTGCTCCGCGTTGAGCGCCCCAGCGCGGGTTTCCAGCGCATTGTTTTAGGCGGCGAGCAGCTGGAGGGCTTTAGCTCCCGCGGTTTCGACGACCATACCAAAGTCTTTTTCCCGGCACCCGGGACGACGTTTACGCCGCCGGTGGTCACCGATGAAGGCATCGACTGGGGCGACGGCGTGCGTCCGCAGGCGCGCGACTATACGCCGCTATACGATGAGGCAAATCATGAGCTGGTTCTCGATTTCTTCATTCATGACGGCGGCATTGCCAGCAGCTGGGCGGTTGAGGCGAAAGCGGGAGACAAGGTGACCATCGGCGGCCCGCGCGGTTCGCTGGTGGTGCCGGAGGATTACGCCTGGCAGCTGTACGTGTGCGATGAATCCGGCATGCCCGCGCTGCGCCGACGCTTAGAGAGCATTGCTCAACTGCCGGTTCGCCCGGACATACACGCGGTCGTGACGGTTGGGGATGAATCGTACCAGGACTATCTGGCGGACCTGAGCGCGTTCAATATCACGTGGGTGGTGGGCCACAGTGAGCAGGCAGTCGCTGACCATCTGGCGGCGCTGACCGTTCCGGGGGACGATTACTTTATCTGGCTGACCGGGGAAGGGAAGGTGGTGAAACGCTTGAGCCGTCAGTTTGAAACCGACGCAATTGACCCACAGCTGGTGCGTGCCAGCGCATACTGGCACGCCAAATAATCAGGCTGCCGAATCCAGCTGCGCTTCGCTCACCTGATGTTCGAGCGAGGCGCGGACCTCGTGGAGCGCTTTCTCCTGCTGAGCAAAGTACGCTTCCATATTGCTCAACGACGAGACCAGCAGCCAGGACTCCTCTTTCTCCAGCTCCGCCAGCTCGTTCACTAAAATGTCGATTTGCTCGCGAACCTGCGCCATTTTTTTGCGGATACGTTCCAGATCGTTCAGCCTGTCGCTTGCCATCAATGGCTCGAAGCCCTGCTGCAGGCGGGCCACCAGCGAACGAATGGCTTTCACATCGCCGCGCTGCTTCGCCTGGTTAAGCTGTACCATCATGTTGTTGGCTTCTTCTTTCAGATCGTCCGCCACCAGATCCGGGTGGCAGAGCTTGCTCGCCTGCCGCCAGAGACGCTTGAGTTCGTTCTGGTCCTCTTGTGAAAGATGCTTACCTTTGCGCAGCCGCACTTCGGCATCGTGATGCTGTTCGCGATACTTCTCGTACTCTTCGTTCGCCTCGTCGCGCGCCTGACGCGCAGGCTCCTCTTCGCGCGTTAAGCCGCTCTCCAGCTCCAGCGCTTCGGCCAGCAGGTTGGCAATCAGATTGCTTTGCTGCTCCAGATGCTTACGCGCCTCGGCGGCCTGCACGGAGTCCGCCGGGAGATCGCGCCAGCGCTGGGTCAGCGTCGCCAGCACCTCTACCGCCTGCGCCATATAGCGCTGGCAGCGACGGTAATCTTCCTCGCGACGACGCGCTTCCGCCTGCTGACGGCGCAGATTGAGCTCGGCCAGCGTTTTACGCAGGGCGAGGATCTGCTGCATCAGCGGTCCGAGGCGAGAAAAATAGAGATCGTTGAACTCATCAAGCTGCTGCACCCGGGCGTTGCGCCGGTCAATCAGATCGCGCAGACGCTCTTCCAGCGCCTTCAGCTCCAGCTTGCTGGCGGCCACCTGCGGATCGCGCCATTGAGTCACGGCGCGCTGGCCCTGCAGCCAGGCGGTAATTGCCGCCATCGCAGAGGTGTAGTTCTTCTCCTCAAGCGCCACGACGATTGCCTGTAGCTCATCGTCAAACGCTTCATTTTTCAGGCGTGTCAGCTGGCTCTGGATGATGTCGTCATCTTCCAGTTCAATGGCATTTTTAATGATTTCTAGCCGTTTGATCGGTGTGCTCATGATGCCTTTCGCTTTGGCGCTTAAGTATTTGAGTTAAGGTTAGTTGTTGTAAAAGCTACAGGAAATAATACACACGGATGATGATCGGCGCGATGGGGGATTTCTTTAGTTTTTAGGGTTTGTGAGGGTGAGCGGCAGGCCGGGCTACGTGTGATTGATTCCGAATGTGCTCGCATAGGGTGCAACAAAAATCAGAGGCGGGATACAGCCTGGCGAATGCCTGGGGAAAAGTCAGGGGACAACAAGGGGGCATCCATCATTCGCCCAACAAAAAAAGCCACTCAATCGAGTGGTTTAATCTTATGATTCTAAAACTAAAATTTGGTGGCCCCTGCTGGACTTGAACCAGCGACCAGGCGATTATGAGTTCCTAACGGAACAACCGAAAATCAATAGTTTGCGTTATTTATCATTGACATAGATTGCCATTGTTTGCCAATGATTACCCATTATCCGCCATTTCTACCGCCACTTTATCGCCATTTATTCCTGGCTCCTCAAGCTAGGATAGTGTTCGTGCTGCAGATGATATCAGAAAAAACTATAGGTTATATTACATGAGTATATGCGTAACTATGAATGTTGGTTGTCTGTTATAAGAGCTTACATTAAGGAGATATTCACTAAGTATTATATTATTGAAAATGTGAGAGTTGGTGTGCTTTAACAACTCTCACAATTTTAAACACAACAGTATTTAAATAGTTATATTTGGAATTTTGTATTCTAGGGATACTGCTTTTGAAATGGCATCCCATAAAACCTGAACTAACGCATTCCACAGTTTTTCAATTGTAACCATCATCAGTCCTCTTAAAGTGTTAGCAAACTTCAAAAGCATATCATCTAGACTATCTAAAAAAAACTGTTGAGTTTCTTTAGTGATTTGGCCACTTTTAATTCCAATGGCTACAAACTGTGCTTGCTGGGCTATTGCAATAAGTTGATCTTGGCTAAATCCACGGACATAGCTAACATCTACTTTTAATATATCTTTAGCTTTATCTTTAAAATTATTAACTAATTCATCTATATCAATCGACATGGTGACCTCTATTTATTTTTCAAGAAATTTTCATAAGTAATGGCTTGTGACATGTATATGTTGATTTGATTCTTGAATGCTTGTATTTCAAAAGATGTCAACCCCTGTGATTTATCTGTACTTTCCATTTGTTTTATTGTCTTTGAAACTGATAATACTGACTCAACACTTGGCGGGGAATTCATATCATTAGGCAATATTGGAATTTTATTTGCTTTTAATATGGCATTTATCGCCTCCATATTATTTATGGAAGGTGTTGGCCTTGACTTTAAATCTATTACGAGAGCTTCTAACTTTCCTTTTATTTTGGAGTAGGTTTGTTTTCTATCCCCAAAGTTTGTGCTATGGGTTCCTTCATCAATGGAAGCAAAAAAAACCATCATTTCGGTATTAATTGATGACAAAGATGTAGATAAATCCTTATCATAGTCAGGTGATAACTTTACTGTGCATGATGCAGTCATGAAAAGAAATATAAAAATTAATGTAAGCATTACTTGCTGTCGGGCAATTTTGAACATAATTCCTCCGAGCATTTATTTATATAACATTATCTACTGCAGTTGAAATTATGGTTTGTGTTTGGTCGTTGTCAATTGCATTGTCAATAATTTTTTGCGTAAAGGAGGAGGTATGCTTTTTATCTATGATTATCAATGGATGTATGCGTAAATATGAATGTTTTATAATCAAGGATATTGATAGCAGCATCTTTCATTGGATTGGTTGAAACCATTTTGTTTGTCTGGTCCAGACTCCTTATTTGTAAGTTTCATGTTTGAAATCTATAGGGTTTAATTTTACAGCATCCTCCAAAAGTTCAGGGAAAAAGTGCGCATAGCGCATCGTCATTTTTATATCTGTATGCCCAAGCACGCGCTGCAAGACCAGAATATTACCACCATTCATCATAAAGTGACTGGCGAAGGTGTGGCGTAAAACATGGGTAAGTTGCCCTGCCGGTAATTCGATGCCTGTTCTTTCCAGCGCAGACCGGAACGCGCCATAGCAATCATTAAACAACCGACCTTTTTTATCATCAGGTAGAGAGTCATCAAGCTCTTTGCTAATGGGAACAGTGCGGTTTTTTCTGCCTTTCGTGTTGGTATATGTGATTTTGTATTTCGCGAGCGGGCTTTTTCTCTGTCTCTCGGCCTCAGACCACCGTGTGCCAGTGGCGAGACAGATTCGTGCCACGGTTTCTAAATCAAGGTGGTCATGCCGTTTGCACTTTCCTAAAAGTAGCGAAATTTGGTCGTGAGTTAGCCAGGCCATTTCCATTTCTTCTGTGCGGAATGGGCGCATATTTTTCAGTGGGTTTTCATCCTTCCATTCTCCGAGGCGGTGTAACTCATTGAACACTGCCCGGAAGTAGGCCAGCTCTGGATTAAGCGTGCGAGGCGATACCTCTTTGACTCTGTTTGAACGGGCATACTCACCTTTTAATCGTTTTTCACGGTAGCGGGAAAACATCTGCGCATCGAAATCGCGTGCGAGTGGTTCGCCCATACACTCAAAAGCATGGTACATCGCTAACTGGCGTTTTAAGCCATGTTTTAAGGTAATGCCACGAGCGCTATACCACGAGTCAACCAACTCTTTTAACGTGCGCCTGTCTTCCTTTTTATTCCTGCCACGGGTTTTGGACGGTGTACTGTACAAACGCCAGCGCCTCGCCTTTGGTGGCGAATTTGTTTCTGATACGTTTGCCTTTTGCACCGTCTGGTAAGTGCTCGCAAATCCAACCGCCGGTAGGATTCTCACGACCCACCCTCAATTAACCTCGCTGTAAATCCCCACCACGCGACCCACCGTTTTTATCTCGTCGATACCGCATTCAAACGGAACCTTGCCGCCCGCCACGTGGAGCTTTTTACCCGGCAGCAGCGTGAGGTCGCGGATGCTGGCGGTGCCTTCAATCTCAACCAGCCACAGGCCGTCGGTTAACGATGCTTCTTTTTCAACAAAGTGCAGCTTCCCCTCCGCCCGAACGGCGATGCCGCGAGCCAGCGGCTTGCTAAAGAAACCAGAGTCGATACTCAAAGTGGTATTTTCTTCCAGCCTTCCATCACTCAGTGTGAATGTGGAAACCGAAACCGGATCGCCCGGCGCGGGATGACCTTCAAACTGTGCACCTTGTCCGGTCATCAGCCAGCGAAGGCTGGCACCGGTGTCCAGCGCGCACTGAACCGCAAAGTCGTAAGAGACGGTACCGCGCGCGTAGCGGTTCTGAAGCGAGCTGGCGGCGATATTAAAGTGCCGGGCCAGCTGGATTTTCTGCGTGAAACCATATACCTGACAGATTCTATCGAGTAACTCTTCATTATTCACTTGAGAATCTAAAATCAAAATATATTCCTTTGGGTGTTTACTAATACTCATTTGGGTATTAATATCATTGCAAATTCGGGCAATCAGCGGCAGACGTTGGCAAGCAGAGGCTAATGATTGCAGACATTATCAAAATGGGAATCATGCAGCATGGCATCTGAAATCGCAATCATCAAACGGCGGAAAAAACCGTGCTCTGCCCGATTTCAGCGCACTGGCGTGCGTGAGTTTACGCGAGGGGAGATATGGCGATAGAAGCTGCCCGTGCAAGGGTTCCACTTAGCGTGGGAGCTCGCCTTAGCGGGCTTAACCACGTCGCTGAACTGCGCGCCCGATACGGGTGCGATAGCGGAAAAGAGCTGGCGCGGTTTATGGCTGAGCTGCGCGATAAGCGCGATCCCTGTTTTGAGGAGAACAGCAGGGCGCTGGCCGCCCTCTTTTTCCTGGCGAGATTGCCCGTCGCCCGTCATGAGTGCGAGCTCAGTGAGCTAACCACAGAGGAGAAAAGGGCGCTGATTAACGCCATGAATCATTTTCGTGCTGTTGTGAGTTTATTTCCTGAACGGCTGACCATGCCGATATAACCCAACCAGAAACCTAATGGCGTAAACCCGCCAGGCATCCTTTTGCCTGAATTTAAGGAGAACGCGTGATGCGAAACAGTGAAAACCGCCCTTATCCGACCGGAAGTGAAGAACTGAAGCGTCTGCTGGCAGAGGCAAAAACAGAGGAACGATGCGCGCGAGCCCTCGCGGTCTCCCTGCGTCTGGAGGCGCTGGCGAGCCATATCTACAAAACCGGCATGAGCGGAGAAGACGTTGCCGAACTGCTGTGCCACGAGGCGGCTCGCTACGAGCGTGAATCCCAGGAGCTGCACTGATGGCCGATTTTATCGATCTTGCGCAGGCGCGCGAGCAGGAAGACAGAGAGCGATACATTAATCGCGCCCGCAGACGACCCGTATCGCCTTCGCGTTTCCTCTGCGAGGACTGCGAGGCGCCGATACCGGAGGCGCGCCGAATAGCGGTGCCCGGCGTAGCGCTGTGCGTAACCTGCCAGGAGATCGCAGAGATAAAAAATAAACACGTCCGGGGAGGATAAGTTGGCTACGTCATTTGCTTATCCGTGGAATGCCCCACGGTCGGCCATTGCCAGCCCTTATCTCACCCACGCCCAACAGCAGCGCCGCGATCGCCTTTTCGCGGCGCTGCAGGAGGCAAGAATTTCCCTCTCACAGCAGCCTGACTGCGTACGCTTCGAGGTCTGGCGCACGGTTGACGCCCTCGAACAGCATAGGGGCAGCCCGCAGGCTAACGCCTTTTTGATCCGCTTCTGCAAAAGGATGTTACCCCGTCTGAGGCGGGTCTCTGAACGCTATGCCTGCACAGGCCTGCACGACGAGGTCTCGAGGGCCGTGTTTGACGGCCATTTCGACACCAAGCTTCTGCAATACCTCGCCTCGCGGATGGTCGAACTGGTGGCCCGCTATAACCGCCTTCCGGATATGTCCCGCGCGGACATCGACCTGCTGGCCGCAGATATCGCCAGCTTTATTCGCGGCGAGCTGGCGAATATTAACGATGCCGAAATGGGCGAATACCAGACGCTGTACGTCTGGTATCAGCGCGCCGGACTGATCGCCCGACAGTTCAACGTGTCGCCTCCGCACTGGGAGCGGGTGTCGAAGACGTTTTTCAACAAAGATGACGTTGCCGCGGCGGTGATCCGCATGTTTTCCGAGGCGTGGTGGCGCGGGCGCCTGCGTCGGATCGCGGCTGCCTGGCGCGAGCATTTGCAGATTGCCCTCGGCAACGTCAGCAAACGGAGAACGGCGTATGCGAGCAAACGCTGCGTGACCGAGTGGCGCGAGCAGAAGCGCCGCACGCGCGAATTTCTCAAGGGCATGGAGCTGGAAGATGAAGAGGGCAACCGCATCAGCCTGATTGAAAAATACGACAGCTCGGCGGCCAACCCGGCGATACGTCGCTGTGAACTGATGACCCGCATCCGCGGGTTTGAAAATATCTGTGAGGCGCTGGGCTACGCGGGCGAGTTCTATACCTTAACCGCGCCCGCGCAGTATCACGCGACGCTGAAATCAGGCTTCCCCAACGCGAAGTGGAACGGGGCCAGCCCGGCGGATACGCAACTCTACTTTACCCGACTGTGGGCGCGCATCCGGGCAAAACTGCACCGGGACGGGCGCCGTATCTTTGGTATCCGCGTTGCGGAACCCCATCACGACGGTACGCCCCACTGGCACATGCTGATGTTTATGCTGCCGGAAGACGTCGAATGCGTTCGCCGGATTATCGGGGATTACGCCCGGCAGGAGGATGGCGCTGAGCTGCAGAGCGAAAGCGCCAGACAGGCGCGCTTTCACGCGGACGCGATCGATCCGCAGAAAGGCAGCGCTACCGGCTATATCGCCAAATACATCTCAAAGAATATCGACGGCTATGCGCTCGATGGCGAGACCGATAACGAAAGCGGCGGGCTGCTGAAGGAGACGGCGTCCGCCGTGTCGGCCTGGGCAGGGCGCTGGCACATTCGCCAGTTTCAGTTCATCGGCGGCGCGCCGGTAACGGTCTACCGCGAGCTGCGGCGTCTGGTGGATGCCGAGGCGCGCGCGGTCTGAGCGTTGAGTTTGCTGCCGTCCAGGAGGCTGCCGACGCCGGGGACTGGGCGGGTTACGTTACTGCGCAGGGCGGGCCGTTTGTGCGTCGCGATGATTTACAGGTGCGCACGCTGTATGAGCCGCGCGCCGGGTTTAACCAGTACGGCGAGGAAACGGTCCGCATCCGCGGCGTATACGATTCTGCCGTTGGCGCGGGCAGCCCAGTTTTAACCCGGCTCACGCAGTGGAAAATTGTGCCGAAGCGGGCCGCGGATCTTAAGGACGCGCCCGTATCCTCTCGGAGTTCTGTCAATAACTGTACGCAGACCGATCTTTCTCAACCCCTCAGCCGACGTGCGAGGCGGGCGTTAACCGAACGCATCAAATTCATCCGCCCTGGCGCGACAGCGCCCGTCGTCTTCGCGAGCGACCCGCAGAACGGGGTACCGGAGAAGGTGATCGATGAGATACGGCTCGCCACCGGGATAGCCATCAGCCGGGCAGAAGCCCTGCATCTGATGGCGGGAGGCATCAGCCGCTTTAACGATAAATGGTGCAGGGGCGCAGCTGACGGATCGCTATTTCCGGCACCGTGTTCTTACCAGCAAAAGGCGCGGAAAATCCTTGAACGTATTGGGCTTTTAACGGATCTCTTCGCTCAGAGGGCACGCTAATCTCCATCCATATCATGTACATACCGTGAAGGGTTCTGATTTTTCGCTTCACTCTTTTTGTGAATACGTGCTACTGTATGTTTATACAGTATCTCGTGGTGGAGGTTGTGTGGACAGAGAGTTGAACGAGCAGGTCATGATTGAACGAGTCGAGCTGATTGCGCGACTGACGACGGAAGGAACGTGTCAGGAAAGAGATCGTGAGATTGCCCTGAATTTGATTGCTGAGATTGCGCGGGGAAATTTAATCAAGAACAACGCATTTACCGTTGTATTCTCAGCATCGCCTGTTCCGGAACGAATCAAAAAAGAGGGCAACGTTCGGGTGAACATTACTCTCGATAAAGATCAGCAGATCGATCATGCCGTCGTTGAGGCCTTTCAGTGCGAACTGACCCGCAGAATACGCTCCCTGTTTCCGTCATCGCGGGTGAACGTGAAAATCGGATCGGTGACGGGTGTCGAGCTCCAGGGGCTTGAAAAAGAAGCCGATCGCGAGGCGCTGGACGCTATCCTCCGGGAAGTCTGGGAAGACGAGAGCTGGCGCTAGCCCCGGCGTCATCACCCGTACCAACACCCTCATTCCTGTTTTGCGCTTCCGTTGAACCACGCTTCGCCGCTCGCGGACGATCTGTTGTGCCCGCGATTGTCCATCCGACAGCGATAGCGAAAAGCCTGCTGGCCCGGGAAACTCTACTGTACCTGGAAACCGGATGTTGGGAGCGTCTGATGAAAATCTATGCAATGCAGGGGGACACGCTTGATGCCGTTTGCGCCCGCTTTTATGGGCGCACGGCTGGCGTCGTGGAAGCCGTTCTGAAGGCCAATCCTGGCCTCGCGGAGTTAGGCGTTATCTTGCCTCACGGCACGCCGGTAGAGATGCCGGAGGTGAATAGCGCCCCCACAAAAGAATCCGTAAACCTATGGGACTGAGCCTGGAGAAAATCACCACGTTTATCGCCTACTGGCTGGCCGTGGCGCTGGCCTGGTTCGGGGCGATGTCTCCTGAAAAAGTCGCGCTGTACGTGGGGAGTCTGTGCGCCATTTTTACCGCATTAACGAATTACTGGTTTAAGCGAAAAACCTGGCGCTATCTCCAGTCTCTTGGCCTCGATAAGAAGAGCATTCGTGAACTCAATCATTAAGCGTTGCAGCGTCGCCGGCGTGCTGGCCCTGGCGGTGCTGATGCCTGACTTTCGATTACTGAAAACGTCCCCGGAAGGATTGGCGTTGATTGCCGATCTCGAAGGATGTCGCCTCTCGCCCTACCGGTGTAGCGCCGGCGTATGGACGTCCGGCATTGGCCACACGGCAAACGTTGTGCCGACGCGGGACATTACCGAGCGTGAGGCTGCGGTAAATCTGGTCGCTGATGTGCTCAACGTTGAGCGGCGTCTGGCGGCGTGTGCGCCGGTGGAGATGCCACCCAGGGTCTATGACGCGCTGGTGAGTTTTACCTTTAATGTCGGCGCAGGCGCCGCCTGCCGTTCGACGCTGGTGTCCTTTATCAAACGTAAACAGTGGCCGCAGGCATGCGGGCAGCTTACCCGCTGGGTGTACGTCAACGGCGTCAAAAATGCCGGTCTGGAAAACCGTCGCGTCCGCGAGAAGGCCTGGTGCATGAAGGGGCTGCCGTGAGAACGCTCATGCTGGCGCTGGCCGGGCTGCTGGCCATCACGCTGTGGCTTCGTCATGACAACCTGAACCTGTCCCGTTCCTTAGCCACGGCCAACCGGGTCGCCAGCGAGCAAAAAACGGCCCTCGCCACGCTTAACCAGCAGCTGTCCCTGTCGCAGCGGATGGCCAGAGCAAATGAAAATGCCCAGGTCAGGCTCCGTGAGGAGCTTGTCACCGCGGGCGAGGAGAGGGCAAGACGGGAAGCGACTATCGGGAGATTACTCAATGAAAATGAAGCGTTACGCCGCTGGTATACCGCTCAGCTGCCTGATGCTGTCCGCAGGCTGCACACCCGCACCGCCTGCGCCTCCGCAGCCCATTGTTTACAACGCCTGCCCGAAGGTGAGCCGATGCCCGATGCCGGGAAGCGAACCCGCCACTAACGGCGATCTCAGCGCGGATATTCGCAGGCTGGAATACGCCCTTATCGCCTGCGCGCTGCAGGTTGAAACCATTAAAGACTGTCAGGATAAACTCGATGCACAAACTCAAGAGCCTGCGTCAGGCATTAATTGACGCGATCCCCCAACTCAATGCCAACCCGGAGCGCCTGCAGATGTCGGTCGGAGGCGGCAATATTGACGCCCGACAGGCCTCCTCGCTCTCCTTTGAAAAGCGGTATGCGCTGAACGCGGAGGTCAGCGGCTTCACCGGCGACAGCGAGGGATTTTTCGTCCCGGTGCTGGCCTGGCTTCGGGAAAACCAGCCGGATATTTTTACCCTCGATGAAGGACGAAAAAACGGCTACACCTTCGCGGTCGTCTTAAACGATGACGATACGATGGATATCACCATCAGCGTGCAATTAACCGAGCGTATTCTTGTTTCCCAGGAGCAGGGCGCTCTGCACGCGACGTATTCCCCCGAGCCGCCGCTGCCGGAGCCCGTCACGCGGCCGAAGGCGCTGTACGTCAACGGCGAGCTGGTCAGCCAGTGGGAGGAGTAATTTACCCGCGTTGAAGGCCGCCTGGCGCCTGCCGTCTGGACCGCTTGTTGTATCATCCCGCAGAAAACCCCGTCTCGTTGCTGCCGTTCCTCCTGAACGGCATTCTCTTCTCATGAATACATTAACTTCCATGAACGGCATCGCTCGCGCGATCCGCAATCTTATTCGTATCGGTGTTGTGACCGATGTTGACCTCAGCAGAGGGCTTTGTCGTGTCCAGACCGGCGGGATGAAAACCACCTGGCTGAACTGGCTCACCTGTCGTGCGGGACGTTCGCGCGTCTGGTGGGCCCCTTCTGAAGGGGAACAGGTGCTGCTGCTGGCCATCGGCGGCGAGCTTGATACCGCCTTTGTGCTGCCCGGCATTTTCTCTGACGACCATCCGGCGCCGTCCGGGTCGCCTGACGCGTTCCACGTCTCGTTCCCAGACGGCGCGGTGATCGAGTACGAACCCGGTCGCGGGGCGCTGACGGTTGCAGGCATTAAAACGGCCGACATTACCGCCACTGAATCGCTGACCGCCACCGTGCCGGAGGTGAGGGTGACGTCAACGTCCCGCATCACGCTGGATACGCCTGAAGTGGTGTGTACCAACAAGTTAATTACTGCCTCTCTTGAAGTGCAGAAGGGCGGTGTGATGGCCGGAAATATTGAGCATTCCGGCGGTAAATTCACCTCCAACGGGGTGCAGGTGGATAACCACGCGCACGGCAGTGTGCAAAGCGGCGGAAGCTGGACTAAGGGGACACAATGACGGTGCGTTACAGGGGGATGAACAGGCAGACCGGGCTGAGCATTTCAGAGGCGGAACACATCCGGCAAAGCGTGCGCGACATTCTGGTTACGCCGATTGGCTCGCGGGTCATGCGGCGGGATTACGGCTCGCTGCTGGCGGCGATGATCGACAGGCCGCAGAGTCCGGCGCTGCGTCTGCAAATCATGGCCGCCTGTTATTCCGCCATCCAGAAATGGGAGCCGCGAATAAGCCTGACGGCCATCACTTTCGAGCGTTCGGAGAACGACGGGACGTTGTATGTCGATATCACCGGCACGCGTCCGACCTCCGGGCAATCCTTTTCTATCACCATTTCACTGAGTTAAACGCTATGGCTATTGTTGATCTGAGCCAGCTCGCCGCGCCTGATGTCGTGGAGGAGGTGGATTATGAAACGCTGTTGGCAGAACGAAAGGCCACCTTTGTCTCCCTCTATCCGGAAGAGGAGCGAGAAGCGATTGCACGGACGCTGACGCTGGAATCCGAGCCGATTGTGAAGCTGCTGCAGGAGAATGCCTACCGGGAAGTCATCTGGCGCCAGCGGGTTAATGAGGCTGCGCTGGCCGTGACGCTGGCCTATTCTTCCGGTCGCGATCTGGACGTTATTGCGGGAAACAATAATACCGAACGCCTGACCATCACCCCGGGCGATGACACTACCATTCCGCCAACGGCTGCCGTCATGGAGTCTGATGCTGACCTGCGGCTGCGTGCGCAGCAGGCATTTGAAGGATTGAGCGTCGCGGGGCCGGTTGGAGCCTATGAATATCATGGTCGAAGCGCCGACGGACGGGTCGCTGACGTTTCAGTTGAAAGCCCTCAGCCCGCATACGTGACGATTTCGGTGTTATCCCGTGAGGGTGATGGTACCGCTCGTCCTGAACTACTGGCGGTTGTTGAAAAAGCGCTTAACGCTGAAACCGTCCGCCCGGTCGGCGATCGTGTAACTGTCCAGTCAGCAGAAATTGTGCCTTACAAGATAAACGCAACGCTCTACGTTTATCCCGGACCAGAAGCTGAACCCATCAGGCAAGCTGCAGAGCAGAAGCTGCAGAATTATATCAGCGCACAGCATCGCCTTGGACGCGATATTCGTCTCTCGGCCATCTATGCAGCACTTCACGTTGAAGGCGTGCAGCGCGTTGAACTGGAATCTCCCCACTCTGACATTGTACTGAGTAAGTCGCAGGCCTCGAACTGTACCTCGTATCAGATAGCGATCGGGGGTTCGGATGAGTGAAAGGCTGTTACCCGTTGGGTCCTCACCGCTGGAAGTCGCCGCTGCCGCTGCGCTCTCGAAAATTGAGCGTGTGCCTGTACCGCTACGCACCTTATGGAACCCCAGCGCGTGCCCGGTGAATTTACTTCCCTACCTGGCATGGGCGCTGTCGGTAGACCGTTGGGATGAGGCGTGGCCGGAGAGCACCAAGCGCAGCGTCTGTGCGTCCTCGTTTTTCGTCCATCAGCACAAAGGAACCATCAGCGCATTGCGTCGTGTGGTGGAACCGCTTGGCTTTTTGATTGAGGTGCGCGAGTGGTGGCAGCTCGGTGAGGAGCCTGGCACATTCCGTCTGGTTGTCGGTGTGCTTGATAACGGCATCACTGACGAAATGTATCAGGAGCTTGAACGGCTCATTGAGGATGCCAAACCGGCAAGTAGACACATGACCGGGCTGGCTATCAGCCTGAGCTCAACGGGAGAGTTTTATGTCGGCGCAGGATGCTATCACGGCGATGCGCTGGCTGTTTACCCCTATACCACTGAGGAACTTATTGTCGGTGGTGATTATTACCCGGCCTCGGCCATCCATTTGATTGATAACCTGAGAGTGAACGCATGACCGCAAAATATTTTGCCATACTGACGAATCAGGGCGCGGCGCGGCTAGCTAACGCGACGGCACTTGGTACGCAACTCAACCTGACGCAAATGGCGGTAGGCGACGCCAACGAAACGTTGCCAACCCCCGACCCGGCGCAGACGAAGCTCGTCAACCAAAAACGCATAGCGCCGCTGAACCTGCTCGCTGTTGACCCAAACAATACCAGCCAGATCATCGCTGAACAGATTATTCCCGAGAATGAGGGCGGTTTCTGGATCCGAGAGATCGGTCTCTACGACGACGACGGCATTCTGATCGCCGTGGCTAACTGCCCGGAGACATACAAGCCTCAGCTGCAGGAAGGCAGTGGCCGCACGCAGACCATCCGCATGATTCTGATTGTGTCGAGCACATCGTCAATTTCCCTGAAAATTGATCCGTCGGTTGTGCTGGCAACGCGTCAGTACGTTGACGATAAAGTTATTGAGGTAAAGGGCTACGCTGATGATCAGATGAAAAAGCATATTGCTGCTGATAATCCGCATAAACAGTACCCTTTAATCGCCAATGCGTTAAAAGAAATTGCCGCTGCAGGGTTGAGCGCAGAGGTTCTCAAAAACCTTGGTTTGGGAGAAGCTAAATACGTAACCAGTCGAGGAAGTAACGCAAATGGAGTCTGGGTAATATGGTCGGATGGAGCCATTGAGGTTATGGGGTATGGTGTAATCCTTGATAACGGCCTGGCAACGGTTAATTACCCAATTGCGCTGCCAGGTATAAGCCGCTATATCAGCATTGCCGAACGTCTTTCTGCTGATCCCGGCACTACGCCAAACTATGCTCATTCATCGATGATCATTGATGCTTTAACAACAAATGTCGGTTTCAAAGCTCGTTGCACAATGGCCGCAACGGGTGCCCCATCAAATAATGGTTTTTCGTGGAGAGTTTACTATGCGCCTATTTAATCCGATCACAATGACGGAGGTCATTCATGGTTTCCACGATATTGGAGGTGCTATTCAACTCCCTGAGGATAACTGGTTTTTCAGAATACAAGAAATACCGGAGGGAATGCGGCTTGCAGTTAATGAAAAAGGCGAACCAATCCTTGTGGAAATTAAATCTGATGTCTCTGGCAACGAATAAATGAATACGTTTTCTGGCTGAGTGCTGAAAATATCAGGTGCTGCTGATGGTTATTGACACATCAAAAGCACCCGATATTGAATGACCTATACCTCGGGTTTCGGTGGAAGGTTAAGATTCGGAGCGGTATCGGTATCAACCTTAGTTAGCGTATAACGATACCGCTGCCATTCAGTCAGACGTGGGATATCTTTATCATCAATGTAGCCTCCAGCCTGAGCATCTACCAATGGTGCGATAATTGCAGACGCTTCCGCTAGCAATGCAGTTTTCTGCTGTTCAGCCTTTACCACATCCGCAAAGTGTTTCGCTTTTGCGTCGGTTATCCACTCTCTGCCATTCCACTTATCATATGGCGTTCCAGGGGCTTGTGTCGTCGTATCTTTCGGATAATCACCCGGTAGTGAAATCGTGACTTTCTCACCTGACTTTGTGCTATATACAGTTTTACCGCGATGATCTGCGATGTACTCCCATCCGTTTAAGTCAAAGGTGCGGCAAATTGTAAAACCTTCTTTAATTTCACCAGGCGCATCAATGCATGACAAGGCTGGAATACCTACACCTTCCGCTAAATATTCAACCGAGGAGGAAATATATTCGCGCGTCTCACCATCGTAGTTAAACACAGTGATATCACCGGTCACTGTAGCAATAAGCTCATTGTTTAATTTTGCCTTCGCCATTATGCGGCCCTCACGATGTAGTTAAATGCGATGTTGCGCGGACGAGTTTCTGCTGCAGAACGCGCGACAAGGGATGAATCAAAGACAAGATCGACCCCCTGATAATCGGAATTCTGTCCGTTAGTATTTGGGTAAATAGAACTTCCGCGTTTAAAAACCCCGATAACATTAGACGTGCTGCTATTCACGAAGCCAGTTGCAGCACCATTACTTGCTGAACCAGTCATTTTTTGAAGGGCATCAAGCTGCAGAGAAAGCAGCGTTCGACCAGCATCAATACCACGTACATCATCCCAGCCACGGATAAACTCCCCTCGTAAGTCTGGAAGTTTCAGGGTTGGGTATGCCAGAGCCAGATTCGGATATTGGGAAGCCGCGAACGCCGCTCCGTTGCATTTAAGCCACCCCGTCGGTGGAGTTGCTGACGGCCACGGAACGGGGACGCCAACCGGCAAAGCAGAGCCTTCTCCCAAACCAAGGTTTTTGAGAACCTCTGCGCTCAACCCTGCAGCGGCAATTTCTTTTAACGCATTGGCGATTAAAGGGTACTGTTTATGCGGATTATCAGCAGCAATATGCTTTTT